>JAFWYA010000072.1 GCA_017517815.1 Clostridia bacterium | reverse complement strand
GTCAGACTGTCAAAGAAGCCACTTTGCCGTGTAGCAAAGTGGCTTCAATCATGTGAAAAATCGAAGAAACAAGCAAGCGCATCCACTTGTGGATGGCGAGCTTTTTCAGATTTAGCGCAGTGAATTTGAGCTTCACCCATGCCGTAACAGCAGGAAGCCCTCTGTAGGGTGTGTAACGCATAGCGTGTTTTTCCTTGGCATCAGCGAAAACGCGTTCAATCGTTTGAGAGCGAAGAGCGTAAGTTGCCTTTCCCAGAGGAGAATGTCGGATATCTTCAGCCTGTTCAAGGTAGTCATGCCAGATGTGTCGGGCAACAGTTTTGACACACTGCTTGTTCTGTGTGCATTGCTTCCTTACAGGGCAATCCTTGCAAATGTACCCTTTGCTCTTGTATTCCCTGTATCCGTCCCTGTTGGTCGTTGCGTATTCCAGCACTTTGTATTGCGGACACAGCACGCAGTCGTAATACTCATCGTAAACATATTCGTACCATGGCAGATTGCCCTTCTTCGTCATGGGACGCTTGTAAGGCAACGAAGGAATTCTACCGCTGTCAATGACCTGTTTGCAGATCCATGGTGTTTTGTAGCCTGCATCGGCTGTTACGATTTCAACCTCGGGATGGTGTTCAACCAAGCGTTCAAAAACCGTGTCAAAAGCAACGCTGTCATGGACGTTTCCGGGCGTTACTTCTACTTCCAGTACATATCCCCGCTTTTCACAGACCGTATGTGCTTCATATGCAAAGCACTTTTGGTGCTCACCCTTATGAAAAACGCCGCAATCTGGATCGGTGGTGGACTCAGTGATCGTCTTCTCTTCTGATTTGGCTGACGGCGTTCCGCCATTGTTATCTTTTTTCAGCGGTTTCTTCCCATGTTCTTTCCGGTCTGCATCTACCTCTTCCATCAGCTGCTCCTGGTAATGACGGGCAGCTTTGGGAATTTGCTTCTTCACTTGCTTTTTCATATTCGCATTGGCTTTGATGTGAGTGCCATCTACGAACACCACTTCCGGTGACAGGTATCCTGCACAAGCCACCTCTTCGAGCACCCACCGAAAAACAGCTTCGATTACATCTGCCGTAAAACGGTGACGGAATGCGTAACTGATCGTTGCAAAATGCGGCAGCTGTTGTGACATTGTATACCCGAGATACCAGCGGTACGCCACATTCACCTCAACATCCCGCATTGTTTGCCTCAATGAACGGATCCCAAACAGATGCTGGATCAATACCAGCTTGAACAAGACCACCGGATCGCAGCTCGGGCGGCCGTTGTCTTCACAGTACAAATCCTCTACAAGACTATAAATGTACGTAAAGTCTACTGCTGCATCAATCTTTCTCAGCAGATGATCCTTGGGTACGAGCATATCGGTACACAGCATTTCGATTGCTTGACGCTGTTCCATTTCCTTTTTCAGCATTATCATCACCTGCTTCTATTATACCAAAAAAGGCCGCTGCTTGCGACCTTTTTTGACAATCTAGCGCGGCGTACAATGTGCAGTACGCCGCGTTTCGCACGTGAAAGGGGAGAAAACGTTGCCGTCAGTTCAATCAGCGCCGTCGGAACAGTGAACTTTGCATCTGCAAACTCAAACGCGCATCGGATTCTCTGCGCTTTCATACCATGCTGCAGCCCTGAGATAGGCATGATACAGCTGTTCGTATTTTAGGCCCGCCTCTGCGCTTGGAAAATAGCTTGCCGCAATCGCACTCGTCATGTTTTTCAGCACATTCTCCTTGGAATATCCTGCTGCCATGGCGCCGAGCATGGCGCTGCCGAGCGCGCCGGTTTGGCGGCTTTCGCATACGTCAATCCGCTTTTGCAGAACATCGGCGTAGATTTGCATCATCAGCGGGTTTTTCCATGCAATGCCGCCTCCTGCGAAGATGCGCTGCACAGGGCAATCTGACGCGCAAAGCAGATCAACCACTCTGCGCGCGCCGAATACGGACGCCTCCAGCATGGCGCGGTAGATCTCATGTGCACGGGTGCGCAGGGTGAAGCCCATGATGCAGCCTTTCAAATCAAAACGGAAGCTTGGGCTGCGCAAACCGTTCCACCAATCCAGTGCCAGAAGTCCGGATTCACCGGGCTGCAGCCTGGCGGCTTGCTCCATGAGATATGTATGGATATCCTGCTGATGGGCCTGCGCATCCTCCCATGCTTTGTGAGGAACGCAGTTGCTTACAAACCAATCAAAGCCGTCACCAACGCAGCTTTGACCGCCGCCAAGGCTGTACATGCCCGGCACGGCTGCATCCTGCGCGGAAATGTGTATGCCTTCCACGTGACGCGGCCTGTCTGAAAGCAAAATCTCGACTGCGCTGGTGCCGACAATCATGGCCATGTCGCCGTTCCGGCAAGCGCCCGAGGCCAGCACGGTTGCCTGCGCATCAACCATGGCCGGACTGACAGGCGTTCCCGCTTCAAGTCCCATGTGGGCTGCAGCCTCTGCGGTCAGATATCCTGCTACACTGCCGATGCGCCGGTACTCGCCCGACAGCTTTTCGCGCACAACATCAGCGGCAGCAGGGCATATGGCGGCAAAGTAAGCGGGAGAAGGCCGCTCCTTTTGCCGCATCAGACCGTTGCATCTGGCCAGAGCAATGCTGCGGCTGTGCACGCCTGTCAAGCGCTGAACCAGCCAGTCGCCAACTTCAAGGATGTGTGCGGCTTCACGGTAGACTCCCGGCGCATGCATCGCCAGCTCGAACACCTTGGGCATCATCCATTCACACGTGATAACGCGCCCGTATTCCTCAAACCATGCTTCGTGCCGGTCTGCCGCAACCTGTTTCATCTGCTCGGCGATTTCGACCGCCCCGCGATGCTTCCACATTTTCATATACGCATGCGGATTGCTTTTCCATGCGTCCAGGGCGGACAGCGGCGTGCCGTCCTCCGTCATGGGGAGAATCGTGCTGGCTGTTGTGCAAAGGCCTATGCCTCTGATATCACAAGGGGAGATACCGGCGTCGGTCATCGCCTGCCGGACGCAAACGCCCATGCCGTGCCAGTAGTCCTCCGGCAGCTGAAGCACAAAGCCGTGCGGAAGCGGCGTGCCGTCGGGCAGCGCTGTATCAAGAATGCCGTGCGGATAGTTACATACAGCTGTGCCGCATTCCTGCCCCGTTTCCACGTTGACGATCAGCGCGCGGACAGAAAGCGAGCCAAAATCAAGACCGAGTGTATATGCTGCCATGCTGTACCTCATTCCCTGCTTTCTGCATAGGCTCTGACCTCAAAAACCCTTGACTGCGGATCGCCGTATGTGGCAAGGACGACGATCTCGGCTCTGTCGCACGTCACGTCCGGAAAGCGTACGCGATTCATGCGCTGATGGTTTCCACGGACTTCCTGCCGAGCCACCTCCGCGCCTTGCGAATACAGCGCCACGCAATAATCCCTGGTCAGCTCAGGCGGCAGGCCGAGCGTCTGCTCCCTGATGCGCTTGGAGGACATCGTCTGCTTGATGGAGCGGGAAAGATTGGTGTCAAACGTAATCTGAATCTCGCTGATGGTCACAGGCTGCTCCCACTGGAGGGAGAGCTTACCGGGCAGCGCGGCGGACGTCCATGCATGAACATCATCGTCTACATTTCTGGTAACGCCGTTGATGACGGCTTCGGGATTGCTGCCGGTATCGGCACTCACCTTCGCCTTGAGCGCAAGATCATTCTTGTCATGGTTGACAATACCGGGCAGATAACAATCGTCCTTCAGCAGCTGCTGCTGGAGTTCATCCATATGGGCGCTGACGTCGCGCGGGTCGCAGTTGTATTTGATGGCCAGCGCCGCCGCTGTGCCGACGGCCTGTCCGCCGACAGCACAGGTGCCCATCACGCGCGTGCTTGACATAGCGAGCTTGGAGCAGCTGATAATCTTGCCTGCAAGGAACAGATTCGGAATGTTCCGGGAGTAGAATATGCGGTAGGGGAGGCCGTAAACGCCGGGGAAATTAAACAGCGCGGTAGGCAACTTATCGTAATCCAGCAGACCGTTGGGCGTGTGGTTGTCCATGGGCCATCCACCGTAGGCGACTGTGTCGTCAAAGCGCCTGTTGGCCAGAATATCGCATTCTGTGAGCATGTAATCGCCCTCAAAGCGGCGGCTTTCGCGCACGCCGGGCAGCATGCCGACCCACAGGAGATCATAATTCTCCGCGCCATGAGCGCCGCCGTTTTTGATGTGATCCCACACGCCGTAGACGCAGCCGAGCAGATCGTCGCGAATCTCCTCGTATTCAGCGATGATGTCGGGCTGCTTGCCGCACAGCTCGATCCACCAGTAGCCGTAATCCACGCAATAAGCGTCGAAGTTTTTACCCTTCCGCTTTTGCTGGTTGTCCAGCACGGTCACGCCGGGCTTTTTGTCGTCAACGCCGAAAAGCGGCTGTGCGTCGCCGTGCTTGCGGTAGCGCAGCTGCTCCTCCGTAAAGGTCCAGGCCCAGTCCGGCTTGACAAATTGCATGGGTTTGCCGCAATCCACGGCCTTGAAAAGCAGCGTGTTCCCCATGCGGTATTCGTCGGCTTCGGGCGGCGCGTGCATTTCGCCGAATTCCGCCTTGCTTTCACTGCCGATGCGGAAATCCGCCCCCGCCATAAAGCCGAGCGTTCCGTTGCCGCTTGCGTCGATAAACTGCTGTGCGGCAATCTCCCAGTGGATTTCCGTGGTCAGCTGGTAGCACTTCACAGCGCTGATGCGGTCGCCGTTCATGAACACGTCCTGCATGGACGTGTTCATATACAGCGTCAGCCCGGACTGCTGCCGTGCCGTCTGATAGACCACCGCGTCCCACATGGAATAGTTGTAGCGCTCATTGTACTTTTTGTTGTTGAGCATCAGCTCGTAAAGGATACCTGTCTCTTCCACGTTCGGCTTGGTGCCGTTGGTGGACGCACCGCACACGTGCATGCGGATTTCCGAGCTTGCGTTGCCGCCCAGCATGGGGCGATCCTGAATCAGGGCGGTTTTTGCGCCTCCGCGCGCGCTGGCGATTGCTGCGCATGTGCCTGCCAGGCCGCCTCCGATAATCACCACGTCATATGACGCCGTCTGTCTCTTGATCCTCATGGCCATGAATCCCGCCCTCTTTTCTTTGTTTCATGATCGTCCGGATAGATGGAATATGTCAGTAAACGCGTACCTCGTATACTCGGGCACGGGGATAACCGTGCGTGCGCAGGATGTGCAGCTGCATTTCATCCGCGTCAATTGCAGCGATATCCAGAATGTTCTGCCGCTGATGATTGTCCCGCACCTGCAATGTATGGACGAGGCAGCCGTCTTTGAACAGACTCACATCATAATCGCGCACGAGTCGCTCTGGAATGCACCAGGGATTCTCCCGCTGAAATTTGCCCGACATGGTAATGCGCTGCGACTGATTCAGATCCTGATCGAATGTCAGGCGAATTTGATGTACCGTCTCAGCCGC
>JAFWYA010000007.1 GCA_017517815.1 Clostridia bacterium | reverse complement strand
TTCTTCATGGCGCGGTTGATGGTCACGCGGTTCCACACCTGATCCTGCACGATGAGCATGCCCAGCTTCTTCAGCTGCTGGCCCAGCTGCTTGATGTCGAAGCAGACAAGGCGGTTGTTCAGTTCCACGTTGGTACGGTGGTTGAACACGTTGAGAGAGCCGGTGACATACAGTTCCAGCGCGGTGGCTACATAGGCAGCTTCCGGTTCGCTCATCCGAAGAAGTTCTTCATACAGATCACCCAGGATAGGCACCTTCTCCGGCACGGGATCGGCAAGGAAGGGACGGTAAATCTCTCTGAGCGCGCGGTCGATGATACTCTTTTCCTGCGGTCCGACGCCTTCACGCCCGCCCAGCACCAACTCGCACAGGGACAGCACGAAGTCGGACTTCAGGCGCAGCGGTTCTTCCTCATCCGAATAGTTGAGGTTCAGATCCAGCGGGTTGATGTAATCGCCGCTGGTGGGCGAAATGCGGATGACCTGACCGCCGAAGCGCTGCACAAGCGGGTAGTATTCGCCTTCGGGGTCGCAGATGAACACATCGTCCTTCGTGACCAGCAGGATGTTGGAAATTTCTCGTTTCGCGGAGAAGGATTTGCCGGAACCGGGCGTACCGAGGATGACGCCGTTGGGTGTTTTCAGTTTCTTTCGGTCTGCAATGATCACGTTGTTGGACAGCGCGTTCAGGCCGTAGTACAGCCCCTCCGAACTGTTGTGGAACAGTTCCTGGGTGACGAAAGGCATGAAGATCGCAAGGGAGGAGGTGGTCATGGAACGCTCGATCTCCACCGGGTTATAGCCCAGCGGCATGGAGGCAACCAAACCTTCCTCCTGCTGGTAATCCAGAGGAACCAGCTGACACAGCTTTTCCTGCGCAATTCCCTTGGCCTGGAGGAGGATGTTATCCAGTTCCTTGCGGGAGCTGCCGGTGTGCATCACCAGGAAGGTCAGCATGAACATGCGCTCATTATGGTTCTGCAAGTCCTGCAGCACCTTGGTCAGATCGTTGGTGTAGGTGTTCAGGTCGCTGGGCAGGATGTCGATATCGTAACCCGATCTCACAGCCTTCTTCTGCTCGTCGATCTTGCTGCGGTTGAGATCGCTGATCTTGCTTTTGACCAGCTTGATGGCTTCCACATGATCCAGCGAATGAACGTGCATGGTGATGATCTGGCTGGATTCCAGTCCCAGGAGCTTGACGAGAATACGATCATCCAGTTCGGCAGCGAAGATCTGAAGGAAGCTCACCGACGCCAGCTTGCCGCCCATGTGGAAACGGCGTCCGTCTTTGAAGTACAGACCGCTGGGGGCGATGAAGTCCTTGGTAGACAGGCCGGAGGGCGCAAGCCATTTCCAGTCGAACATGAACTCTGCCTGCGGATCATCCATATGGAGCATGGAGTGCATCAGGCGAAGGCGTTCCTTGCCGTCCATGGGTTCTGCTTTGACGCCCAGACGCTTGAGATGGTTGAGCAAATCCAGCTCCACATGTTCCAGCCGGGGCTTGGCGGTCTTGATGTTGTCCGCATCAAGGCCAAACGTCAGGTACTTGGTCCGCTGCAGGCCGTTGTTGCCTTTGGACACCTGATTGAGAAGCATCTGCGTGTACTCTTCACGGATATCGTCAAAGCCGTCGCCCTGGGGCGGGATGATGACGGACTGCTCAAAGGCTGCTTCGCTTGCAACGGTGTTCACAAAGGAAAACTGGAAGCGGATGTCGGGCGAGAAGTAATTCAGCACATCACACCAGGCTTCAAAGATTGCTTCCTTATCCTCGTTCTGCGCCAGCTGGTAGTTGATGTCGAAGAACTGAATGGTTTTGGTGTAGTAATGATCGGTGACGCGGCAGATACCATCCGGCCACATTCGCTGATACGGAATGGTCTGTTGGGCAGTCTGCGGACCTTTTTTCTTTTGCGCCTGTGCCATGATGGCTGCAAGCTGCTTCTTTTCAGCCCTGGTCAGCTTCACCTTGGGGACGCTTTTGCTTTCGCGGTTTCTGGCCAATGCGTTTTGCCTCCTTTGTCAGCTGCGCCTGCTTTTTCAGGGCAGCATAGATATTCTCGGTGCGGTACGGCCGCTTCTTAGGCCGCTTGAAGCGGCTCTGAATGAAGTAATGCAGAATCTTTTCCAGAGGCTGTCCGTTGCGCTCATACATGCCGAACATGAAGCAAGGGAGCATGACGAGGATCATGATGATCGCCGCTGCGCTGCTGGGCAGCATCGTTTTGGTGATAAAGAAAAGCGGCAGTCCGATCAGGATGCCGCCGCCGAAACAGATGAGCTGGCGCTTGGTCAGGTTGAAGATTACCTTGGTCTTCACTTGCGCCAGGTCTTTGGGGACGGGGACGAAAGCCATTGATTCCCTCCTTCCTTAATGCGCGCCAAAGATGGACTTGGACAGGCTGCTGGTCTTGAACAGGGTGAAGCACAGCAGCACCGTGTAGCCGATGCACGTCCAGATGGCTTTGATGACGTCGGTATTGACGGCAATGGTTTGTACCAGCACCGCATATACAGCGACACAGACAATGATAAGGAATGCCTGAAAGCCGAGAGCAAACAGGCTGCGCAGATAGTTCTGCCCCATGGATGACCATTCGCGGTTGCCCATGGTGGCCATGGGAATGGGCGCAATGGATGTGACCAGATATACCTCGATCATTCTGCCGTATACGATGACGAAGATGCAGACCGTCAGTATCCAGGAGATGATACCGATCAAGGCAGACTGAATCCACAGGCTGAACAGCGGGCCGATCTCCATTTCCATGAGGCGTGCTTCCATATCCGTGACAATGGTGGACAGGTCTATTGCTGTATCCGACAGGATGACGCCAGCTGCGTTATTGACCACATGCTGGGCCAGATCAAAGATCGCCATGACCAGATTCCATGTGTTGGTGACGATCATCACCGCAAAGAAGGTCTTGAACACCCATTTGTAGATCTGACCGATATCGAAATCGTGGAAGTTATTGCGGTCCACGATCATCTGGATCAGTTCCATGGTCATGACAATGGCAAGAATGATGCCGGCAATCGGTACGATCACCGTTTCGGACAGGGACTGCACCATGCTGAATACGCTGCCGTTCCAGCCCTGGGGCGTGGTGCCGACTGTGCTGGCGATCTCTGATACCTGTTCGTTCACGCTGTCAAACAGGCCGGTCAGGTTGCCCATAAC
>JAFWYA010000071.1 GCA_017517815.1 Clostridia bacterium | reverse complement strand
GGTGATCAGGGGAGCGCCGTACTTCTTGTCCAGCACGACATTGCGGCCCTTGGGGCCCAGGGTGATCTTGACGGTATCGGCCAGCGCGTTGACGCCCTTTTCAAGAGCGCGGCGGGCTTCCTCGCCGTACTTGATCTGCTTAGCCATAATGAGGTTTCCTCCTTACAAACTCGAAGTGGGATTATACTGTGAGTGGAAAAAGTTACTCGACAGTCGCGAGAATGTCGCTCTGACGAACGATGATCAGGTTCTGACCGTCGATCTTCACTTCAGTGCCGGCATACTTGGAATAGATGACCTTGTCGCCAACCTTGACGTCCATCTTGACTTCCTTGCCGTCAACCAGACCGCCGGGGCCCACAGCCAGTACTTCGGCCATCTGGGGCTTTTCCTTGGCGGTGCCGGTCAGCAGGATGCCGCTCTTGGTGGTTTCTTCGATCTCGACGTTCTTGATGACCACGCGGTCGCCCAAAGGCTTAACGTTCATCTCTGTATCCTCCCTAAACATTGGATAGTGTTTTCTGTTGTTAGCACTCGTGTAAATGGAGTGCTAACAACAGAACCTAATATACGGCATTTCTTCCCAAGTGTCAAGCATCCGAAGGACTTTTTTTCACTTTCAAACCGGAAAAACAGACCATTTTACAAAACGGCCATATTTTCTTCTTTTTTTGTGCATATGTTTCGCAACACAGGTTTTATGGTACAATGAAGCTGCAAAGGAGGGGGAAAACATGCACAAGGATGCATCCCTTATGCTGCTTGAATGGTATGACGGTTTTAAGCGTGATCTGCCATGGCGCCGCACGCGGGACCCTTATCATATATGGTTATCTGAAATCATGCTTCAGCAGACACGCGTGGAGACGGTCAAGGGATATTATGCGCGGTTTCTTGATTTGTTTCCTACGGTACAGGCTTTGGCGCATGCCCCACAGGAACAGGTGCTCAAGGCATGGGAAGGACTGGGGTATTACAGCCGCGCCCGTAACCTGCAAAAGGCGGCGCAGGTCATCACAAATGAATATGACGACGTTTTTCCCGGAACATATGATGCGATTCTGGCTCTGCCGGGCATCGGCCCCTATACCGCCGGAGCCATCGGCAGCATTGCATTTGGCCTGCGCGAGCCTGCAGTGGATGGAAACGTGTACCGCGTTGCCTCACGTTTCTGGGGAATTCGCGAGGATGTTGGCATACCTGCGGTACAGAAACAGATCCGCCAACTGGTAAAGGAAAGCATTCCTCCTGACCGGCCTGGGGATTATAATCAGGCGCTGATGGAATTGGGGGCAACACATTGCTGCCCCGGTACGCCCCGCTGCGATCTGTGCCCCTGGAATGAAATTTGCGACGCCTGTCTGGAGGGTGATGCAGACGTGCTGCCGGTACATGAAAAAAAGCGTCCGCCCAAACAAATTGACATGGCGGTGTGCCTGCTTACGCTGGGCGACAGGATCGCTGTGGTGCAGCGCAGCGAGCGCATGCTCAACGGCCTGTATGTGTATTGCCTGATTGAAGAGGAAAATGAGCCCAATGCTGTTTTGCAGCTGATGCAGGAACAGGGGATCGACTGCCGCTTTGTCAAGGAGCTGGGAGAAGCAAAGCATGTATTCACTCACAGGGTTTGGAACATGAAGCTGCTGCATTACGAACTGCAATCTACGCCGGAAGGGATGCAGATGGTTACACAGGAAGAAATGGCTCGGCTGCCGTTTCCAAGCGCGATGAACGCTGCGGTAAAGGCAGCGAATCAGTTGCTGGAACTGAAATAAAAAACGGAGGCGGGCCTGCTGGCCCGCCTCCGTCGCTGTTTATCGGCGTTCGGTCTCCCATTCTGTGACTCGACCGGTCTGTGCATCGATTGTAAAATCAATCTCCATCCCATCAGCGATCACTTCGCCTTCGTAAACAGTCCGTCCGTCTTCTTTTTCAGTCTCAAATTCTGTGATTTTGCCACCAGTCACAATGGACAGCACCAGCTTGCGGGCATCATCTGCCGTCAGGGGTGCTTCTGATGAAATGAGTGCGGTTTGCGCGTAGAAAAATTCACTTTCGATCAATGCTCCGGTTTCAGCGTTTAATTCTACCCAGCCGCTGCTTTCATTTGTACTCAGATGCACTTTGTATGAATACCGCCCATCGTCCTTGTCGAGTGTGACAAAATGGATGGAAGCCTCCGGGTACAGTTTGAGCGCTCCCGTTTCTGCATCGGCCTGTGTAAGAACGGCAGACGAACCTCCACGGTCATTGGCAGCATCCATCTCTACACTTTGTACGACTGTGGTCTGAGGATCAACGGTGACCTCGTAACGGTCGCCGTTTGCCGTGCGGAAGTGATAGACATTCATTCCGTCATTCTTTTCTGTACGGTTCAGTTCTGCACCTTCGGGAACAACCGAACGGGCCGTTTCATCAAGTGTTGCAGCAAAAGCGCTGTTAGTCAGGAGGAGCAGCATCAACATAACCAAAGCCGTTTTTTTCATCAAAATCATCTCCTTTCACGGTGGTTTATATATCAACGCAAAAACAGTAGATGAAACGGAAATAAACGTGCCGTTTAAATGCAATCAAAAACCCGGGGCCTTTTGGCTCCGGGTTCAAATGTTTACTTTCCGGCAATATCGCTGCCGCAGTGCTGGCATTTGACGGCTTCGTCATGCACAGCCTGCTTGCAGAAGGGGCAAAGACGGGGGGCCTTCTTAGGGGCCTCTTCCTTCTTGGGCATGATCTTGGCCATGGCCTTCACAAACAGGAAAACGCAGAACGCAATGATGAGGAAGTTAATGATGTTCTGAATGAAAGCGCCGTAATTGAGGGTGCCGACGCCGGCTTCCTTGGCGGCTTCAATGCTGGCGTACTGCTGGCCATCCAGTGCGACGAAAAGACCGCTGAGGTTCACGCCGCCGGTGATCAGGCCGATAACAGGCATGAGCATGTCATTGACCAGAGAATTGACGATAGTGGTGAAAGCGCCGCCGATCATAACGCCGGTTGCCAGTTCCAGAATGTTGCCCTTGGTGCAGAAACGTTTGAATTCATCAAACAGCTTTTTCATGTGGTGTCATCCTTTCAAGCGTGTGATTTCTGATAAAAGAATAGCGGAAGTGTATGGAATTGTCAATGATTGTTTGGATGAATTTCAGGGCAGCGGGGCGTCGCCGTATGAAAAGTAGCCTATGCCATCCGCGCCGGCCTTAAAGGCACAGCGTGCCGTTTCTGTGATGAAATCATCTTCAATCTGAATGATGGGCCACAGTTTCTGATGCGGCAGGCACGAGGCGCGTGCCTCAGTAACTTCATGCCCGACCCATTCCGGTGTGAAACCGTCCCGCAGAAGCTGGCGGGCACAGCGGCTGTCTGTCAGGGAAGAACCGCTGAAGGGCTGCAGCTGCGCGCCGAATGCGTCTGCCATAGCAGCCCATTCATGCCCCAGACAGGCTACGCCAAATTCGTGGGGATAGCTGCGGTAAAGCATATGTGACACGATATCCAGCGAACGGCACGCCGATGCTGTCTGCCCGACAAAACGCCCCAGTGAAGGCGGGAAGATGAAGGCGCCTGCCATCAGTCCGTTACGCAGCTGATGAACGCGATCAGCAAAATGATCCATATACTGCTGAATACAGCTTTCGCGAAAGGCAAACCATTGCTGCAATAATGCCTCGTCCTTTTCAGAAACAATACGCGTAGCCGCCAGCCGCTCCACGGACGCACGCACAGCTTCGCCATCAATGCCCTGCGCCTGCATCGCTTTCATACAGGCCGGGCAGAAACAGGTGAAGAATGGTTCAATGCCTTCAATGGAGGCAAAGGAAGCAAAGCGTGCACCATCCACCAGAATACCGCGGACAGATGGAAAAGCTTTAGCGCGCATTAATACTTCATCCAGCAGACGTTCGGCATTTGCTCGATCATTGGGACAGCCCGAGTGAAACCAGGGCTGGGGTTTGCCAATGTAATCAATAGCAGGCAGGCCATTGCTTTCATTCACGCGATACGCGCCGCAGGAAAGATACAGTTCAATTTCCTCGCTGGACAATGCAGCCGCTGTTTCGGGCGTGGGAGTGCCCATAACGACAGCATCAATATGATGCCTGCGCAGCTCTTGCGCGCACTCTGCGGGATGTTCATTGTCAAAGCCGAAGAGGAAGGTTTTCATGTGTTTGGCACCGCCTTTTATTTCTGCTGTGCTTTTTCATGATGTACCCGCTGCATCAGGCTGTCCATGGCGTCTGCAATGGCAGGCAGTTCGTGCGAAATGGTGCACACATGCGGCACATCGTGCAGCCATAGTTTCTGGCGCACACTGCTGCTTACGCCGCCAAGGATTTCATCCGCACTGCCCTTCCAGATGGTTTCATCCGCATCGCTTTGTACGCACAGAACGGGGCAGGTGATGCTGAAAAGGTTTTTGCGTGCCATCTGGATCAGCTTGTGAAGATCGGCGCCTTTCGCTGTGGGGAAGCCTGAATACCCGAAGTCGTATGCTTTGTCAAGCTTTGCATGGCGTTCTGTTCCCGGTCCCCAGGCGATGCGGGGCAGCAGCGGAGCACACAGTCCTGCAAGCGGAAGCAGACGGTTTTGCACGGCTGTAGGCGCAGAAATGGGAACACAGGCATCCACCTTCATCTGCTGAGCAACCAGCAGCGCCAGCACGCCACCCATGGACAGGCCGCAGATGGTGAAGGTTTTTACCTGCTGCATCATTTCAAGCGACGCCTGTTTGACGGCCTGCAGCCATTGCTGCCAGTCGGCCTTTCGCATGTCGTCCTCGCTGGATGCATGCCCCGGCAGATTGATGGTGCGCACGGTATAACCGCGCTGCGCCAGCGAGTCCGCCAGTTTTCTCATGTGCGCGCAGGTGCCGGTAAATCCATGAACCAGCAGCACGCCGCAGTCTCCGCCTTTGCATTCGTAAGGCCTGCATACTTCCCGGTCAAAATAGTCGTTTGGATAAGGCTCCATCAGAAAGACTCCTTTCCATGAATTAGGGCTCCAGTTTTTCAATGTCTTCGCTTCTGCCCATCACAAGCAGCACGTCGTCGGGTTCCAGCTGCAGATCAGGAGCGGGGGATATCAAAAAGCGTCCGTCACGCCGGATGGCAAGAATGTTTATGCCATAGCGCCTGCGTACATTCAACGCCAGAATGCTGTTGCCGGCCCATTGGGAGGGCAGACGGATCTCGATGATCTGGTGGTCGTCGCTTAAATCCATCAGGTCTATCACGTTAGGGGTCAGAATGCTGCGCGCAATACGCGCGCCCATATCACGCTCGGGAAAAACCACACGGTCAGCGCCGATTTTGCGCAGTACCTTTGCATGCAGTTCGTCGTTTGCCTTGGCGATGAGAAATGAAACGCCGAGCTCTTTAAGAAGAACAGACACAAGGATGCTGTCGCGTGTGTTCTGGCCTATGCTTACAACGGCAGCGTCAAAATTTTGCACGCCAAGCGTTGAAAGCGCAGCCTCGTCCGTGGCGTCCAACTGCATGGCTTGCGTTACATACGGCGCAATCGCCGTGACCAGCGCTTCATCTGAATCGATCGCAACGACTTCCTGGCCCAGCTCGCAAAGCGTTCTGGCAACGCTTGTTCCGAAGCGCCCAAGACCAAGTACCAGAAATTGTTTGGCTTTCATGAGTTTTCCTCCTTATCCGATCATGATTTTTTCTTCGGGATAACGTATGCGTGCGATGTTGGCTGTGCTGCGGCTGGCAAGCGCAAAGGCCAGCGTGAGCGGCCCTACGCGGCCCAGATACATCAGCGGCATCAGCAGGCATTGAGAAGCAGGTCTCAGTAACGGCGTGTTGGCTGCTGAGAGACCTGTTGTGCTGAAAGCGCTGACAACTTCAAACAGCAGGTCGATCATTGGAATACCGCTGTTTTGTTCAAGTATGCTGATCGCCACGGAACAGCCAAGCACCACCAGCATACCGATAAAGGCAATGGCCATACTGCGGCGGGCTGTATCCACAGCAATCTCACGTCCCCAGAGATGGAGGTGTGCACGGTTGCGCACAACACTTATGACCAGCAGTACCAGCATAAAAGCGGTAGTGGTTTTGATGCCGCCACCGGTTGAGGCTGGGGAAGCGCCGATAAACATGTATACGCATCCAAGCAGCTTTCCGGCATCGGATAGGGAAGCCTGATCTATGCTGGCAAAACCTGCTGTACGAAGTGTGACGGCCTGAAAAAGGCTGTTGAGCAGCTTTACGTCCCATGTCATTTTCTGAAATGCAGTGCTGTTAAACTCGGTCAGCAGCGTGAGCAGCATGCCCGAAAGGATCAGCGCGCCTGTCAGACTCAGCACAAGCCGAGCATGCAGCGATAGTTTTCGGAAACGCATACGCTGCCGCACACATTCCAAAATAACGGTAAAGCCAAGTCCGCCCAGTACGATCAATACACAAATCACCAGCAGAACCGCAGGATCTTCATACAGGTGGGTCAGGCTGCGCCACCCGCCGAATATATCAAAGCCGGCATTGCAAAAGGCGCTGATGGCGGTAAAGCAGCTGTACCACACGCCGTTTTTCAAACCATACATGGGAACAAAGCGCAGCATCAGCAAAAGCGCGCCAACTGCCTCAATGATCAGCGCCAGCCAAAGAAAATGCAGCGACAGCCGCACCATTCCGCCAAGTGTGGTCTGGTTCAGGGAATCACGCAGCAGCATGCGACCGCGCAGCGATACCCTCCTGCCGAGCGCTACCATGATGAGCGTGGCAAAAGTCATAAAGCCCAGACCACTGATCTGAATCAGAATAAGCAGTACCGTTTGGCCAAAAAGGGAAAGCTGCGTGCCGGCATCTATGATGCTAAGTCCGGTCACACATACGGCGGAAGTGGCGGTAAACAGCCCGCCAAGAAGCCCGATGGATTGCCCCGCGACACCTGAGACAGGCAGGGAAAGCAGCAGACCTCCCAAAAGAATGATGACAAAAAAACCAAGCGCCAGCAGCCGTTCAGGCCGAATGACCCGTTGAGTCCACGAATGCTTGAAGCTACTTTCCACGCTGATCCTCCCTTTTAAATAATTAGTGGTATTATATTCGATTTTCGTTCGATTGTATAGATGAAATCACAAACGTTTCCTGCTTTGCCATTCACAATTGACAAACTGAACGCAAACCCGTATCATAAATAAGTTAGGAAGATGGGGAGGATTTGGGAATGATCATCCTTGGCATTGACCCGGGTCTGGCCACGCTGGGCTGGGGTGTGATCGAAGCGGAGCGCGGCAGGCAGCGACTGGTCAATTACGGCTGTATTCTCACCACGCCGCAGCAGCGTTTCCCGGAGCGGCTTAAGCAGATCGGCGAGGATATGCGCATGCTGTTGGAAAGCTACAAGCCTGAAGAGATTGCGTTTGAAGAACTGTTTTTTGCAAAAAACGTTACAACAGCGCTGACTGTCGGCGCGGCACGCGGCGTTGCACTGGCAGCCTGTGCAGAATATACCGACAAACTTTATGAATACACCCCCATGCAGGTCAAGCAGGCCATCGTGGGATACGGCAAAGCAGAAAAGCAGCAGATTCAGCAGATGGTGAAAATGCTTTTACATATGGAGGACATCGCCCGTCCTGATGACGCAGCGGACGCCATTGCCATCGCGCTGACTCATGCGGCGACCGGCCCTGCCAAAGAGCAATTTAAAATGAAGTGAGGGATGCGCTGTGATCGCAATGGTCAAGGGCATTTTGATGGAAAAGAGCGAGGGCGAGGCCCTCGTTATGACAGGCGCCGGTCTGGGCCTTCGCATGATGTGCAGCATGAATACGCTCAGCGGTCTTCCTGCTGCGGGCGGGGAGTGCACGCTGTACACACATATGAATGTGCGTGAGGATGCCATGGAGCTGTTTGGTTTTCTCAAGCGGGAGGAACGCGATATGTTCCGCCGCCTGATTTCCGTCAGCGGCATCGGTCCCAAGAGCGCGCTGGGCGTACTGGGCAGCATGCCGCTTTCCGATCTGCGGCTGGCCATTCTGACCGGCGATGCGGCGGCGCTTTCCCGTGCACCCGGCATTGGCAAAAAGACGGCACAGCGCATCAGCCTTGAACTGAAGGACAAGCTGGCGCAGGATGCACTGGGCGGAACCGCCGGTCTGGAGGATTTCGCTGTGACCGCTGCGGTAGATGCGCCCGCGCAGGATGCTGTGAGCGAAGCGATGCTGGCGCTCAAGTCGCTTGGTTATACGCCGCAGGAGGCTGCCAATGCGCTTAAGGGCGTCAAGGGGCAGGCGGATACGCCGGATGAACTCATCAAGCTGGCGCTGCGCCATATGGCCCAGAATATGTAATTTGAGGAAAGAGGAACGCATATGGATGACCGCATCGTTTCCACGGGCTTTCGTCCCGGTGACGACGAGCAGGAAATGAGCCTGCGCCCCAAAACCCTGCGCGATTACATCGGTCAGGAAAACGTAAAGCAGAATCTGAGCATTTCCATCGAGGCTGCGCTTAAGCGCCACGAACCGCTGGACCACCTGCTGCTCTACGGCCCTCCCGGCCTGGGCAAGACGACGCTTGCCGGCATCATCGCTGCTGAAATGGGGCAGAACATCCGCATCACCAGCGGCCCTGCTATTGAAAAAGCAGGTGATCTGGCCAGTATTCTGACCAATCTTGCAGATGGTGATGTGCTGTTTATCGATGAAATTCATCGCTTGAGCCGCTCTGTGGAGGAAGTGCTGTATCCGGCCATGGAAGACTATGCGCTGGATATTATGATCGGCAAGGGCCCGACGGCCCGCAGCATCCGTTTGGATCTGCCGCGTTTTACGCTGGTGGGTGCTACCACGCGCGCAGGATTGCTCAGCGCGCCTTTGCGCGACCGTTTTGGCATTATCTTCCGTCTGGAAATGTATGCGCCCGAGGAACTGGCTATGATTGTCAGACGCAGCGCGGGCATTCTGAATGTGAAGGCGGAGGATGACGGTATTCTCGAAATTGCCCGCCGTAGCCGCGGTACGCCCCGCCTGGCCAACCGCATGCTGCGCCGCGTGCGCGACTTTGCACAGATTCGCGGCGGCGGCGTCATCACCCGCGAGGTGGCCCGCCAGGCGCTGGATATGCAGGGCGTGGACGATCTGGGCCTTGACCAGCTTGACCGCACGATGCTCAGCACCATGATGGATAAGTTCGCAGGTGGCCCGGTCGGCCTTGAAACACTCAGCGCCATGACCGGTGAGGATGCATCCACCATTGAAGACGTGTACGAGCCCTATCTGATGCAGCTTGGTTTTATGATGCGCACCCCCCGCGGCCGCGTGGTGACGCCGGCTGCATACGAGCATATGGGCCGCAAGCCCCTGACCCCGCCTGAGGAAGGAGAACAGCTGCGTATATGAAAACCAGCGATTTTGACTATGTGCTTCCGGAAGAACTGATTGCACAGACCCCCATGGAGCCGCGTGACCATAGCCGTCTTCTGGTGTATAACCGCGAAGACAAGAGCATCCAGCACCTGCATTTTTACGACCTGCCGCAGTTTCTGCGCAAGGGCGACGTGCTGGTGGTGAATGAAACAAAAGTCATTCCTGCCCGTCTGCTTGGCGAAAAGGAAGATACGGGCGTGCCGGTGGAGATTCTGTTGCTCAAACGTCTGGAAAAGGATGTGTGGGAGGGACTTGTACGCCCCGGCAGAAGGTTGAAGCCCGGTACCTTCTGCACCTTCGGCAATGGTCTGCTGCGCGCAGAGATCATCGACAACGCCGAGGACGGCGGCCGTAAGGTGCGCTTCCATTACGAGGGAGTGTTTGAAGAAATTCTGGATCAGCTGGGACAGATGCCTCTGCCGCCCTATATCCACCAAAAGCTGCAGGACAAAAACCGTTACCAGACGGTGTATGCAAAGCAGGAGGGCAGCGCCGCAGCCCCTACTGCAGGCCTGCATTTTACCCCGGAACTGATGGATAAGATTCGCGCCATGGGCGTTGAAATCGTGCCAGTTTTGCTGCATGTGGGACTGGGAACCTTCCGCCCTGTGAAGGTGGAGGATCTAAGTGAACATCACATGCATGTGGAGCATTATGAGGTCAGTCCCGAGGCGGCTGAAAAGATCAACGCAGCCCGTGCGGCAGGCGGCCGCTGTATCTGCGTGGGTACCACCAGCGTGCGCACATTGGAAAGCGCTACCGGCGAGGACTGCCAGGTGCGCGCTGAGGGCGGCGATACCGGCATTTTCATTACGCCCGGTTATACCTTCCATGCTGTTGATAGCCTGATTACCAATTTCCATCTGCCGCAAAGCACGCTGCTGATGCTGATCTCTGCGCTGATGAGCCGTGAGGAAGCGCTGCGCGTGTACCGTGAAGCTGTGGATGAAAAGTATCGGTTCTTCAGTTTTGGCGATGCGATGATGATTCTATAATGAGTTGAAAGCAGCAGAATAGGAAAAGTCCCGGCATTGCCGGGACTTTTCCTATTCTGCAAACTGTCTGAGAAAAACCATGTTATGGTCCGGGTCGTAAAAGCTCATGTTGACTGCGCCCCACGGCCGTTTGACTGGCGGTTCGATGATCTCCGCGCCAAGCGCGAGCACCCTGCGATACGCCTCGTCCATATTATCCACCGTAAAAGCGATGCACATGTTCTGGTTGCAGTTGTTTTTCACACTGCCGTCGTTGTAAACTGTCAGCATTGTTTCTTCAGCAATGATGAACTGATGCACAGCGTCAGAGCTGTCGTTTTCAACACCCAGCAAACGTTTATAGAAATTTGCCAGCCGTATCACATCGTTTGTCAGCAGTCCTACTTCACCCAGCCGCATAGCGCTTGCCTCCTAAACCAGTTTTCTTCGGGGAGAGCGCGAGAGGGGGCTTTCTTTTGCAAAAGAAAGCCCCCTCTCGGAACTCCTCACTTCGCCAGTTCGCCCCGTACATACCCGGCAAGAATATCCTTGATGCGGGCGTTGCGTCCGCCGTGGGCGACGATGACATCGGCCAGTTCGATGTAGTTGCGGATGTGCTTGTCAAACATGGGCTTGACGGTGGAAAGGTACTGGGCGGAGATGTTTTCAATGCTGCGGCCGCGCTCGTTGATGTCGCGCTCAATGCGGCGCAGAAGACAGATGTCGGTGTCGACACTCATGTAGAGCTTGAGGAACATCAGATCGCACAGGCGCTTGTCATAGAACACATGAATACCTTCGATGATCAACACCTGCGGCGGCTGGATCAGCTCGTCGGTATCATCGCGGCGATGTTCGGGATAGTTGTAGGCCTTGCGGGTAATGGGCTGGCCGGAAAGCAGCAGATTTACATCCTCAAGGAAAAGATCGTGGTCAAAAATATCGGGCTCGTCATAGTTGAGCAGGCAGCGCTGCTCAAAGGGAAGATCCGAGTGGTCTTTATAATAGCAGTCGTGGTTGATAACGGTGCAGCCGCTGCCAATGGCATCGGCTAGTTCATGGGCAAGCGTGCTTTTGCCGCTTCCGCTTGCGCCGCAGATGCCGATAATGATCATTTGAAAAAACCTGCCTCTTCTGTGGTTTGACTTTACGATACCAAACCACAGTTGTGCTGTCAAGCAAAATGCTGCAAAACCTTTTTTGATTGCTTGACTTTCACGCATCCATCCCATATAATACCCCTATCGGCTTTGACGGGACCAAGTAGTCCTGACAGGCGCGCCTCAAGAGAGCTTTCGGTTGGTGGAAGAAAGCGGCGGCAGTCAGGAGGAATACCTCCCCGAGCCCGGCTGTGAACCTTTTTTCAGTAGCAGACCGACGGTGCGCCGTTTACAGCGCGAAGGCCTGATGGGGCCTGCAGAGGGCATACGTATGTGTGCCGAATGGAAGTGGTACCGCGTTTACACGCCTTCCTCCCAATACGGGGGAAGGCGTTTTTCATTTCATAAGGAGGTTTTGTTTTATGGTAGAAGGCCTGACTTTTGCATCCCGTTTTGACAAGGTTACAGGCAGTGCGATCCGCGAGATTTTCAAGTATCTGGCTAAACCCGGCATGATCAGCTTCGCGGGCGGCAATCCGTCTTTGGCGGCGCTGCCGGACGAGATCTGCGCCGAGCTTGCGCATGACGTGCTCAAGGCTGATGGCAAGCGCATTCTGCAGTATGGCGCTACGGAGGGCTATCCGCCTTTTGTGGAAAGCCTGCGCGACTATCTGACGCAGCAGTACGACTTCGATTGGGAACTCAACGGTCTGCTGCCCACCACCGGCTCCACCAGCTGCATGGATCTGGTGTGCAAGGCGCTGCTCAATCCCGGCGATGCCGTGCTGGTGGAAAGCCCCACTTTCCTTGGCAATATGCAGACGCTCAACCTCTATCAGGCCAAGCTGATTCCGGTGGAAAGCGACGAGGGCGGCGTGATGCTGGACAAGCTGGAAGAGGCCATCAAAGAGCATCACCCCAAGCTGTTCTACGTGATTCCTTCTTTTCAGAATCCCTCTGGACGCACGCTGGCTGCTGAACGGCGCAAGCCTATTGCTGAGTTGGCTGCCAAGTATGGCTTCCTCGTGATGGAGGACGATCCTTACCGCGACCTGCGCTATACTGGCGAACATCTGCCCACCATCAAGAGCTATGACAAGACCGGCCATGTGGCCTATATGGGCAGCTTCTCCAAGATCATCAGCCCCGGCATGCGCGTAGGCTATCTGGTTGCTGAGAAGGACATTCTGCGCAAGTGCACCATCGGCAAGCAAGGTACCGACCTGCATACGCCCAATCTGAATCAGGCGATCGTTGACCAGTTCCTGCGCCGCGGACTGCTGGAACCCCACATTGCCAGCATCATTCCCGCCTATAAGGAAAAGATGGAACTGATGCTTAAGGAGCTGGATAGCTTCCCGGCCGGCACAAAGTATACCGTGCCCGAGGGAGGACTGTTCATCTGGGTGGAAATGCCTGAAACATTCAACGCCACCGAGGTGTTCCAGGAGGCTGTTGAAAACAACGTGGCTTATGTGCCCGGTACGCATTTTTATCCCTACGGCGGCCATCACAACACCTTCCGCCTCAACTTCTCCAACTCCACGCCCGAACAGATCAAAGAGGGCATGGAGAAGCTGCGCAAACTGTTTGAAAAACACATGTAAGTGAAATAAAGAAAGGAAGAAACATCATGCACGTATTGGATATGCTTAAAGAGCGCGGTTTCATTGCTCAGGTCACCTTTGAAGAGGATCTCTACAAGGCTATGGAAAAAGGTCCCGTGACCTTCTACCTTGGCATCGACCCCACTGCCGACAGCCTGCACGTTGGCCACTTCATGCCCATCATCATGGCCAGCCATCTGCAGAAGGCCGGCCATCGTCCCATCATCCTGTGCGGCGGCGGCACTGCCATGATCGGCGACCCCAGCGGCAAGACCGACATGCGCAAGATGCTCACCAAGGAAACCATTGCCGACAACGTTGCCGCCATTCAGAAGCAGCTGAGCCGCTTCATGGAGTTTGGCGAGGGCAAGGCCACCATGGTCAACAACGGAGACTGGCTGCTCAACCTCAACTATGTCGACTTCCTGCGCGAAATCGGCGCACATTTCAGCGTCAACCGTATGCTGACCGCCGAGTGCTACAAGCGCCGCATGGAAACCGGACTTACCTTCCTTGAGTTCAACTACATGATCATGCAGAGCTACGACTTCCTGCAGCTGTTCAAGACCCATGGCTGCCGTCTGCAAATCGGTGGCGACGACCAGTGGAGCAATATGCTGGGCGGTGCTGACCTGATCCGCCGCAAGGAACAGGAAGATGCCTTTGCTCTGACCTGCAAGCTGATCATGACCCACGACGGCAAGAAGATGGGCAAGACTGAGAAGGGCGCTCTGTGGCTGGATCCCAACCGCACCTCTCCCTACGAGTTCTACCAGTACTGGCGCAATGTGGCCGACCAGGACGTCGAGCGCTTCCTGGCACTGCTTACCTTCCTGCCCATGGACGAAGTACGCCGCCTTGGCGCGCTGAAGGATGCTGAAATCAACGAGGCCAAGAAGGTACTTGCCTTTGAAATCACCAAGATGATTCATGGTGAAGAGGAAGCCCAGAAAGCCGCAGATGCTGCTCAGGCTCTGTTTGCCGGCGGCGCTGCCAGCCAGAACGTGCCCAGCTTTGAAGTGACGGCTGATATGCTGGCTGAGAATAACCGCGTGACCACGCTGCTGGCCTCCTGCGGCCTGTGCAAGAGCCGCGGAGAAGCCCGCAAGATGGTGGAAAGCGGCGCTGTGGCCGTGAATGATGAGAAGGTCACCGACGTGGACGCCCGTATTGAGGCCGCTGCGATCGGCGCTGACGGCCTGATGCTGCGCAAGGGCAAGAAGGGCTACTGCCGTCTGGTCCTCAAGGCATGATGAAAGAATACAAAACGCTGCTCAAAGAGGCCCATGATGAAGTGATCATCAACAAAAGCCGCTTCATCGGGTATGCAGCGCCTGTGAAAACGGTCGAGGAAGCACTTGCCTTCCTCGACCGTATCCGTACAAAGCACAAGGATGCCACCCATAACTGCTATGCCTATATCATCGGCCAGAATGCAGGCATTATGCGTTACAGCGACGACGGCGAACCCGGCGGCACCGCCGGCATGCCTATCATCGAAGTAATGAAGGCACGTGGCGTTGTAGACTGCGCTGTGGTGGTCACGCGCTATTTTGGCGGCGTGCTGCTGGGCGCGGGCGGACTGGTGCGCGCTTATACACAGGGATGCGTCATCGCACTCAATGCTGCGCAGGTGTGCGAAATGCATCCCACCGAAACGTGGATGTTCGAGGTGGCTTATCCGTTGTGGGATAAGGTGCAGCACACCATGAAAAGCCTGCCTGTACGGCTGGAAAGCACAGAATTCACAACGGCTGTTGCCTTTGAACTGAGCATGAAAGCGGCCGACAGCGAACGCGTGCGCCATGAACTGACCCGTGTGACCGATGGCCGTATTGAAGAACTGCTGGAAGAGGAAAGCTATTCGCCCTGGCTGGAGGAGGCGGAAACCAGTGAGTGAGATCGTTGTGCGCAAAGCAGGCACTGAAGAACTGGCTGTCACTGCAGAACTCAAGCGTCAGATTCACGAACTGCATGTACAGGGAAGGCCGGATCTGTTTGCGCCGATGCAGGATTTTGAAGTGTACGCAACCCACGCGCTGGAAAAGGATATGCATCTGATCGTGGCGCAGCGGGATGAAAAGCTGCTGGGCTACGCTCTCATCTGCTACGTCCACCGCCCGGCCAGCCCGTATATGAACGAGCGCAAATTTGTGCATGTGGAGGAATTCTGCGTGGATGAAGCCTGCCATCGTCAGGGCGTAGGCCGAAAGCTGATGGAAGCTATCCGACATGAGGCCAAACAGAATGGTTATCCGCGCATCGAACTGGATGTATGGGCCTTCAACGAAGGAGCCAGACAGTTCTACGAAGCCGTCGGCTTCAACTGCTTCCGCTATTTCATGGAAATGAATGTATAAACAAGTCGCCTTCTCATTGCAATTGAGAAGGCGACTTGTTTGTCTTCAATACAGTTTTCTTTGGGGGAGTGCGAGAGGGGCCCCTCTCGCATACTTTTACACACTTAAATCATTCCCAGCGTCTTCATTGCAAAGACGAACAGGAACATGGTCAGCGCAGAGAACGCTGTTGTAAACACGACGGCTTCAGTGGCAAGGTCACCGTCAGAGCCCATTTGCTGAGCCATTACGGCGGAGTTTACGGCGGCAGGCGCGCCAAAGACGATCAGCATGCAGGCCAGTTCTACACCGCGCATGCCCATAAGGGCTGACAGAATGACAGCCAGCAGAGGGAAGATGACCAGTTTAGCCAGTACACAGATGGACAACTGACGCGCATGAGCGCCGGTTTTGCCAAAGTTGATGGATGCACCTAGAAGGAACAGGGCCAAAGGCGTAGCGATTTTGCTGAGGTCATCAATGGGCTTTTGCAGGATGGAAGGAATCTGCAAACCTGTCAGCAGAATGATCAGACCAGCCAGCGAGCCAAGAATAAGCGGGTTAGTGACGATCTTTTTGAGGATTTGCTTCGGATCGGCCTTGCCGCCGCGGAACAGTTCCAGATCGATCACGGCCAGCACGTTGAACAGCGGCACGACGATCACCACCAGCAGAGAAGCAACGCTGGTATCGGCATTGGGGAACATGGATTGCACCATTGGAATGCCAAAGTAGGCATAATTGCCGCGGAAACAAGCCTGGATCATTGCGCCGCAGGCCTTGCGGTCCTTCTCGATCTTCGGGATCACAAAGATCAGAAGGAAGAACATCAGCACAATGCCAACGCCCGCAGTGACAAACACGGTTGGGTTCATCAGCGATTCCAGCGAGCTGGTGTAGATGTTTTTGCAAAGAAGAACCGGCAGGAAAACACGGAAGACCAAACCGTTCATCTGTTTGGCAAGCGTTTCCGTGACCAGACCAGTGGACTTGCAGAAATAACCCACCATCATCACCAGAAACAGCGGCAGTACGATCTCAATGCTCAGAAGCAGATTTTCCATGGGATACCATCCTTATTTGTGGTACAGCTTGTGCGTCTGATACTTGGCGTCGCAGGTAAGGTTGATCTTGAGCCGCTTGAAGATGTTGTCATCAACCTGCGGCAGAATGACAGTGGAGTGCGCTTCGCAATGGGCCAGCAGCGGCAGCTGACGCATGGCGTGAGCTGCAGTTGCGGAAGTGGCGGCACAGATGGACAGGGCTACAAGCACCTCGTCGGAGTGCAGGCGCGGGTTGTGATTGCCCAGATAATCGCACTTGAGGGTCTGAATGGGTTCGATAACAGTGGGGGACATGAGCTTGGTATCCTCGTCAATGCCGCCCAGCGCCTTGAGCGCGTTGAGAATCAGTGCGGCAGACGGGCCCAGCAGGTTGCTGGTTTTGCCGGTTACGATGCGGCCGTCCGGCAGTTCGATGGCCAGTGCAGGCGCTTCGGTCTCCTCGGCGCGCTGACGAGCTGCGGCGATGACGGGGCGCATTTCAGAGGTGAGGCCCACCTTCTGCATGATGCGCTGCAGAGTATCCACCTCAGCCTGCTCAGTGCGGCCCTGCACCAGCGTGCAGCGTGCAGCATAGTAGCGGCGAATGATTTCCTGCTTGGCGGCAGCGCGGCAGACTTCGTCATCGCTGATGCAGCTGGCGATCATGTTTACACCCATATCCGTGGGGGATTTGTAGGGAGAAGTGCCGTAAATGCGCTCAAAAACGGCATTGAGCACAGGGAAAATTTCAACGTCGCGGTTGTAGTTGACGGTGGTCACGCCATAGGCTTCCAAATGATAGGGGTCGATCATGTTCACGTCATCCAGATCGGCCGTGGCAGCCTCGTAGGCCATGTTGACGGGGTGGTTGAGGGGGAGATTCCAGATGGGGAAGGTTTCAAATTTAGCATAGCCGGCCTTGATGCCGCGCTTGTGCTCCTGATAAAGCTGGCTCAGGCATACGGCCATTTTGCCGCTGCCGGGGCCGGGTGCGGTAACAAGCACCAGCGGACGGGTGGTCTCGATGTATTCATCCTGGCCAAAGCCTTCGTCGCTGACGATCTTTTCCACCTCATAGGGATAGCCCTCGATGGGAAAGTGGCGGAAAACGCGGATGCCCAGCTTTTCCAGACGCTGCTTGAACAGCACGGCGGAATGCTGCGAACGCCAGCGGGTAAGCACCACGCTGCCAACATACAGACCAATGCCGCGGAAGGCGTCGATCAGGCGCAGCACGTCAGCGTCGTAGGTGATGCCCAGATCGCCGCGCACCTTGCTTTTTTCAATATCATCGGCATTGATGGCAATGACCAGTTCCGCCTGATCACGCAGATTGAGCAGCATACTCACCTTGCTGTCCGGACGGAAGCCGGGAAGCACGCGGGAAGCGTGGAAGTCGTCAAACAGCTTGCCGCCCAGTTCCAGATAAAGCTTGCCGCCGAATTGCTCAATACGCTGACGGATATGTTCCGACTGCATGGCCGTATAACGGTCGTGATCAAACCCAATGCGCATGCCGATTCTCCTCCTCATGAGAATGTCCCAACCGAATTATCATATCACGTTCATTTGGTTGAAACAAGGGCAAAAGCAAAAGAAATGCAACCATTTCGCACTGTCACAGGCGGTAGCCGTTGAACCATGCACGCTCCTCAAAAGGCAGTTTTCGTACACGCTTTCCTTCTTCGGCAGCCAGGCCGACCGGCAGGTAAGCCACCAGTTCAATGTGCTGGGGTACGCCCAGTACATCCGCCATCTGACGGCCGATCTGATCGGCATCGGTAATATGCCCTTCCACCCAGCAGCTTTCATAGCCCAGCCCCGTGATGGCAAGAAGCGCATTTTGAATGGCGGCAGAGTAATCCTGAATGTAGAATGTACGATCGCGGTAAGCAATCTTTCGCTCAGTCAGAATACAGATGGCTGCGGGAGCAGAGGCAAAATCATTTCTTTCGAGCATGGCACCCAGCTGCTTGACCAAAGCAGGGTCATCAACCGCGATCACACTGGTGGTTTGTTTGTTGCAGCCGGACGGCGCATCCAGAGCAGCCTGCATGATCATCCTCAGATGCTCGCGCGGTACAGGGTCGGGCTTATACATTCCACGGTAGCTGCGGCGGGCAGAGAGCGCTTCGAACAGATCCATAAACAGTATCCTCCTGAAATATGATAATAAAACTGTTATAACAGGCGAAAAGCAAGAAGTCAAACTTTCCTTAGGTTTACAAACAAAAACACCGATCAGTCTGCTGATGCCGATCGGCGTTCCTGTTTGTTGGAGGAGGGTGACGAAGGGAAATCACCCAATGGTCTTGGCTGTATGGGGTGTCCAGTCCCACAGCAAAGGTTAGAAGCAACTAACTAATAGAAGTATAGCATGAAGCCTGTGTGCTGTCAAGGGTTTTTCAAAAATTTCAAATCAAAACAGTCCTTTCTTTTTGGAAAGGACTGTTTTGGGTAAGTCACATGTTTTTTTCGATGTGCTTCTGGATGGCTGCGAAAGTTTCTTCGCTGAGATCATGCTCAATCTTGCAGGCGTCGGCACGGGCGGTTTCTTCGCTTACGCCGATGTTCATGAGAAAATCAGTCAGCACATGGTGACGTTCCAGAATGCGGCGGGCAATGTCTTCGCCCATCTGGGTCAGAGTGATGCGGTTGTCGTCGCCCATATGAATATAGCCGTTTTCACGCAGACGCTTCATGGCAAAACTGACAGACGGCTTGGTAACGCCCAGATGAGCAGCGATATCTACCGAACGGGCGGAGCCGTTTTCCTCGCAAAACATGAGGATCGTCTCCAGATAATCTTCTGCAGATTCATGTATGTTCATGGTGCGGCCTCCTTTACCAGTATCCTACCATATTTTTCCCGTTGTGTCCACGGATATGCCGTGTTGACAGTTTTGGGAAAAATGGGGTAAAATACTACTCCAACAATATGATCATGCACAGGCGGCAATGCGTTCGGCGATTATTCCTCGACGTCCTCGTCGCTGATGGGACTTTCAAAGTTTGGCGTAAACCATTCAACGTCCTTCAACTGGGCGAGCTGCTCACGGGTGATAACGGTATTGGTACCCAGACAGGCGTTGCAGCGGTAGCCGCAATCAGGACACACGCAGGCCTGATGCTCGGTCTCGGACTGGATCATATAAGCTTCGCAATGCGGACATCCGCAGCGCATATCAATCGCCTCCTGAATGGAATGCATCCATTCTACCATATAAAAAGGAACGATGCAAATGCAGAAAAAAATGCCCAAATATCTGCTCGCGATGTTGCTGGTAAGCATGGTGCTGATGCTGTGTGGCTGCAAGCAGAATCCGCCGGAAGAGAAACTGTACGCCAAGCTGATCGGGCATTTTGAAAAGTATGGTTATACCTGCAGCTTTGCTGATGTGGACGAGCAGCGCCAGGTGCCCATCTACAAGCCCGAGGCATGGAAAAGCATGATGCTGGATGGGGAAGAGGTGCTTGTCTATTTTGATGAAAGCAACCGTGCTGACTATTTGGCAGACGGTATTGAGAAGGCAGATTACAGCTTCGTGGGCCGCTTTGGCCTGCGCTTTGTACTTGTGTATGAAGGAAACGACGCAAAAGTGTTGGAAGCGCTTAACGCAATGCCTGAGTAATGAAAAAAGGAACGTATCAGAGCGATACGTTCCTTTTTCGTTACAGCATTTTCAGGAAGTTGCCGATCCGTCTTGCCAGCAACGCATGCCCTTCGTCACTGGGATGCAGACCGTCCGGCAGCAGGCGTTCGCGGCAGGTGGGGTTGGCAGGCTGAATGCCGCTGGTTGCGTACAGGTCCAGTACAGGCAGACCGTAGTACTCCGCCACCTTCATCAGGATCTCGCGGTACACGCTCAGCGGGGCAGCGCTGCGCGGCTTGGAGCCGTCGCCTAAGGGGTTTTCTTCATTGTCACGGTGAAGAGGCGTGAGAATGACAACCGGCTTTCCCGGATATCGCGTGAGCAAGCCGTTCATCAGATAATGGCAGCCGCCCCAGTAGGTGGAAGGGTCACGGTCGGTGGGAACGCCCAGCGGCGCTTCGCCGTGACCATAGTCGTTGGTACCGCCGAAAACAACAACGGCATCAGCAGCGGGATCCATCTCTTCCATGCGCATGCAGAAATCGCGGTCATGGCGTTCACTGGTGACATTGATCTGCCGCGCGATACGTGAGCCGGAAATGCCGTAGTTATTGGCGGCCTTCAGGCCAAATTCACGTGCAAGTACGTCTGTGTAACGGTTTTCGGGAACGGACGCGCCTACGCCTTCGGTAATACTGTCGCCTAAAAAGTTGATAACTGCTCCTTTAAGTTCCATAATGCCCTCCTGAACAGGGTGTGATTCTGTGGTGTCATCATAACATGCCTAGGCGGCGAAGGCAAGAAAAAGCCGCTTGAGGGGAGATATTTCTTCCGGTGGGTGAATTGACAAATCATGCACAAAGTGATATGCTGTCCTCAACGCAAAAGGGGAAAAGAAGATGCTGCTTGCAGGCCTTTTTCCTGTTTGCAAAGGTTCTGCCGGAGACACTCCGGAAAATGTACATTATTTCAAGGAGGAAACTACTGTGAAGAAGGTTCTCGCTCTCGTTCTGGCCCTCATGCTGTGCATTGGCCTGATCCCCATGGCTTCTGCTGAAGGCCCCATCAAGGTTGCTATCATGGTCTCCACCGTGACCCACGGCTGGGTTGGCGGCGTTGCCTACCACGCTGAAGCCTATGCCAAGGAACTGGCTGCTGCCGGCACCATCGAGTACAAGATGTACACCAGCGGCAACGCTGAAGAGATGAGCGCTCAGTTTGACGAAGCCAAGCTGTGGGGCGCCCAGGCTCTGGTCATCGCTCCCCAGTGGGTGGGCATGGAAGTAGCCGCTCAGGCCGCCATCGATGAAGGCCTGGCTGTTGTTGCTTTCGATATGGACATCCCCGCCAACGGCATCTACAAGGTCACCGGCGACAACGAGTCCATGGGCGTTGCTGGCGCTGAGTACATCGTCGAAAAGATCGGCACCACCGGCAAGGTGGCTACCATCGAAGTTCCCTCTTCCGGCTCCATCAACGAGCTGCGCCTGAAGGGCTTCATGGAGACCATGGCCAAGATCGCTCCCGACGTTGAAATCCTGCACTACTCCGCTCCCTCCTTCGCAGCTGCCGACGGCCTGGCCGTGACCGCTGACATTCTGACTGCAAATCCCCAGCTGGACGCCATCTTCTCCGAGGACGACGAGACCTCCATCGGCGCTCTGCAGGCTATCGCTGATGCTGGCCGTACCGATATCAAGGCCATCACCGGCGGCGGCGGCGCTCAGACCTACTTCGCCCAGATCAAGGAACGCACCGACGTGGCTGCCAGCTCTGCTCTGTACAGCCCCCTGATGATCAAGGACTGCATCAACGTTGCCATCGCTGCCGTCAACGGCGAGGCTGTTGAGCCCGTGACCGTGATCCCCTCTCAGATCGTGCGCGCTGAAAACGTGGACGAGTACATCGACCCGGCCAACACCATCTACTAATTGTCCATTCTTCGGAAAGGGCCGTGGCATTGCCATGGCCCTTCCGCTTGTTGATTGAGAAAACGACCTCAAGCTTCACAAGCGCTTCGGCGCTCAGGCGAAAGGCCTGAGGGCCATGGCTGTGCCATGGCCCTTTCTTTTCAAAGCCATCACTTCCCGGGCTGGGAGAACGGATGTGAATACATGAACCTGAAGATGAAGGGAATTGTCAAATCCTTCGGCGCGAATGACGTGCTGAAAACAGTTGACTTTCATTTGAACGAGGGCGAAATCTGCGCTCTGCTGGGTGAAAATGGCGCGGGCAAGTCCACGCTGATGAATATTCTGGGCGGCGTTTTGCAGCCTGACAAGGGAACCATCGAACTGGATGGGCGTGCGGTTTCTTTCGCTAATCCTGCCCAGTCGCTGGGCGCGGGCATTGCGTTTATCCATCAGGAACTCAACCTGATCAACGATTTGCCTGTGTATGAGAATATGTTTATCGGCCGCGAACTGAAAAAGAAGAGCGGTTTTTTGGATCATGCTGCCATGTATCGGGAGACGAAGGAACTCTTTGATAAAATGGGGCTGGAAATTGATCCCGGTGCGATGGTATCCTCGCTGGATGCTTCCTTCAAACAGATTGTTGAAATTTCACGTGCGCTGATGATGAATGCTTCTATCATCATTATGGATGAGCCAACCACGTCGCTGACTGATCCTGAAATTGAGCGCGTTTTTGATATGCTGCGTATGCTTCGCAAGCAGAAAGTGGGCGTTGTATTCATTTCGCACAAACTGCGCGAGGTGATGGAAATCTGCGACCGCTATACTGTGCTGCGCGACGGCGTGGTGGTGGCTGACGGATGGGTGAAGGATACATCCATTCCGGACATTGCACGCGACATGGTTGGCCACGAGGTAAACAGCATGGGCAACCAGCGTAAGGGAAATACGGGCAAAGAGGTGCTTCGCCTGGAAAGCCTGACGCAGGAGCCGTATTTCCGCAATGTAAGCCTCAAGGTACATGCCGGAGAGGTGCTGGGCGTAACCGGCCTTCTGGGCGATGGCCGAAGCGAGCTGTTCCGCACGGTATTTGGCGCGGAGGGAAAGTACAGCGGCAAGATCTATCTGGAAGAAAAGCCGGTTGTCATTACCTCCACCAAACAGGCGCTGCAGCTGGGCATTGGTTACTTGCCACGCAACCGCAAGGAAAACGGCATCATCAAGGATATGAACATCCTTGAAAACGGTTCAATCGTTACGCTGCCCCGCATGACTCGCTTTGGCCTGATTCGCAGGGCGGACCAGACGGCGGAATTCCACCGGCAGAAGAATGCACTGCGCATCAAGATGGAAAACGATACTGATTCCATCACCAGCCTCTCCGGCGGCAACCAGCAGAAGGTTGTGCTTGCCAAGTGGCTGAGTGCTAACCCCAAACTGCTGATTCTGGATAACCCCACCCAGGGTGTGGATGTGGGTGCGAAGGAAGAAATCTATCAGATCATTCACCAGCTGGCGGATCAGGGCGTGGCAGTGGTGGTTCTGTGCAGTGAAGCGCAGGAGATCATCCGCCTGTGCGACAGAGCGCTTGTGATGTACCACGGCACCGTGTGCGCTGAGGTAAGCGGTGAAAGCATGAACGAACACGAAATGATGCGGCTGGCCACCGGCGGCTGATGCAGCGAGAGGAGACAGATTTCTCATGACCAAAACCAATCGAAAGACCATTCTTCAAAAAGCAGTACACCAGTGGAAGACCAATCCGCTGTTCTCCACGGGTATGGTGCTCATTTTGATGATTATCCTGCAGACCATCGCGCTGGGATTTGATTTTGATTCCTTTGGCGCATGGTTCAGCTACTGGAGCCGCAACTGGATTAACATTCTGCGCAACAACTCCATGGTGGGTATTGTGGCGTTGGGTATGGCTTTTGTCATCATTTCCGGCGGCATCGACCTGGCTGTTGGTTCCACCCTGGTGGCAGTAGGCGCTGTGCTGATGTTCTTCATCAACGGCTACCCCGACGGCCTGCTGACCTCTGCCGGCATCACCGGCGTACCGGCTTTTGCCATCGGCATTGTGGTATGCCTTGTGATGGGCGCTGTGTTGGGCGGAGTATCCGGCACGCTGATCGCCAGACAGAAGCTGCCTGCCTTTATTGCCACGCTGGGCATGATGAAAATCTGCCGCAGTGTGACGCAGCAGGTGATGCAGACCAACGCCGTGAAGGTTCCCACGGAGTTTTTGGCGATTGCCAACACCAAGATTGGCGGTCAGGTAATTCTGCCCATCATCTACTGGGCTGTGATCGCTGTGGTGCTGCACATTATTTCCCAGAAGACGCCCTTTGGCCGTCAGGTGTATGCCATCGGCTCCAATGAGCGTACTGCCCGCCTTTCCGGCATCAATGTGGAAAAGGTCAAGACGCTGGTGTATGTGCTGTCCGGCCTGCTGGTTTCGGTGTCCTCCATCATTCAGGTGGCCCGTATCGGCTCCATGGACTACGCCAATGCCGGCAGCGGCTATGAAATGGACGCTATTGCTGCGGTCGTGGTAGGCGGCGTGAGCATGAGCGGCGGCAAGGGTTCCATTGTGGGAACGGTGCTGGGCATGCTGATCATTGCTGTGATGAACAACCTGCTCAACCTCATGGGCGTGCCTCCCTTCCTGCGTGAGGCCTTCAAGGGATTCATCGTTATTGTGGCTGTGCTGCTGCAGAAGAAGGAAAGCAACTCCTGACCGCATCACGGGGAAAGGAAAAACCATGATCAGAATCGGAATTGTTGGCTGCGGCAAGGTGACGCAGATTCGCCATCTGCCGGAATATGCAGAACGTGCGGATTGCTGCATCACTGCGCTGTACGATGTGAACATCGAGCGTGCACAAGCGCTGGCGCAGCAGTATGGCGCAACTGCTTATCCCACATGCGAGGCGCTGATTGCTTCGGATGAGGTAGATGCCATCAGCGTTTGCTGCCCCAATGAAAAGCATGCCGAAGTGACGATTGCGGCCCTGCGTGCAGGAAAACACGTGCTTTGCGAAAAGCCCATGGCCATCACGCTTGAGGAGTGTGAAGCGATGGTCGATACGGCACGCGAATGCGGCAAAAAGCTGATGATCGGTCAGAATCAGCGGCTGGCAGGCGCCCACGTGAAGGCCAGAGAGTTGATCCGGCAGGGTGAAATCGGCAAAATCCTTACGTTCCGCACTGCCTTTACGCACGCAGGCCCTGAAACGTGGAGCGTGGATCCGGGCATGCAGACCTGGTTCTTCGATAAAAAGAAGGCAGCTATGGGCGCGTTGGCCGATCTCGGTATTCATAAAACTGACCTCGTTCAGTATCTGACGGGGCAAAAGATTGTTGAAACGATGGCGCACCTGACGGTGCTTGATAAGAAGTTTGCGGATGGTTCGCCCATTACGGTGGATGACAACGCATTCTGCTTCTACCGTATGGACGGTGGAGCGACGGGCACCATGACGGCTGGGTGGACCAATTATGGCGCTGAGGATAACTCTACTGTGCTATATGGCACGGAAGGCGTACTGCGCATTTATGACGATCCGGCCCATACGCTTGTGCTGAACCGCCGCAATGGAGAAACGGTATACTACGACGTGGAACAGATCCAGACCAATGACAACCAGACGAAGTCCGGCGTGATCGATTTGTTTGTCGACTGGTTGAACGGCAAAGATGTTGACGCCATTTCCGGCGAAAGTGTGTTGCCTGCAATGCGCGCTATTTTTGCCGTGCTTGAGGCCAGCGAAAAGAAATGCGTTGTGCGTGTTGGCAACTGAAACAGGGAGGAACAAGTATGGATAGAATCATTGCCGTCAATTCCAACTGCTACCATGGCTTCTCCATTGAGGAGGCCATTGAGGGGATTCGCAAGGCGGGCTTCCATTATATTGAACTTACGGCTACCAAAGGCTGGACGGAGCATGTGTTTCCCGACCAAAGCTTTGAGCGTCTGCTGGAGGTAAAGGACATGCTGGATCGTGCCGGGATCATTCCCTTCAGCATGAGTGGTCACTGCAACCTGATGGACACCGAGCGCATTGGCGATTTTATCAAGAATATTCGGTTGGCGGCTTTCTTTGGGTGTGATTACATCGTCAGCTCCATTGGCGAAGCGCATATCAAGGACAACGCTGTTGTGGATAATCAGACGGTTGCCGGTTATATTGCTGAATTGGTTCCTTATCTGGAAAAGTACGGCCTGACCCTCGTACTGGAAACCCATGGCAAGGAGCATGGAACGGGCAAGGTGCTTTCCGAAATTGCTGAGCTGGTTGACAGCGAGCGCGTAAAGGTCAATTATGATACGGCCAACGTGATTTTCTATGGCCGCGTGGATCCCTGCGAGGATCTGGCAAACTGCATTCATAATGTGGGCTATATGCACCTCAAGGACAAGGCCGGCGCTGATGATGTATGGGATTTCCCGGCGCTTGGCAAGGGCCGCGTTGATTTCCCGGGCGTTTTTGGCATGCTTGAAAAGGCTGGCAACAATTGCCCGTTCAGCATCGAAATTGAATTTACGGCTGCGGGTCCCAAGAATCTGGCCGAAGTGGATCAGGCCATTCAGGACAGCGCGGACTATCTGCGTGCGCAGGGTTATACCCTGTGAAATTAAAAAAGCATATCAGCCCCTCGCGCTGATATGCTTTTTTCTTTCAATGAAAGGAGCAACACTATGAAAATTCTGCTTGTCGGCCTGGGCGGCATGGGATCGTGCCACTATGCCAATGCTCAGCAGATTCCGATTGCGGAGGTGACTGCTGCCGTGGGCCAGTCTGACAAAGACCGATCCGTGGCTGCTGAGTGGGGCATTCCTATTTACGCAACCATCACGGAGGCCTGCACCAGTGAAACGGTTGAACTGGTAGATATTTGTGCGCCTACCTTTTTGCATAAGGAACTTGTGCTGGAGGCCATTGCGAATGGCAAGCATGTGATTGTTGAGAAACCTGTGGCGCTGCATTATGATGACGTTGTGCAGATGTATGAGGCAGCACACAAGGCAGGTGTGCAGCTGTATGTGGCGCAGGTGGTGCAGTTTAAGCGTGAGACGGAGGCACTGCGTCAGGTGCTTGCGGATGGTCGTTATGGTCGACCGCTGGATGGGTATTTTCAGCGCCTGACGGCCTGCCCGAAATGGACTCACGGCAGATGGCTGTTTGATCGTGACAAGAGCGGATTGATTCCGTATGATCTGCATATTCATGATCTGGACCTGATCATTAGTCTGTTCGGCAAGCCTGATCGCGTGGCCTACACTTCATGCAGATGCGAAGGCAAGGACTACGATGAGCATTATCGTTTCAGCTATGGATACAGCAGCGGTCTGAATGTTGTTGCCGAAGCCGGGTGGCTCAATGCGGCTATTCCGTTTATGGCGCACTGGCGCGTATACTTTGAACGCGGCATGCTCATCTGCGATGAAAACGGTGTTACCGGCTATGACGCAGACGGCGAAAAAACGGTTTTTGACGTAAGCGAGACGGTCCGGGTGGCCAGCGGCATCAACCTGCCGGCCAGTGGAGAATTTTTGCGCGAATTGACGCATCTGATTGAGTGTGCGCAAAGGGGCGAGCCATCGCCGATGGTTCCCAAGCAGCGCATTCTGGACGTGATGGAAATTTTGGAGCAGATCCGGTATTGAGGTTTATCGGCAGCAAAAACATCCTGCAATTACGCAGGATGTTTTTCTTTTCCCGTTTTTTCTATTTACGAACATATGTTCGCATGATATAATCAACAGGAGAACAGAAGGGGGGGAGAGCCTGATGAACGAACACGCTTATATTGCGATTGACCTGAAGTCGTTCTATGCATCTGTGGAATGCCGTGAGCGTGGGCTGGATCCCATGACAACGCTGCTGGTGGTGGCAGACGAAGCGCGAACGGCCAAAACAATCTGTCTGGCGGCAACACCGGCCATCAAGGCTTATGGTGTGCCGGGGAGAAGCCGGCTGTTTGAAGTGCAGGAAAAAATACGTCAGGCCAACGGATACAGGCGCGGAAATGCGGGTTCCTCCTGGAATGCAAAAGAACTGCAGGCCAATCCTTCTCTGAAGATCGATTACCTCGTTGCTAAACCCCGCATGGCGCTTTATATGGATTACAGCACACGTATTTATGATATCTACCGCAAATACGTTGCGCCTGAGGATATCCACGTGTATTCGATCGACGAGGTATTCATGGACGTAACGCATTACCTGCGCACCTATCGCATGACGCCCAGAGAACTGGCCCGGCGCATGATCGGCGAAATCTATGCTGCCACAGGCATAACAGCCACGGCGGGGATCGGCACCAATCTGTATCTGTCCAAAATTGCGCTGGACATCATGGCCAAGCACTGCCCGGCGGATGCAAACGGCGCGCGTATCGCAGAGCTTGATGAAATGACCTACCGGCAGAGGTTGTGGTCGCACCGCCCTTTGACGGATTTTTGGCGCGTGGGGCGCGGCTATGCCAGAAAGCTGGAAGAAAATGGCCTGTATACCATGGGAGATATTGCACGCTGCTCAGTAGGCGGCCCCTGTGCGCCGCAAAATGCGGAAAGACTGTACCAGCTCTTCGGCGTTAATGCGGAGCTGCTTATCGACCATGCCTGGGGTTGGGAACCCTGTACCATTGCCGATATCAAGGCATATCGACCTGAAAGCAGCAGTCTGAGTTCCGGGCAGGTGCTGCAGTGCGGCTGCAATTTCCGCACATCTGCGCTCATTATGCGGGAGATGGCGGATTCACTCTCACTGGATCTGGTGGATAAACGTCTTGTGACAGACCAGATCGTGCTAACGGTGGGATACGACATCGAAAATCTCTCTGACCCGGAACGTGCTGAAAAATATGATGGGCCTGTGGAAATCGACCATTACGGACGAAAAGTTCCCAAAGCAGCGCACGGAAGCATCAATCTGCCCAGACAAACTTCTTCGGCAAGGCTGATCATTCAGGCAGCCATGATGCTGTATCAGCGCATTGTTCATGCGGATTTGCTGGTGCGCAGAATGTATATTGTGGCCAATCATGTGGTGGATGAGCGGTGCGTTGACCCCAATGCATCCTTTCAGGTGGATATGTTTACACACTGGGGCCCAGAACTGACCGACGAGCAGCTGGCAAAGGAACAGCGCCATCAGCAGGCAGTACTTGAAATACGAAAAAAATACGGCAAAAATGCCATTCTGCGCGGTATGAATCTGCAGGAGGGCGCGACGGCGCGTGAGCGCAACCAGCAGATCGGCGGACATAAAGCGTAAAAAGAGGAATATATGGGCAGATATGATGACATTATCGGCCTGGAACATCCGGTCAGCCGAAAACACAAACCGATGGCGGTTGCTAACCGGGCGGCGCAGTTTGCACCCTTTGCAGCGCTTACAGGATATGACGATGCTATCGATGAGGCAGCAAGGCTGACCGAACGCAAACGGGAAATTGGCGACTGTGAACAGCTGGAACTGGATATCAAACTGCGTATCCTTTTGGAAAACGTCAAAAGCAGGCCATGGGTCAGGATCACACATTTTGTGCAGGATGAACGCAAAGAGGGCGGCAGATATATCGTTTCAGAAGGCAAACTGAAAAAACTGAGGTTGTCGGAGGCGGATCTGGTACTGGAGGATGGCGAAGAGATCAGCCTTGTACAGGTGGCGGATATCGAAAGCGTGCTGTTTCAGGATATATATTTCTGAGTTTTATTATTGACGCAGAAGAAAAAATCCTGTATTGTTACAAAAGAGCATCCTGTACAATACCGCTGCGGCGGCATATGATATCATCAGACAAAAGAGGAGACTGCGTATGATTCGTTTGATGGAACCCAAAGATCTGCAAGGTGTTATTGAGGTATGGAACGAGGCAGTGGAGGCCGGAGAGGTCGTCTACTATCCGCTGAATGAAGAGTATTTCCACAAGAAGTTTGAAATGGATCCCAACTATGACTCCAAATATTCTCTTGTTGCCGAGGAAGACGGCAAAATTGTTGGTTTCATCAACGGCGTTGCCAAAAAAGTATTTCTGGGCGGCGAAACCAATGAAAATACGCCCGGCTACCTGACCTGTGTATTCGTCAAAAAAGACTATCGCCGTCAGGGAATCGGCAGCGCGCTGGTCAACGCGCTGGGCGAAGCCTTCAAGGCAGCCGGAAAGAGTGTTTACGCCTGCAATGGCAACAACCCTATTAATCTGGATTGGATCATTCCCGGCACGCCCGGTCATGATCACAACAATGCTCCGGGTGTGGATGAAGACTGCGCCGGCTTTGCCTTCCTTCAGACGATGGGGTTTGAGCCAATGCACCGTGAGGTGGCCATGTATCTGGATCTGGCGACCTACGAGCCCTGGACGGAGCTGGAGCAGAAGCGTGCTGCTTTGCGTGAACAGGGCATCGAGACCGGTTGCTACGACGCGAATCTGGACTATGATTACGACGGCATGTGCGACCGCGTGGGCAGCGAATACTGGCGCAGCGTGCTGAAGACTGAGATCGCCTGCCACAAGCAGGGCATTCCGTGCGATGACATTCGCTTTATTCCTAACGGCAAGATTCCGGCTGGCCCTCGTCCCATTCTGGCGGCAACGTGCGACAACCGTATCGTCGGCTTTACCGGCCCTGTGGACAAACAGACCAGCGGACGCGGATGGTTCTCCGGTATCTGCACGGATCCTCAGTTTGAGCGCCGCGGTATCGCGTCGGTGCTGTTCAACCTGCTGATGCAGGAGTTCGTCAAGGATGGCGCTGCTTTCAGCACCCTGTTCACCGGCGATGACAACCATGCGCAGCGCATTTATAAAAACGCCGGCTTCCGCGTGGTAAAGTGCTTCAACATTATGCGCAAGACCCTCTGAGAAAAAGGAGTATTTTATTATGAGCAAGACGATTATGGCGGTTGGCGCCCATACCGGCGATGCACAGCTTACCTGCGGCATGCTGCTGGCCAAACATGCGATGGCCGGTGACAATATTGTAATTGTAGACCTTACGGCAGGCGAACGCGGAACGCCTCTCGGACTGACTCCCGAGGAATTCCGCCCGCAGAACATTGAAGCGGCTGCGGAGTTTGCCAAAGGCCTTGGCGGCAAGAGCATCGTGCTGGATTCCCGCGACGGTGAGCTTTACGACACCAAGGAAATCGAATTGCAGCTGGCGCGCATCATGCGTGAGCATCAGGTGACCAATGTGCTGTATCACTGGCCCAACAGCCTGCACAAGGATCACATTCAGGCCAGCAAGATCACGGAAAACGCGATCTTCTTTGCGTCGCTTCCCACCTTCCCGCTGGACGGCCTGACCCCCGCGCCGATCCGCAGCTTCATGCATGCTGAAAACTGGGAGGATTCCGAAGGTTTTGTTCCATATTACTACTTTGACGTGAGCGAAGCCTTCCCCCTGTGGAAGGAAAACATCAAAAAGCTGTGGCTCACCGAGCATTCCCGTGATTTCAAGTATCTGCGCTATTACGAGGCGCTGTCCATCATGCGCGGTGCGATGATCAAGGTGGATCATGCAACCTGTTACGGCATTCCCGCCTACAGCAAGCGTGTCAAGAAGGACTATCTTTGATCATATCCAAACAAAAAAGCGGCGTTTCAAAGCGCCGCTTTTTCATTTGGATAAAATGCGGCGATATGCACATCCTCTTTTCCAGAATGGAATGGGGGAATGAAGGAATGAAATACGCGGGTATCATTTTTGATCTGGACGGCGTGTTGTGTTCAACAGACGAATATCACTATCGCGCATGGAAAATGCTGACGGATCGTTTGGGCATTCCATTTGACAGAAAGGTAAATGAGCGTCTGCGCGGTGTAAGCCGCATGGAAAGCCTTGAAATCATTCTGGAAAAGAGTGTGCAAAAGTATTCAAATGAAGAAAAGCAAAGGCTTGCAGAAGAAAAGAATGAAAACTACCGCAAATTACTAAGCAGTATGTCCGCCGCTGATTTGTCAGCGGAAGTGGTTGATACACTTGGCAAGATCAGGGTACAGAAAATCAAACTGGCGGTTGGTTCCTCCAGCCGCAATGCGCCGCTGATTCTTCAGAAACTGGAACTGAACAGCTTTTTTGACGCAGTCATTGATGGGAATGACATTGTCCATTCCAAACCGTCACCTGAGGTATTTCTGAAGGCGGCTGATCGACTGAAACTTCCACCTTCGCAATGCCTTGTGGTAGAGGATGCCGAAGCGGGGGTGCAGGCTGCAGCAGCGGGTGGATTTGACTGTGCAGCACTGGGGCGGGTACAGCAGCCTGTGCGCTGGCGACTGAAGACTTTCTCAGATTTGCTCAAACTGTAGAACGCCTGCCTTTTTCGTTTTCAAGGACTTGCACAAACGCAATGAAAAGCATAAAATAGAGCCAACAGATGCTGCAGGTCAGCACAGGAGGAATACAAATGAACAGCGTTTTTGATAAGGATATTCAGAATCTTCGCATCGCCTATATTGGAGGCGGATCTCGAGGATGGGCCTGGGGATTTATGAAGGATATCGCTATGGATGCTGAAATGTGCGGCACGGTCAGCCTGTACGATATCGATCATGAGGCAGCAAAGCGCAATCAGGTCATTGGCAGTATGATCTCCGGCCATCCGCAGGCGAAATCTGTATGGAAGTATGAGGTGGCCGACAGCCTGCAGCAGGCGCTTACCGGGGCTGATTTTGTGGTGATTTCCATTCTGCCGGGTACGTTTGATGAAATGTATTCCGACGTTCATGCCCCTGAAAAGTACGGTATCTATCAGTCTGTGGGCGACTCGATTGGTTTGGGCGGATTTATGCGCGCAATGCGTACTATCCCCATGTTTGTAGAGATTGCGCAGGCTATTCGTGATTATTCGCCTGACGCATGGGTCATCAATTACACAAATCCCATGACGCTTTGTATGCGTACGCTGTATGAGGTTTTTCCACAGGTGAAGGCTTTTGGCTGCTGTCACGAGGTGTTTGGCACACAGAAGCTGCTGTGCGATATGCTTGAAAAAGAATGCGGCATCAGCGGCGTAGACCGACATGAACTGTACACCACGGTAACAGGCATCAACCATTTTACATGGCTGACCAATGCAACCTACAAAGGCATGGATCTGTTCCCGGTTTACCGTGAATTTGCTCAAAAGCATTGGGCGGAGGGCTATGATGAAGGAGGAGACGACAACTGGCTGAATTCCTTCTTCAAAAGCTGTCAGCGCGTGAAGTTTGACCTGTTCCTGCGGTTTGGATATATCGCTGCGGCCGGCGACCGCCATCTGGCAGAGTTTATGCCCAAATGGTATCTGCGGGATCCACAAAGCGTACATGGCTGGAAGTTTAGCCTGACCACCGTCGACTGGCGCAAACAGGATCTGCAAAAACGCCTGAGACGCTCGGACGATATCGTTTCCGGCAGGGAGCCCCTTGAAATGAAGGCGTCCGGCGAAGAGGGCCACCTGATGATCAAGGCGCTGCTTGGCAAGGCACCGCTGGTTTCCAATGTGAATATCCGCAATCAGGGTCAGATTCCCAACCTGCCCACAGGCGCTGTGGTGGAAACAAACGCCTATTTCACCCGAGATCACATTGAACCCATTTGTGCAGGACCGCTGCCTGACAATCTGCTGGGCTTGATTGGCAAGCATGTCACCAATCAGGAAAATACGCTCAGATCGGCCCTTACATGCGATCGTGATCTTGCTTTTACCACCTTTATGAACGACCCGCAGATGACACTGGATGCAACTGACGGCAAAAAGCTGTTTGAAGAGATGCTTGAGGCACAACGTAAGTATCTGCCTGCAAAATGGTTTGAATAACTGCATAAAAGCGTTCCATATTTTGAACGACGAAAAAACAATGCATTTATTTACCACACGCTTTCTGTGTGATATATTTAACTAAATTGTTTTTTAACAAAAGACCGGCTGATTCACTGTATGGCGGAAAGGCGGGCCGAACGTCATTTTTCCAAAAGAAGAAAGCGGGGATGTGTATGGAACGCTATTATCAACCTGAGATCGAATGTGCCTCCCGGGAGCAAATTAAAGCCTGGCAGGACGAACGTCTGGTCAAACAGGTACAGCATGTGTGGGACAATGTGCCTTACTACCGTAAAAAGATGGAAGGAAAGGGCCTGACCCCTGCCGACATCAAGTCCAGCGACGATCTGTACAAACTGCCGTTCCTTACCAAGGACGACCTTCGTCAGGCATATCCCTACGGCTTGATGGGCAAGCCCCTGAAGGACTGCGTGCGCATCCAGTCTACCTCTGGCACAACTGGCAAGCGTGTAGTTGCGTTTTATACCCAGCATGATATTGACTTGTGGGAAGACTGCTGCGCGCGTGCTATCACGGCTGCCGGCGGCACGGATGAGGATGTGTGCCAGGTATCCTACGGTTACGGCCTGTTCACCGGTGGACCCGGCCTCAACGGTGGTTCCCATAAGGTTGGCTGCCTGACCATTCCGACCTCTTCTGGTAACACTGAACGCCAGATCATGTTCATTCAGGACCTGAGCGCCACCATTCTGTGCTGCACGCCTTCCTACGCTGCCTATATCGGCGAAACCATGAAGGAAATGGGCCTCACGCCTGACCAGATTCCGCTGAAGGCGGGCATCTTTGGCGCAGAAGCGTGGAGCGAGGAAATGCGTCAGGATATCCAGAATACGCTGGGCATCAAGGCGTATGATATTTATGGCCTGACCGAGCTTTCTGGCCCTGGTGTGTCCTTTGAGTGCTCCGAGCAGAGCGGCATGCATATCAACGAGGACCATTTCATCGCCGAGATCATCGACCCCGTTACCGGCGAAGTGCTGCCTGAAGGCGCCAAGGGCGAGCTGGTGTTTACCTCCATCACCAAAGAGGCCTTCCCGCTGCTGCGCTACCGCACCCGCGATATCTGCACGCTCAGCCGCAAGCCCTGCTCCTGCGGCCGTACGCATGTGAAGATGGCCAAGCCCATGGGCCGTTCCGACGATATGCTCATCATCCGCGGCGTGAACGTGTTCCCGTCCCAGATTGAAGCGGTGCTGCTGAATGCCGGCTATCCCGCCAACTATCAGATTATCATTGATCGCGTGCGTTCCACCGATACGCTGGATGTTCAGGTTGAAATGACCCCCGAAATGTTTACCGACAATATGGGCGAGATCAAGAAGCGCCAGAGCGAGCTGGAAGCCGGCCTGCGCTCCATGCTGGGCATTTCTGCCAGGGTTGTGCTGGTTGCGCCCAAGACCATCACCCGCAGCGAAGGCAAGGCTGTGCGCGTGATCGACAAGCGTAAGATTTAAGGAGGATTCATATGAGTCTGAAGCAGATTTCCATTTTTGTGGAGAATAAGCCCGGCAAGCTGTGCGATGTGACGGAACTGCTTGCAAAGCATGGCATTGATATGCGCGCTCTTTCTCTGGCGGAGACCACCGACTTTGGCATTGTGCGCATCATTGCTGACGATGTGTTCAAGGCCACCACGGTGCTGAAGGATGAAGGCTTCATCCACAATGTCACTTCTGTGCTGGGCGTTGCCATTCCTGATGAACCCGGCGGACTGCACCGCGTGCTGGAAGTGCTCAGGGAAGCGGGCATCAATGTGGAATATATGTATGCCTTCCTTGGAGGCAAGAGTGTTGACCATGCCTACATGATCTTCCGCGTTGAGGACAACAAGGCAGCTGTGGCAGCGTTGCGCGTTAAGGGCATTCGCTGCGTGGATCAGGACGAAATTGCTGATCTGTAATCCCGCTATCAAAAAAGCCACGTCTGTACGGACGTGGCTTTTGGTTTGTTTACAACAGCCGGAAGTGTTTGCGGCTGGTTTCAATCAGCCCTTCTTTTTGCAGCTGGCTGATCTGCACGGACAGACCGCTGCGGTCTGTCTGAAGATAATCCGCCAGTTCCTGTCGGGTAAAGGGAATGTCAAAACTGCTGGATCCACAGCGTTTGGCCTGCTGCATCAGGTAGGTCATCAGCTTTTCTCGAGTTGTACGCTTGGAGGCAATTTCGATCTTCTGATGAAGCTGAATATTCTTGTTTGCCAGAATGTTCATCAGGTTGGAAAGAAGCTGACGGTGAAAGCTGCAGGCAGAGGAGCAGGAATGCAGCACGCGTTCACAGCTGATAAACACAACTGTGCAGTTTTCGCTTGCGATTACATTGACAGGAATTGCCTTTACGCCAGCGCAGGCAAAGGTTTCGGCAAACAAATCGCCGGGGGCGAGCGTTCCCAGAATGCTGCGGTTGCCGTAGTAGTCAATCTGCACGATCTGAGCGCTGCCGCTGAGCAGAATACCAATGGAATGTGCAGCGGCACCTTCCGCCAGAATGGTTTCCTTTTTGCTGTATGCTTTTTCAGTGGCGCCCATGCAGTTCATCAGCCCCGGAAGGTCCGCAGCTGCTATGTGAGCAAACAGGGGACAATTGCCCAGTATTGGCATATATTTTTTCATAAAAGTCTCCGCTTTGTTGAAATTTCAACAGAATTTCAAGCTTGATTATAGGATAATAAGCATGCAAAAGCAATACTCAATCCATCTGAGGAGGGTTATTATGATTCGCAAAATCATTCATATCGACGAGGAAAAGTGCAACGGCTGCGGTGCCTGTGCGGCTGCATGTCATGAGGGCGCCATTGAAATGGTCAATGGAAAGGCCAAACTGACCCGCGAGGACTACTGCGACGGTCTGGGTGATTGCCTGCCGGCCTGTCCCACCAATGCAATCAGCTTTGAAGAGCGCGAAGCACCTGCCTACAACGAGGCGGCAGTGCTTGCTGCAAAGCAACAGAAACAGGCTTCTCCCTGCGGCTGCCCCGGAATGCAGGCCAGAATGCTGCGCACTGCAGCGCCGACGGCTCCTGTGGCGACGGCAGAAGCGCCTGCCAACCAGCTGGCACAGTGGCCCTGTCAGATCAAGCTGGTGCCTGTGAATGCACCTTATTTTGACGATGCCAACCTGCTGATTGCGGCTGACTGTACGGCCTACGCTTATGGCAATTTCCATCAAGAATTCATGCGCAATCACGTAACGCTGATTGGATGCCCCAAACTGGATGAGGGCGATTATGCTGAAAAACTTACGCAGATCATCGCGCTGAACAATATCCGCAGTGTGAAAGTGCTGCGGATGGAGGTACCCTGCTGCGGAGGCATCGAAAATGCTGTGAAACGCGCTCTGCAGGCCAGCGGAAAGTTTATTCCGTGGCAGGTCATTACCATTACCACGGACGGAAGAATCAAAGAATAACTTGCCATATCAGTTATTATTTCTTACAATAGCAGAAACGATTTGGCAGCAGGTGAACAGCATATGGCGATTTTAGGTATGTGGGTTTGGCCGCAGAATGTAAACTTGCGCGGGGCAGAGCGTGTGGTGCGCAGTTGCCGGCAGGCAGGAGTAACAGATCTCTTTTTTCTGACTAAGGGACTCGGCGGCGAGGCATCCTATCATAGCCGAGTTGCGCCACGTGGTTATGAACGTGATCTGCTGCGCGAAATAACAGATTGTGCACACAAGCATGGCATGCGCGTGCATGCTTGGTTTACATCGACATGTGATGCATACTATAAGCGGCAGCATCCCGAAAGTGGCCGGTGCCATTTCGTCCGAGGCAGAGACAGGGAATTGATTTCACTGAGGGATGACGGGTATCTGAATTACATGGAGACAGTCATCCGTGAGGTATGCAGTCGTTATGAAGTGGACGGACTGCATCTGGATTATATCCGCTATAATCACCTGCTGTACGGTTGGGCTGATGAGGATATGGAGCGTTATCAGGCTGAAGGAGCAAGCAAAGCTTGCCTTCATGCGCTGATACAGCATGCATATCAGGCGGGCGAATACAGAAATGAAGATGTCCTGCTGGATGCGTATCGTGACGGTGATGAAAATCTTCGTGCTTTTGCCCGTGCCCGCAGAAAAGATGTGGAGTGCTTTGCCTCAGCGCTTACGGCTGCTGCACATGCTGAAAGAAAGGATATCATTCTGAGCGCTGCATTGATGCCCGAAGGTGCCTATGCAGACACAGCGTTCAGTGACCTGCATTATGGTCAGAACTACGAAGATGCGACAAAACTTTATGATTATGCGCTGCCGATGGCGTATTCGACAGCCTATGGAAAAGATGCTGCCTGGGTAAGGCACGTTGCGGAAGGAACTGTACAGCATAATATAAAAACCATTGTAGGTCTGCACGCTTATGAAGGCGGAAGTGGCCTGGCACTGCAGGCGGACATCAACATGCTGCAAGGTGTGCCTGTTGAGGGAATCTGCCTGTTTCGCGAAGGCGCAACAGCACTGGCTGGAATGGATGGCAGAAAACTATGCCTTTATAATGCGCTGGATGAAGCAATTACATGCGTAAGCATCACAAATGGCACGGAAGAAGCTGCCTTGAGAACAGAAATTCCTGCGGATGAAACACAACAGATAAACCTTCCTTTTGAACCAGAAGCCGTTCGAGTTTTAGCAGGTAAAGCAGAACGATGCGTATATGTAACCAAAGAACTGTTTGATATGCAAAGCTGAATACCAAAAGCCTGATCCATACAGGATCAGGCTTTTGAATATACTCAGGCGGCAGAAGCTTCGCCTTCTTCAATCTGCAGCTGATAAAATGCATCACTTTCATCCCACTGCGGATCATCATGAGGCTCCAAGCCATATTCCGTGATCAGATAATCGCCCAGATAATACGTTAGCTTTACCGCGCCCCAGTGATTGGCATGCTCGATATCGCTGCTGTCAGTAGCATACCAGTAATCAGCGCCGTAGTAGGCTTCATCTTCGTTAAAATCGATATAGTCAAGCCCGTGTTCTTCGGCATAGGCCGAAACAGCATTGTGCTGTTCCAGCGTTTGCCAGGGACTGGGCGTTTTAACCAGAAGCAGGATGATACCCTGTTTGCTGCAAAGTTCACGGATGCGGTCAAGATACGCTTTCATCAGAGGAAGCATTTCGGCTTCGTCGCTTTCTTCAGCCATGAAAGGTTCATCGCCGGTGCTGTTCCATATCAGAAAGTTGGGTGTGTAGCCCATCAAACCACGTTTGTGGTGCAGCTGGAAACTGGAAGTGTCAAGCTCCTGCCAGCTGGAATGATATCGAATGAAGGGCAGATAGTAGCTTAGTTCATTTTGTTCCGGATCCGTACGGCAGATTTCATGAATGGCGCGCATTTTTACAGGAGACATACGCATAGGATCCAGCGCTTTTCGATAGCTTCCTTCGCCAACGCTCATTGGCTGACTGGGATGATAGTCAAACAGGAAACAGCTGTCTAGCACAACGACCTGAGGCGATTGCGTGCGCAGAGCTTCTTCCAGCCAGAAATAACTGAGTTGGATGCTCTGCTCATCACCTGCCAGATTATAACTGGTCAGGCCGTGCTCGTTGTAAAGTTCCTGAGGCGCAAATGCGCGAGCAACATGGCTTGAACCAAAGAATAACACGTCGACCGTATTGGGCTCAAGCTGATAAAAGTCGCCGTAGGTACTTGAGGCAGTCCAGTCCGTACTGGCATGAGTAACAAAAACGCTGCTGATATACACAAGGGCAGCTGTCAGCAAACACAGAAACAGACATCGCCTGCCAAGAAGGAAGAGCTTTTTTTTCATCTGGAATCCTGCCCTTCTTAGAACTGCATGTAAACAAAGTCAGCCGGATTATAGCCAGGTCCGTAAATACCGAAGATTACGATTGCAAGAATACCCACAAACAGCAATGCATACCGGAGGATGAAGGGCTTTTGATCCAGCTTTTCGCGAAGAGAAACATCAGCGCTGCGCTCCTGCAGAATGCTGACCACAAGCAGGAACAGCGTGCAGATTCCAAGCAGCCAGTAGTCTTTGTTGCTCAGGCCGAGTCCGGCGATCTCTGCACCTGCGGTGGCAAAGTTTTGGCGAACCACCATCCGCCACAAAGTGCGCAGAGCGTCTGTTAATGTAGGAGCAACGTCAAATACGTAGCCGACCAGAACGATGAGGAAGGTACGCAGCATCTGGAACAGACGGAAGAACATCGTTTTTGTGTTGATGCGCAGTTTTTCAGCCAGCTTCACAAAAAGCGGCTCCATCAGGGTGGAAACCATAATCACGCCGCCGTTCCACAGGCCAAAGCCAATGTACTTCCAGTTGGCGCCATGCCAGGCACCCACAAGGAGGAACACGATCAGCGAGGCAATGCTGGTGGGCAATACTCGGGCCACATGGGTTCCGGCAGGGGTCGAGCCGAAACGGCTGGCCTTGATTTTTTTGCTAAGCGCCGCAAAACGCTTGGAAAGGGCCAGAGGATAGAAGACGTATTCCTTCATCCATGCGCCCAGGGAGATGTGCCACCTGCGCCAGTAATCGTTGATGTCGGTTGCAAAATAGGGTCGTTTGAAGTTCTGCACCATATCGATGCCAAAGATCTGGGCAACGCCGCGGGAAATATCAATGCCGCCGGAAAAGTCCGTGTAGAGCTGAAGAGCATACAACAGGATCGTAAAGGTCAGCGTTGTACCGCCGAAATTGACATACTGATCCAGCACGGCATTGATGGCAATCAGCGCACGGTCAGCAATGACAAGCTTCTTGAACAAACCCCACAAAATCAGTTCGCAGCCATGCTTTGCACGGGTATACTCAAAACGGTGCGGCTCGTACAGCTGATGAGCAAGCTGACTGTAGAAACTGATGGGTCCCTGCACGATTTGCGGGAAGAAAGATACAAACAGGGCAAACTTAAACACATTGCGCTCGGGCTGCACTTTTTCATTATACACGTCCAGCACATATCCGACCGCCTGGAAGGTGTAAAAAGAAATGCCCAGCGGCAGAAGAAGCTTGAGCGTAGGCGCAGAAAAGCGGATGCCGCCTGCACCCAGCAGATCGTTGAGGCTGCCGGCGAGGAAGTTGTAGTACTTCAGGAAGCAGAGAATCGCCAGGTTGACAATGACTGCCAACAGCATAACAGAACGCTTTTTCTGCTTGATTCGGCCACGGAAGGCCTTTTTTTCGGCTTTGTCCCAGTCTTCCTTGTGGGCTTTAAGCTGCTCCTGCCCACGCGCAGCAATGCGGTCGATCACAAGCGCTGTTGCATAAACCGAAACGGTGGTAAACAGCAGGAAAAAGGCGTGCTTGTAGCCTACAAACAGATAGAACACATAGCTGGCGGCAAGAAGCACTGTCCACTGATACTTTTTGACAGGGAACAGAAAATACACCAGCGCCGTGATGCACACAAACAGTGCAAAGTTCAACGATGTGTAACTCAAGAAAACATTCCTCCAACCATTAGGCCATGGGAGTATTGAACTGGTCGGTGTCGATCATTCCGCGAAGCAGCATCAGGCCCTTTTCTTCCGACAGCAGATGGATCTCAGGCATCTCACGGCTGAGGAAGACAGCCATGCCCTCCATGACGGAATAGGCACCTGTGCGTTCAAAAACCAGCAGATCGCCGATCTGCAGATTGCTGAAAGGCACATTGCGCGCAAGAACGTCTGCGGTGGTGCAAAGGCTGCCGCAAAGTGTCCAGGGAAGCGCATCAGAAGCGTCTTCAGTGGCTTTGAGATGCACAATTTGCGGAATTTGCATGCCCTGAATCTGGCCGTCGTATTTCAGCTGGTTCAAGCCACCATCCACAATGGCATAGTTAACGCCCTGATTGGTTTTGACATCCATCACACGGGTGAAGTAATGGCCGCAGGGCGCAGCAAAAAAGCGGCCCATTTCCACGGTCAGCTCGATTTTTTCAGCTACTTCGCGAATTTTTGCTGAAACAGCCTCCAAACGGGCCATTTCGAGCGAATCTGCATTGGCGTCAAAATAGTCCACAGCCAGACCTGTGCCGTACTCAAGCCGTTCAAGCCGGAACTGATATTCGCTGGCAACACGATCGATAAAGGCCATGACGTGATCCAGTTCCTTTTCGATCAGCGCAGGCTTGCGCTTCTGCGTGCCGGAGAAGAAATGAAGACCTACAATACGGATGCCCTTGTATTCATCCCGACGGGCAATCAGGTCAAGCACGTCGGCTTCGTCCATGCCGAACTGGCTGCCTGCCGTCAGACGTACCAGAACCGGCACACAAAGACCGCGCTTAAGGGCGCTTTCGTTGATCAGCTGCACATGCAGCCAGCTTTCAGCGGTGAAAACGCCTACACCGTCATCCATTGCGCGCTCAACGTCTTTGGCGGTTTTGTTGACGCCGGAGAAAATAACGCTGGACATATCCGCGCCAGTCTTTTCGCAGATGGTCAGTTCGCCGGGACTGCACACCTCGATTTTGTCAAACACGTCAGGCAGGCAGCACAACAGGAAGGGATTTGCTTTGATGGAAAAGCAAATCCCGGTCTTGGGGCCGAATGCTTTCTTGACGGTAGCTGCCCGCTCTGCAAAGCGGCTGCTGTCAAAAACATAGGCCGGAGTATGAAGGCGAGCACCAAGCTCAGCCAGGCTGATATGGCTCATATCACTCATCCTGCAGACGTTCGACCAATGCCAGAATGGCAGAGGCGGAGTTGAAGTTGTCGGGAATCAGGTCGCTGGGCTTGATTTCTACATCGAAAGCGTCAGACAGCTCATTGACCAGAGACACGATATCAAAAGAATCCAGAATACCATTGGCAATCAGGCCGGTTTCGTTTTCAAAGTCCACATCGGGGCGCAGTTCTTCAAGGATCTTCATCAGTTCTTCCATGTTTGTCTCCTGCCTTTAAAATAGATTTTTCATAGCCTGCATGTCCAGTTTGCCGTTGGGCAGCCGGGGAAGCTCATCCATGCGGATCAGCTTGCGCGGTACCATGAATGCCGGGAGCACGGCCCTGAAATGCAGTACGATTTCCTTTGAGGTGGCTTCGCCGGTGTAGAACAGGTACAAAAGTTCCTTGTCCTTGTTGTACATGGCGCAGCACTGTGACACACCCTCGACCTCTGAAGCTGTTTTTTCCAGCTCGCCCAGTTCGATGCGGTGGCCCATATGCTTGATCTGCCGATCCTTACGACCATGGAATGCCAGATTGCCATCTTCCATCCAACGTCCCAGATCGCCGGTTTTATAGATCAGTTCCCGGTAATTGGGGTTGAGAGGATTCTGAATAAAGGCCTGAGCCGTACGTTCCGCATCGCCGTAATAACCAAGCGCCAGCACAGGGCCCTTAACACAGATCTCACCGATCTCTCCGGGCGCGGTGGGGGTATCATCTTCGTTTAGCAGCAGAATGCCGTAGTTTTCATAAGGCTTGCCGATGGGCAGCACGGTATTGTCGTCCACCTTTTCACTGACCACATAGTAGGTACAGGATGCAGTGGCTTCGGTCGGGCCGTACTGATTGACAAACAGCACGTCGGGCAAATGCTCCTGCCAGATCTTCAGATACTTGCAGGCCATCACCGAACCGGAGAAGCAGACTTTTTTGAGGTATTCAGGCTTACCGCAGTCGAAGCCGCCCAGCTTGGCAGGCAGCTCAATGCCTGCGACGCTCCAGCACAGGGTTGTGACCTTATGGCGGTTGAGCGTTTCAAACAGCTGAACCGGCATGGAAAACTCGTTTTTTGGAACCACAACGGTTGAAGCGCCGGTTTTCAGCGGCAGATAGATGTCACGGACTGCCGCGATATAATCAAACGGAGACTGGCTGCCCAGCACATCATTTTCCTGAATATCCAGCACGCCTGCAACCGCGTCAATATAGTGCATCAGCGACTGATGAGACGTGATAACGCCCTTGGGCACACCGGTCGAGCCGGAAGTGAAGATAACGTACAGGGGCGAAGTGGGCAGCAGCTGTTCAGCCGCACGTGTAAGCAGAGGCTCGTCAATGGGGGTCTCTGCAATTTCGTCAATATACAGACGCTCGCCGTCAAAGTCGAGCTGGTCAGCGACGCTTGCAAAAGCGCGATCAACAAGCATGTATTTGCTCTTAATGATTTTGAGAATTTGATTCAGGCGCGACACGGGCATGGTAGCATCCATTGGCGCATAAAAACAGCCTGCGCGCACTACGCCCAAAAAGGCCGCGGGTGTGATCACATGGCGGCCGCTCATCACAACAACAGAAGAAGCAGGCGCGACTCTTTCCGCCAGACAACTGCCAATTGCTTTGGAAATGCGGTCGAATTCGCCAAAGGTGAGGCTGCTGTTTTCGTCAGTGAGCATCACTTTATCTGCATGCGTTTTGACAGTCTGTTCAAGCCATTTTAATACGGTTTGGTTCATTTTTGCCAGCTCATCTTTCTGCAAAAAATTACAGTTTATATTATAAGGTAATCAAACATAAAAATCAACTTGACTGAGGTAGATGGCAATGCAGAATTTTTCAATATACAAAAAAGCCGCCCCGCAAGGGGCGGAGTGGCTGGAAAAAGGTACAATATTTATGCTTTCAGAGTGCGAGAAATACTCATTTATACTAAGTTCTGCACGCTTTTTCAAGCCATCAGCACACCTTTTACTTGCTTTTCAGATATTCATCAATGGCTGCGGCCGCTTTTTTGCCAGCACCCATCGCAAGGATAACGGTTGCAGCACCTGTCACGGCATCGCCGCCGGCGTAGACGCCTTCGCGGCTGGTAAGACCATCTTCATTCTGAACAACAATGCAGCCGTGGCGGTTGGTTTCAAGGCCAGGAGTTGTATTGCGGATGAGCGGATTAGGGCTTGTGCCGATCGACATGATCATCGTATCAATCTCCAGCACAAACTCGCTGCCGTCTTTTACAACGGGCCGGCGGCGTCCGCTGGCGTCAGGCTCGCCGAGTTCCATTTCAACACAGCGCATGCCGCATACATCGCCATTTGCATCGCCTAACACTTCGACAGGATTGCAGAGCAGCTTGAAGATGATGCCCTCCTCCTGGGCATGTTCCACTTCTTCGCGTCGGGCAGGAAGTTCCTCCATGCCGCGGCGGTAAACGATGTATACTTCATCAGCACCCAGTCGTTTTGCGCAGCGCGCAGCATCCATAGCAACGTTTCCGCCGCCGACAACAGCAACCTTTTTGGAACGCTTGATCGGGGTGGAACTGTTTGGTTTGTAGGCTTTCATCAGGTTGATGCGGGTCAGATACTCGTTGGCGCTGTAGACGCCCTTCAGGCTTTCACCGGGAATGCCCATAAAACGGGGCAGACCAGCACCGCTGCCGATGAAAAGCGCTTCGTAACCCATATCAAACAAATCGTCAACCGTGAGGGTTTTTCCGATTACAGTGTTGCATTCGATGGAAACACCCAGTTTTTTCAAGCCTTCAATTTCCTCGGCAACAATGCTCTTGGGCAGCCGGAATTCGGGAATGCCATAGCTGAGAACACCACCGGCAACGTGAAGCGCCTCGAATACAGTAACGGAATAACCCTGCTTTGCCAGATCACCGGCACAGGTCAAACCGCTGGGACCGGCGCCGATAACAGCAACTTTGTGGCCGTTTGGAGCGGGCAGAACGGGATCCTCATTTGCATGCTCGCGATGCCAGTCTGCAACAAAACGTTCCAGACGACCGATGCCAACGCTTTCACCCTTGATGCCGCGCACACATTTTCCTTCGCACTGGTTTTCCTGAGGGCATACGCGTCCGCAAACCGCCGGCAAAGAGGTGGAATGGGAAAGTACTTCATAGGCACCCTGCAGGTCTTCATTGGCGATGCGTTCAATAAAGGCTGGAATATCAATGCCGACCGGGCAGGCCGAAACACAGGGCTTGTGCTTGCAGCCAAGGCAGCGTTTTGCTTCGCCAACAGCCATCTCATAGGTATAGCCAAGAGCGACTTCGTCAAAATTGCGGTTGCGAATATCCGGAGCCTGCGAAGGCATGGGCGTCTTTTTAGGAGTCATGTCAGCCATGTGTCAGGCCTCCTTGTTCAGCAGATTGCAGCTGGCTTCGCGGGCATGCTGTTCCTGCTCGCGGTACATGCTGCTTCGGGCGATGGCTTCGTCAAAGTCAACAAGATGACCATCAAAATCAGGACCATCCACGCAGGCAAACTTGGTTTCGCCGCCTACAGTAAGCCTGCAGCCGCCGCACATGCCAGTGCCGTCTACCATGATGGGGTTCATGCTGACCATCGTTTTGATGCCGTATTTTTTGGTCACCTGGCAAACGAACTTCATCATGACCAGAGGGCCGATAGCAATCACTTCATCATACTTGTGACCTTTTTCGATCAGAGACTCCAGTGCAGAGGTAACAAGGCCCTTTTCGCCACGGCTTCCGTCGTCGGTCATTAGTTTCAATTCACTGCTGATTTGACGGAACTCGTCTTCAAGGATCACCAGTTCGCTGTTTCGGAAACCGATGATGCTGTGTACTTCGGCTCCCTGAGCCTGAAGCTTTTTAGCCACAGGATAGGCGATGGCGCAGCCGACGCCGCCGCCGACAACACATACTTTTTTGAGCCCTTCTGTGTGGGTAGCCACGCCCAGAGGGCCAACAAAATCATGCAGACATTGTCCGACATTCAGTGAATGAAGCTCCATGGTGCCCGCGCCGACAATTTGATAGATGATGGTAACAGTACCCTTTTCGCGATCAAAATCCGCAATCGTCAAAGGGAGACGTTCGCTTTCATCACCAGCACGAAGAATGACAAACTGCCCGGGCTCTGCCTTGTGGGCGACGAGCGGGGCAGCGATAGTCATGCGTATAACAGTCGGATTGAGCGCCTTTTTTTCAAGGATCTCAAACATGCTTTACTCCTTCTTGGCAGCAATGCATTCGATTTCAACCAGGCCGCCCTTGGGCAGTGCTGCAACCTGAACGCAGCTGCGGGCAGGGAAATCAGAGGCAAAGAAGGACTGGTACACGGCGTTGACCTTGGCAAAATCGGCCAGATCAGCAACGAAAACAGTCGTCTTAAGGATATCAGTGTAATCCATGTGATTCTCACTGAGGATGGCGCCCAGATTCTTCAGAGCCCACTCGGTCTGCGCTTCAACACCAACAGCCAGTTCGCCGGTGGCAGGAATGATGCCCAGCTGGCCGGAAGTGAACAGGTACTTGCCAAATTTCACAGCCTGAGAATAGGGACCGATGGCAGAGGGGGCGTTGTTTGTATGAATGATCTTCTTGCTCATGAGAGTTGCTCCTTTCAAAAAGCCTGTTAAAGCGATATCGTTTTTTATTTTACCATTTTCATGTGATGATGTAAAGCAAACCGCCGGAAAAGTACCGTAAAAAAGCGGTTTTGACAAAAAGTAAACGAAAGGAGAGAGGCTGTAGCTTCTCTCCTTTGGCTTTTTTACTTGTTGACAATGCTGCGGGCAACATGCACACCGCTTGCGGATGCGTGAGACAGGGAATGGGTGATGCCGCTGCCGTCGCCGATAACATACAGGCCCTTGTGCATGGTTTCCAGATCAGAGTTGACCTCGACTTCCATGTTGTAGAATTTGACTTCCACACCGTAGAGCAAGGTATCGTCGTTGGCAGTGCCGGGAGCGATTTTGTCAAGCGCATAGATCATTTCAATGATACCGTCCAGAATGCGCTTGGGCAATACCAGGCTCAGATCGCCGGGAGTAGCATTGAGCGTGGGGGTCATGAAGGAATCCTTCATGCGGTTGGGCGTGCTGCGGCGGCCGCGGATAAGGTCGCCGAAACGCTGGGCGATGACACCGCCGCCCAGCATGTTGCTCAGGCGGGCAATGCTTTCGCCATAGCCATTGGAATCCTTGAAGGGCTCGGAAAAATGCTTGGCGACCAGCAGGGCAAAGTTGGTATTTTCTGTCTGCCGGGCAGGGTCTTCGTAGCTGTGACCGTTTACGGTGACGATACCATTGGTGTTTTCATTGACTACTGCGCCCCTGGGATTCATGCAGAAAGTGCGCACAAGGTCGCCATACTTCTGCGTGCGGTAGACGATCTTGCTTTCATACAGTTCGTCCGTCAGGTGAGAGAAAACCTCTGCAGGCAGTTCTACGCGTACGCCGATATCCACACGGTTGGATTTGGTCGGAATCTGCAGATCCTTGCAGACGCGTTCCATCCACTTGCTGCCGCTGCGGCCGGCGGAGATGATGCATTCGCTGCAGGTATAGGCTGCATCCTTGCAGCGGATCTCGTAACCGCCGTCGATAATGGATACACTGTCTACGGGCGTATCGAAGAAGAAGTCGGCCTTCATTTTCAAATCGTTGTACAGATTTTCAAGCACAACATAGTTGATATCCGTACCCAGATGACGAACCGAGGCGTCCAGCAGATGCAAGTCGTTCTGAATGCAAAGCTTCTTGAACTTTGTGCCTGCTGTGGAGTACAGCCGGGTGCCATCGCCGCCATAACGCATGTTGATATCGTCGACGTAATGCATCAGTTCAAGGGCCTGCTTTTTGCCGATGTATTCATACAGCGTGCCGCCAAAGTCGTTGGTAATATTGTATTTGCCATCGGAAAATGCGCCTGCGCCGCCGAAACCGCTCATGATGGAGCAGCTTTTGCAGCCGATGCAGGTTTTGATTTTATCGCCGTCAATGGGGCAGCGGCGTCGGTCAAGAGCGTGGCCGGCTTCAAAAACGGCCACCTTCAGTTCAGGCTTCAGCAGGGTCAGCTCATATGCAGAAAAGATGCCGCCCGGACCAGCGCCGATGATAATGACGTCATAATTCATCATGTTTGCCACCTCGAATGATAACAATAGGGGAAACCTTATAGATTATAGCATAGGCCGGAACCTGTTTCAACCGCCGAAATAGTAAGCAGTATCGTTTCTGAATGTTAATGGAAAAAAGAAAAAGTTCTGACAAACTGTCAGAACTTTTTGGCGGAGAAGGAGGGATTTGAACCCTCGCACCGGTTATCCCAGTCTACTCCCTTAGCAGGGGAGCCCCTTCGGCCACTTGGGTACTTCTCCATGGTGGACGGTGCTGATTCCCTTATTCTTTCTGTCAGGAAAGAACTGGCGGAGAGAGAGGGATTCGAACCCCCGGTACCTTTCGGTATCACTGGTTTTCAAGACCAGCGCCTTAAACCGCTCGGCCATCTCTCCATTTCGGAACCAGCGAAAGCTATTATAGCAGGTTTCTCCTGCAGAGTCAATTGTTTTTTCGAAAGTTTTCAAAGATATTTTTTTCGGGGGTCAAAAACAGAGATTCGTATGGAAAATAAAGTTGAAAAATGCTATAATCATCATTAAGTATGCAAAGCTGGAAACTATTTGAGGAAAGGATGGAGTTTTAGCTGTGCCCATTCATATTCTGCCACAATCCAACACTTTTCATCTTACGGATGAAAGTCATTTCAGCTATATTCTAAAAATTGCAGAAGATCCTGCCGGCGGAAAGACACTGCACCAGATTTATTGGGGCGCAGCCATTTGTGATGGCGCGCTGGATTATCTTTGCGACGAATACCAGATGGATCTTTCTTCTTTTGATGCTTTTACGCAGGTGCCGCCTTTTGCTTATCCTACCAGCGGCCGGGGTGATTATCGCCCTGCAGCGCTCAGAGCTGTAGGGGAGGATGGAAACGACTGCACTCTGCTGACCTATCAGGGGTATGAAGTGAAGACGGGAAAACCTGTGCCTGCAGGCCTTCCGTATGTTTATACAGAAGACGATACAGAAGCAAATACCCTGATGATTGGCATGAAGGACGAAAAAACAGGGCTTGCTGCAACGCTTTGCTATACAGTTCACGAAAAGCTGCATACCCTTACCCAGAGCGTGCGCATCGAAAACAGCGGCACACACATTATTACACTGTATAACCCCGCCAGTGCCAGCGTGTCTCTTCGCGGCGGATACGATATGCTGCATCTGCAGGGGGCGTGGATCAAAGAACGGTCAATCGAGCGCATTGAGCCTATGCACGGTATTCGTGAAATCAGCAGCAACCGCGGTGCGAGCAGTCATCAGCATAATCCTTTTGTTGCGCTGATGAAGGCCGACACCACTGAATTTACAGGCGACTGCTACGGTATGGGTCTGGTTTACAGCGGCAGCCACCGCATGCTGGTGGAACAGAATGCCTTTGGTTATACACGCTTTGTGGGCGGCGTGAATGAATGCACGTGGAAGCTGGAACCCGGTGAGATATTCCAGACTCCGGAAATGATGCTGGTATATTCTGATGCAGGCCTGAACGGAATGTCTCAGCTGTTTCATACAATGATCCGCACGCGCATCTGCCGCGGTTTCTGGCGCGATCAGCCCCGACCTGTGCTGGTAAACAACTGGGAAGCTACGTACTTTAACTTTAATACAGACAAGCTTTTGGGCATTGCACAGAAGGCGGCGCAGATTGGCGCTGAACTTCTTGTGCTGGATGACGGATGGTTTGGCAAGCGCAACAGCGACAATTGTTCGCTGGGCGACTGGGTGGTCAACGAGGAAAAACTGCCCGGTGGTATTGGCTTGCTGGCAGAAAAGGTAAATGAGCTGGGCCTAAAGTTTGGCCTGTGGTTTGAGCCTGAAATGATTTCGCCTGATTCTGATCTGTACCGTGCGCATCCGGACTGGTGCCTGCACGTTGCTGAACGTCCGCGCAGTGAGCGCCGACAGCAGTTGATCCTTGATATGTCGCGCAAAGACGTGCAGGATTATGTGATTGGTGCTGTCAGCAGCGTGCTGGATTCGGCGAATATCGAATATGTCAAGTGGGATATGAACCGCAATTTTACCGAGGCTGGAAGTGCTGCGCTTCCGCCGGATCGGCAGGGCGAACTGCACCACCGCTATATGCTGGGGCTGTATCGTGTGCTGGAAGAGATCACCTCGCGCTTCCCGGAGATCCTGTTTGAGAGCTGTTCCGGCGGGGGAGGAAGATTTGACGCAGGCATGCTTTATTACATGCCGCAAACCTGGACAAGCGACGACTCCGACGCCGTAGAGCGACTGTCCATTCAGTATGGTACAAGCGTTGCGTATCCTCCTGCGGCGATGGGTGCGCATGTCAGCGCCGTGCCCAATCACCAGGTTGGGCGTGTGACCAGCCTGGCATTCCGCGGACATGTGGCTATGAGCGGCAATTTTGGCTATGAGCTGGATCTGACTGCGCTGAGCAATGAAGAACTGGATGAGATGAAGGAGCAGATCCTTTTTATCAAAAACCACCGTCATCTTACGCAGCAGGGTCGCTTTACGCGCCTTGCATCGCCATTTGAAGGCTATATCACAGCGTGGCAGTTTGCAAGCGAGAATCAGGATGAACTGCTTGTGTGCATGTTCCGCCGCTATGCCAGGGCCGGCGCTGAAAATGAATTCATTCGCATAAGGGATATCGATGCGCACGCCTGGTATGAGGACGAGGACGGCAAGCGTTATCACGGAAGCGCTCTGAAACAGATTGGTCTGCTGCCGCGTTTTCCGTTCGGAGATGCCTCCAGCAGAATTGTGCATTTGCGTAAGGTGAAAAGCTGACTGAAAAGCAGAGAAAACTTTTTATCAAAACATCTCGTTTTGCATTGAAAAAAAGTGCCAAATGTGGTATAGTGAAACTGGTTCCAAAGGGTATCTCTGAAAGTGCAGGGCTTTTTGTCGTGCATGATAGAAAACGATCTGATCGAATAACAGAGAGGTGATACTCCGTGGTGCTTTCCAATGGAAACATCAGGCTCGAAATTGATGATCGGGGAATGCTGACCTGCCTTTCCCTCAACGGCAGCAATGTGATCGCAAAACCCGTCGGGTTGTTCCGCGCAGTGGTGCATCACAATGACAACTGGGAAGCGGTTGCGCTGGCGGAGGAACAGACGGCGTCTGTCACGGCGGAAAATGATATCATTACCATCCGTTACGATGAACTCAAGACACGCAAGGAAGTGCTGCCCATTGGCGTAACGCTGACCATTCGCCTGCAGGATGAAAAGGTATGGTTTGATTCTTCCATTGAAAACCGTACGGAAGCAGACGTGGTTGACGACTGGATCTATCCCTGCCTTGGCGCGGTGGAAACGCTTGAAGGCAAAAAGCCGGATCTGCTCTATCCCCGCCAGCTGGGCGAGCGGATTGTGGATGTGTGCGCCTATCTGCAGAAGATAACAAATCCCGAAAGTCTGTATGAAATCAGCGCAACTTATCCCGGCCCGATGTCCATGCAGTGGATGATGCTGACCGCAGGCAATACCTGCCTGTATCTCAGCGGCCGCGATGATTTATTCCATGCCAGTGCGCTGCGTGCAAAAGGCTCCAAAACGGGCGGCGTGAGCTTGGAAATGAATAAGATGGCCTTTGTAAAGCCCGGCGAAACGTGGAAGTGCCCTTCTTATGTGGCATGGCTGTATAACGGCAGCTGGATGGAAGGCGCCAATGAGTACAGGGCATGGGCATCCAACTGGCGCAAGCCTGTGACACCCAAGAAGTGGATGCAGGAGATGAATGGCTATTTCCTCGTCATCAACAAGCAGCAGTATGGCGATGAACTGTGGCCTTACGATACTTTGCCGCATCTTTATGAGCTGGCGCAGAAGCACGGTTTCGATTGTTTGGGTCTGTTTGGCTGGTACCACACCGGCCACGACAATCACTACCCCGATCTGGACGTTAGTCCTACCATGGGCGGCGCAGAGGAACTCCGCAAGGGTATCAAAGCCGTTCAGGACAAGGGCGGTCATGTGACGCTGTATTTCCAGGGTCACCTGCTGGACGTGGGTACGAAATTCTACAATGAAGAGGGCGGCCGCGAAATGGCCGGCAAGAACCGTTGGGGAACGCCGTACTACGAGTACTATGACAAGTTCTGCCACAGCGATTTTTTGCACTATCTGTCCAGAAAGCCTTTTGCAACGGTTTGTCCCAGCTGCACGGAGTGGCATGAGAAGATGGCGCAGCGTGCGGATTGGATTCGCGGCTTCGGTGCAGACGGCATCCTCTATGATCAGATCGGCGGCATGCCTCCGTATCCGTGCTTCGATGAAAGCCATAACCATCTGGAAAACCGTCCGTCGCTGTCGCATGCGCAGGGCCGTATCGCACTGCACAAGCGTATCCGCCAGCAGGTCGACCAGCATAAGGACTATGCTTACATGACGGAGCATATTGTCGACGTGCACTCTCAGTTTATCGACTGTCTGCACGGCATTGGCAGTTCGCCTGATGCGATGCTCAACCAGTCCTATCAGCAGTGCCCCAGTGCTGCCGGCATTCTGGTCATGCCCGATCTGTTCCGCTACACCTTCCCTGAAACGATGGTTACCATCCGCAACCCCAAGCCCTATGTTGCCCGCCGCTTTGCCAACTATGCGGCGCTGTACGGCTGCAAGCTGGAAATGGAGCTGCGTTATGTGACGGATATCCATTTCATCGAGGGTGATGAAGATCCTGCTGCCCGCGAATATGTGTACAAGGTAAGCCAGCTGCGCAGAAAGTTTGCTGATTACCTGCTGCTGGGCCGTTATATGGCACAGGAAAAGCTGGTCAACGGCAATGCCTGCGTCAAGGCCAGTGTGTACCAGAATGCGGACGGAAAACGCGCTGTGATGCTTTGGAACGATACCGAAAGCCAGCAGCCTGTCAACTTTACCTGTGAAGATGCGGTTCTCAACGCCTGGGCATCCCCGGACGGCGAGGGCGATGGCGTGCCTGCCACGATCGGCCCCGAAGAGATTCTGCTGATTTATCAGAAATAAAACCCACAACAACTCGACCAAAGAAAGGAAGATTGCTATGAGTTTCATGTTCCACCCCTATCCCTATTCTGATCCCAATGCTGTCAACTGCGTGACCGGCCGCGGTGTAAAGCCCGTTGCTGGCATCCAGAATGTTGCTGCCAAGATCGCCGAGCTGGTCAAGGCTGGCAAGAACATTGGTATCGACATGTATCCCGGCGCTGACGTGGTGAGCATCGTCAACGTTCTGCGTCAGAAGCTGGCCGGCACCGGCGTTTGCTTTGTGGATGCCGCTTCCCTGCTGAAGAGCAGCGAAGAGATCGAAGAAATGCTGGCCCACTACCTGCCCACCGATCGCGAGCGCGACCCCGTGCTGCTCTACGGCGTGCGTTACAAGGGCGGCTATGAAGGCCTGCAGGCTGCTGAGAAGGTTGAAGCCCTGAAGAAGGCGCTGGCCGAAGGCAAGTCCATCGTTGTGTACGGTCAGGGCGCTTTGGCTCCCGAACTGCAGAAGAGCTACGATCTGCGCGTGTGGATGGACGTCACTCCCCGCACCGCCGTGCTCGCTTACAAGAACGGCCATGCCCGCAACATCGGCGCCAAGACCGATCTGCCCTACAACCTGACCATGCGCCGCAACTATTACGTCGACTTCGAAATCGCCGTGGAAGTCCGCTGGAACATGTTCAAGGCCGGCCTGGTTGATCTCTACATCAGCGCTGACGTGCCCGAGACCATGCAGATGGTGACCATGGAAGACCTGCTGACCCTGTTCGGCGAGCTGGTTGAGCGTCCCTTCCGCTGCCGTCCCGTGTACCTCGAGGGCGTTTGGGGTGGCTACTACATCCAGCGCCTGCGCAACCTGCCCAAGGAAATGCGTAACTGCGCCTGGGTATTCGATATGATCCCCATGGAAGTTTCCATCGTTGCCAAGACTGCTGATTACGAGTTTGAAGCTCCCTTCTTCACCTTCGTGCAGGTGATGGGCGAGAAGCTGCTGGGCGCTCAGGCCATGAAGCAGTTTGGCGGCTACTTCCCGATCCGCTTCAACTACGACGACACCTACCACGGCTCCGGCAACATGTCCATCCAGTGCCATCCCGACGCCGAGTATGTCATGAAGAACCATGACGAGTTGGGCCGTCAGGACGAGAGCTACTACGTCTGCGTCACCGGTCAGGGTGCCAAGACCTATCTGGGCTTCTGCAACGATGACAGCTGCGAGGAGTTCTTCAAGGAAGCCCGCCGCGTGGAAGGCACCACGGAGCAGATCGACTACAAGAAGTACATCAACTACGTCGATTCCGAGCCCGGCACTCAGGTCATGATTCCCGCCGGCACCATCCATGCCTCCGGCCAGAACCAGGTCATCCTCGAGATCGGCTCTCTGACGGTTGGTTCCTACACCTACAAGCTGTATGACTATCAGCGTCTGGATCCCCAGACCAACATGCCCCGTCCCATCCACCTCACCATGGGCAGCGAAGTCATCCGCGGCGAGCGCACCAAGAAGTTCTGCGACGAGAACCTCGTGAGCGATCCTTTCCAGTATGCCGGCAACCGCAAGCTGGTTCGTGAAGGCGAAGGCTGGAAGGAAATCATCACCGGCGAGCACGACCTGCTGTACTTCTCCCTGCGCAACCTGATCTTCGATCAGCAGATCGAGGACAACACCGACGGCCTGTTCCACGTGCTGGCTCTGGTTGACGGCGAAAAGGTCAAGGTTGCTTCCAAGGCCGATCCCAGCAAGTATTTCATCATGAACACCATGGATATCATCGTGCTGCCCGCCAGCCTTGGCGAGTACACCATCACCAACCTGGGCTGCGGCACTGTGACCATCCACAAGACTCAGCTGAAGAAGGAATGCTGAAAAAATGCTTGATTGTGTAATGCTGGATGTTGGCGGCACCTTTGTAAAGCACAGTGCCGTCGAAAATGGTGAATTCACTGCTCCCGGCCTGTTTCCAATCAACGAAAACGGTACGCTTGATGAGATCCTGCAGCCCATCGTGGCCCACTTGAAGGCCAATCCGACCAGCCGCGTTTCCATCAGCATTCCGGGACCCATGGATTATGCTACCGGCACCAGTCACATGATGCACAAGTTCAAAGCAATTAAGGAAGTCAGCCTGCTTGATGCGCTCCAGAAGGAGTTTCCTGATACGCAGTTCTGCTTCCTCCACGACGGCGCAGCTTTCATGCTGGGCGAGGCGTTTTACGGCGCCTCGTCCGGCGTGAAGAACGCCGTCGGCGTTATGTTGGGGACTGGACTTGGCTTTGTGCTGTGGCAGGATGGCAAGGTGCAGATGCGCCCTGAAGTGCTGACGCCCTCTTATCCGCTGTGGAGCGCGCGTTATAAAGATGGTACTGCGGAGGATATGGTATCTGCCCGCGGTATGCGTGCACGCTGGACCGCAATGACCGGCGAGACCATCGATGTGAAGGAAATTGCTGACCGTGCCCATGAGGGCGACGAACAGGCCAAAGCGTTTATGCATGAAACCGGCAGAATGCTTGGCGAAATGCTCAACGACCACCTCAAGGGCTTTATGGTTGAAAAGATCGTTATCGGCGGTCAGATCGCCAAGTCACTGGATCTGATGGAAGAAGGTTTCCGCGAAATGTGCAGTATTCCCGTATGCCGCGCGCAGAATGTGGAGGATGCAGCGCTTCGCGGCGCATGGGCCTATGCCTGCCATGGAATGGACCTTTACCAAATTGTTGAAGGAACCTGAAAGGGGAAGCCATCATGAATACCTGTGTATGGTTTGACGGACTTTATTCCTTTGTAAAGCCCGGCATGCAGGTCAAACACGGCGACGATCCGCTGCTGATTTCGTTTGACCGTCCCGAGGACAGCATGTGGGATGAAGAGAAATATTTCTGCTTTGATGTCAAGGTAGATCAGTATTCTGACGCAAGAGTGTTTGCAAACTTCTATCCGGCTGATGGAGAGCCCTTGAAGATTCAGTATGAACTTCTGCCCAATATGTGGCAGGCTTTCCGTGTGCAGCTGGACGAACTGTGGTCCCGCCGCTATTTCCTGCCGGTGTTCCCCGGTGCTTACAAGTCTGGCTGCACGGGTCATCCTACCGATCCGCAGAGCATTGTGCGTGTGGAAATCGGCGTGATTCCCGGCAAGGATTTCAGGAATGCACAGCTGGGCAAGGTGTATGTCTCTGACGCGCAGCCCGAATTCATTCCGCCCAAGCAGCCCATGATTGACGAAATGGGTCAGCTGATCGGCTTTGAATGGCCCACCAAGACGCATTCTGTGGAAGAAATGGCCGAACGTCTGAAGGCCGAGTACAAGGCCGCTCTGGAGACGGAAGCCCGCAACCGCGGCATGTCTGTTTACGGTGGTTACCTGTGCAAGAAGTTTGAAGGCACCGGCTGGTTCCGTACCGAGTACGACGGCAAGCGCTGGTGGCTGGTCGATCCGGAAGGCTATGCCTTCTTCTCCCATGGCGTGTGCTACGGTACCCGTATGGGCGAATTCGGCTGGTACACCGGCATGGAAAGCTTCTACACCAATCCGCCCAAGCCGGATGATCCGCTGTACAAAGGCGCTTTCACGCAGCCCAAGTATATCGCCGAGTATGTGAAGCGCCATGGCGAAACTGAGCATAGCAATGACTGGATGTTCAACCCTGCACGCGCCAACATGATGCGTGTGTTTGGCGAGGAATGGTGGGATGCCTGGCGCACCATCACCACCCGTCGCTTTAAGGATTGGGGTCTGAACACCACCGGCATTGGCATCGTCAACTTCATTGATGAACGCATGGAGGACTTCCTCAGCCTTTCCAAGCTTCCTTATGTGGTCACGCTCAAGCGCTTCCCTGTAACGAATAACTTCATTTTCCGCGATTTCCCGGACGTATTCTCCGAGGAATACGCTGCCAACAGCACCACCTTTGCCAATAATGAGCTTAAGCCCATGGCAAATGATCCCTGCCTGATTGGATACTTCCTGCACAACGAGCCCGAGTGGCTGTTCCAGAGCGACTGCAACATCGCCTACGAGCTGATGGTGAAGAACGAGAAGCTTGAAAGCCGTAAGCACATGAAGCAGTGGCTGATGGAGCGTTATCAGACCATCGACAGCCTGAACGCCGCATGGGGCACCAGCTTTGAAAACTTTGACGTTTTCCTTGCGCCCGTTTCCCGCAGTGTGCAGCTGAGCGAAGAAGCCTGGGCTGTTCTGCGCGAGTATGAGCAGATTCTGGTCGTGGCCTTTGCCCAGATTCCCATGAACGCCTGCCGCAAGGTGGACGAGCATCACCTGTGCCTGGGCCTGCGCTACAGCAGCATGCAGGAGAAAGTGGTGGAGGTTAGCAAGATCTTCGACGTTCTTTCCTTCAACTGCTATCAGCGTTCTGCCGTTCCGAAGCTGGATATGGCTCTGCCGCTCAACAAGCCGGCCATCATCGGCGAGTGGCACTTTGGCGGTCAGGAGATCGGCCTGCTGCGTACGGCGCTCATCAGCTGCACCACGCAGGAAGAGCGCGCCAAAGCGTACAAGGCTTATCTGCAGGAGGCTGCCGCGCATCCTATGTGCGTTGGCGCTCACTACTTTGAGTACAATGACCAGACGCTGATGGGCCGCTTTGACGGCGAACACATGGCGCATGGTATCATTGACTGCACCAACAAGCCTTATCCGCCGCTGGCCAAGGCCATTTCCGAGACCAGCGACGTGCTCTATGATGTGCTGACGGGCGAAAAGGAAGCTTTCAGCGCAGAAATTGAGTGGCTGGAGCCCAAGTGGTAAGCTGAAAAACAAATACAATAAAAGCTGTGTCGTTTTGATCGACGCAGCTTTTATTGTGTAGGCAGAACTTCGGTGATATAATAACATTGTCTCTTTTTTTCATATTTCAGGATGGAGGTTATTATGGCCACGTTATTGATTGCGTTAATTTATCTTGCGTTTGTCAGCATGGGTTTGCCGGATTCCCTGCTGGGTTCGGCATGGCCATCAATTTATGAAGGGATGAATGTGCCGGTTTCCGCGGTAGGCATTGTGACCATATTAATATCATCTGGCACGGTAATATCCAGTTCATTAAGCGATAAAGTCATTCGTAAATTTGGCACTGGATGTGTAACGGTGGCATGTACGGCGCTGGTGGCTGTTTCACTGTTCGGTTTTTCATTTGCTGCGTCTCTTCCGGCATTGTGCATCTGGGCCCTTCCATATGGTCTTGGCGGGGGCAGCATTGACGCGGCGCTCAACAACTATGTAGCGCTTAACTACAAAAGCCGCCATATGAGCTGGATTCACTTCTTCTGGGGCGTTGGCGCTGCTGTCAGCCCCTATATCATGTCCATGGTTTTGATCGGTGGACACAACTGGACATCCGGTTATCGAATTGTGGGTATCGTTCAGACAGCGATGGCTGTGCTGCTGCTTTTGTCTCTGCCGATCTGGAAGAAAGGCGTCAATGCCGAAGATGAGAAGAAGGCTGCTAAATTGTCCATTCGTGAGATTATCACTCTTCCGGGCGCCAGGCAAATTCTTGTGGCTTTTTTCTGCTACTGTGCATTGGAGACGACAGCCGGGCTATGGGCAGCCAGCTACATGACGCTCTATAAGGGCATTGATCCCAATACCGCTGCTGCATGGGCATCTGTTTTCTATTTGGGCATCACGGCCGGACGCTTTATGGGCGGTTTCGTCACAGATAAGCTAGGTGACCGCTTAATGGTAAGAGTGGGGCAGTGTGTTGTGATAACAGGCATTGTGCTGCTTCTGCTGCCAATGGGAAGGGTGGGGTCTTTCCTTGGACTGCTGCTGATCGGTTTAGGCGAAGCCCCTATCTATCCCTGTCTGTTGCACGAAACGCCGGTCAACTTTGGCAAGGAGAACAGTCAGGCCATTATGGGCAAACAAATGGCCTGCGCTTATATTGGATCTACGCTGATGCCACCGGTTCTTGGGCTGCTGGCTCAATGGTTTGGCATTGCGCTCTATCCTGCGTATCTGCTAATTTTTGCTGTGTTAATGATCGCAATGTCCGAAAGGGTAAATGCGATCGTCGCTCAAAAATAAAGAATAATGCAAACAAGAAATACCGGCTTTGCAGCCGGTATTTCTTGTTTTTTGTGTCATCCAACCGTAGAAAGATCCCACGGTTCGTGGATCTTGGGAACGTCGCTGATGAGACGCTTGGTGTAGGCGGCCTTGGGATTGAGGATAACGTCGTCAGCATTGCCACTTTCCACAAACTTGCCGTGTTCCATGATGTACACGCTGTCGGAGATATAATAGGCCAGACCGATATCATGCGTAATGAAGATAATGGTCATGCCGATTTCGTCGCGCAGCTGCAGCAGCATATCCAGAATAGTTGCGCGTGAGCAGGCGTCGATCATGGAAGTAGGTTCGTCAGCCAGAAGGATTTTCGGCTTGAGCAGGAAGATGCGGGCGATCATCAGTCGCTGCATCTGGCCGCCGGAAAGCTCGAAGGGATATTTGTTGGTCAGCTCGGCAAACTTGAGGTTTACAAACGAGCAGGCCTCGGTCATCATTTCGATCTTCTTTTCCTTGGGCAGGTGCTTGCCGCCGCGCATGTTGATGCAGTCCAGCAGCACGGTGTCAATCTTGTTAAAGACGTTAAAGGAAGAGAAGGGGTCCTGGAAGATGGCCTGAATGCCCTGCCAGTATTCCTTTTTCTTTTTGCGGTTGGAAATATCGCGGGGCTTGCCCTGGAAATAAATTTCGCCTTCGGTTACATTCAGCAGTCCAAGAAGCATTTTGGAAAGTGTGGTTTTGCCTGATCCACTTTCGCCGACGATGCTTATCAGTTCGCCTTCATGGAACTCAAAATCCACATGATCAACCGCGGTGTTGGCTTTGTTGCCGTAACCAAAGACCTTGGTTACACCCTTGCCGCTCAGACACAGGGGACGATCTTTGATCGCTTCATTCTTCATGACCGTATACCTCCCTCAGATGCTCAACAGAGTGTCCGCAGCGGTAGGAACGATTGCCGGCAAAGTCGATCATGGGTATTGCGCTGACACGGCATTGCGGGGTGGCATACTTGCAGCGCTCAGCAAAGCGGCAGCCCTGCGGAGGCTTTTTCAGGTTGGGAGGCGTACCAGGAATGGCGGTCAGCTTGTTGGTGCGCGTCCCCTCTTCAGGAACCAGAATGGAATTCATCAGACCGCGGGAATAGGGGTGGATGGGGTCAAAAACCATTTCTCTTGCGGTACCGCGCTCCACGATCTGGCCTGCGTACATGACCATAATGTCGTCGGTTACATTGTACAGCAGCGGAAGCTCATGGGTGATGAAGATCATCGCCTTGATGTAGCCCTTTTCCATCATGTCGCGCAGCATCTTGATGACCATCTTCTGGCTGGTTACATCCAGGGCAGAGGAGGGCTCATCCGCGATGAGGACCTTGGGGTTGAGAATGGTCGAGATGGCGATGACCACGCGCTGCTTCATGCCGCCGGAAAGCTCAACGGCGTGTCGATTGAGCGCTTCCACAGGCAATCCAAGTTCAGCAAAACGGGCTTTGGCCATTTCCTGAATCACTTTCTTATCGGCTTTGGGATCATGCGCATGGATGACATCCTCAACGAACTTGCTGATGCGGATGGTGGGGTTGAGCGCGTTCATGGCAGCCTGGGGGATGTAGGCAATTTCAGTACCCAAAACGTTCTTGCGCACCGTATCAGGATCCATGCCGGAGATGTTTTTGCCGTCAATGATGATCTCGCCGCTCATGTAATGCAACGGTGCAAAGTAATAGCCCATTAGCGAAAGGGCCAACGTGGATTTGCCGCAGCCGCTTTCGCCGGCGATGCCGAGGCTCTTGCCTTCCTCGATTTTGAGGGAGACATGATCTACGGCGTACACATCTTCATGGAAGCGTGTCACATATTTGGTCGTCAGGTTGTTGACTTCCAACATTGTCTTTGCCATGACTGTCTCCTCCTTAATCTCTCAGAGTAGGGTTGAACACCTGGTCAAGACCAGTATTCATCAGGTTGAGCGAGAACGAGATGAGCGTGATGGTCAGAATGACTGGGAAGTAAGCCCACCACGAACCGTTCGTATGAGCCGAGTACAGCATGGCCCAGTTCATCATCAGGCCCAGCGTGGGTACTTCGGTGGTTTTTGGGCCAAGACCCAGCAGACTCAGCTGCGCTTCGCTCAGAATGCCGCTGGATACCTGCAGGATGAACGCCATCACCACGTAGCTGGCGATATAGGGGAGGATGTCCGTCATGATGATGCGGAATAAACTGTGGCCGCTGAGCTTGGACAGGTTCACATGGTCGCGGTTGCGAAGGCTGATAACCTGCGAACGCACCGAACGCGCCGTCCATGTCCAGCTGGTAAGGCCGATGACCAACGCAACAACGCTTGCGCCGCGCTGATCCTGACCGATGGAATAGGAGATGAGGATCAGCAGCACGAAGCCGGGAATGACAGTGAATACATTGGTGATGAACATGATCAGGTCATCAGCAATGCCGCCCAGATAACCGGCCAGCAGGCCGAAGGTAAGGCCGATAATTGTAGCGACTGCACCGGCAATCAGACCGATGACAATGGAAGTACCGGTCGCCGACACAAGCTCCTTCAGCACATCACGACCGAAATTATCAGTGCCAAGCGGCAGCAGCTTCACGTTGGCCACCTGACCCACGTTGACATAGTCTGTCTTGTTGACCTTGTCGGTTTCTTCAAGCGCTTTGGTTTCGGCGTTTACATCAGCAAGCACGATTTCATCGGCAGCCTTCAGCTGCAGCAGGGCATTATTCAGGCGCTTGTAGTAGTTGCGCTTTGCCATGGTCATGCCCTTCGGCTTGGTGGCGGGATCGTAGTTGTCATCCCACAATTTCAACAGGGCATCAGTATCGGAGATATCGAAGTCTACAGCAATTCCCATGGCGTTGAACCATTCGAGCATGGCGACGCGGTCTTCCGCCTTGAGCTGTTTGGCCAGACGGTTGTCGTCAGCATCAGACAGACGAAGCGTCTCGCGGCTGGTATTCAGCGCATCATACAGCGATACGTAGGTGCCCGGTTTGGCGAATGTACCCACGCCGATCATCTCCAGCGGGCTGCCGGGATTGAACAGCGGATAGAAGAACAGTGTTAAAAGAATGACGACAAAGATGACAAAGCCTGTCATGAATTTTGGGGAGTGGAATATCTGACGCAATGTGTTTTTCATTGGTTAATCCTCCCCTCAGTCAAACTGCGCGGCTTTAACGCGCGGATCAATGAAGCCGTACACGATGTCCAGAAGCAGCGTGACGATCAGAACCATGAAGGTAATGATCAGTGTGGTGGCAGAAATCAGCGGATAATCCGCTGCAGTAACTGCCGTATACATGGTGGAGCCCAGACCCGGATAGCTGAAAATGATTTCAGCCACCAGAGCGCCGCCGATCATGGTGCCGATGGACAGCGCCAGACCAGTCACCTGGGGCAGCATGGCATTGCGGAACACATAGCCGACGATCTTGCGGTCCTTGATGCCCAGGAAACGGGCATATTTTACGTAGTCGGCATTCAACTCATAGATAGACATGGAGCGCATGCCGATGGCCTGGCCGCCAATGGAGACCATGACGATGGACCAGAAGGGCAGCTGATAATGCGAAATAACAGATTTAACAAAATTCCAACTGAAATTGGGAATCATATCGAAGGCATAGCCGCCGCCGATGGGGGCTATTTTGAATTTTACAGCGAACAAAACCAGCATGACAACCGCCATGCCAAAGGCGGGTACATTGCTTAGGAACAGCGAAAGCGGCAGGAGCACTTTGTCAAAGCCCTTGCGGATGTAGGCGGCCAATGCGCCAAGCAGGTTGCCCAGCAGCCAGCCTACAATGATGGCAGGAAGCTGCAGCGCAACAGTCCACCAGATAGCGCTGGAGATGATGTCGCTCACCTTGCGCGGATACTGGCTGAAAGAGGTGCCAAGGTCGCCCTTGAGCATATTTTTAACGAAAATGAAAAACTGTTCGATCATCGGCTTGTTGGTGCCGAATTCTTCTTCATAGCGCTTGTAAATTTCCTGTACAGCGCTGGCATCGGTCATACCCTGTGCCATTTTGCCGGTGATGGCAGCCACGGGGTCAGCGGGCATCAGCCGGGGCAGAGTAAAGTTCAGGATCACAGCCACCACCAGTGTGATCACAAACCAAAGGATCTTTTTCCCGAAATATTTCCGGTATCCCTTCATCGTCGTTTCCCCCTTATGAAGGAAGCGGCCATGCCGAAGCATGGCCGCCCCCAAGGTTTACAGTGTTACGGATTGACAAGCTCCAGCTCGTACAGGGCAGCAATGCCATAGCCGTCGGTGCAGTCGGCGGGCGGGATGTTGCGGCCGTCGTCGCCAGCGGGATAGTTAGTCCAAACACTCTCGTTCACAGCGTGGAACACAGAGGGACGATACATGAGGGAGAAGCTGGGAACCTCGGTCAGGTAGATCTTGGTCAGCTCGGTGTAGAGAGCCTTCAGCTCTTCAGCATCGGTGGTGACGGGGATCTTCTTGATCAGGGCGTCGGCTTCCTCGTTCACATACTGGCCCCAGTTGCCGCTCCAGTTGTTCTCGACGCCGACATACTCGGTGCCCAGGAACTGGTTGACGCGGGTCCAGGGGTTGGAGGGAGAAGCGGCCTCGGGAGACCACATGAAGATGGCGTATTCAACCTGGTTGGGGTTGGTGAACACGGTCTGATAGATGGAGTATTCGGGATACAGAGTGGTGATTTCCACGCCGATCTTTTCGCCAGCAGCAGCAACCACTTCCATGGAAGCCTGCCAGTCAGACCAGCCGTTGGGGCACACAGCGTTCAGAGCGATCTTTTCGCCCTTGTACTCACGCCAGCCGTCGCCGTCGCCGTCCACGATGCCGGCTTCGTCCAGCAGCTTCTTGGCGCCTTCGATGTCGCTGCCGGCCCACTGCAGCTCGGCAACCTCAGCCTGGTTGTAGAGAGCCTGCTCACCGCCGGTGGGGTTCATCAGAGAACGCGGCACGTCGGCGAAAGAGGGGCTCTGGTTGGTCATGGCGTTGGCGATGATGGTGTCATAGTCAACGGCCATGGCGATGGCCTTACGCAGGGCAGCGTTTTCAGCCAGCACGGGCATGTTCATGTTGTACCAGGCGGTGGGCATGGTCAGGCACACGCCGTAGGGAGCTTCTTCATAGTAGGTGGAGATGGGCAGACCGTCTTCCAGCCACAGGTTCTGAACGTTGCCGATGAACTGCTGGCAAACGTCAACTTCGCCGGCCTTCAGAGCGACTTCGCCAGCGGCGTTGTCAGCATACATGGCATGAGCGATGTACTTCGGAACAGGCAGCTTGCCCCACATGGAAGCATCCTGGCCCCAGTAGTTGTCGTCGCGAACCAAAACGACCTTCTGGTCGTCGGCATAGTACTTGGTGTAGGGGCCGGACCACACAACGTCTTCACCGGCATCGTTGAGGATGGCGGTAGCGTCGCCGTTGTTGCGGGCAACCACAGCGTCGATCCAGGCAGCCTGCGCGATGGGAGCGCCGGACAGGAAGTCAACAACCTTCAGGGGGTTGACGGGCAGGCCAGCTTCGTTCACGGCAGCCTTGATGGTCAGGTTCTTGCCGTCAGCCACGATCTCGGCGATGTAGGCCTTGTAGCCGGTGCCGGTGCCGTTGCCGATTTCCACGCCAATATCAAAGGTGCGCTTGACGTCTTCAGCGGTAACGGGGGTGCCGTCAGACCACTTGGCAGCTTCCTTGATCTTGAGGGTCACTTCGGTCATGGTGTCGTTCCAGGCATAGTCGCCGTCAGCCAGCAGACCAGTCATGGAGCCGTCCATGAAGTTGTACATGTACAGGGTTTCGAACATCAGGGTACGGTAGCCAGAGGGGCCGCCGGCGATCGCCATGGCGTTGTTCTGGTTGGTGCCGATGATGTTCCAGGAGTTCACAGTACCCCACTGCTGACCAGCGAAGTACAGGGTCTCGTTGCGGGGCAGTTCCACGGTCTGGGCAGAGGCTGCAGCCAGAGAGAGGACCATTGCCAGCGCAAGGATGAGAGCAAGCAGTTTCTTCATTGTACAGGTTCCATCCTTCCTTTTTTTATTTTCTCGGCTCCACTAACGCGACCTGAAGCCGGGAGAATCTGTTTGGGTATTTTTAAACGAAACAGGGTAAAATTTATAAACCAATTATAAAAAATCAGGTTTGTTAACTATGGTTTATAACTTCTCTGTAAGTGGTTTCATCATAATACAGTTTGGACTTTTTGTCAATTGCTTTCCCACAAAACACCAATAAAATACCATGAATATACATTGAACTAAAAAAAGTTAATAAAGGAATTTAAATGTATAAAGCGAAATATATATACATCTTTCATTTGATGCGTTCTTTATGTACACAATTCAAATTCTGTGCCAATTGAAACTTGAGGTGAAAAACATGGATGTCAAAAAGTTGGTATCTGAAATGACTCTGGAAGAAAAAGCGGCGCTGCTCAGCGGCCTGGATTTCTGGCATACCAAACCGGTCGAGCGGCTGGGTATTCCGTCAGTTATGGTTTCGGACGGACCGCACGGTTTGCGCAAACAGGACGAACAGGCCGATCACCTGGGTGTGAATGAAAGCATCAAGGCAGTGTGTCTGCCTACGGCATGCGCCAGCGCTGCAAGCTTTGACCGTGACATGCTGCGCCAGATCGGCGAGGCGGTAGGCGACGCCTGCCAGCACGAACAGGTTGCTGTGAATCTTGGTCCGGCTGTCAACATCAAGCGTTCCCCGCTGTGCGGCCGTAACTTTGAGTATTTCAGCGAGGATCCCTATCTGGCTGCTCAGCTGTCCACCAGCCTGATCAAAGGTGTGCAGAGCCGCAACATCGGCGTAAGCGTCAAGCATTTTGCTGCTAACAGTCAGGAGAATCGCCGCATGTCGTCCGACAGTGTGGTGGATGAGCGCACGCTGCGTGAAATCTACTATCCTGCTTTTGAAAGTGCTGTCAAAGAAGGCAAGGCGTGGACGGTGATGTGTTCCTACAACCGTCTCAACGGTGAATATGCTTCTCAGCATCGCGGACTGTTGACCGATCTTCTGCGCGGAGAATGGGGCTTTGACGGCTATGTTGTGAGCGACTGGGGCGCTGTAAGCGATCGTGTAAAAGGCGTTCATGCAGGTTTGGACCTGGAAATGCCCTCTTCCGGCGGCGCTAACGACAAGCGTGTGGTCGATGCCGTGCGGGCAGGTTTGCTGGATGAAAAGGATGTAGACCTTGCTGTTGAACGCATACTGACCATCCACAAGCGTTATTTGGACAATGCAAAGCCTGAAACCGAATGGGATATGGAGGCTCAGCACGAGCTGTCCCGCAGGCTGGCTGCGGAGTGCATGGTGCTTCTGAAAAATGACGACGGCATTCTGCCCATCGCAGAGGGCGAAAGCGTTGCTGTTATCGGCAAGTTTGCGAAAGAACCGCGCTTCCAGGGCGGCGGCAGCAGCCACATCAACTGCTTCAAGGTCGAAAGCCTGATGGATGCACTCGAAGGCGTGCCGGAGATTACTTACGCACAGGGCTATGATATCGTGACGGAAGAACCTGATGAGAAGCTGATTGCTGAAGCGGTTGCTGTAGCGGCCAAGGCTGATAAGGCGGTTATCGTTGCGGGTCTTCCTGACAGCTTTGAATCTGAAGGCTACGATCGCACCCATATGCGCATGCCTGCCTGTCAGGTGGAGCTTATCCGGCGTGTGGCCGAGGCAAATCCGAACACGATCGTTGTGCTGTATAATGGTTCTCCTGTGGAAATGCCGTGGATCGGCGCTGCAAAGGCTGTGATCGAAGGCTATCTGGGCGGTCAGGCTGTCGGCGGTGCAACGAAGGATGTGCTGTGGGGAACGGTCAATCCCTGCGGTCGCCTGCCAGAGAGTTTCCCGCATAAGCTGGAGGACAACCCCAGCTATCTCAGCTATGGCGGCGAGGGCGATGTGGCCGTCTACAATGAAGGTGTATTTGTCGGGTACCGCTATTATGACAAAAAGAAGATGGATGTGCTGTTCCCGTTTGGCTATGGGTTGAGCTACACCAGCTTTGCATACAGCAACCTTTGTGTGGATGCCGAAAGCATTAAGGATACTGATACGCTGAAAGTGACGGTTGACGTAACCAACACAGGCAGCGTTGCGGGCAAGGAAGTGGTTCAGCTTTACGTGGGCGACTGCGAGAGCACGGTATTCCGTCCTGTACGTGAACTCAAGGGCTTTGAAAAGGTTGAACTGGCTCCCGGCGAGACGAAGACAGTTGCATTTGAACTGGACAAGCGCGCATTCGCCTACTGGAATGTACAGCTCAACGACTGGCATGTTGAAACGGGCGAGTTCACCATCGAAATCTGCCGTTCCAGCCGCGACGTGGTCCTTGGCAAAAAAGTCACTGTTGAAAGCACGGTCGAATTGCCGGTGCATTTCACGGTGGACAGCATTTTCCTCGATTTGATGAAGAGCCCCAAGGCCATGGCGGTTCTCAAGCCGCTGATTGATGGCGTGATGCAGGCAATGGGTATGAGCAGTGAAAGCGATACTGCTTCCAGCGCGATTTCCAAGGATATGATGGAGGCCATGATCCGCTATATGCCGCTGCGCAGCGCAGCCAGCTTCTCGGGCGGTCAACTGTCCTACGATCAGCTTGCAGGCATGGTTGAAATGATCAATCAGGCGTAAAAAAAACAAATTGCCCGCCGGTTCTGAACCGGCGGGCTTGGTGCATTATACTGTCAGATGTTTTTTACGAAGGACCTGATAGCAGATCAGCAACATCAGCATGGTGATAAGCCATGTGAATCCGTCGGTGAAATACAGTCCACTTCTTCCCGCAGCAACAGGCAGAAGCCATGCGCAAAGCAGACGTATCAGCAGTTCCAGGAAACCTGACAGCATTGGCAGAATGGCATTGCCCATTCCCTGAATGGCAGCGCGATATTCGCAAAGCAGGTACAGGAATGGCAGGAAAATGGCCTCGACGCGCAAAGCAGCAGTTCCAATTCCGATGGTTTCAACACTGCTGTGAGGAATGTAGAAGCGGATCAGCGGCTCGGCAAACAGGCACACCAATACGGCAGTTGCAACGGATGATCCTATCCCCAGCGCAACGGCTGTGCGCGTTCCATGAATGATCCTCTTTTTTTCGTTTGCTCCCCAATTCTGCCCGGTGAATGTAGCCAGCGCGCCTTCCAGACCATTACCCACAACATAGAGCAGGTTGAAATGACGTCTTGCCGCTGTAACCCCTGTAACGTAAAGGGCGCCGTAGGCGTTGACAGCCGACTGGATCCAAAGTTCGCCGCTGGCGGTTACGCCTTGGCAAAGCAGATAGGGAATGCCGAGGCGAAGCAGTTCCTTCACAACGGGCTTTTGCGGTTTCCAATGTCTGCGCTTTGGAAGAATGCTTGTCCTGCAGATAATTGCATGCAGGCACCACACAACAGCAGCTGCCTGTGACAGAACCGTAGCAGCTGCAGCGCCTTTCACACCCATGTGAAGGTGCTGGATCAGCACAAAGTCCGAAAGAATATTGATGATTGATGACACTACCAGTGCAACAAACGGCGTACGGCTGTCGCCGACCGCCCGCAGCGCAGACGTCAGAATATTTAGCGCAGCTGTAATGAACAGACCGGCCCACAACACGCGCAGATAACGGCATGCATATTCCATCAGTTCTGTAGGTGTGCGAAGCAGATGCAGAAATGGCCGCACGGTCAGCGTTCCAACAATTGTAAGCAGGAAACCCAACAGCATACTCAGCAATATGGACGATGCAAAATAATGGCGGAGGCCTTCTTCATCCTTTGCGCCGAAACGCTGTGCAAGCGCTACGCCCAAGCCGATAGCTGCACCCGAAATCATGCTGAGAGGAAACCAGTTGAGGTTTGAAGCTGAGCCAATGGCTGCAAAGGCTTCAGAACCCAGCAGCCTGCCTACGATTATGCTGTCGCACATGGTATAGAACTGCTGCAGCAATGAAGAAAGCATTAGCGGCAGGGCAAAGCGCAGCAACAGCTTCCATGGTGTTCCTTTTGTCATATCAAGCGTCATAATGATGGTTCCTTTATGTGTTTCTTGGCATAAGAATACAATAACATTTAGAAAATGTAAAGCCGATCAGCAAAGGAGGATGGTTAGCAAATGAAAAAAATCTCTTTAAACGGATCATGGCATATGAGAGAATGCGGTGAACAGCGGTGGCATGATGCCATTGTACCCGGTTCTGTATATGCCGATCTGATGCGCGACGGCACCATGCCGGACCCTTTCTGGCGCGATAACGAACTGGCGGCATTTGAACTGCTGAAGAATGACTATGAATACCGCCGCGTATTTACACTGGACAGCGTTGAAGCAAAACGCATCATACTGCGCTGCCATGGGCTGGATACGCTGGCTCATGTCACCATTAACGGTAAAAAGGTCGGATATGCCGACAACATGCACATCACCTGGATATGGGATGTCAAGCCTTTCCTTAAAGCAGGAGAAAATGAACTGCTTATCCGTTTTGACTCACCCATTGACTACGCTTTGAAACGCTATGACCAAAGCCCTGGTTGGTGTTCAGACGATGCGATTCCCGGTTTTCAGCATATTCGTAAAGCACACTGTATGTTTGGATGGGATTGGGGTCCCAGACTTCCGGATGCCGGTATCTGGCGTGACATTGAGCTGCTTTATGTTGATGAAGCGCATATTGAAAGCGTGCTGGTGTGGCAGGAGCATGAACCGGGCAAGGTTACATTGCGCCTGACTCCGGAAGTGGACGGGCATGCAGACAGCTGGAGCGCTGTGGTTACATCTCCTGACGGAAAAACATATGTTTTGGATCATCATACGGATGAAACGGCAAAGATCATGATCGAGGATCCCCAGCTGTGGTGGCCCGCCGGATATGGGGATCAGCCTCTGTATACGGTGAAGGTCACAGTATATGCTGCCGACGTGGAACAGGACGTGTGGCAGCGCCGCATTGGCCTGCGTACGCTTTCCATCAGCCGCGAAAAGGATGAGTGGGGCGAGGAATTCTGCCACATTGTCAACGGCGTGAAGGTCTTTGCCATGGGAGCTGACTACATTCCTGAGGATAACATTATCAGCCGAGTTACGCCCGAACGCACCCGCAGACTGCTGGAGGACGCAAAGCTTGCAAATTTCAACTCGATTCGCATTTGGGGCGGTGGTTATTATCCAGATGACTTTTTCTATGATATTTGCGACGAGCTTGGCCTGATGGTATGGCAGGATCTGATGTATGCCTGCGCATTTTACGACATGACGCCTGAGTTTGACGCAAGCATCCGCATTGAAACAGAGCAGAATGTCAAACGCCTGCGTCACCATGCTTCTCTTGCGCTGATCTGCGGAAATAACGAGATGGAAATGTTCATGGGCCAGGCGCTTCGCACCACCGTAATGGGTGATATGGAATCGATGGGGCCTAAGGAGTATCATCATTATGCCGACTATGTAAAGATGTTTGAATACGTGCTGCCTTCTGTTGTCAAGCAGCATGCGCCGCAGACATTCTGGTGGCCTGCCTCACCTTCATCCGGCGGCAACTTTGACGATCCCAATGCTGAAAACAGGGGAGACGTGCATTACTGGGAGGTATGGCACGGCAAAAAGCCCTTTACCGATTACCGCAAATTCTTCTTCCGCTATGCGTCGGAGTTTGGCTTCCAGTCCTTCCCGTGCTTGAAAACGGTCGAAAGCTTTACGCTGCCTGAAGACCGCAATGTATTCTCGCGCATCATGGAGTACCATCAGCGCAACAAGGCAGCCAATGGTAATATTTTGGCCTATCTGGCGCAGACGTACAAATATCCCAATTCCTTTGATAATCTGTTGTACTGCTCTCAGTTGCTGCAGGCGGACGCCATCCGCTACGGTGTGGAGCACTGGAGGCGTAACCGCGGCCGCTGCATGGGCGCGATCATCTGGCAGCTGAACGACTGCTGGCCTGTTGCTTCGTGGGCCTCCATCGACTACTATGGTCGCTGGAAGGCGATGCATTATGCTGCAAAGCGTTTCTTTGCACCGGTGATGATCTCCTGTGAGGAAGAAGGCGAACTGACACAGCAGCCCAATGTCATCGATTTTATCCGCAAGCCCGTTGAATGCAGTGCGCGCCTGAATGTGACCAACGAGACTATGAACGACGTCGAAGGTCTGGTCAAGTGGGCGCTGCGTACAGCTGACGGCAGTATTGTGCGCGAAGGCGCGCAGAGTCTGCATGTCCCTGCACTGAACTCTGTATGGCTTGACAGGCTTGTTTTTGCTGAAGCGCGTACCACCGGGCATTATCTGAGCTTTTCCTATGAGGTTGAAGGCAAAACCGTCAGCGAAGGGTGCGTGCTGTTCTGTGCACCCAAGCATTTTGAGTTCACAGATCCTCAGCTTTCGGTAGAGGGGAATGGTGACGAGATCATTGTAAAGGCGGATGCTTTTGCACGTTTCGTGTGCATAGAAAGCGATGATCCCGATATGCTGCTCAGCGATAACTTCTTTGACATGAATCCTGGACAGAAGCGTGTGCGTATACTGCGTGGAAATGCTGCAAATGTACGCGTGCGCAGCGTATATGATCTTGAAAAATGATTGGAAGAGGGACATGCAAAACGAGGGAGAAGGAAAACCGACTCCCTCGTTTTATGAGGTAAAGCTTTTCTTTTGGAAAGCCTTGGAGGAAATATATGCGCTGTGATATAATAACCGAAATATACTGATAAGCAGGAGGGGCAGAGAATGCAGGCATCAACCGTAAACCCTTGTGATTCCGACAAGGGAAGAATTAACTACATTGATGGACTTAGAGGTTTAGCTGCATTGATCGTACTGAACAACCATACAGCCTCTCTATTTGACTTATATACTTTGATTGAAAAAGCATCGGATACCTTTCCGCTTGTCAGATATTTGCACGCACCGATACAGTTTTTGCTTAATGGACAGTTTTCAGTCGTTTTGTTTTTTATTTTAAGCGGTTATTTGGTGGGAAACCGTTTTTATTCGAGTGAAAACAAACAACGCACATTGCTCAGCACGGGTATTCGCAGATATTTTACACTCGTATTACCGTGCGCAGTATCCATCTTGATTGGTTATCTGATTGTCAGATTTTCTCTTACAAGAGCACATCTATTGAATCCTAATTACAGGTTTTGGCTGTTTGAACCAAATCTGTCGGAAGCGATTTACAATGGCTTTTGGGGTATTTTTGCTGGTGAGGAATTACCTTATTCTTACAATATATCCTTGTGGACGATAAAGTATGAACTATCAGGTACTTTTTTGGTCATGGCACTATTGGGAATTTTTGGAGGTTTTGCGAAACGGCATCTGATTTATACAGGCGTTCTTCTCTTTCTGATCACAAAAGATGCATATCATTGCTATCATATTTGCTTTGTTGTCGGTTTGATGATGATCGATTTTGAAAAAAACGGAAAGCCCATTCCCCAATGGCTTCGCCATCCGCTTGCGCATGCAGCCATACTTGTAACAGGAGTATTGATAACAATTTATCCGGTGCATAATTATAAACCGTTTAACATTATCTGCCGGATAACCGATCATGCCGGGCTGATTTTCCTTGTGTTGGGGGTTGCGATGTTCTTTTATGTCATTACTCGGTCCGAGTGGCTTCAAAAATTGCTGAATGCTAAAATATTAAGAAAAATAGGTAAGATATCATTTTCCGTTTATGTGTCGCATCTTTTTGTTTTGGGTACAATTTCAAGTTACATTTTTTTGGCAGTCAATCAGTATATCTCCTATAACTGGTCGAGGATGATTGCCTTTCTATGTTCCTATATTGCAGTTTTCCTTATCGGAATGTTGGTACACAAATCAGTTAACCTGCCTGGAATTAAAATGGCCCAATATATTGAAAAGAAGTTAACTAAACAATCTTAGAGCAGTTTGAATGGAGAGGGAAAATTTTTTTAATACAGAAAACGCCTGCATCTAGGTGAGCAGGCGTTTTCTGTATTAATGAGAACTAATGCTAAAATGTTTCCTATTCGAAACACTTTTAAAAAAAGTAAAAGTACCATTCGAAAGCGTGACGGATCCCATCAGCGCAATTCAGTTGTGGGGATGACATCCATATCGTCAAACGCCTGATTCTCTCCGCCCATGGCCCAGATAAAGGTGTAATTGCTGGTGCCTGCGCCAGCGTGGATGGACCAGCTGGGACTGATGACCGCCTGCTCGTTCTGCATGACAATGTGGCGGGTTTCCTGTCCTTCACCCATCATGTGGAAAACCACGTTGTTTTCAGGCACTTCGAAATAGAAGTACACCTCCATGCGGCGCTCATGAGTATGAGCCGGCATGGTGTTCCAAACGCTGCCGGGTTCCAGCACCGTCATGCCCATGGAAAGCTGGCAGGTTTTCAGCACATCAGGATGGATGAACTGATTGATCACGCGCTTGTTGCTGGTTTCCAACGCGCCTAGCGGTTTTTTGGCTGCATCGGCGATTTTGATCAGCTTTGTTTCATAGCTACAGTGTGCAGGAGCAGATACAATATAGAACTTGGCAGGAACATCAGCGTTTTTGCTTTCAAAAAACACTTCTTTTGCACCCATGGTGATGTAAAGGCAATCCTTGTAGCCCAGCTCGTAAACAACATCATCCACCGTGACGGTGCCTTCGCCGCCGACGTTGAACATGCCCAGTTCGCGTCGCTCCAGGAAAAAATGGGTGCCGAAGTTGGCCCAGATATCGATCCCCTTGTCCAGCGATACCTTCTCGCTGACAGGCATGATGCCAACCGTTACCATGCGGTCCACATGGGAATAGACAGGCACGACCTCATCAGCCACAAACAGCTTTTC
>JAFWYA010000006.1 GCA_017517815.1 Clostridia bacterium | reverse complement strand
CCTGCGGCGATCTTTTCCGCCAAAACAGGTTTTCACTGCACCTTTGGTGCGGCCGTGAAAACCTGCAAGGAAACCTTGCTGCGCAAGGCTTCCGACCTCACCGCACATGTCGCTGAGGTCGGATTGACAGTCGGAGGGCTGTGGCCCTCCGACACCTCCCAATGGGTTTATCGACAGTCTGAGGAACGCGAAAGCGTTCCTTTTTTGTTACCGTTTGGGCAGCGCGGTAAAGTGCACGGCAAAATCGGCGATGTAGTCGGCCATGGCGCAAAGCATCTCGCGGCCCCATTCGGCGGTGGCGCGGGTGGGCACGTCGCCCTTGAAGGAATGCACCAGCCAGCCGTTGTCGGTGATGTCGCGCACCTGACGGGGCACGTTCACTGAAACGCCCTTGTACAGCACATTCGTCCATGCGCCGTAGGGCAGGTCGTCGCCCAGATCATCGCGGATGTTTTCGCCCATGTGCAGGTATTCGGTCTTGATCAGCGTCGGATCCACCGCCATAACAGCCGCCGTTTCTTCGCCGCCGCCGTGACCGCCGGCCCATTCGGGGTTGAGCTGCCCGGCCATCAGCCACCAGTTGAGGATGGCCAGATACGCGCCCTTGCGGTACAGATGTGACCCCACCGCCTGAATGGCTGCAGTGTTGCCGCCGTGGCCGTTGAGGATGAGGAAGTGCCGGAAGCCGTACTGGTACAGCTGGTCGCACACGGCGCGAAGCAGGGCGATGAGCCCCTCCGTGCCGATGGACACCGTGCCTGCAAAGCCGGTCAGGTCATCGGTTGCGCCGTAGTTGATGGTGGGCGCGATGAGCAGCGGGCTGCGCTCATCAAGCAGGCGGGCGATCTCGTCAGGAATCAGAAAATCAGTGCCGAGCGGCATGTGCAGGCCGTGGTTTTCCAGACTGCCCACGGGGATGACGATGGCGTCGCTGGTTTTGAGGTATTCTTCCACCTGAAGGTAATTCATTCTGGCCAGAAACATGGTATTTCTCCTTTGATTGCATTACGCCTGTGCGGCGCCTGCTTTTTTTGCAAGCATATACAGAACAAAGAACATCAGGCTGCTGCCAACGTTCATGGCACCCATGCCTGCCAGCACGATGCCTGCCACCAGCGTGAGGGGCAGGGTGTTGACCAGACATGCCCACCTGGGCAGGCAGGTCTTCTGTTTGAAAACGGCAATGAATAGCGTGATGCATACCAGCATTACGCCGATGTTGCACATGGCAGAGGTGGCGCAGGTTTCAAAGAAGAAGGAAAGCATGATGCTGTGCGCCTGCTGCGTGGCTCCGGCTTTGACGAAGTGCCACAGCATGCTGGTGCAGGTAAAGTGCATCACCGCACCGGCCACGCAGGTGAGCGCCGTGCCGACCTGCACGATCCGGGCGGATTTTTCCGACACGGGCCTGAGGAAGTTTGCGATCTGAAAATACCCGGGCATGATAAGCATCATGGCGATCACGCCGAAAACACCGGAAAGGGTAAACTGCATGGCCGATGCGCCCTGCAGCATGGCGGCGGTCTGCTCGTAATCAAACAGGCCCATCACATTCAGCGGCCCGGCGGGCTGGAAAAACAGCAGCAGATCGCCGCCCAGCCAGCACAGCATGTGGCCGAATGCGCCAAGCAGAAGCAGTTTGCGGTTGACGTTGTGCATCATTGCGCAGGTTCTCCTTTGTAAAAACAGATTTTCAGGGACAGTATAGCACATTCGCCAGCCAAAAAACAGGGGAATCAGCTCGCCGCCGCTTCCCCCAGCATCCATTCGATATACAATCCGTACCCCATGGTGGGGTCGTTGACGAATACATGCGTCACCGCGCCGATCAGCCGCCCGTCCTGCAGGATGGGGCTGCCGCTCATGCCCTGCACGATGCCGCCGGTCTTTTCCAAAAGCGCCGGGTCGGTCACACGGACCACCATGCTGCGCTGGGCCGGGGCGGACTGGCGGGTGACCTCAACAATTTCCACGTCGTATTCCTTCATGCCCTCCGCGCCCACGGTGCACAGGATGGTCGCCGGGCCGGTGTGTACGGCGTCGCGGCGGCCGATGGGCAGGCCGTCGGGGTAGAGGGGATGGCCAGGCGGCGTATCCATGCTGCCGTAAATGCCGAAGATGCTGTTGCGGCGGATGACGCCAAGCACGCGGTCTTCGCGAAGAAAGCTGCCCTTCAGTTCGCCCGGATAGCCGCTTTGGCCCTTGCGCACGTCCACCACATCCGCCTGCATGATCTCGCCCGCGCCAACGGTGAGGATCTGCTGGGTGTCGGTATCGGTGATGGCATGGCCCAGTGCGCCGTAGCGTATGCCTTCGCCGGGCTGGGTTTCGCCGTAAAAGCTGAGCGTGCCCACGCCTGCTGTGGAGTCGCGCACCCAAGCGCCGATACGCCAGCTGCCGCTCTGGCCGTCGCGGCGGGGCGTGAGGGTGAGGTGCAGGGTGCTGTCGCCGCGCACAACGGTCAGCGGCAGCGGCGCTTCGCCGCAGGCGTCCACCAGCGCGGTCAGCTCATCGGTGGAGCTGATGGGCGCGCCGTCGGCCTCGGTGATGAGGTCGCCGGGCTTGAGTCCCGCCAGCCTTGCCGGGCTGTTTGCACCGGTCAGGTCGCTGGTGCCTACCACCAGCACGCCCTGCGTGTGCATCGCCACGCCCATGGCCTGACCGCCGGGGTACAGGCGCAGGTCGTCGCTGATGTCGATTTCCACCTCGCGCAGCGGCAGAAGGCCAAACAGGCTGATGGTGGCTTTGGCCGTCTGCGCATTGGGGTCAGCCTCGGCAAGGGTCTGCGCGCCGGAGGCCGAAACGTCAAGCGTAAGCGGAAACGGCGCTTCCAGCGCGGCAGGCTGGCCATGAGCGATGCTCAGCCGGTTGGGCAGGGAGCGGAAAAACTGCGCCTGCGGGGAAAACCATACCATCAAAAGGAGCGCGCTGAGCAGCCAGCCGGTCATACGGCGCGCGCGGGAAGAACGTCGGGACATGAAAACGCCTCTTTCTGTTCATGCTTCGCAGGGAAGTGTTTGCAGAAAGAGGCGTTTTTCAACGTGGAAAAATGTTGATGAAAAATGGGAATATTATGCCCTGCTGGCAGCAAGGCGGCGTGCGCGCTCGATGAGGATGGCGGCCAGGTCGCCTTCCACGCGCTCGGGCGCTTTGCCCTTTTCGAAAATCGCGCCCACGGCATAGCCGCTGCCTTCGCCGCCCGCAGCGCCGCCTGCGCTGGACAGTCCGCCGCCTGCCAGGCCGATGTCCGCCTCGCGGGCCTCGCCCGGGCCGTTGACCACGCAGCCCATCACGGCGACCGTCATGGGCACGCGGATATCCTTGAGCTCGTTTTCAACGCGCTTTGCAATGGCGGCCACGTCGATGCCCGTACGGCCGCAGGTGGGGCAGCTGACCACATTGACGAATTCATTGCGCAGGCCCACCGCGCGCAGGATGTCGATGGCAGCGCCAGCCTCGGGGATAGGGCTGCCGGTGAGGGACACGCGGATGGTGTCGCCGATGCCGTGCAAAAGCAGTGATCCGATGCCGATGGCGCTTTTGATGTTGCCGCTGCCGGGCAGACCGGCCTCGGTCACGCCCACGTGCAGGGGGTAATCCGTCTCCTTTGCGGCCAGCTCATAGGCAGCCACTGTCAGCGGCACATTGCTGGCCTTCAGGCTCAAAACGATATCATGGAAACCGGCATCTTCCAGCAGTCTGGCATGGGCCAGCGCACTGTCCACCATGCCGCGGGCGGTCACGCCGCCTTCACGGGCAAGGATGTCCTTTTCAATGCTGCCGCTGTTGACGCCGATGCGGATGGGCACATGGTGCATTTTGGCGCAGTCGGCCACGCGGCGCACATTGGCCATGCCGCCGATGTTGCCGGGGTTGATGCGCACCTTGGCGATGCCGCGCTCCATGGCGCCGATGGCCAGGTCGTGACGGTAGTGGATATCCGCAACCAGCGGCACGGGGGAACCGGCGATGATCGCGGGCAGCGCGTCAAGGCAGGCCTCGTCATACACGGACAGGCGCACGATGTCGCAGCCGGCGTCGGCAAGGGCCACGATCTGCGCAAGGGTCGCTTCCGCGTCGCGGCTGTCGGTATTGGTCATGCTCTGCACGCTCACGGGCGCGCCGCCGCCGATGGGTACGGGGCCGATATGGAAAGCGCGGGTCTGGCGCATGAAAACATTCCTCCCTTTCTGGATGGGTATACCTTATTATAGCATGATGCAGCGCAATGGCAAAGCAGAAAAAATGCAGCCTGTTTTTGCCATGTGCGTTGACAGGCGGCCATAAAAAGAATATGATAAATGCGTATGCCTATCTTACCGGAAGGAGGAGCCCTTTTCATGGACGCGGACCCGTATAGTACCTACGCTTACAATTTCACAGGCTCCGGACAGGTAAGACGCGCAGGCGCTCAGCGCATGAGCTGGACGCTGTAAACAAGAATATTTGCCTGCCCGGAAACAATGCTGCATGTGCAGCTTGAGAAAGGCAGGTTTTTTCATGAAACGCATTTATATGACCGTTGATGATCATCTGACCGAGATCAACACCCTTGAAAAAGGGTGCTGGGTGCATCTGCAAAACCCCACCCGCGAGGAGATCGACGGGCTCAATGCCCGGTTCAAGCTGGATCCCACCTACCTGCAGGCCGCGCTGGACGAGGAGGAAAGCGCCCGCATTGAGCGCGACGGCGACCAGATGCTCATCATCGTCGACATTCCCTACATGGAGGCCGACGGCAACGGCTACGCCTACACCACCATTCCTATGGGCATTGTGATGGTGGACGAGGTGATCATCACCGTTTCCACCCGCGAATCCACCATCATCACCGACTTTACCGAGGAGCGCATCCGCGGCTTCTGGACGTTCAAGCGCACGCGCTTCCTGTTGCAGCTGCTCTACCGCAACGCATCGCGCTTCCTCAACTACCTCAAGCAGATTGAAAAGGCGTCCGGCTTTGTGCAGGAAAAGCTGCAGTCCACCATGCGCAATCAGGAGCTTTTGCAGATGATGAAGCTGGAAAAGAGCCTTGTGTTCTTCAACACCTCCCTCAAAAGCAACGAGATGGTGCTTGAAAAGCTTTTGCGCATGGACCTTCTGCGCCGCTATCCCGACGACAGCGACCTGCTGGAGGACGTCATCATCGAAAACAAGCAGGCAATGGAAATGTGCTCCATCTACCGCGACATCACCTCCGGCACCATGGACGCCTTTGCCTCCATCATTTCCAACAACCTCAACACCGTCATGAAGATCCTGACCAGCTTCACCGTTGTGCTGGCCATTCCCACCATTTTTGCTTCGTTATGGGGCATGAACGTCGGCGTGCCCTTCCAGCAAAACCCCTTCGGGTTCTGGATCGTTTTAGGCATTTCCGTCCTGGCCAGCGTAGCTGTTTTTCTGATCCTCTGGAAAAAGAAAATGTTCTAACAAGGGCTTCGCCCTTGACCCGTGCACCGCTTCGCGGCAGGGGCAGTGCCCCTGCACCTCGTTCCGCTTCGCGGCAGGGGCTAAGCCCCTGCACCCCGGTCCGCTTCGCGGAGTTGGCGGACGGTGCTTGGGGCTGGGTTCTTTGACCGCCAGTGCGCATGCAGGCGCACTGGCTCGCTTGGGTGAGCGGAAAGCAAGTGTTTGATATTTTTTGTCAGGAGGACGATGATGGGTACCGCACTGATCACCGGCGGCAGCCGGGGCATCGGCGCGCAGACCGTGCGTGCCTTTGCAAAGAAGGGCTGGCGCACGGCCTTTTTCTATCATACAAGCGAGGCGGCGGCGCAGGCGCTGGCGGCGCAGACCGGGGCAGTCGCCATTCGTTGTGATGTGAGCGACAGTCAGAGCGTGAAGCAGGCATGTGCCGAGGCGCTGCGCGTGCTTTCGCACATAGACGTGCTTATCAACAATGCCGGCATTGCGCAGCAGAAGCTGTTTACCGACATCACCGACGAAGACTGGCAGCGCATGCTGGGGGTCAACCTGTCCGGTGCGTTTTACGCAAGCCGCGAGGTGCTGCCCGGCATGATCTCGCGCCGGTACGGGCGCATCATCAACGTAGGCAGCATCTGGGGGCAGGTGGGCGCCAGCTGCGAGGTGCACTATTCCGCGGCCAAGGCGGGGCTCATCGGCCTGACAAAAGCGCTTGCCAAGGAGGTCGCACCCAGCGGCGTGACAGTCAACTGCATCTGCCCCGGTGTGATCGAAACCGACATGCTGGGCAGCTTCAGCCCTGATGACCTTGCCGTTTTGGCAGATGAAACGCCCGTGGGACGTTTGGGCACGCCTGAGGATGTGGCCGATGCCATTCTGTGGCTGGCGGACGAAAAAAGCGCGTTTGTCACCGGGCAGGTCGTGGGCGTCAACGGCGGATTTGGAGAATAATAAAAAACGGCAGCAGGAATGTCCTGCTGCCGCTGCTGTTTGAAGATCAGTACAGCAGCTTGACGACGACGGTATCGTCAACGAGCTGACAATAGCCATTGATCGGATAGTGCGGCATGGCCTGCACGGCGGGATGGGCCATCATAACGTCCATTGTTTCTGCTGAGGAATCAACATTCATCATTTCTCCCATATTCTGGATGTAGGAGCCAAACGAAATCCTGTCCGATGGCGAAAGTGTGGTAAAGCCTCTCAGCCACTGCACGCCCTCAGGCTTCGGACCGTTTGCAATATAGGGGGCAAAACCGCTGTGACCAATGATAACGACCTTTGTCTGGTCGCACACATAACCGGGCGTATTGTTGACGTCGTAAAGGACACGGGTCATGTGGGACAAGGTTTTGTCGTACTGCAGTTTCTGATAGGTGTAAATTTCATTGCTGAAAATGGTGTTGCTGATCAGAATGCAGATACAGGCAAACAGCGCGCAGACGCGCACGCCCCTGTGCCAGCGCAGCTGCGCGCGGCTGATGAGGGAAAGGGCTGCCGGATATAGCAAAAACAGTCCGTGCGAGGTGAGAAAGTCGATACTATCATCCTTCATGATAATGCTCATCAGCACCGCGACGAGCAGGCAGGCCACGCAGCCGACCAGCACGACAAACCAGTTAAACAGGGGCATTTTCTGTTTCCGCAGCTGACGGATCATCAGGATCACAGCCGCGCCGCCCAACGCCAGATGAAGTGCATGGATGAGCGTAAAACTTCCGTCCACGCCCGCAAAGAAGCATGCGACGTTGGCACAAACAGCCAGTGCGGAGTTCCAAAGCGGTTTGAACGACAGAGTCAACAGGTTTGCTGGGCTGTTGTAGCTGTTGGCGATACTCACATGGTAATGGTGCAGGAAAAGTTTGAACAGCAGGAAATAGAAAATAAGCGTAAGCAACATGGAAAGAATATACCCAAGCCAATTTTTCCATTCGGCTGTAATCAGTCTGCTCTGCGTCATGGCTTTGTGCATCACAGAAAACAGCAGCAGCAAAACGGCGGTGGTGATATAACTTTGATACAGCGTCATCGTCGCTGTAAAGAACAGCGACGCCGCAACGGCTTTCACCGCCCAATGACCTTGCAGCTTCAAAAGAACCCATGCGCCTGCGCAGGCCAGCAGCATGGCCAGCGCGAAGGTGTCTGCAACGTACAAAAAGCTGCAGTTGGCGTCGGTCAGCGTGGCGTTGGCGACCAGCAGGCCGGAAGAGACAAACACGAGGGGTTTGTTTTCCAACTGGAGAATATCGCAGATCAAAAAGGCTGCAGCACCGATAAAGAAAAGCGAAAACACACCGCCGAGCCACGGCGTGGAATAGGTGCTGCGAAACTTGGCATAGATCAACTGGCCAAAGCGGCCCATAGCAATTTCCCAGCCGGAGGCATAACGGGATGTGTAATTCAGCGCATCATGCATGGGAATGTAATTGAGGTAAACAAAGGCATGCGCCAGCAGGCCCCAGAAAAGGCTGCCGGCCATGGCGCAGCAGAAAAGTTTTCGGCTGTTTTGGTTTTTCCAGGCCTTTTGCAGCTGGACGATGAATGACATGGCGTGTTCCTCCGCATCAAACGGTTTTGCGTTCATCCATACTATAGCATTGGGCTTTTTTCTCTGTCAAGCCGTGTGCAGAGAGAACTGAAAAACGCGGAAAGCCAACTGCTTTCCGCGTTTTTCTTATGTCCTTTGCTTGATAAGCCCCATCTTTTTTGCGACCTGCACGCCCTGGTTTACGTAAAACACCAGCGCGCACAGCGTGAGCACCACCGACGTCCACATCAGGATCAAATCGGGGGTGAGGAACCAGCCGGGGCAGAGGGCCACGAACTTGTCGTGGAAGTAGGTCAGCACCAGGCTTGCGATGAAGCAGCACTGCGCCACCTTGCCGATCATGCTGGCGTAGACTACCACGCCGCTTTTGAGCAGCTTGCCGCTGCCGATGACCATGATGAGTTCCTTGATAAACAGGATGATCACCGCGGCCCAGGGGATCACTTTGGGGATGCGGGCGTTGCCGATGGCCATGCTGAACATGGCGGTCAGCACCATGACTTTATCGGCCAGCGGATCCATCAGCTTTCCGAAGTCGGTAATCAGGTTGTACTTGCGGGCGATGCGGCCGTCCAGCAGGTCGGTGAAGCTGGCGACCAGAAAAACGGCCAGCGCAGCATATTTTTCGCCCAGTGCAAACACCACGATGTACACCGGCACCAGAAAAAGCCGGATCAGCGTGAGAATATTGGGCAGGTTCATATTGTTGCGGATATATTCCCTGACAGTCAAAACAGCAACCTCCTTTGGGTGCATTATCCATTATACCATACTCCCACTCCTTCGCAAGGCGTTTTTGTGAACAAATCGTGAATTGACACCCGCCGACGCCGGATGGTATGATAGGGCAAGCCAAAGCAGTATACCCTGAATTCCCGGTTTCGATAGAGGAGGTTTTGGAGAATGAAAAAGCTTGTATATCTGCCGCTGGATGAACGCCCTTGCAACGCGCGGTTTGTGCCGCTTCTGTTCCAGAGTGATAATCTCAGCGTGGCTGTGCCCGAAAAGATGGGCGATAAAAAGACGCCTGCCAACCATGAGCAGATCGCCGATTTCCTGCGCCGCGAGTGCGCCAACGCCGACGGACTGGTGCTGTCGATGGACACGCTGCTCTACGGCGGCCTGATCCCCTCGCGCCTGCACTACCTTACCGAGGACGAAGTGCACAGCCGCATGGCGGTGATCGGGGAGCTGAAAAAGGCCAACCCGAAGCTGACCATCTACGCCTTCCAGTGCATCATGCGCTGCCCGCAGTACAGCTCCTCCGACGAAGAGCCGGACTATTACGAGCACTATGGCCGCGAGATCTTCCTGCTGGGCGAGGCGCAGCATCGCCGAGATCTGGGCCTGGATGGCAACGATCCTGACGAACTGCGTGCAAAGATCCCCCAGGAGGTGCTGGCGGACTATATCGCCCGCCGCGAATTTAACGGCAAGCGCAATCTGGAAACGCTTCAGCTGGTGGAAGACGGCGTGATCGACTTCCTCATCCTGCCGCAGGACGACTCCGCACCCTTTGGATTTACCGCGCTGGATCAGCAGAAGCTCCGCAGGGGCATTGATGAAAAGAAGCTGTGGACGAAGGTGCTCATGTACCCCGGCGCGGACGAGCTGGGTCTGACGCTGGCCAGCCGCATGGTGCTGCATTTTGCAAACCTGCGCCCCAAGGCCTATGTGACATACGCCGCCACCACCGCGCCCACCGTGATCCCGCTGTATGAGGACCGCTCTGTGGGTGAAAGCATCAAGTATCAGCTGATGGCTGCGGGATTGCGCATCGTAAGCTCCGCTGCAGAGGCGGATATCGTGCTGGCCGTCAACGCGCCCGGCAACCTGATGCGCGAAGCGGCGGCTCAGCCTGTTACCTCCCGAGAGTACGCGGTGGAACGCACGCTCATCGCCTTCATCACCTATGTGGCGGACTGCCTGGACGACGGCAAGATCGTTACCATCGCCGACATCGCCTATGCCAACGGCGCCGATCAGGATCTCATCGCCCTGATGGATCACATGGGCCTGATTAACCGCCTGCAGGGCTATGCGGGCTGGAATACATCCTCCAATACGCTGGGCACCTCCATCGCCATGGGCGTGCATGCCCTGCTGGAGGGTCTCACGCCTCAGCACAAGAGCTTCATGGCCCTGCGCCTTGTGGAGGACGCCGGTTACTGCGGCTGCGTGCGCGGCGAAGTCAACCGCGACGTGCTGCCCGGCATGGGCCTGGACTGGTTCAACGCAGGCGGCGAGCGCGGTGAGGTGAGCCGCATCGTGGACGAGCGCCTGAACGAGTATGTAAAGACCCGCCTGCCCAGCGTGGCTGAGCACATTTCCATCAACGATGTGTGGATGCCCTGGCGCCGCATTTTCGAGGTGGGCCTGGACGTAACGTGGAAGGAATGACCGGCAGACTTGCAATCAGAAATCCCGGCAGCGTTTCTGCTGCCGGGATTTGCTTATGCTTTTTTACGTTCGAAAAGCTGCGTCACAAACATCAGCCCTGCAAACACCGACGCTGTCAGCGTGCGGTACTGGAAGTAGCTGTGCCGTCCGCTGGCCTGACTGGCGCACAGCAGCCAGATGACCGGCAGCGCCGCCACGATGGCATAGCACCATACGGCCCTGCCGCCGGGGACAAGCTCGCGGCGGTGCGCAAGCCAGTAAACGATCAGGCTGATCAGGCACACGCCCAGCAGCAGGATGTTGGCCGGGGTGAACACATTGGCCAGGCACAGGCTCAAAGCGCCCCACAATGAGTAGCGCACCTGACCTGCGGCGGCTTCGGTCACGCCGGTGTAATACAGGAAATGGCTGAAGATGGCAAAGCCGTTCTCCTCGGTGAACAGCGTGGTGAGGATCATCTTCAAAAACCACATGCCAGCATAGGCAGCAGCCCACAGGCCCAGCGTCAGTCCCAGCTGCGCCATGCCTTTGCGGAATGTGGGCTTTTGGATGCTCAGCACAGCTGCAAACGGCAGCCCCCATGTGATGACGGGTGCGGTGTAGAAGTCAAAGTACTGCGTCAGCTGGCCCAGCAGCAGGAACACGGCGTACAGGGCGACAGGTCTGCGGTGCAGACTGCACACGGCAATGACGCCTGCAAACGCCAGAAAGAAGCAGCAGCTGTACTGCAGCGACGCGCTGACAATGATCGGGTTCATCACGATGACCGTCAGTGCAAGGCACGCGGCTGTGCGGATGTCGGACTGCTGATACAGCAGGAATGCCGCACACAGGAAGAGGGCAAAGAACGCCGCGCTCACCACGCCGCGGATGTCCTGATACGGCATCAGCGCAAGCAGGGGCCTTACCACCGCGCGGAAGCCCAGCCAGTAATGGCTGCGCTCGCTGTTGGCGGCGAGGGTCTCGTCCTGCGCCAGCTTCAAAAGGGAATCCACCGGGTGCCAGCCGTCGCGGTAGCTGGGGTTTTGCACGATGGATACGGGCGAGGTGCGCGTGTCCATGAAATAAGCGTGGTTCAGAATGAGCGACTCGCTGTAGGCGTCCACCCGGTAAGCGTCGCTGCGGCTGTTGAACAGATAGGGGAACTGGCCCTCCTGCTCAAATTGCAAAGCGGATGTGCACAGGTTGGCGCGCACCCGTTCCTGCGGCAGAAGCCCGGTCAGGTACAAAAACAGCGCGCCTGCGATGGCCACGGCCAGATACAGCGCCGCGTAGCGCGTCAGCCACTTCTTTTGAAACATACAGTCCTCCTGTAAAAAGGCCGATAAAAAACTCGCCTTTGGCGATTTTTTCATCGGTTTTGCACCGCTCGCCTACTCGCCTGCGGCTCGCCGGGCGGCGATCGGCGTAAGGAAAGCCTTGCTAAGCAAGGCTTCCGAAACCACCGCACATGTCGCTGGTTTCGGAACCAGAGTCGGAGGGCTGCGGCCCTCCGACACCACCCGGGTCTATAAAAGTCTGAGCCGGACTGGCAAGCCAGTCCGGCTTTCAACAAATTACGCTTTTACCTGCTTGGCGAAGGTGTCGCGCAGGCCTACCGTGCGGTTGAACACGGGCTTTTCGGCGGTGGAATCGGGGTCCTTGCAGAAATAGCCGGTGCGCAGGAACTGGTAGGTGGTGCCGGCGGCGCTGTCCAGCACGCAGGGCTCCACAAAGCCGTTGAGAATGGTCAGGCTGTTGGGATTGAGCTGCTTGAGGAAGTCGTAATCCTTGCGGGTCAGCGCGTCCTCAGCCTCTTCGGTCTCTTCAACGTCGACAATCTCTTCCACAACGGGCTCGGCTTCTTCGGCAGCTTCCTCGCCGTTGTCAGCCAGCAGCGGCTCGTACAGGCGGGCTTCGAAGGGCACGGCGTCGATGGCGCTTACCCAGTGCAGCACCTTGCCCTTGATCTTGCGGTCGGCGCCGGGGGTGCCGGAGGCGGAGTCGAAGTCGACGGTGCAGTACACCTCGGTGATGTTGCCTTCGTCGTCCTTGGCGCAGCCTTCACACTTGACGATGTACGCGCCCTTGAGACGAACCTCAAAGCCGGGATACATGCGCTGGAACTTCTTGGCGGGAACCTCCATGAAGTCGTCGGCGTCGATGTAGAGCTCGCGGCCAAAGGTGACCTCGTGGGTGCCCATCTCGGGGTTGTCGGGATGGTTTTCCATGACGAGGGTCTTGGTTTCGCCCTCGGGCCAGTTGGTCAGCACCACCTTGATGGGCTTGAGCACGGCCATCGCGCGGGCGGATACCTTGCCCAGGTCGTCACGCACGCAGGCTTCCAGCAGGGCGGTGTCGACGGTGGAGTCGGCCTTGCTCAGACCAATGCGGCTGACGAAGTCGCGGATGGCGGCGGCGGTGTAGCCGCGGCGGCGCAGAGCGCTGAGGGTGGGCATGCGGGGATCGTCCCAGCCGCGCACATAACCGCCCTCGACCAGCGCGCGCAGCTTACGCTTGCTCATCACGGTCTGGGTCATGTTCAGGCGGGCAAACTCGATCTGGCGGGGACGGGCGGGCAGCATGTGCGCGCTCTTTTCCACCACCCAGTCGTACAAGGGACGGTGAATTTCATACTCCAGCGAGCACAGGCTGTGGCTGATGCCTTCCAGCGCGTCGCCGATGGGGTGGGCAAAGTCGTACATGGGGTAGATGCACCACTTTTTGCCGGTGCGCCAGTGCTCCTTGTACAGGATGCGGTACATGGCAGGGTCGCGCATGACGATGTTGGGGCTGGCCATGTCGATCTTGGCGCGCAGGGTGTACTTGCCCTCTTCAAATTCGCCAGCACGCATGCGGCGGAACAGGTCCAGGCTTTCCTCGGCAGGACGGTCGCGCCAGGGGCTGTTCTTGCCGGGCTTGGTGAGGGTGCCGCGGTACTCGCGCATCTCTTCCTTGCTCAGTTCGTCCACATAGGCCAGGCCGCGCTGGATCCAGTCCTCGGCGATCTCGTAGCACTTGTCGTAGTAGTCGCTGGCGTAGTACAGTCCGCCGGTCCAGTGGAAGCCCAGCCAGTTGATGTCGTGCTTGATGGCCTCGACATACTCGGTATCTTCCTTGGCGGGGTTGGTATCGTCAAAGCGCAGGTTGCACTGACCGCCATACTTTTCGGCGGTGAGGAAGTCCATGATCAGCGCCTTGCAGTGGCCGATGTGCATATATCCGTTGGGTTCAGGCGGAAAGCGCGTATGAACGCTTTGATAGCGCCCGCTCCGTAAATCTTCTTCCACGGCGTCCCAGATAAAGTTGCTTTTGGTTACGGCAGTTTCCATAAATAAATGCGCCTTCCTTTCTATAACATCCACGTTCAGCCGTTAAAGCTGTCGTAACGCTTATTATAGAACGAAAAGCGCATTTTGGTCAAGGAAAAACAACGAAAAGATAGCCCGGCCGGCAGAAGGTGTGGTACAATGCAAACAGACTCACCAAAGGAGCGCACCAGCATGAAAACAAAATTTCTGGTTTTTGCCGACCTGCATGTGGATATCATGCACGACAGCGTTAAGCGCATGGAACAGATCCTCGCGGCCGCCAAAGAAAAGAAAGTGGATTACATCATCCATCTGGGCGATGTGATGTACCCTGAGGCCGATTATGTGCGCCGTCACGCGCCGCAGGACTTTGAACGCCGGGGAGAGGCATGGTTTCTGTGCGAGCGCGACGGGGAAAAGGCCGCCATCCGGCAGATGCTCAATGACAGCGGCCTGAAGGTGTACGGCGTGCTGGGCAACCACGATATGGACGCCTGCGACAAGTCCACCGCCTGCCGTTACTGGAACATGCCTGCGCCTCATTATACGTTCACCGAGGGCGGCGTGCGCTTTATCGCGCTGGACAGTCAGTTCATCCGCACGGAAGACGGCGACGAGGACTTTGCCTACTGCAACTACCGCCATAGCCCGTGGCAGCAGCTGCACTTCATTCCCGATGAACAGCTTGAATGGCTGGAAAAGACCCTTTTTGCCTCCAAAGAGCCCTGCGTGCTGCTGTCGCATGCGGCGCTGGGCGACGATCAGCTGTGCGTGCAAAACCGCGACCGCGTGTGGGATATCGTGCGCCGCGCCAATGAAAACGGCAGGCGCGTGATCGCCGCGTTCAACGGGCACAACCATGCCGACGGCGTGACCATGCGCTGCGGCGTGCCGTTCATCAGCATCAACAGCGCCTCCAACCTGTGGATGGGCGAAACCTGGCGCACCACGCGCTTCAGTCAGCAGATCTCGCAGGACTATCCGCACATCGGCTGTACCGCGCCCTACCGTGATGCGCTGTACGCTGTGATCACCATCACGGACGAGGAACTGGCAATGGAGGGCGTAACATCGGAATATGTGGGCCTTTCGCCGCAGCAGGTGGGTCTGCCCCGGCAGATGTACTGCCACGAACCCGTGCCAATGACCCGCTCACGGCGCTTTGAACTGCGCAGAAAATGAAGAGGGCCTTTTTGGCAAACGGCATTCCATTTTCTGCAAAGCTATGTTATAATATCTTCCAAACCCGATTGTTCCCATTTACTGAAGGAGGTTTTTCCCATGGCTGATAAGAGAAACGCCACCAAGAAACTGCCGGTTGTTATTCTGGCCATCGCGCTGGTCATCGCTCTGATCCTTGCGCTGGTCGCCAACAACGGCAAGAACGCCGCCGTCAGCGCCAATGAGCAGCTGGCTGCCGTTCTGGACGAAATGAACACCGCGCTGACCGACCTGCAGGGCCAGGTAGACACCGCCAATGCTGACCTGGAAGCCAAGACCGCTGAGCTGGCTACCGCTCAGACCGATCTGGAAGCCAAGGCTGCCGAGCTGGAGACCGCCGCTGCCGCCAAGGCTGACGTGGACGCCAAGCTGGCCGACAGCGAAGCCGCTGCCGCCGAAGCCAAGACCGCTTCTGAGGCTCAGGTTGCTGAGCTGACCGCCGCCGTGGCTGCCGCTGAGGAAGCCAAGGCTGCCGTAGAAGCCAAGGTTGCCGAGCTGGAAGCCGCTGTGGCTGCCGCTGAAGAGGCCAAGGCCGAAGCCGAAGCCAAGGCCGCTGCTGCTGAAGCCGATCTGGCCGCTGCCATCGTTGCTTCCGCCCCCGCTGCCAGCGATGCGCTCGCCGGCAAGCTGATCATTCTGCACACCAACGACGTGCACGGCAATGCCCTGGCCAGCGAAGACGCCTTTGGCTATGCCCGCATCGCTCAGATGAAGAAGAACCTGGAGGCCCAGGGCGCTGACGTGCTGCTCATCGACGCCGGCGACTTCTCTCAGGGCACTCCCATCGTCAACTCCACCTACGGCAAGAACGCCGTCGTCATGCTCAACGCTGCTGGCTACGACCTGACCACCGTTGGCAACCACGAGTTTGACTGGGGCTTTGACAACCTGCTGCAGAACCTCGAAGGCGCCGAGTTCGCCGTGGTCTGCGCCAACCTCACCCGCACTGCCGACGGCACCATGGTGTTCGACGGCAACAAGGTTTTCGAAACCGCTATCGGCAAGGTCGGCGTGTTCGGCCTGGCCACTCCCGAAACCATGACCAAGGCTCACCCCGACAAGGTCAAGGGCATCACCTTCTCCCAGGCTGAGGCTCTCTATGCCGACGCTGCCAAGCAGGTGGAAGAACTGACCGCTGCCGGCTGCGACGTGATCGTGGCTGTGGGCCATCTGGGCATCGACGAAGAAAGCACCACCAACCGCTCCATCGACGTGCTGGCCAATGTGACCGGCATCGACCTGTTCATCGACGGCCACAGCCACTCCACCATCGACGGCGGCGAGCTGGTCGGCGAAACCCTGCTGACCTCCACCGGCAGCCACAGCGGCTCCATCGGCTATGTGGTCATCGAAAAGACCGAGGCTGAAGAGGGCGTGAGCTACGGCATGAACGCCGGTCTGTACACCGTTGAAGAAAACGCCGAGGCTGAACTGGCTCTGGCCGGCGGCCTGACCGAAGACATCGAAGTTGCCAAGCTCGTCAACACCCTCAACGACGAGATCAACGCCATGTGGTCCACTCCCTTCGCCAAGACCGAAGTGCTGCTGGAAGGCACCAAGGCCATCGTGCGCAGCACCGAGACCAACCTGGGCGACTTCGCCGCTGACGCCATCCTGTGGGCTGCCAAGCAGGCCGTGGGCGACGACAAGGTCGACGCTGCTCTGACCAACGGCGGCGGCATCCGCGCCTCCATCGAAGCCGGCGACGTGAACATGCTCATGATGAAGACCGTGTTCCCCTTCGGCAATCAGGTGGCCACCGTTGAAGTGACCGGCGCTGAGCTGCTGGAAGCCCTCGAAGCTGCTACCTTCTGCACTCCTGACGCCGTGGGCGCTTTCCCGCAGGTCGCCGGCATCGAGTTCACCCTCGACACCACTGTGGCCTATGAGAACGGCGAGCAGTACCCCGACTCCACCTACTACGCTCCCGCCAACCCCGGCGCCCGCGTGACCATCGCTACCGTGGGCGGCCAGCCCTGGGCTGCTGATGCTGTGTACACCATCGCCACCAACGACTTCACTGCCGCCGGCGGCGACACCTACTATGCTTTCAAGTATCCCTACACCCAGACCGGCTACAACACCGAAGTGGCTCTGGAGGATGCTCTGATCAGCTACACCCAGACCGTGCTGAACGGCGTGATCGGCGCTGAGTACGCTGCCCCCGCCGGCCGCATCATCATCAAGTAACCAGGGGCTTCACCCCTGCACCCCACCAGGGGCTGAGCCCCTGGACCCCACACTGCGGCCCATTTTATGGGCCGCAGGTTTTTTTATGTGTTTGGGGCTGCTGCTAAGACCGCCGCTCCCCGGAAGGGGTCGCGGCTCGCTTGTGTGGTGGCAAGGATACTAAGTAACAAGTCTCTCCCGTTGCAAAGGAAAAGACGCCATACTGGGGTCTGGGGCTTTGCCCCAGCGCGGGAAGGGGGGAGACGGAGGGAAGCGTGTGCCCAGTGGGCACTTGCCCCGAAGGGGCAAAGCGACCCGAAGGACGAGGGCAGCCTGCCTGCGAAGCAGTCAGGCTGTTTCGCCAAAGGCGAAATGAATGTATCGAATTAAAAATTCGATACATTCACCGTACCAACCGAAACGAGCGGTGGCTACGGCAGTAGCCTCCGCGACGATTGAGGTTGCGGAGACGGGGAGTCCAGAGGGGGGCACCTGCGGTGGGCGAATGCAGCGATACAATGTGAGGCCCGAAGGGCCGGGGGACCGGTGCGGGGTCCCCCCTACCCTTCGGGTCTTTTATTGTTCCTCCACATTCGCTGACCGCAGGTCCCCTCTGGCCCAAGCGGAGCGGAGAGGAGTATGAGAGTACCTTAGTACTTTCAATAGGCTGAGAAGCCTAGTCACATTGGCGGCGCGTCAGCTGCCGCCGTCATAAGCGAAGCTGATTGTACTGTACCGCAGGGTATAACCCCTCAGTCACCTATGGTGACAGCTCCCCTTACACAAGGTGCTTGCAGGATTGGCTGCTTTCAAGCATGTCGAAACTAAGCATGGGGAAACCGCAAACTTGTCCGCCGCCATCATCCCATTTATAAATAATCCCTCTTTAGGGCTTGAATTAAATTCGCCTATGATGATATGATAGACAATGTGCTTTTTTGTTGAGGAAAGTCAGCTGCGCATCCGCGCATAACCCCTTTCCCGCATTGGCCGATATGCCGCCGGCGTGCGCCGGTTCGCACCATAAAGGAGTGTACCCGATGCTTGAACTGAAGCATATTCATTTTGAAGTCGATGGCGGCAGGGAGATCCTGCAGGACATCAACCTGACCATCGATGATCATGTGGTCGCCATCACCGGCCCCAATGGCGGCGGCAAGTCGACCCTTGCCAAGGTGATCGCTGGTATCGTCACCCCTACCTCCGGTCAGATCATTCTGGACGGCGAGGATATCACGGGCCTGTCCATCACCGAACGCGCGCGTCACGGCATCAGCTATGCGTTTCAGCAGCCGGTGCGTTTCAAGGGCCTGCGCGTGCGGGACCTGCTGATGCTGGCCACCGGCAAGGAACACGCCATGGCCGACGCCTGCAAGTACCTCAGCGAAGTGGGCCTGTGCGCCCGCGACTATCTGGACCGCGAGCTGAACGACAGCCTGTCCGGCGGCGAGATGAAGCGCATTGAGATCGCCATGACGCTGGCGCGCGGCACCAAGCTCAACATTTTTGACGAGCCCGAGGCTGGCATCGACCTGTGGAGCTTCCAGAGCCTGATCCACGTGTTTGAGGAAATGCGCCGCAAGACCGACGGCAGCATTCTCATCATCAGCCATCAGGAGCGCATCCTCAATATCGCCGACAAGATCGCCTATATCCGCGACGGCCGACTGGAACAGTACGGTACGCGTCAGGAGATCCTGCCGGAGCTGCTCAGCAGCGTGGATGACGCGGCCTGCCGCGTGCTGACTGATAAGATGGAGGTGACCACCCGTGCTTGACAACATCGTAAAGGGTCTGCTTCGCGAGGTGGCTGACCTTGGCGAGCTGCCCGCGACCGGCGCATTCAACATCCGCCTCAACGGTCAGACGGCTGCACGTTCCTCCAGCCCCAACGTGCAGATCATCTCCAAGACGGACAAGCCCGGCATCAATATCATCATCAAGCCCGGCACCGTGGGTGAAACGCTGCATATCCCCGTGGTCATCAGCGAAAGCGGCGTGAAGGAGACCGTGTATAACGACTTCCTCGTCGGCGACGACTGCGATATTACCATCATGGCCGGCTGCGGCATTCACAACTGCGGTGACAGCGACAGCGCGCACGACGGCATTCACACCTTCCGCGTGGGAAAAAATGCCAAAGTGCGCTACATTGAGCGTCATTACGGCGAGGGCGAAGGCCGCGGCAAGCGCCTGATGAACCCCACCACCATCGTGCATCTGGCTGAGGGCGCCAGCGTTGAAATGGAAAACACCCAGATCTCCGGTGTGGACGATACCGTGCGCAAGACCAACGCCACGCTGGAAGCCGGCGCGACCCTCATCGTGCATGAAAAGGTGATGACCACCGGCACCCAGCAGGCCATCAGCGATTTTGTGGCCGATATGAACGGCGAAGGCTGCCACTGCGACATCGTCAGCCGCACCGTTGCCCGCGACCAGAGCCATCAGAAGTTTGTCAGCACCCTCAATGGCAACGCTGCCTGCACGGGTCATACTGAGTGCGACTCCATCCTGATGGACAGTGCTTCCGTCATCGCTTGCCCGCAGCTGACCGCTACCTGCATCGACGCCAGCCTCATCCACGAGGCTGCCATCGGCAAGATTGCCGGCGAGCAGATCATCAAGCTGATGACTCTTGGCCTGACCGAGCAGGAAGCCGAAGAGCAGATCGTGAATGGTTTCCTCAATTAACCAGAGTTTTGCCCGGAAAAGATAACAAAAACAGGCTCCGTCATCTGGCGGAGCCTGTTTTTGTTTTAAGATAGGGATTGGTACAGCAGCACAAGCCCTGCGCTCAGCAGTGCGCCGCCGATGATATCCGTCAGCCAGTGTACGCCTGAAATCAGCCGCAGGAATACCATCAAAATGGTAAAGAGGATGATCGTATAGCTGACGCATCGCCTGAAACCATTGTTTTTGATGCGCTGGCGAAGCTGCATGCAGGCGGTGGGCATTACGCACAGCACGAGCATTGTGGTTGAGGAGGGATAGGACGGTTCCAGCCTGCCGTCGATCAGCACGGGTCTGTAATTGATGACAACCACTTCAAACAAAGCATAGCACGCCAGCACAATCACATAAAATCCGCCAAGAACAAGAATGCTGCGGTCGACTTTCAGCAGCTGCTTTCGCTGTGCCCACTGCATGGCACCCAACGCCGCGAAACCCACGATCAGGAACAGGGGGACAAGACTGAGCCAGTCGGTGAGGGTATACAAAGTCATGTGCACACCTGTGAAACGGTGAAAGAATTGATTGACTGCGGCAAAGCCGACGGCTGTTTCCTCCGGGCCGATGGGGTGCACATCGACCATACGGAGTGCCGCTGTCCAGAGGGCAAACGCGGTGAGCATGACTGCTGCAATGTGAAAGCGTGTTTCTTTTTTCATTCGATTGACCTTCCTTCCGTCGATTCGGCTTTCGCCTGAATCCACTTTACAAACAGGGCAGCAGAATGGCAAGAAACAGGCCGTCACAGGGGTGATACGTTGCGTGTCATTGCTTTTTTAGCAGCAAAATCGTCTTGAATGCCAGCATCAGGAACAGAAAAACCGCTGCATACGGCTGATGGCTGACGATCATCGTCAGCGCGCCAAGTGTGTTAAAACCAAGTGAAAGCGTACGTCTGCTTCTTTCCCAAAGCACATGGCGGCAGCTTTGCAGGGCAAGGGACGCAATGCCTGTCAGGATCATGGCACACACAACGGCGAAATAAGCTGCTTTCAGATAGACGGCTGTTTGTGTGAGAGTCAGCAGGGAAACCGCCTGCACTGCTCCGTTTGCACGCAGGGCAAACAGCGGCAGCAAAAACAGCAGAGCGGCGCTTGCGTCAAGCAATCCGAAGACCAGAGAGCAAAACTGGTTTTGTTTTTGCTGCACGTCTGTTTCAGCAAGGGTGAGCAGTTCGTCGCCGGACAGCAATTCGTCGACCGTAACGTCAAAAAATGCTGCCAGTGCCTTCAGCGAATCGATGCTGGGACAGCCTCTGCCGGATTCCCATTTGGATATGGCTGTGCGGGACACATACAATTGCGCAGCCAGTTCCTCCTGGGTAAGACCTTTTTGCCTTCTGAGCTGCTGAATTTTTTCGTTCAGTTCCATAGACGCCTCTTTGATTTGATGGATGCCGGTGATACAGAAAGCGGCACAGCCATCCTGTGGACTGTGCCGTCAATGCACTCAGCTCTTCACACTGTAGATCTTCTTTTTCATTTTGTCCATGCCGGCCTTGCCCAGCACCGTCATCGCCAGATCGATCAGCTTCTGCTGGGAGAAGTAGGCGCTGTTGGGCGTGGGCGGGGCGGTCAGTATGCGCCGCCACTCCTCGGGGGCGATTTCCAGACGCTCGAGGATATAGGCCTCGTCCTCCTGCTGCTGCTCGACGGGATAGGGCGGCAGGGCGATCTCGGCAAGGGCTTCCTCGCGGGTCATTTCGCCATTGCGGATCAGGCAGCTCAGGTGGGAACGGCGCTTGTCATAGCCGAACTTTTTGACCAGATAAACGCTCTGGAAGTAGCGGGTGAAGCGGCACTCAAAGTGCTTGCCGCCGTAGTACTGCCAGCCGAATTTTTCGCTGAGCACGCGGATGGCCTCGGTCTTGGAATAGGGCATAAAATCCAGCAGGTTGATCTTCGTCACGCCCGGCAGGCCCAGCCATGCGTCGCGGATGGACAGGAATGGGTACTTTTTGAGGCTGACGCCGCGGCCGTGCTTTTTGTAAATGCTCTTCATGTGCCAGGCGTCGCGGTAGGTGTGCTGCGCGCTGAAGGGGGCGGAGGCGCCCTCGGTGGCGATGTTGCTGCCGTTGAGGATATACTTCACATTGTACTTGCGGGCCATTTCGTAGATGGCGGCGCAGTAGAGGTGATCCTGCGGCACGTCGATGTTGGCCACACCCGAAAGCATGTAGGCGCGCTGCAGCTCCTTCATGGTGGGCCAGTCCATCACATAGGTGTGCAGCTTTACATTCAGCGCCGAGCACATTTTGCGGATGTTTTCTTCGGCCATCGGAAGGTTCCAGCCGCTGTCGACATGCACAGCCAGCACGCGCAGGCCCATTTCGATGGCCTTGTAGAGCATGTAGGCGCTGTCCACACCGCCGGACACGCCGATGATGCAGTCGTAATCGCGGCCGCGGCTGTTTTCGCGGATGGCTGCGATGGTCTTTTCCAGTTCTTTTTCACTCACGCCGGGGCGGTAGCCGCGCAGGGCGCGCACCTCGTCGTCGTGTGCGCAGACGGAGCATACGCCGTTTGCGTCAAAGGTGATGGAGTCGGTGGTGTCCATGATGCAGCGGGTACATACCTGTTGAGCCATGCAAAAGCCTCCCCTGAAAAATGGGTGCGATAAGTCAAAAAAACGTACGCTGCATTATATCACCGGAAAAAAGCGCATGTCAATCAAAGCGCGGGCATTGCAAAAATACCCTTTACACAGAATGGTTTTTTCGATATAATTACAATTGGAAACAAAGTGACCGTTCCCACAAAACCACACAGTACCATCCGTCGGCTGTGAGTCCGGCGATGAGATAAAACAAGGGGGAAACTGTATCATGAAGAAACTTCTCGCTCTCGTCCTGTGCCTCGTGATGTCCCTGAGCGTCGTTTCCGGTGCTTTCGCCGTGAACGAAGACGTTGAGGGCAAGGTGGTCATCTACACCTCCATCTACCAGTTCGTCATCGATATGATGCTGGAAGAACTCAAGGCCGAGTTCCCCAACCTGGAAGTGGAAATGTTCTACGGCGGCACCGGCTCCCTGCAGACCAAGCTGACCGGCGAAATGGAAACCGGCACCCTGGGCTGCGACATGATGCTCGTTGCCGAGCCTGCCTATTCTCTGGAACTGAAGGAAGGCGGCTGGCTGCATCAGTATGAAGTGGAAGATGCTGAAAGCATCCTGCGCTTCCCCTATGACGAAGAGGGCTACTGGTACCCCGTTCGCGTCTGCAACATGGTGCTGGCCTACAACCCCAAGCTCTATACCCCCGAGCAGCTGCCCAAGACCTTCAAGGAGTTCGCTGAGGATCCTTCTCTGAAGGGCCTGATCTCCATGGGCAACCCGCTGACCTCCGGCACCACCATGGCTGCCGTGGCCGCGCTGACCGACAAGTACGGCTATGAGTACTTCGACGCTCTGGGCGCCAACGACGTGATGATCGAGTCCGGCTCCGTTGCCCTGGGCAAGCTGGAAACCGGCGAGTGCAAGGCCGTTATGATTCTGGAAGAGTCCGTGCTGAAGGAGCGCAAGGAAAAGGGCTCCGAGCTGGCCTGCATCTACCCCGAAGACGGCGTCATCCTCATCCCCTCCACCGCGATGATCGTGGCTGAAGAGAAGAGCGCCAACATGAACATCGAAGGCTGCGAAGCCGTTGCCAACTGGCTGCTGAGCGAGGCTGGCCAGAAGCTGATCCTCGAAGGCTACATGCACAGCGTTTTCGCCGGCATGAAGGAAGTGCCCTATGACTCCGTTGACACCGACAGCCTCATCGAGAAGGATATGGGCGTTGACTGGGTTCGCTGCTACACCCAGCGCGAAGAAATCCGCACTGAGTTCCAGGAGCGCGTGACCGTCGAGTAATTCTCACAAACCGACTTTCCTTATGGGGGAGGCCGCCCTTACGGCGGCTTCCCCTTATCACTATCCGCCGGAAAATCCGGCTTTCATCTTTCCGCTGTTAAGAGGAGTGTACTTGGATGCAGGTACAAGCTGAAACCAAAACCAGAAACGCCGCCGAGATCCGCTGCAAGCTTGGGCTTGTGCTGTTTTTGCTGCTGAGCGTCGCGCTCATCGCAGCCGGTCTGTGGGGCATTGACCAGTATAATGAATCCGGCTTCGATCAGGAAGCTGCGTACGGGTATATCCACAAGCTTTCGGGCGAGGTGGACAGCCTGTATGAAAATGGCATCCTGCCTGTGATGAACGGCATGGACGCCGGCATGAAGACCGCCATTGAACAGCGCAGCCGCGAGCTGCTGCAGGACGCGTGGACGTCCGCAGCCAAGGAAGACCGCGCCGCCGCTGTTGATACATATCTGTCGGCTGCATCCGACCCCGCGAGGGAGCAGATGGAGCTGCTTTCGCTTACCTATTCCGTAGCCGGCCCCAAGGTTTCCAGCAAGGAAAAGAAGGCCATGGCCGCCATGACCGACGCCGAGCGCGCCGATTTCCGCGCGCAGGTGCTTGCGGGCGTGGTGGATGAAACCGCTGTTCTGCCTGAACTGGCTGCTGCTGCCGTGGAGGGCGAGGAAGGCCTCGACCGCGCGGGCAAACTGATGCAGCTGTTTTTGACCAGCGTGAATGCCGACAGCGAACCGCTGTCCACTGATAACGTCAACGGCATCAAAAAGGCTGCCCGCAGCGCCGATGCACGCATCGCCGCCTATGGCATGACGGCTGACGGCAGCGTGTCGTGGGTGTCGCAGCTGGTGCTGTCGCGCAGCAAAACGGTGATCCTTGCGGGCGTGGTGCTGTTGTTTGACATCATTCTGCTGTTCTTCCTGCTGAAGGCCGACAACAGTTGGCACATGAACATCAAGTGGATCGTCATTCTGGCCATCGTGGACTTTTTGGTCATGTTCCAGGTGATGCCGCTGGTGTATCTGGTCATCCGCGCGTTCTTCCCGGAAGGCTCGTTCACCTTTGAGGTGTTCAAGCGCCTGTACACCTATCCCATGAACCTTGGCGCGCTTTCCAACACGCTCATCGCCGCCGCTGCCACCATGGTGCTGGGCACGCTGCTTGCCTTCCCGCTGGCATGGCTGGTGGGCCGCACCAATCTGTATGGCAAAAAGTTTTTCCGCAGCCTCTTCGTGCTTACCTACATGGTGCCGCCGTATCTGGGCGCCATGGCGTGGCTGCGCCTGCTCAACCCCAATGTGGGCACCATCAACGTCATCCTGCGCACCCTGTTTGGCTTAAGCGACGCCCCCGGCCCGCTCAACATTTACTCTCTGGGCGGCATGATCTGGGTGCTGACCACCTTCTATTATCCCTACGCCTTCATCACCATCTCCCGCGCGATGGAAAAGATGGACCCCTCTCTGGAGGAGGCCAGCCGCGTCAGCGGCGCATCGCCCATCACGACGGTGTTCAAGATCACCCTGCCCATGATGACCCCCAGCCTCATCGCCGGCGCGCTGCTGGTGTTTGTGTGCGCTGCCAGCTGCTACGGCATTCCGTCCATCATCGGCGCGCCGGGCAAGGTGCATACGGTCACTACGCGTATCATTGAGTACAACGGCATCGGTGCGCAGGGCCTGAGCGACGCGACGGGCCTGTCGGTGTTCCTGATGCTCATTGCCATCGTGGTGCTCTACATTTCCGACTTCGTCATCGCCAAGAAGCAGTACATCACCGTGTCCGGCAAGTCTACCCGCCCCAACATCGTGGACCTTGGCAAGTGGCGCGTGCTGCTGACGGCGCTGGTGGGTCTGTTTGCCATCATCGTGATCCTCATTCCCTTTGCCACCATCCTCACCACCTCCTTCAAGGTGGACCTTGGCCGGTCGCTGCTGGATCCCACCAACATCACGCTGGGCCACTGGCAGACCATCTTCACCCGCTCCGAAACGCTGGAGTGCCTCAAAAACAGCCTGATCTTCGGCGCTGTGACGGCCACCGTGGGCATTGTGATCGCCTGCACGATGAGCTACCTTCTGCAGCGCACCCGCATCCGCGGCCGCAAGATCCCGGACTTCCTCATCACGCTGGGCTCGGGCACGCCGTCCGTGGTCATCGCGCTGGGCCTGATCATGACCATGAAGGGCGACTTTGGCGTCAACATTTACAACACCGCCTACATCATGATCATCGCCTACCTCATCAAGTACCTGATGATGGGCATGCGCACCGTGGTATCCGCCATGAGCCAGATCCATGTGTCGCTGGAGGAATGCTCGCAGATCAGCGGCGCCAGCTGGACCAAGACCATGTTCAAGATCACCGGCCCGCTCATCTTCCCGTCCATTGCGGCAGGCTGGTTCCTCATCTTCATTCCCAGCTTCTACGAGCTGTCGATGACGGCGCTTCTGTATTCCAACAATACCAAGACCATCGGCTTCCAGCTCTATGAATACTGGACCTTCACCAGCCAGCAGCAGGCAAGCGCCATGGCGTTTGGCATTCTGATCATCGTTGTGGCTATCAACTTCCTGCTCAACAAGCTCACCAAGGGCGAGTTCTCCATTTGACGCAGAGCATTTTCAGATAGGGGAGAAATGATATATGTCCAGCGTAACCATTGAAAACGTAACCAAAGCTTTTGGCTCCACCGTCGTTCTGGAAAAGTTTGACGCGGTGTTTGAAAACGGCGAATTCATCACCCTGCTGGGCCCCTCCGGCTGCGGCAAGACCACCATGCTGCGCATTGTGGCTGGCTTTGAAAAGCCCACCGCCGGCACCGTGCGTTTTGACGACAGGGTCGTTTCCAGCGAAAAGGTGTTCCTGCCGCCGGAAAAGCGCGACATCGGCATGGTGTTCCAGTCCTACGCCGTGTGGCCGCACATGACTGTGTATGAAAACGTGGCCTACCCGCTCACCATCAAAAAGGCGGATAAGGCCGCCATCAAGCAGAAGGTCGACCGCGTGCTGGCAGCTGTGCATCTCAGCCAGTATGCCGACCGCATCCCCAGCCAGCTCAGCGGCGGCCAGCAGCAGCGTGTGGCCCTTGCCCGCACCCTGGTTGCCGAGCCCGCCCTGCTGCTGTTGGACGAGCCGCTTTCCAACCTGGACGCCAAGCTGCGCGAAAGCATGCGCTTTGAGATCAAGGAGATCCAGAAGGAATACGGCATCACCGTTATGTACGTCACTCATGACCAGACCGAGGCCATGGCCATGAGCGACCGCATCGTGGTCATCAACCGCGGCGTCATCCAGCAGATCGGCTCTCCGCGCGAGATCTACACCCAGCCGGCCAACCCCTTCGTTGCCGACTTCGTGGGCAAGATCGAGTTTGTGGAAGGCATTGCCAAAGACGGCATGATCGAGCTGAATGGCTGCGGTCAGAAGCTGCCTTACGACGGCGAGCTCAAGGGCGAAGTCATCGTGGGCATCCGTCCTGAGCAGATCACCTACGCCGCTGAAGGCGAGGGCGAGCTCAACGGCGTGGTCAAGACCCACTTCTACCTGGGCGACGTGGACGACTGCCGCATCGACCTTGGCTGCGGCGCCGAGGTGCGCGTGATCGCCGACCCGTTTGAAAGCAGGGGCGTCAGCGCCGGCAAACAGGTCAGCCTGAAGGTGCGCAATTTCCACGTATTCGCAAAGCAGGAAGGCGAGGATTTCCGCAAGATCCTTACCTGATGCATTGTTGCAATTTGGGGGCTCATGGTGTATAATACGCCGTGAACGCAAGCAAAGGAGGCAAACACCATGAAGTCTGTCAACATCAAGCTGAGCCTGGCGGAAAACGTCAAGTCCTTCGTTAACGTCGTCAACCGCTATCCCTACGACGTGGATCTGCGTGCTGGCCGTCATGTGGTGGACGCCAAGTCCATTCTGGGTATCTTCAGCCTGGATCTGAGCAAGCCGATCACCATGGAAGTCTATGCGGATGCCTGTGATGACCTGCTGGAAGACATCAAGCCCTTCATGGCCTGATGAGCGCCTGCCATTGCGCGGGCCAATGCATAACAAGCCATGCCCTTGTGGCATCGATATGGGCAAAGCAGCCGCTTTGCCCTTCTTTCGTTGCGTATGAGAATGGAGGGCACAATGCCGCTTTCATCACCCAAACGGAAAGTATCGGATACAGAAAACAAGCTGCGCGTGCTGTGCTGCCTGGAGGCACTGGGCATGGCCACGCAGGAACAGCTGTGGCCCTTTGTGGCCCGGCTGGAACTGATGGAGTATGTGCCGTTTTGCATGTTTGTGGATGAACTGCAAAAGGGCGGCTCCATCGCCAAGGCTGATCACGCGCTGGAGGGCATGCTGTACCTCACTGTGGAAGGCCAGCAGCTGCTCAAGCTGTTTTCAAACCGCCTTGTGCATACCGACCGCGAGCGCATCCATCAGGCTGCGCCGGAATATGCCGCTCAGCTGACGGCGCGCCGTCAGGTGCAGGCGGGGTACGAGCTTGCGCCGGAAGGCCGCTGCTGCGCTGCCTGCGCCGTGCGCGAGGATGACGTGCCCACGCTGGTGCTGCGGATGGATTCCGCCGACTGTGCACTGGTGGAAAATGCCGTGCAGCATTTCCGTGAGCGCGTGCCAAGGCTGCTCACGCTTTTGTACACCATCCCGTTTTTGTCCTGTCAGGAGGACAGCCCCGCGCCGGAAACACAGCAGCAGTCCATGCTGAACGTGCGCCCCGGCAGTCCTGCACTGTGCGCCTTTGGTGGCCGCGAGCATGCCGCTGTGGTGCGCGTGGAGGACGAAACCACCGCCTATAATCTGCTGCTTCTTTTGCCGGATGCGGCCCTTGCATGGGGCTGGGCGCTGGCGGCGGACCAGATGGGCGCAAAGCTTGCGCAGCGCATCACCGGCATTTTGGAGAATAAAGCATGAAAACGCTGATGGACGCCGTTCGCGGCGCGCTGGAAACCTCCGGCGCAGCCCGGGTTTTGTGTGCCGTCAGCGGCGGCTGCGACAGCATGGCGCTTTTGCATGCGCTGTACCGTCTGCGCAATGAGCGGCCCCTTGAACTGATGGCCAGCCATGTGCAGCACGGTCTGCGCGGCCAGGATTCGCTGGAAGACGAGCGCTTTGTGCGCCGCATGTGTCAGCAGCTGGGCGTGCCCCTGCTGGTGGAAAAGGCGGAACTGTCCGGCACGATGGACGACCCCGGCATGGAAACGCGCGCGCGGGACTGCCGCCGTGCGATCTTTGTCCGCCAGATGCAGACGCACCATATGGATGCGCTGCTGACAGCCCATCACCGCGACGATCAGACCGAAACGGTGCTTTTACACCTGCTGCGCGGCGCAGGCATGGAGGGCCTTTGCGGCATGCAGCCTGTGGTTGCCTTCGGCTGCGGCGTGCTGCTGCGCCCCTTCCTCGCACTGCCCCGTAAAACAATTGCCGACGCCATGCGCGCGGAGGGGCTTGACTGGCGCGAGGATCAGAGCAATCAGCAGGCCGTCACCCCTCGAAACGCCCTTCGGCTGCAGATCCTGCCCGAACTGGAGCAGCTGTTTTCGCAGTGCGGGGCGCATATCGCCCAAACGGCGCAGGCGCTTCAGGCGGACGAGGCGTATCTTCGGCAGCAGGCCGATGAGCTTTATCGGGAGGCCGCCTATACCATGCCGCCGCTGTTTCTGTTGGACCGGCAAAAGCTGATGCAGGCCCCGCGTGCGCTGAGTGTACGCGCGCTGCGCCGCTGGTGGCGCGAAGGGCTGGCCGCAGGCGGCTTCAGCCCGGAGGAACGCACCCTTTCTCATCAGGATACCGAGCAGCTTTACAGGCTGATGCATCAGTCGTCCGGCAGCATCAATCTGCCCTGCGGTCTGATGGCCGCAGCCGGGCAGCATCATTTGCATCTGCTGCGCCAGTCCGGTGAACCGCTGGCAGACGCACAGCCCTGCGAAGTGCTGCTGAAGCCGGGCGAACAGGTTTATCGCCTGATGCATGCAACAGTTACGCAGCGTCCTTCAGACGGCGCTGCTCCAAACGCAAACGATACAGCCGTGCTCACGCCCGATATCCTTGCGCGCCGCCCCGTGCTGCGCGCGCCGCGCCCCGGCGACCGTATTCAGCCGCTGGGCGCGCCCGGAAGCAAGCCGCTCAGGCGCTTCCTCACCGACCGTCATATCGACCCTGCCCTGCGCCCGGCCCTGACAGTGCTGGCCTGCGGCAGCGACGTGCTGTGGATCCCTCAGATTTGTACTGCCGAGGCGCTGCGCATCACCCATGCGCCCGACGGTTGTGTGCGCCTTGACGGCGCAATGACGTTCTGGCCCCATCGATCATAAGGAGTGGAGAATTATGGAAGCAAACCGCGCTATGTATCAGGATCTGGAAAGCATTCTCTATACCAAGGAACAGCTGGCTGAGGCTGTTAAAAAGCTGGGTGAAACCATCACTCGCGACTATCAGGGCAAAAAGCCGCTGATGGTGTGCATCCTCAAGGGCGCCAGCGTGTTTTTCTGCGACTTGATCCGCGAGATCGACCTGCCTTTGGAAATCGACTTCATGGTGGTGTCCAGCTACGGTGCTTCCACCAAGTCCAGCGGTGAAGTCAAGATGGTCAAGGATCTGGATCGCAGCATTCTGGGCCGCGATGTGATCATTGTGGAAGATATCGTCGACAGCGGCATGACCCTCAGCTTCCTCAAACGCACGCTGCTCAACCGCGGCGCTGCAAGCCTGCGCATCGCCACCCTGCTTGACAAGCCTGCCCGCCGCAGGGTCGAACTGGAAGTGGACTATTCCTGCTTTGATATTCCCGATGCTTTTGTGGTTGGCTATGGCCTGGATTACAACGAAACCTACCGCAACCTGCCCGATATCGGCGTGCTGGCTCCCCGCATCTACGGCGGCGAAGAGTGACCCCCAAACCCGCCGGGATTGCCAGAAACAACAATTCATGTTATAATGGCAGATGCGGTGTGAAAAACACCGAAAAATGACGGTTGATTTCTGACCGCTTTTTGGAGATTTATTATGAAACTTACGATGGATGAAGTGCGCGCACTGGCGGCACAGTTTGCTCCTGAAGGCAAGGTGGAGTGTCCCAGAACGTTTGGCGGCGGACACATCAACGACACCTATCTGGTGTGCCGCAACGACGGCTCCGGCTTGCAGTATGTGCTGCAACGCATCAACAAAAACGTGTTTCCGGACCCCATGGCGGTCATGGAAAATATCACCCGTGTCACGCACCACCTGCGCAAGCGTATTCGTGCGCGCGGCGGCGATCCCGAACGTGAAACGCTTCGTATGCTCAAAAACAATCAGGGCGAATACTGTGTGATCGACCGCAACGGCGACTACTGGCGTTCCTACAGCTATGTGGCCGACAGCGTCAGCTACGACCAGTGCGACAGCGCTGAGATCTTCTGCGAGTCCGGCCATGCGTTCGGCCGCTTCCTGTCGATGCTGGACGACTTTGACGCCGCCTCCCTGCATGAGACCATCGCCCGCTTCCACGACACGCCCAAGCGTTTCCGCGATTTCCGCGAGGCCGTTCAGCGCGATGCCTGCGGCCGTGCCGAAGGTGTGCGCGACCTGATCGAAACCGCTCTTTCCTACGAGCAGTTCGGCGCTACGCTGGTCAATGCCCTGCAGGAGGGCCGCCTGCCCCTGCGCGTTACGCACAACGACACCAAGCTCAATAACGTGCTCATCGATGAAAAGACCGGCCATGCCGTGTGCGTCATCGACCTGGACACCGTTATGCCGGGCCTGTGTGCCTATGACTTTGGCGACGCCATCCGCTTCGGCGCAAGCACTGCTGCGGAGGACGAGAAGGACCTGAGCAAGGTGCATTTTTCGATGCCCTTCTACCGTGCGTATGCCGAAGGCTATCTCAGCGAAGTGGCCGACGCTATGAGCGCTGAAGAGGTCGACTCGCTGCCCATGGGCGCCCGCATGATGACGCTGGAAAACGGCATCCGCTTCCTGGGCGACTATCTCAACGGCGACGTGTATTTCAAAACCGACTACCCCGAGCACAACCTTGTGCGCGCCCGCACCCAGTTTAAGCTGCTCAGCGAAATGGACGAGCACTGGGATGAAATGCTGGACTGCGTACGTCAACTCAGCGCTAAAAAAGAGGTTGAATAAGTATGAAAAAACCGGTTCTGGTCATCATGGCAGCAGGTATGGGCAGCCGTTATGGCGGCCTGAAGCAGATGGATCCCGTAGGTCCCGACGGCGAACTGATCCTTGACTATTCCCTGTTTGACGCCAAGCGCGCCGGCTTTGAACGCGCGGTCATCATCATCAAGAAGGAAAACGAAAAGGATTTCCGCGAGGTGCTGGGCGACCGCGTCAGCAAGCACATGCAGATCGACTACGCTTATCAGGCGCTGGACAACATTCCCGAAGGCTGCCAGATCCCCGAGGGTCGCGTAAAGCCCTGGGGCACCGGCCATGCCGTGCTGTGCGCGGCTGAGCAGGTGGGCGACGCGCCCTTCTGCGCCATCAATGCCGACGACTATTATGGCCGCGAGGCGTTCAAACTGTGCTACGATCACCTGATGCAGATCCAGAACGACGGCGATCTGTGCATGGTGGGCTACCTGATCAAAAACACTCTCAGCGAAACCGGCAGCGTCGCCCGCGGCGTGTGCACGCTCAATGAGAACAGCCAGCTTTCCGACCTCAAGGAGCAGACCCACATCATCTCCAGCGTGGACGGCCCCCTCTACACCGAGGACGGTACTCACTACACCTTGCTGTCGCCTGAAACGGTGGTCAGCATGAACATGTGGGGCTTCCCGGCTGCGATGATGCAGCACCTGAAGGATGGCTTCCCGCAGTTCATGCAGGAAAAGGTGCCTGCCAACCCCATGAAGGCCGAATACTTCCTGCCCAGCGTGGTGGATGCGCAGCTCAACAGCGGCAACGCCGCCGTGCGCGTGTACACCACGCCCGACAAGTGGTATGGCGTGACCTACCGTGAAGACCGCGCTGAAGTGGTTGATGCGCTGGGCCGTATGACCGCCGAGGGCCTGTATCCCACGCCCATGTGGCCGTAAACAATTGATTTCATGCTTCGGGCGGTGCGCGTCATGCGCCCGCCCGGTTTCGTTTCAAGGAGGCCTGAATGAGAATTCGACCGGTAACGATCATCCTGTGCGTGCTGCTGATTGGCGCAGTGGCAGCCGTCGCGCTCATTGCGCCGGGTACGATGGAGGCAAAGCGCATTCTGCACATCGAACAGGCGGCTACGCCCACGCCCACAGCGGACGTGCGCAGCATGCTGATGATCACCCCTGACCCCAACGTTACGCCCAGGCCCACTCCCTTTCTGCTCAAAAACGGCGTGGAGGGCGACGAAGTAAAAAACCTGCAGCGCAGGCTTAAGGAGCTGGGCTACTACTCCGGCGGCGTCGACGGCCAGTACGGCCCCGGCACGCAGGACGCGGTCATCCGCTTTCAGACGCAGCACGGGCTGACGGCTGACGGCATCGTGGGCGAGGGCACGCGCAGCGCGGTGTATGCGCAGGCAGCCCAGACCTTTATTCCTACGCCTGCGCCCACGCCCACACCGGGGCTTCTGAAAAAGGGTGACGACGGCGAAAGCGTCAAGGCCATGCAGCAGCGTTTGAAGGAACTGGGCTACTACAACGGATCAGTGGACGGTGACTTCGGCGGCGGCACGGAAGAGGCTGTACGCCTGTTCCAGAGCCAGAACGGGCTGGATGTGGATGGCGTGGCTGCGAAGAAAACCTTCAGCCTGCTGTACAGCGAGGACGCAAAACAGGTCACCGTAACGCCCACGCCCGACCCCAACGCCATGCCGATGCTGGTCAACCGCGAGCATCCCATCGACGAAAGCTACCAGCCGCGCGACCTTGTGAAGCTCAAAAATGTGATCCCCTCGTCGGTGGCGGCGGTCAAGGGCAGCGATATCGAGGGCGACCGCACGGCGGTGAACGCCATGATCGAAATGTTCAAAGACGCGCATTCCGAGGGCGTGGATGACTGGCAGATCAGCGCGGGCTACCGCAGCTATAAGTACCAGAAAAAGCTGTTTGACAACTCCGTGCAGGACTTCCGCAATCAGGGCTTCAGCCAGGCAAACGCCGTATCCGCCACGCGGCAGACGGTGGCCGACCCCGGCACCAGCGAGCACCATACAGGCCTTGCGTTTGACATCACTGTACCCGGCACCATTTTCAAGGGCACGCCTGAGCAGATCTGGCTGCACAAGCACTGCTGGGATTACGGCTTCGTCATCCGCTATCAGGAGGACAAGGAGTCCATCACCGGCTATCTGGCGGAGTGCTGGCATATCCGCTATGTGGGGCTGCCCCACAGCATTACCATGCGCGACCGCAATCTGTGCCTGGAAGAATATCTGGGCGTGGTATAAAAAGACCCCGGAAGGAGCGTTCCTTCCGGGGATTTGCTTTATTCAAACATGCTCACCTGTTCAAACCACTGGCCGTTGGCAGCCTGCATGCGGGTGGGCTTTGCGGATTTCGGCGCGGCTGCGCGCTCTGATTTTTCGGTCAGATCGGTCAGCGCGTAGCTGCGGATGCGGCTGCGCATGGCATAACCGCTTTCGATGCAGCGTTCGCGCTGGGCGTCCGGCACAAAGCCAAAGGCGTGCTGAGATTTGCGGCGCAGGTATTCGATATCGGCGTCATAGCCGCTGCGCTGGCCCTGCTCTGCCGGTTCGTCGGAAACCAGTTTGTTGAGCCGCTGCACTTGCGCATCCAGCATTTCACGGGCGCGCTCGTAGGCGCGCGTGCTGCCGCCCATCTGTGAAAGGGCGCTTTCGCGGCGGTACATGGCGTCGATCAGGCGGCCCTTGTGCTCCTGCCACTGCGAAAGCATTCGCATGTGCAGGAAAGTCTCCTCGTCAATGTGCGTGTTTTTGCAGGCGATGGCCGGGGCTTCCTCGCCAAGCTTGCCCTGCGAAAGCAGCGCAGCGCTCTGGGGCAGCCAGATCAGCCGGTTCATGCGTCCCTGCGGGTTCATGCCGCTGCCGTAGGCGGGGTTGTTGAGGGTTTCGGCCACCATGAGGGTAAGGCTGCGATCGCGTACCACCACGATGCGCACATGATCCGGGTACACGCCGCCGCGGGTGTCCGCATCGCAGGCCGGGGCAATTTGAAACCCTTCGCACAGGGTGCGCACATCCAGCGTCATGCGGCGGCGGTCGATGTATTCGCCTGCGTCCTCGTAGGGCAGCCAGAAGTCGTGCGCCAGGCTGTCGCCCTCAAAATGCAGCTGCAAAAGCCTTGCCGTTCCGCGCGTGACGGGCGCTGCGTCAAAGCAGTCGCAGGCGTAACGGAACGGCACATACTGGGGAATGCTTTCGCTCAGCTTGCTGGCCTCGGTGTACATGGCTGCGCCGGAGGGCGCTTCGCGCTGTACGTCGCGCACGATGGCCATCTCCTGCATCACACGGCCCAGATCCTTTTGGCGGATGCACACAGGAGACAAATCAAACAGGGCGATGTATTCTTCCTCCAGCGCATCGGCGTCATAGGGACGGCCGTTTTGCAGCTGCTGGGCGATCCATGCGCTCAGGTGCTGGCAGCGTTCGGTGATGTGCAGCGCCTCTTCAGCCTGCGAAAGCAGAGCGCCGCCGCGGGGGAAAAGGCTTTCCGGCACGGCCACAGCCTGATGACCGCCGCCGATCATGTGAATGGCGAGCTTTTCTCCCACAAAGGGCTGATACTGCGGAAAACGCGCCGCCCATGCGGCGTCGATGGTCACGGGCTTTCCGGGAATCAACTGCCCGTCTGCATCGAAGCAGCGCAGGCGGTTGTCGCAGGTGTACAGCTGCGGCATGCGGTCGCTTAATTCTTTATGATAGCTGTGCGCTTCACGCGCAAAGCTGCCGCCCACAAAGGGCATATCCACCACCAGTTCAACGGGGAACAGCGGCAGCAGCATGCGGAAACGCGCGGGCACGTTTGCAGCCTGCGAAAAGATCTGCTTGGCTTCGGCCCAGAGCACGCTTTCGTCAAGCCCTGCATAGCTGATGATCGATACCATGCGTTTCCGCCTCCTTTCGGTTAAATGTCATACACAAACTGCAGCCTGGGCAGCAGCCTGTCAAGCCCCAGCCTGAGATCCAGCACACGCGCCTCGCCCTCGGCATGACGAATGAACGCCTGCCCGTCGGATGCGCGCAGCATCAGCATGAGCGGTTCGCCGTCATCGCAGGTGACGGCCATGCAGTACGCCGCCGGGGCGGATGCATCCTGCTGGGCAAACCACAGCGCTTCTTCAAAGGCGCGGTCAGGCGAGGCCGTGAGGGTGTTTTTGCAGCTTTCAAACACGCGGCCATACAGAAAGCTCAGCGGGCTGCCCGCGCGTGTGACCGGCAGACGGAAGTGGATCTCCAGAAACTGACACAGCGACACATACTGCCGGATGCTTTCATGAAAATGGTCTGCCCTGGGACCCAGCGGCGCTTCGCCGTTCCACGGCATGGGCTGCCAGTAAGCATAGCCCGGGCGCAGACAGCCAGGCAGCAGAAGGGATTCATCCATTGGCGCACGCAGAAAAGTGACTGGCCTGCGGCCTGTTTCACGCATGGCGGTCTGCTGGAAGCGCACCAGATAATCGCGCATGATGGGGGAAAGGGACATGCTGCGCCTCCTTTTCAGCGTGCAGTAAAGGTGAGCCGCACCTCGGGGCGCAGCGTATGGGGATCGGTCACAAACAGCATTTCACCAAAGGGGCAGAGGATACGCACGCAGTCCTGTGTGTCCGGGCAGGGGTCCTCCAGCCCCATGCGCGCAAACAGAAACGCGCGCTGGCGGGCGGAGGTACGCGGTTCCTTGCCGCCGATGGAGCTTACGCACAGGGTGATGCTTTGCACCGCGCCGCCTTCCACCGTGCAGATGGGCACCAGCCGGCCGCCCTGCACGCTGCGGCTTTGCAGGCGGATGACGCCGCTTTGCGCGCCGCCCAGACGCTGCGTCAGCTCATCTTCCAATGGCAGCCCGGCGGACAGGCGCGTGCCGTCCGAAAAGGTGAGCTCGCCCGTATCACGGTTCAAAAAAGCCATGCGCATCCTTCCTTTGCTGTGGATGGTATCAGTCTATCACCGAGGGGGACGGGCTGTCAATCAGTCAGAAAGACACGAAAATGCCACGAATTGGCAAAAACGGTCAAAAACCTTTATACTGCCCCATTTGCCAAGCCGGTACATCTATGGTACAATACGGCTTGCCGCGTTTTGAGGCGGCTGAAACTGAGATTGGAGGCATTTGTATGCTTTATCATGATTCACACGACGCGCTCTACCGCGCGCCGATCGGCCCTGTGAAGGCCGGCCAGCAGCTGACTGTTCGCTTCTGGTGCGACGAAAGCGACCGCGTGATCCTGCGCACGTGGGACGGCGCCGAGCAGCAGACCGAAATGCAGCCCGTCGGCGACGACCGTTTTGAGGCCACCATCACCGTGCCCGAAACTCCCATGCTGTTCTGGTACGACTTTATCATTCCCCGCCAGTTTGACGTTGCCTACTACGGCACATCCGCCGACCAGCTGGGCGGCGTGGGCGCCTACAGCCCCGTGCCTCCGCGCAGCTATCAGGTGACGGTGTACGACCCTGAGTACAAGACCCCTGAGTACATGCGCCACGGCGTGGTGTATCAGATCTACCCCGACCGCTTCTTCAAGGACAAGAACGGCCAGAAGGGCCGCATGCGCAAGATTGCAGCCGCGCACCCCGAAGCCACCTTCCATGAGGAGTGGAACGAGCAGCCGACCCTTGACCGCGACCCCGAAAACGGCGACAACCGCGCACTGGATTTCTTCGGCGGCACGCTGCGCGGCATTAAGCAGAAGCTGGACTACCTGCAGGAACTGGGCGTGAGCGTACTCTACCTCAACCCCATCTTCCGCGCCCGTTCCAACCATCGCTACGACACCGGCAGCTACGAAGAGATCGACCCCATCGTGGGCGACGACAAGGCGTTTGACGAGCTGATCGCCGCTGCCGAAAAGCGCGGCATGCGCGTGATGCTGGACGGCGTGTTCAGCCACGTGGGCTGCGACAGCCAGTACTTCAACCGCTTCGGCCATTACGACACCGTGGGCGCTTACCAGAGCAAGGAAAGCCCCTATGCCGACTGGTTCAGCTTTGAGGAGTTCCCGACCAAGTACAACACCTGGTGGGGCTTCTACACCCTGCCCGCCGTCAACAAGGACAATCCCGTCTACCGCGAGTATCTGCTGGGCGACGAGGGCATCCTGCCCCGCTGGATCAAGCGCGGCGCCTGCGGCTGGCGTCTGGATGTGGTGGATGAGCTGCCCATGGACATGGTGTGCCAGATGCGCACCTCCGTCAAGAAGGCCGACCCCGACAGCGTACTGCTGGGCGAGGTATGGGAGGACGCCAGCAACAAGACCGCTCACGGCTCCGTGCGCTCCTACTGCCTGGGCGACTCTCTGGACAGCGTGATGAACTACCCCCTGCGCCGCGGTGTGATCGAGTTCTTCAACGGCGTGATCGACGCCCACCAGCTGCGCCGCATCATCCTCAACCAGCAGGAGGTCTATCCCGCTCCCTTCTATTATTCCCTCATGAACCTGCTTGGCAGCCACGACCGCGTGCGTATTCTGAATGCCTTCTGCGGCTACGAGCGCGAGGGCGCCATTCAGATGGACCCCGTCGAGGCGCAGAAGATCGTGCTGGGCAAGCGCGAACTGAAGACCGCCAAGAAGCGCTACGTTGAGGCTGTGAAGCTGATGTGCGCCCTGCCCGGTGCGCCCACCATCTACTACGGCGACGAGATCGGCATGACCGGCATGGCCGACCCGTGGTGCCGCGGTACCATGGCCTGGGACGATGCCGACGACAAGCTGCATGACGACATCGCCAAGATCCTCAACAACCGCCGTGAAAGCGCCATGCTGCAGACCGGCCACCTCACCGTGGAAGCGCCCGACGCCGACACGCTGATCATCAACCGTTTCAGCGTGAACGGCAAGGATGTTTTCGGCGACGAGATCGACGGCAAGAACGTTTCTGTCAAGATCAGCCGCAAATAACGGCTGCCGCCGAGGCAATCCGCCGGAGGTGGCGGGTGCCTGTCTCCGTCCCACGCGACCCCGCAGCGCGGGGAGGCAATCCGCCGGAGTTGGGCGCTGCCCATCTCCGTCCCACGCGACCCGGCAACGCGGGGAGCGTATTCCCATCAAAACGAAAAAACAGCCGCTGCCTGTACAAACAGGCAGCGGTTTTTCCGTGAAAAAAGTATTTCAAAAATTTTTGAAAAAAAGGCTTGCATTTTGTTTGTACCTTTGCTATAATAATCAAGCTGATTCGAGGGAAACCCGATGAAGCGTGTGGGCTCGTAGCTCAGCTGGATAGAGTGTTTGACTACGAATCAAAAGGTCGTGGGTTCGAATCCCGCCGGGCTCACCAGTAAAACCGCTTAGTGAATGCTAAGCGGTTTTCTTTTTTGTTTCAAGAGTACAATCTAATCAGCTTTCAAAAGTTGCATTTGTCGCATTCATTTAGTATAATATGACTGGAAAGGGGTGAGGACGAATAAAGCGTTTAAAGCTACTAATGATGCTTTTGGTATGCTGTTTGGTAATGACAGCATGTAATTATCCTGTTTCTCATCAAACAGAGGTGTCCAGCACTGCGGGTGAGGGCATTATTCATATTGATTATGAGGTTGGCGAAGAGGAGCAGGCGGCTTTTAGCAATGCAGTCTCTTATCAGCTACACGATAACGGCGCCAAGTTGTACATTTACAAAGAAGGTACGTATGACGCCAACGCAACACTGGGCACGGGCAGTGTTGCGACGCTGGAAGCAAAAAACGCATTGTCTTTTCAGGCTACCGGAAAATCTGCCTACCGACTGTCGATTCGTTACACCGGACTGGAAAATGGCAATTATGAAATTCACTGGGATTGTGATTTTTCAGGCCGCGGCACATTCTTCTTCAAAGCGCTGGATGCCAATGGCAACGCATTGACTTATAGTATATATGATCGGACCGAAAGCGAGTTTTACTCGTATGATCATTATCAGACTACGCCCGATGCTGCGACGAAGAATATCGTATTCAGTGTAGGGGCCGAAGCTCCTACTCAGACGCCCACTGAAACGCCAACGCCTTCGCCGACAACGCCCGTGGGGACACCGGCTCCTACGCCCCCATGCGCGGCCCTTCCGCCAAAAACCGGTGACAGCGCGACGCCGCTGCTGTGGGCTCAACTGTTGATCTTGGGCGCTGTGGGCATTGTGATTGTTTATCGCCAGAAAGCTCACAGATAACCTGTTTTGCTAACTACGAATCAAAAGGTCGTGGGTTCGAATCCCGCCGGGCTCACCAGTAAAACCGCTTAGCAAATGCTAAGCGGTTTTCTTTTTGCTTTTTTTACTTCCCCTTAACCGGCCTTCTTCTTTCGCACGGCATATTCGTCTGGCAAAGGCCGCAGCCGGTGCAGTATCCGTACACCTGCGTATAGGCGCGGGGCGTGGGGGCAAAGGGGATATTCGTCACTATGCTGCCCAGCCGGCCGGCCATTCCCTTTTCGGTGATGATGCCTTTGGACAGTCCGAAGGTGCCCAGGCCGCACGCATAGGCTACATGGCGTTCCGACCAGTTGCTGGTGAAGCTCAGCCCACTCCCATCCGGTTCGGATACGGTGTGAAACCGTTCCGACACGGCGGGAACTTCAGCCTTGCCGCCCTGCTCGCGAATGAGATCCGCCAGCGCACGGCTCAGCGCGTTCACAAACTGCTGGCCCTCTACGCGCCCGTACAGCCAGCCTTCGCCCGGCATGGCCTGACCGGCACCGTTGCTCTGGCGCACTTCCGGCGTAAAGGGCAGGAAAAAGCTGATCACGCTGCAGGCGTCATCCAGCCACTGCGATGGTTTCAGAAAGTGCGGCCCGATGACCTGCAGTTTTTGGAATTCATCAAACAGGGGGTCGGCGGCGGAGGCAAAGCCGAAAATGGGCGCCTCAAACAGCTGAATGTCCTGACAGCCTTTTTCCAAATGGACCCGATTGAGGGGCGACTGGCAGGTGAACTCCTGCGCGAATCGTTCCAGCCGCTGCGATGCGCGAACTGTTCTGCCGGCTGCTGGCCTGCTGGAAGAGCCGGGAACCAGGGTATCAGTACCAGTGCACGGCCATCCTGTATGAAATCCTCGCACTGTGCCGCCGTCAGACGGGGCAGGAGCAGACGCGCGACAGGATCCAGCCGTCGGTGGATTATCTGGAGCAAAACTGGAATCGGCCGGAGCTGAGCATCGGAGAAGCTGCAAAGCAAAGTTTTATGAGCGAGGTCTATTTTCGTAAGCTGTTTAAAGCACGCTTTGGCGTTTCACCGCTGAAATATCTGGTGCAGCTGAGGGTTCAGAAGGCTGCCGACCTGATCCAGACCGGTTATTATACGCTCAAGGAGATTGCTTTTCTGTGCGGCTACCGGGATTACAAATACTTTTCAGTAGAGTTTAAACGGCTGATGGGGTGCACGCCATCGGAATTTGCGGCAAGGTATCACTGAAAAACGGCGAAGATGGTTGCAAAAGACAGCAGGGTCTTATATAATAGATTCGGTTTACAATTATTCCTAAGTGATCTCGATGAGGGTATAAAGATGAAGAAAAGAATTCTGGCCGCACTGATGGCTGCGGCAATGCTGCTGTCCGTTGGGACGTGCGCGGCCGCTGAGAGCAGTGCGAAAATATTTTTGTACAAGGAAGAGCAGCATATCTGGCATGTCAGCCCTCATTATATGGGCCCGAAGGGCATAAATTTTGACCCAGGCGACGATGCCTGCATGTTTCGCCTTACCACTCATGATGAAGATGGCAATGTGACGGGAAATTACGCCACCTACTGCGTAGACCGGGATACACGAACGAAGATCTCATCGCTTTATGAGCGAAAGAATCTGGAGGACTCCGGTTATTTTACGCCAGCGCAGGCAGAGCATATCCGCAGCATTCTGTATGAAGGATACTGGCCCAATGGCGAAAATACGCTGCAGCTGGCAAAGAATGCGGGTCTCACGCACCCTGAAAAGCTGACCAACGCCGAGGCGCTCAGCGCAACGCAGGCAGCCATCTGGTATTATTCCAACAATCTGCACGACTACAGTCCTTATGCCTGCACGTCGCCGGGTATGGTTGTTCTCTCCTATACCAACAGCGTATACGATGACACCACGGTCGACTGGCTGGAACCGCGTGAAGAGGACATTGATATTTTTGGCAAATACCTGCCCGATACCGCCCAGCGCATTCAGATGGTGTACGATTATCTCATCGGGCTGGAAGGCACCAAAGCCGGTGAGGTTGTCTGGTCATTTGGCGGCGAGCATGTCATTCTGTCGCGGATCTGGCAGCGCGACGATGCGTCCGGCTCCAACAGCCGCCCCAGCCTGCCGGAATCCTCCGGCGGATTCTGGGAAGATCTGTGGGACTACATCTTTGGCAACGGCTGGCAGAAGCCGCAGGAGGGCCAGGAGGGCAAATTTTACTATCAGATTCTGGCAAGGTTCAGGCTCAAGGGTACGCCCGAGGGCCTGCGCAGCCTGAAACTGACGGCGCAGCTGATGGATTCGTCCGCTGCAGACGCCAACGTGCTGGAGACCAAAACCTACGACCTAATGAAACAGAGCGACAAACAAAAGCTGCATCTGGATCAGGAGGGGTATTACACCGTCGCGTTCAGCTATCCGCTGGATTCCGCCGAGTTCGCCGCGCAGCCGGATGTAAAGCTGCGCCTGGTGGGCGAACAGGATGTGGAAAACGACGTGTACCTGTATATGCCTGCCGATGAGGACGGCGGACGCGAGCAATCGCAGACGATGGCTGGCTTTGCTGCAGGCCGCACGCCCATTGACATTACTTCTGTGGTGCCGGTCAGCGGCGCTGCCACAACGGTGCGCGGCAGAAAATATATGGACGAGCAGCTGTGCCGCGAGCCTTTCACCTTTGAACTGATCGACGTGACCGATCCGGCGCAGCCCCGTCACTGCGGCTATGCCCAAAACGACCGCAACGGCGACTTTGTCTTTGCGTCGGTGCATTACAAAAAAGCCGGTACCTACCTGTATCAGGTGCGCGAGCTTGCGCCGCAGGGCGTGTTTGGCACAGACCCCACGGTGTACACGCTGCAGGTAAAGGTGGAGGACGACGACGGCCATCTGGTGGCGCAGGATTATTCGATCGTTTCGCCTGCACAGCGCAGCGATATTGTGTTTAACAATTGCGGCATCAATACCCTTTCGGTCCAAAAGCAGTGGAATGTGCTTGAAGGCGCGCAGATGCCGGAGGAAGCGAAAGTCACGCTGCTTAAAAACGGCCTGCCGTACGAAACTGTACAGCTCACCGCTGCGGATGGATGGACGTATACATGGGAGGATCTTGCCACGGGTTCAGCCGTGTGGTCGGTGCAGGAAAACCCGATGGCGAACTGTGAGACGACAGTCGTTCTGGAAGGCAATACTTTTATCATCACCAACACGCTGCACCCCTCTGCGCAGCAGGAAGACCTGCCGCAAACGGGCGACAGCGCCGCGCCGCTGCTTTGGCTGGAAATGGGTTTGGCCAGCATGTGGGTTTTTGTATGGATGAAGAAAAGGCAAAAAAATTTCTGAAGGGCGAGGGGAAGCCCATTTGCCCGTACCAGTCGATGCTGTGTGGAAAAAAACAAATAACTCCATTAACCCTTTCGTTTCGCCTGAAAGGGTTATTTTTTTGTCAAATCAGGTTCATAAAAAGCATTTTTAAATAAACGCTGCCGTAAAAGATTGCAAAGTGACAACAAAGATAGTATAATACTTGTAACATGAACATCGCGTGCGTTCAAACGATGTTCTTTCATTTTATTACGAGGGGAGGAATACACTGATGCAGAAGACAGATCCGCGCTACAGCCAGTTTGTACAGATCCTGCGCGAAGAACTGGTCCCTGCCATGGGCTGTACCGAGCCGATCGCTCTTGCATACGGCGCGGCCAAGGCACGTGAGGTGCTGGGCAAACTGCCTGATACCGTGCTGATCGAGGCGAGCGGCAACATCATTAAAAACGTCAAGTCCGTTGTGGTTCCCAACACCGGCGGCCTCAAGGGCATTGAGGCGGCTGCGGTTGCCGGCATCGTTGCCGGCAAGGCGGAAAAGATCCTCGAGGTCATTAGCGAGGTGACCGAAGAGGAAAAGCAGGGTATGCGCGATTACCTTGACACGCATGACGTGCGTGTGATGCCCGCCGAAGGCGACGTGGTGTTTGACATCATCATCACCCTTACGGCCGGCGAAGAAAGCGTACGCCTTCGCATTGCTGACTACCACACCAACATCGTGCTCATCGAGCGCAACGGCGAGGTGCTGCTGGATGGCGGCAAGGTCAGCGAAAAGGCGGAAATGAAGGGCCTGACGGATCGCAGCTGCATGTCTGTGGAAGGAGCCATTGACTTTGCAGACACCTGCGACCTTGCAGACGTGGCCGAATTGGTCGAGCGTCAGATTGCCTACAACTATGCGATCGCAGAGGAAGGCATGAAGAACGCCTGGGGCGCCAATATCGGCAAAACGCTGCGCGATTACTATGGAACGGATGTGAAAACCCGTGCAAAGTTCATGGCGGCGGCTGGTTCCGACGCACGTATGAGCGGCTGCGAAATGCCGGTCATCATCGTGTCGGGCAGCGGCAACCAGGGCATCACGGCGTCTGTTCCGGTCATCGTGTACGCAAAGGAGCTCGGCGTCAGCCATGAAGCCATGGTGCGCGCCGTACTGCTCAGCGACCTGCTGACCATCCACTTGAAGACCGGCATCGGCCGTCTGAGCGCCTACTGCGGCGCCGTCAGCGCCGGCTGCTCGTCTGCTGCGGCCATCGCCCATCTTAACGGCGGCGGCTTCAAGGAAGTGGCGCATACGCTGGTCAACGGTCTTGCAATCGTTTCCGGTATGATCTGCGACGGTGCGAAGGCATCCTGCGCGGCCAAGATCGCTGCGTCTGTTGACGCGGGCCTGCTTGGCTGGAGCATGTACCGCAACGGCCAGCAGTTCTACGGTGGCGACGGTGTGATCACCAAGGGTGTTGAAGAAACCATCATCAACATCGGCCGTCTGGGTCGCGTTGGCATGCGCGAAACCGACAAGGAGATCATCCGTATCATGACGGGCCAGCCCTGCATCGGCTGACCGGTCAAAAGCCCCCAAAGTCACTCTGTTCCCCCAAAAACAAAAAGAGAGAGGTAACTAACCATGAAATTCCTCAAGAGCCTGCCGGCCAAGCTGCTGCTTGGTATCATCGTCGGCATCATCATCGGCCTCATCGTTCCCGAATCTGTGATGACCGTCATCGTTCCCGTGAAGAACGTCATGGGCCAGGTCATCAACTTCATCGTTCCCCTGATCGTTATCGGCTTCATCGCTCCCTCCATCACCAAGCTGGGCTCCAGCGCTTCCCGCATGCTGGGCGTTGCGCTGATCATTGCGTACGCGTCCTCCGTGCTGGCTGCTCTGATGTCCACCGTGGCTGGCTACGTGCTGATCCCCGTGATGAACACCGCCAAGGAAGCTGCCGCCCTCAAGCCCCTGCCTGCTGACGTGTTCGCTCTGGGCATCCCCCAGATCATGCCCGTTATGTCCGCTCTGGCCTTCTCCGTGCTGATCGGTCTGGCTGCTGTGTGGACCAAGGCCAAGGTCATCACCACCGTGCTGGACGAGTTCCAGAAGATCGTTCTGGACATCGTTTCCAAGATCGTTATCCCGATCCTGCCCTTCTTCATTGCCTGCACCTTCTGCTGCCTGGCTTATGAAGGCACCATCACCCAGCAGCTGCCCATCTTCCTGAAGGCTGTTGTCGTCGTGCTCGTCGGCCACTTCATCTGGCTGACCGTTCTGTACCTGGTTGCCGGCGCCTACTCCGGCAAGAACCCCAAGGAAGTCTTCAAGCACTACGGCCCCGCTTACATCACCGCCGTTGGCACCATGTCTTCCGCTGCTACCCTGTCTGTTGCCCTGCAGTGCGCTCACAAGTCCAAGGTCCTGCGCAAGGACATGGTCGACTTCGGTGTGCCGCTGTTCGCCAACATCCACCTGTGCGGCTCTGTTCTGACTGAGACCTTCTTCGTCATGATCGTGTCTCTGGTTCTGACCGGCGCTCTGCCCTCTGTTGGCACCATGATCCTGTTCTGCGTGCTGCTGGCCATCTTCGCCATCGGCGCTCCTGGCGTGCCTGGTGGCACCGTCATGGCCTCTCTGGGCATCGTGACCAGCGTTCTGGGCTTTGGCCCCGAAGGCACCGCCCTGCTGCTGGCGATCTTCGCCATCCAGGACAGCTTCGGCACTGCCTGCAACGTGACCGGCGACGGCGCTCTGACCCTGATCCTGACCGGCTATGCCGAGAAGAAGGGCGTCAAGGAAGAGAAGATCGAGGCTGTCAACCTGTAATCTTTCCTGATTGCATAACACGCGCCCGTACCGCTTCGGCGGTACGGGCGTTTTGTGTTTCTACACCTTGCATATCGTGACGAATTAGGGTAAAATAGTGGATATCATGGAGAACGGCTGTCCATATGGCCGGGAAAGGATGATCATCCATGCATTTGTTTCACCCGCCGCAAAGCGTGAACGGTCTGCCGACTGAAAACACGTTTTATGTTGCTGACAGCGCCAATATGACCGTCGCGGATGGGTTTTTGATCCATACATATCACCCGTACCTGTTCCCCGAAAGGCCTATCAACCTGTTTATGAATATCCGCTCCAAGGGCCCCGGCAGGGATATGCTGATGGGCGCGCTTCTGGCGCGTGCGCAGCAGCTGCGCGAGCAGACCCCGCAGATGAAGGCCCGCGTGTTTGCGCAGGTAAGCCCGCAGGATACCGAAATGATGGCCTTCTATATGGAAAGCGGCTTCGACGCCAACGATGCGCTGGACGTGGTGCAGCTGGGCGTGCCCAATGCCCGTCCCGCGGCTCCCATGGGCTATGATATGGGCTATGTGCCGCTGGGCGATCCGGGGCAGCTGCAGGGCTTTTTGCAGCGCATGAACGCCTACCGGCTGGACGCGTGGCAGCCGCAGATGCTGCAGCGCTACATGAGCTTTCCGCATTTCTTTGCGCTGTACATGAGCCGCGGTCCCGAAGTGGTGGGCGAGATCGCCTTCACTGGCGACGGCCAGGCAGCCAAGCTCATCGGGCTGTATGTGCATCCCAATTACCGCAGGCTGGGTCTGGCCAAGTCGCTCATCGCGGCCGGCATGAAGATCCTCAGCGAAAAGGGCGTCACCCATGTGGAGGCTGACGTCATCCGCCGCAACGACCTGCAGCGCGCGCTGGCCAGCAGCTGCGGCGCTACCTTCGTGCGCACGGCCTGCTTCTACCCCGGCATGAACTATGACTGATTATCGGCTGATACGCAGCAAAAGGCGCACCCTCTCGATCTGTGTGGATCAGGAGGGTGCGCTTGTCGTTCGTGCGCCAATGCGCATGCCGCTGAGGGAGATTGAGGCATTCATCCGCCAGAAGCAGGACTGGATTGCCCAAAAACAGCAGCAGATGGGCAGCCATGCGCCGTTTGTGCTGTGCGACGGTGCGCAAATGCCCTTTTTAGGCGGCATAATCACCCTGCGCCTTGCGGACGTGCGCAGCGTTAAAGAGGCAAATGAGGCCCTTCTGGTGCCCAAAACGGGCGATGCGTACGCGCATGTGAAGAAGTGGCGCATGCAGCGCGCAAAGGCTGATCTGCCGCCGCGCGTGGCGTACTGGAGCCAGCGCACGGGTCTGAACCCCGCAAAGCTCAGTTTCGGCAATGCGAAGAAGCGCTGGGGCAGCATGAACAGTCGGGGCGAAATGCGCCTGAATGCGGCGCTGATGCACTGCCCGCCGGAGATGATCGACTACGTCATCGTGCACGAATTGTGCCACCTGCTGCATGCCAATCATTCCCCGGCCTTCCATGCCTGTGTGCGCGCGGTGCTGCCGCAGGCGGATGAGATCCGCAAACGCATGCAGAGCATGGGCTATGTGACTGCTTTACTGGACGGTCATTCGTCCTGAGAAGCGTTTTCATTGCTGCTTTCAGCAGCAGAATCAACTGCATTTTTCACGTTCCGGGCGGCGCTGCGCACGACCTCGTCAAGGTCAGCGTCGAACTCCGGGGCGTTTTTCTGATAGCTGAAACGATAGCCCAGCGCCAGCGCAATGATGAAACCGGCAACCACCAGCCAAGGCGCACTCAGCACGGCCAGAATGGCAAAGGCCAGCGACAGGTTGAGGATGGGGGTATCGTTCTTGTGGATCTTGATGCGGGTGCGGTACAGGGTGGAGAACCAGCGGCGGGAGTTGTTGGTGTTGGTATTCATATGGGGGAAACCTCCTTTGTTCTGTTGACGGTTATGAGTATAGCACGATGAAGGAGACGATGCTTGAGGAAGCGGCTATGGTTTGGTGAGAAATGGATGAGAAAAATCTGAAAATGCGTTTTTCCACTTTTCCACAGCCGAAAATGTGGAAAACGAAAATCCGAATGTGGGAAACGTGCGGAAAACTGACGAAAAGCCATGGAAAACATGTGCTTTTTGTGTGGAAAACCGGTGGAAAATACTTTGAAGGCTGCAGAAAGCCAATTGCGACAAGGAATACAGAATTGTATCCAAAAAGTCTTTTTACATGAAAAATGTGTGTTCAAAAAAATTTTTTTGTGGAAAACCATGTGGAAAACGCCGCAAACGCAGCAAAATCCACGGGTTTGGCACTTTATGTTGTATGCTGTCGAATTTTCGCACCCACATTTAGTGTTGACTTCTGCACGCGGACACAATATAATGGTGAAGCTGCTGAAATAGCCACCACAATATATAGTGGCTTGATGATAAGACAACGACTACAGATAGGGGAGTCACAAATGATCAAGTTTATCCGTAAGCGCGACGGACGCGTCGTGCCCTTTGAGCGCGAAAAAATCGAGCAGGCCATCGAAAACTGCTTCATGGCCAGCGGTACCCGCAAAACGCAGGAAACCGCCAGGGAACTGACCGCCCAGGTTATTGCCGAGGTGGAGCGCGACGAGAACCTGCCCGACGTGCCCGGTGTGGAGCAGATTCAGGATACCGTTGAACGCGTTCTGATCGAAAAGGGCTTTGTACGTTCCGCCAAGAGCTACATTCTCTACCGTGCCGAGCGCAGCCGCGTGCGCGAGATGAACACCCGTCTGATGAAGACTTTCGAGGACATCGCCTACAAGGATGCCATCGACAGCGATATCAAGCGTGAAAACGCCAACATCAACGGCGATACCGCCATGGGCGCTATGCTCAAGTTTGGTTCCGAGGGTTCCAAGCAGTTCTATGAGATGTACGTGCTCGATCCCCGCTTTGCCAAGGCGCACCGCGAGGGCGACATCCACATCCACGACCTGGACTTCTATACCCTCACCACCACCTGCTGCCAGATCGACCTGCTGGACCTGTTCCACAACGGCTTCTCCACCGGTCACGGCGTGCTGCGCGAGCCCAACGACATTTACAGCTATTCCGCGCTGGCCTGCATTGCCATTCAGGCCAACCAGAACGACCAGCACGGCGGCCAGAGCGTGGTCAACTTCGATTACGGCATGGCCCCCGGCGTAAAGAAGACCTATTTCAAGCGTTTCCGCGACAACCTCTCCCGCGCCCTCGAACTGATCGCCGGCACGGCGGACGCGCAGGACGTGGCCGTGAAGATGCTTGCCGACATCGAGGAAGCCACCGGCCTGAAGCCCGAGCTGGCGGCTGACGAGACCTTCGACGCCGCGCTGAAATCTCAGCTGATGGCGCAGGTTGCTGATGAAAAGGCTGCTGCCCGCGTGATCGACTTCGTGCGCGAGCATGCCGAGAAGGAGACCGACAAGGCTACCTATCAGGCCATGGAGGCCCTCATTCACAACCTCAACACCATGAACAGCCGCGCCGGCGCGCAGGTGCCCTTCTCCTCTATCAACTACGGCATGGACACCTCTCCCGAGGGCCGCATGGTCATGCGCAATGTGCTGCTGGCCACCGAGGCGGGCCTTGGCAACGGCGAAACCCCCATCTTCCCCATCCAGATCTTCCGCGTGAAGGAAGGCTGCAACTTCAACCCCGGCGAGCCCAACTACGACCTGTACCGCCTGGCCATCCGCACCAGCGCCAAGAGGCTGTTCCCCAACTTCAGCTTCGTCGACGCTCCCTTCAACAAGCAGTATTATAAGGAAGGCTGCCCCGAGACCGAGATCGCCTACATGGGCTGCCGCACCCGCGTCATCGGCAACGTATACGATCCCGAGCGCCAGATCTGCCCGCGCCGCGGCAACCTCAGCTTTACCTCCATCAACCTGCCCCGCATCGCCATCAAGGCCAAGGGCGATATCGGCTGGTTCTTTGAGGAGCTGGAGCGCACCATGAACCTGGTGGTGGAGCAGCTCAACGAGCGCTTTGAGATCGTCGCCAAGAAGAAGGTCTACAACTTCCCCTTCCTGATGGGCGAAGGCGTGTGGATCGACTCTGAGAAGCTGGACTGGAACGACTCCATCCGCGAGGTGCTCAAGCACGGCACGCTGTCCATTGGCTTCATCGGTCTGGCCGAAACCCTCAAGGCCCTGCGCGGCACCCACCACGGCGAGGATGCCAGCAGTCAGAACCTTGGCCTGGAAATCGTCGGCTTCATGCGCAATTTCTGCGATGAAATGAGCAAAAAGACCGGCATGAACTACACCTGCCTGGCCACCCCTGCCGAGGGCCTCAGCGGCCGCTTCGTGCGTATCGACCGCAAGAAGTTCGGCTCCATTGAGGGCGTGACCGACCGCGAGTACTACACCAACAGCTTCCATGTGCCGGTGTACTATCCCATCAGCGCGTTTGACAAGCTGTCCATCGAGGCGCCCTATCATGCGCTGACCAACGCCGGCCACATCTCCTACATCGAGATGGACGGCGACCCCACCAAGAACCTCGACGCGTTCGAGAAGGTGGTTCGTCACATGCATGACGTGGGCATCGGCTACGGCAGCATCAATCATCCCGTTGACCGCGACCCCGAGTGCGGCTATAACGGCATCATCGGCGATACCTGCCCCAAGTGCGGCCGTACGGAAGGCAGCCACGCCTTTGAGCGCATCCGCCGCATCACCGGCTATCTGGTGGGCAACATGAACAAGTGGAACAACGCCAAGTGCGCTGAAGAGCACGACCGCGTGAAGCACGGCATTCAGAAGTAAAACAAAGAAAACCCGGATCGTTTGATCCGGGGTTTTTTGTATGTTACAGTACTTTTTCCATTACAATGTGGGGAACAGGTGCGTAGTCCAGCAGGAAGACCTCGCCGCAGGGCGCGTAGCCATGCCGGGTGTAGAAAGCCTGTGCCGAGCAGCGTGCGTCCATGCACATTTTCACGCCGCCCTGGCTGCGGGCTGCCTGCTCCAGCGCATCCAGCAGCCGTCCGCCGATGCCTGTACTCTGCAGGGAGGTATCCACGCAGAGGTATTCCACCTTGTACACATCCTCTGTGTGCGTCATAACGCCCACGCCGGTGAGCTTCTCTGCCTCAAAGGCGCCAATGATCAGCGCATTCTTTTCAAAGCTGAAATCCTCTGTGTAGATATTCAGCCCCAGCGGAATTCGCATCACCCGGTTGCGCAGTGCCAGCGTGGCCTGATAGTCGTCACTTCCGTAGGTGATTTGTCTGAGCTGCATGTGACGTCTCCTTTACACTTTGAAAATGCAGCAGGTCAGCACGCCGTCGCTTAGGAACATCTGGTAACGAATAGCATAGGGCAGGGTGTTGACCATGGTGAGGTTGATGTCGCCGCCGCCCACAGCCGCGTCAAAGCCCTGCTGGGCGTAGTACATGCCCACGTTGGCGTGTACCTTGCGGTGGGTGACCAGCAGGGGCAGCTGCACGGTGGCAATGTAGAAGGTGGTATTCACCTGGCAGGTGCCGCCGCCAAAGCCGGTGAGCGCGTCGTCGCTCATGATGGGGGCTTCCTTGTAGCCGGTGCTCTTTTTGTAGGGGCCGATCACCTTGTACTGGTTGTAATCCTGGCCGGGCTGCAGAATGCTGCCGGTGATGCGCGTGGAGGCCAGACGGATGTTCCAGCAGCGGCCCTGATACTGCAGGGTGGATACGCCCACCGGGTAGAAGGTGGTCATCACGCTGAGCAGGTCGCCGCTCTGGGCATCCTGCCAGTTTGCAGTGGGGATCTTCCACGCGATATCCTCCTCCTTCAGGTAGGAGGTCGTGCGGTGATAGGGCAGGGGATAGCGGCCAAATTCATCCGGCTCGCCAACGCAGATGGCCGAACCCGGGTTGACGGTGACCAGCTTCTCGTTGGTCTTTATGTCGTACAGCGTGACAGACTTGTTCACAAACGCTAGATACGGCCAGATGTCCAGCCCGGGGATCTCGCCGGCATAGGGATCGATGCGGTCCCACTTGAACAGGGACGAGTTGAGCATGTAGCCATAATGGCGGCCCTTGTAGCACACCAGCGCCCAGTCGCCGGAAACTTCGCTCACGATGACCTGGTTGTAGGTGGGCACTGTGGCCTCGATGCGCGAAGTGACATTGGGCTGGGCATAGATGTTGGCCACGTTGAGCGCATGCGCCTGATAGCCCTGGCGGAAGTTGCTCTCGTTGGTGGTGAAACCAGGCATCAGCTCGCCGGTGGGCTCGACAGGCTTTTCTTCCTCTTCAGCCTTCTGGGGCACATCGCCCTGCGCGATGATATCCGTCAGGTACTGGGTGAGAATGTAGCCCTCAGTGCGGTCGGTGCGCACGCGGCACCACATGTCGCCGTACTCCACGATGTACACATAAGAACCGCGCGGGATGCTGTCGCTGCCGGAAGCGCTCTTGCTGGGGGCGCGGCGCACCTTCAGTGCAACGGTCGACTTGGCGATGTGGGTCACGGGTGCTTCATTGGTTTCCTCTGCCCAAACGGCCAGCGGCTCCACAAGCAGCAGCACGGCCAGCAGAATGGAAGCCACACGGCAACAGAAACGATGTGCTTTCAACATGACGGTTTCCTTCCTTAATTGGGTCTGACTGCCTGAAATGGCAGCCTGATATTCCATTATAGCGGTACGGGCACAGGGAAGTCAAGAATACGCTTTTCTATATGAAAAAACACGGCGCTTATGGCCGTGTTTTGTGTATCAGATACTTTCCAGATAGCGCTTGAAGTTGAGGCCGGCGATCTGCCCGGTGAGCTTCTGACCAAAGCCGCGTTCAAGCAGCCGGTCGATCAGTCTTGGCACGTCGTTGGCGGTGCGCAGGCCTTCCGGATAGGCGTCGATGCCGTCAAAGTCGCTGCCAAAGCCTACGCAGTGCTCGCCGCCCAGCTCGCACATGTGCGCCATGTGGTCGATGAGCAGGTCGATGTCCGCCTTGCATTCGGGACTCAGGAAACCGGCGTAGAAGTTCACGCCCACAAAGCCGTCCGTTTCAAACAGAGCGCGCAGCTGGTCATCGGTGAGGTTGCGCTCGTTGGGGCAAAGCGCCCATGCGCAGCTGTGCGACGCCATGGGGCGCACGTCGTGCTCCAGCAGATCCCAAAAGCCGCGAACGTTCAGGTGAGATACATCCACCGCCATATGCAGCTGCTGCATGCGGCGCACGGCCTGCCAGCCGAAGGGCTTGATGCCGGTGTCGTTGCCGACGAGCGCGGGCTGTCCAAGCGCGTTGGGCGTGTTCCAGGTAAGGGCCGCCAGTCGTACCCCCTGAGCAGCCATCTCGTCAACGCCTTCCACCCGGTCGCCGAAGGCCTCGCCGCCTTCGATGGTGAGCATAATGTTGGGCTGGCCGGGCAGCGCCTCATCCAGCGTGCGGATCTGGTGAAAGCCCTCGGCCTTCATACGCTGAAGTTCTTCCAGCTGCTCGTCAACGATGGTGGGGGTCTGTTCCATGCCCTTGGGCGGAATGAACAGGGCCATCGCCTGCACACGGGTATGCTCGGGCTGCATCAGCCATTCGCGGCGCACGTCATAGACGCCGTCGTTCCAGTGCTTGGTGCGGGCGCAGAGGGTATCGGCATGGGTATCACAGATCAGCATGAAATGTGCACATCCCTTCGTTGAATGAAATGGGACTTATTCCAGCTCGCCGTAATGGGCGCTGGGGGTGAGGTCGTACACCACGCGCGCCGCGCCGGGAACCTCGGCAAGGATCTTTTCGGTCGTACGCTCCAGCAGATCGTAAGGCAGACGGGCTGCCACTGCGCCGCCCTGCGCCGTCTGCGTGGCGCGCAGGCACACGGCATAGCTGTCGGGCGAATCGGGATTTTCAGAAAGGGTGGCGTAGAACTGCCACAGGCGGCGGTCGTGCCCGCCTTCGAGGATCTCGGTGCGCAGCAGCATATCCGCCTTGCGCAAAAGCTGCAGCCGTTCAGCGGTGACGTTGGTCATCACGCGCAGGGCCAGGCCGCTGGAGGGGAAGGGCTGACGGCCGGTGATCACGGCAGGCAGCGAAAGCCTGCCGGCAATGCGGCGCACTTCGTCCTTGAAAAGGCTGCGGATGGGTTCGCATACGCGAATGGTGCGGCTGCCGGCGGTAATATCCGCTGCGCGGCCGGTATCAAACAGGGTGTCGTTGAGGTTGGTGCCCATCACAATCGTTTGAATGTCCGGCTCGTGCGTGAACTGTTTGAGCAGAACCTGCGTCATCAGCTGCGAGGCAATGCGCTCCTTGTCGCGGGGCGAGGTCACGCCGCTGAGCGCGCGCAGGAAGGATTCATGCGCGTCGACCATTTCAACCTCGATACCGATCTCCGAGCGGAAAGTTTCGGCCACGGCTTCAGGCTCGCCTTCGCGGAACAGACCGGTGTCGATGAACACGCACAAAAGCCTGTTGCCGACCGCCATGCTGGTCAGCCGTGCGCACACGGCGCTGTCCACACCGCCGGACACGGCGCACAGCACGCGGCCTTCCGGCGCGCACTCGCGGATGTGCTCAATGGCACGGTCGATGTTGGCGTCCTCCGTCCACTCCGGCTGCACGCCGCACACGGCGCTGGCAAAGTTGAACAACAGCTGGGCTGAATCGGGGTCGTTGCGCTCGATGGGGTACTGCAGCGCATACAGCGGCAGCTGCGCGTGCTTGAAACCGATCGCCCGTTCGGTGGCGGTGGCGATGGGGGTAAGCACCTCCGGAAGGTTCAGGGATGATGGCGCGGGCAGCATGCGCTCGCCTGGGTCGATGCCTTCAAACAGAGGGTCGTCGTTCATGCTCAGCGTCACAGCCACGCGGTCGGGTACAGCCTCTTCAGCGCTGCCGCCGAAGTGCTCACACACAAACACCGCTGCGTCGCCCAGTGCCAGCACCGGTACGCTGCCGTCCAGCAAAGCCGTATCAAAGCCGTCCATACTGCCGCCGCGTTCGCAAATGACCACCGCGCCGCGCACGCCGGGGCGGATCGCTTCTGCAGCGGGGGTGTCAAAAGGCACCGGCAGACAATAGACCTCCCGATAGCGCAGCGTGCGCGCCGCCAGAACAGCCTGCTCGCGCGAACGGCTGAAAACGAGAATGGTATCCTGCATAATGGCCTCCTGCATCCGCAGTAATGCGGGAATTTACATGGGTATTTTGGTAACATTCTCCGTCAGATGCCAAAACCCTGCATTTGCTACCGTGTCATTTTACAACTACGCGCCGCGTCAGGCCAAAACAGGGGTTGTAGACTTCGAGGATTATTGGTATAATAGATGATGGTATACGTTAGCCAAGTATGCCTTTTCCCCAAAAGATGCAAAACGGATGAATCCGTTTCCCATGTGATGCAACCAAGGATAAGGAGTGCACAACTTTGAGCGATTACTACCGCAACCAGCAGAGACCCAACAATCAGCTGTATGCCAATCAGCCCGATGAGAGCTTCCTCACCGATGCGCCTGCACAGCTGGGCGCACAGATGCAGCAGGGCGGCGTACCGCTGTATTCCGATGGCGCTGACTTCATGGCCCAGGGCGATGACGCCCCCACCCGTGTGGCGCGCCCCGTGAACGTGCAGATGGTCAACCGCCGCACCAGCGTGCAGCAGCCCTCTGCCTTCCAGCGCCCCGCGCCTGTGAGCGAGCCTGTGCAGGAAGCGCCCGCGGCCCAGCCTGCCGCTGAAGGCGAAGCCCCTGTGCGCCGCCGCCGCAGCCGCGTGGCCGAGCGTGCCGCCGCCGAAGAGCAGCAGGCTCCGCAGGCCGATCCCTTCCAGGCTGGCGACAGCGAAGAGCCCGCCCGTGTACCTCAGCGCCGCCCGGTGCAGCCGCAATCTCCCGCCGCGCGTCCTGTGCCCATGGCCCAGCGCCCCGTGCAGCCTCAGCTTTCTGAGGAAGCGCCCCAGCGCCGTCCCGTGCAGCAGGGTCAGCAGCCTCAGCGCCGCCCGGTGCAGACCGGCCACCAGCCGCAGCGCCGTCCTGCGCCCGCTCCGCGCCCGGTAGCCGCTGCCCAGCAGCAGGGCGAAGCGCCCGTCCGCCGTCCGGTTCAGGGCGGTCCGGCCCCTGTGCGCCGTCCCAAGGACGAGGAATACCGCCGCAAGCAGCCTGCGCCCCGCTATGACGACGATTACGATGACGACGATGATGACGACGATGACGACCGCCGCGGCGGCAAGGGCTGGCTGGTGCTGATCCTTGTGCTGCTGCTTATTGGCGGCCTGCTGGCCGGCATCTGCCTGCCCAACTGGGAAGGCATGGGCGGCATCGGCGCGAAGATCGCGCCTGTGCAGAAGACCGTCGTTGGCGTATTCAACACCGTCAAGGATAAGATCATCCCGCGCGAGGAAGCCATCAAGAGCTTCAGCGCCACCGCTGCCGACAGCAATGCGCCCACGCAGGTGTTCTTTGCCGTGCAGACCGCCAAGGATGTTGAAAGCATCCGCATCGCCGACGACTTCGGTTTTACCGTCTGCGCCAGCGCCTATGCTGACGGCAGCGTGATCGAAAACAGCAACGTCAACCTCTGGCAGCCCTCCTTTGTTGTGGAGGACGGCTACGCCGGCAGCTACACCGTATACGCCACCCGCAAGGGCGTAGAAGAGGAAGAGGGCATGGTGTGCGCGGCTCCTGTGAGCATCGGCGCGCCCAAGTCCGTGGCTCCCGCCGTGCAGGGCTTTACCTGCGACACGGCCATTTCCGCCATTCCTGCCCACATCGCCTTCACCGTGACCACTTCCGCCGAAGTCAGCGCCGTGCGCGTGGTGGATGGCCAGGGTACTGCCATCGTCAGCATGTATGACACTGATCCCAACGGCGATTACGGTGCCATGACCGACAACGGCGATACCCGCGTGTGGACGCTGACCACCGACGTGCTCAACGCCTATACCGGCGACTATATCGCCCAGTATGTGGAGGGCGACAGCCTCAGCTTCACGCCTTCTGCCTACAGCGTGTCGGTGCAGCTGGGCAACGAGCCGGCCATCACGGCCACGCCCGAACCCACGCCCGAACCCACGCCTGTGCCTACCGCCACTCCCACGCCCACTCCCACCCCCACGCCGACTCCCACCCCCACGCCTACCCCCACGCCTACGCCGGTGCCCACGCCTACGCCGGTGCCCACCACCAGCCCGCTGCCTCAGCTGAGCGCTGCTGCTGCTGATGCGGCCGCACCTGCTGCGCTGAAGCTGGAGGCCACCATTTACAGCGGCGCCAAGACCCTGACTGCCTACAACCGCACCCACGCCATCAACATGCTCAACGCCTTCACCACCACCGTGGGCGGCAGCGATTATGCCGGCTGGCGTCAGGCTGGCGTGCTCACCTTCCGCAGCGGCCCGCTGCGCCAGAACGCGGCCTACAGCACCGTTGAGGTGGAAAACGAAAAGCTGAGCGTCGTCTGGAGCCAGCCCATCGGCAGCATGAAGACCAGCGAGACCACCGTTTACGGCGTGGCCGCCCCCGGCCAGCCCGTGATCGTGAAGTGGCCTACCGAGCTGCGTCAGCGCATGGGCCTGTACGATGCGGCCAAGGACGTGACCGCACTGAAGGAGGCCATCGTCGCCGGTCAGGACGGCAAGGTGTACTTCTATAACCTGCTCACCGGCGAAGCCACCCGCGATGCCATCGAGATCGGCGCGCCCAGCCGCGGCGGCCTGAGCGTTGCCACCAACGGCACGCCCATCCTGGGTGTGGGTCAGTTCAATGCCAAGCTGGCCAACAAGGTCGTCAAGAACGGCTATCATATCCTCAACCTTGTTTCCAACAAGAAGGAAATGCTCATCGCCGGCGACGGCAAGGACAAGAACAGCAACTACAGCGGCTTTACCGGCTCTGCCCTGTTTGACAGCAGCACCGGCACCATGATCGTGGGCGGCCAGAACGGCGTGCTCTACACCGCTGAGTTCGGCCCCGTCAAGGATACCTACAACTACCAGAGCAACGCGGTCAAACTGTCCACCGCCATTCAGGGCTACAAGACTCTGGCCGGCGAGCAGAAGAAGACCAACACCAACATCGACGCCAGCGTCGCCATGTACAACAATTATGTGTACTACGGCGATCAGAACGGCATCGTGCAGTGCGTTGACGTCAACACTCTCACCCCTGTGTGGGCTATCGACACCGAGGACAACATCGACGCCACTCCCGCGCTGGATGTGGAAGAGGACGGCAGCGTCGCACTCTACACCGGCAATGCCGTGCTGCTGCGCACCGGCAAAAACGCTGCCTGCACCATTCGCCGTGTGGACGCTCTGACCGGCGAAGTGGAATGGACCTACGAACTGGCCGATGTTGGCTACAGCAAGAAGCCCGAAGCCGGCGTGTACGCCAGCCCCGTGGTGGGCCAGGGCAGCATTGCCGACCTGGTGTTCTTCACCGTGTCCGACGGCGAGGATCCCTCCCGCGTGATCGCACTGGAAAAGAAGACCGGCAAGCTCAAGTGGGAAACCATGCTGGAAGGCCACACCATCTCCAGCCCCGTGGCCGTGTACAACGAGGCCGGCGAGGCCTGGCTGCTGCAGGCTGAGCAGAATGGCAAGATCCACCTGATGAACGCCAAGACCGGCGCAATTCGCGATACCCTGCAGCTGACCACCGACGCCGAGGGCGCTGAACTTCAGATCGACGCTTCTCCCGCCGTGTACGGCAACCTCATGGTTATCGGCACCACCGGCAAGAAGGCCGGCGGCGTGTACTGCATCAAGATCGACTAACGAAAGAGGCGGTCACCAATGAAGATTTATCTGGATGCCATGGGCGGCGACAACGCCCCCATGGCCCCCGTTGAGGGCGCGCTGGAAGCGCTGGGCCTGTATCCCCAGCTCGAGATCGAACTGGCCGGCCCCATCGAAGAGGTGCAAAAGACGGTCGATACCGTGTTTGCCAACGCGGCTGAGCTGCGCAAGCGCATCACCCTGACCGACTGCCCCGAGATCATTACCAACAACGAAGCGCCCGTTATGGCCGTGCGCAGGAAAAAGCAGAGCGCCATCGTTGACGGCATGCTGAAACTGCGCGACGGCAAGGTGGATGCGTTTGTTTCCGCCGGTTCCACCGGCGCGGTTCTCTCCGGCGGCATGTTCCGCCTGGGCCGCCTCAAGGGCATCGACCGCCCGGCGCTGGCTCCGCTTTTGCCCAACGGCAAGGATTTCTTCCTGCTCATCGACTGCGGTGCCAACGTCGACTGCCGCCCTGAGTACCTGCACCAGTTCGCCATGATGGGCAGCGCCTACATGGAAAGCATGCGCGGCGTGAAGAACCCCCGCATCGGTCTGGTCAACAACGGCGCTGAAGCTGAAAAGGGCTGCGCGCTGACCAAGGAAGCCTACGAGCTGCTCAGCGCCGACAAGCGCCTGAATTTTGTGGGCAACGTGGAAGCCCGCGAAATCACCAACGATGTGGCGGACGTCATCGTCTGCGACGGCTTTGTGGGCAACGTCATCCTCAAGTTCATGGAGGGCGTGGCCGGTACTTTGATGGGCATCATCAAAAAGGAAATCTACGGCGACTTCCGCTCCAAGATCGGCGGTTTGCTTGCCAAGCCCGCGTTCCGCCGCGTGAAGAAGGCCATGGACTATAACGAAGTCGGCGGCGCGCCTCTGCTGGGCGTGCGCGGCAACGTCATCAAGGCGCACGGCTCCTGCAAGGGCCACGCCATGGCGTGCGCCATTCGTCAGGCGGTTCAGATGGTGGAGGGCAATGTGGTCGGCAAGATCGAAGCCCTGCTGCCCAAGGATGAGCCTGCCGCCGAATAAAAACGGTTTCACGCAGCAATGCTGCCTGAACATTTTCATACGCTTTCATACAAAAGGAGGATGAACCCCATGACTTTTGAAAAGGTACGCGGCATGATCGCCGAACAGCTGCAGGTGGATGCTTCCACCATCACTGAAAACAGCCGTCTGGTGGAAGACCTGCGCGCTGACAGCGCCAACGTGATGGTCATGATCCTCGAGCTCGAAACCGAGTTCGGCATCGAAGTGGAGGACGAAGTGATCCTCAACCTCAAGACCGTCGGCGACGTCGTCAAGTACATCGACGCCCACCAGGGCTGACGCCCTGGACCCGCTTCCGCGCGCTGTGCGCGCGGGTGCAGTGTTTCTGTGGCTTACACGCCCTCAGTGGATTTTTCCGCTGGGGGCGTAAGCCGTATTATTGTATAAGGAGAAAATGCATGCAAAAACTGCAAAAGGCACTGGGCTACACCTTTCAGGATGAGGCCCACCTGCGCCTGGCGCTGACGCATCCCTCCACAAAGCTGCCGGACAACCAGCGCCTGGAATTTCTGGGCGACGCGGTGCTGGAGTTTTGCGTCAGCGACATGCTTTACCGCAAATATCCCAATCTTCACGAAGGCGAGCTCACCGCCCGCCGCGCAGCGCTGGTGTGCGAACGCACGCTGAGCGCACTGGCCCGCTCGCTGGATCTGGGCGCATTTCTCATCATGGGCCACGGCGAAGAGCAGACCGGCGGCCGTGAAAAGGCCAGCATCCTCGCCGACGCCATGGAGGCCGTGTTTGCAGCTGTATATGTGGACGGCGGCATCCGTGCGGCACACAGACTGATTTTGCACATGTTTGCCGAGGACGAACGGCTGATCGCCTGGCGCGGTCACGACGACAAGAGCGCCCTGCAGGAATACACGCAGGCCAACGGCCTTGATTTGCCCAGCTATCAGATCATCGCGCAGGAAGGCCCCGACCACAACCGCACCTTCACCGCGCAGGTGAGCGTTCTGGGCAAGCCTGTCGCAACTGGCGTGGGCAACAGCAAAAAAGCCGCCGAACAGGCCGCCGCCCAAAAGGCGCTGGTGGAACTCAAGCAGCAGAACTGACAAAGCCAACAGACGGCATAACATTCTCTTGCGTCCGTGAAACGGACGCAGTGTGGGGTCCAGGGGCACTGCCCCTGGCCGCCGGAGGCCCCCGTAAAAGGAGCTAATACATGCGTTTAACCAAACTGGAAATATACGGTTTTAAATCGTTCGCCAAGCGCACGGAGATCATCTTTCCGCAAAACGTGACGGGCATCGTCGGCCCCAACGGCAGCGGCAAAAGCAACATCGGCGACGCGGTGCGCTGGGTGCTGGGCGAGCAGAGCGCCAAGAGCCTGCGCGGCAACAGCATGACGGACGTTATCTTCAACGGCACTGAAAAGCGCAAGGCGCTTAACTACTGCGAGGTCACGCTGGTGTTTGACAACACCGACCACCAGCTCAACGTGGCCTTCGACGAGGTGAGTATCACCCGTCGCGTGTACCGCAGCGGCGACAGCGAATACCTCATGAACGGCGCAGGCTGCCGTCTGCGCGACATCGTCGATCTGTTCCGCGATACCGGTGTTGGCAAGGAAGGCTATTCCATGATCGGCCAGGGCCGTATCGACGCCATCCTCAGCCAGCGCAGCGAAGACCGCCGCGTCATTTTTGAGGAGGCGGCGGGCATCAGCCGTTTCCGTGCCCGCAAGGAAGAGGCCGAAGGCCGCCTGAAGAAGGCGGATGAAAACCTTGTGCGCGTGCTGGACGTGCTGGACGAACTGGAAAAGAACCTGACGCCGCTGAAAAAACAGGCGGATGTGGCCAAGGAATATCTGGCGCTGACCGATACCCTGCGCGAACTGGACGTGCGGCTGTTTTTGCTGCGCTTTGACCGCCTGCATGAAAAGGAAAGTGCTGCCGAGCAGGCCCTTTTGCAGGTGAGCGACGCCGTGCGCGAGGCCAACGCCGTACTGGAGGAAGCCACTGCCCGCCGCGCTGAGGGCGAGGCGCAGCAGGAGGCCATTCAGCAGGCGCTGAGTCAGGCGCATGACGCACTGCTGCGTCAGAGCGATGCGCTGCATGCTGCACGCGAGGCCCTCAGTGAGATCCGCAACCGCATCCAAAACGGCGGAGAGACCGTGCAGCGCCTCGACAGCGAGGCGGAAAGCCTGCAGGCGCGTCTGCGGCTGATCGAGGCCACGATGACCCAGTCCGACGGCGGCTTAAGCGAGGCGAAAAACCTGCTGGATCAGGCCCGGCAGTCGCTTGAAAACCGCCGCGCGGCCCATGCGCAGGCCACTCAAAAAGCTGAGAAGCTTGAAGAGGAGCTCTCCGCACACAAGACCTATATCATGGAGCGCATGAACCGCATGCAGACCGTGCGCACCTCTCATGCGCGCCACAGCGCCATGCAGCAGCAGATGACCGCCCGCCGCGAGGAGATCGGCCAGCAGATTGGCGCTGAGGAGGCCCGCGAGGCTGAACTGGCTGCGGCGCTTGAACTGGCGCAGAGCAATCTGCAAAACGAACAGGCCCGTCTGGATGAGCTGAAGCACGGCGCAGAGGCGTTCGAGCAGAGCACAAAGCAGCTTCTGCAGGACATTCTGGCCCGCCAGAAGCAGATGCAGGAGGACCTGCAGTCTGCCCGCGCGATGGATACCCGTCTGCGTACCCTCAAGGAGCTGCAGGACGGCTACGAGGGCTACCAGTATTCCGTCAAAAATGCGCTGACCTATGCCAAGCGCAGCCAGCTCAGGGGCGTGCACGACGTGGTCGCCATGCTGGTGCATGTGCCGCGTGAGTACGAAACGGCCATGGATATGGCGCTGGGCGCCGCCATGCAGAACATCGTCACCCAGACCGAGCAGGACGCCAAGATCCTCATCGACTACCTGCGCAAAAACCGTCTGGGCCGCGCGACGTTCCTGCCGCTGAACACCATCAAGGGCCGCACCCTCAACGCCCGTGAGCGCGAAGTGCTCAAAATGGAGGGCTGTGTGGGCGTGGCCAGCGAGCTTTGCAGCTACGATCCCATTTACAAGGACGTGGTGGAAAACCTGCTGGGCCGCACTGTTGTGGCCAAAAACCTCGACTGCGGCATTCAGATCATGCGCGCCGGCGGCCATGCCTTCAGGCTTGTTACGCTGGAGGGCGACGTGATGCACTCCGGCGGCTCCATGACCGGCGGCAGCATTCAGCAAAAGGCCCAGAACCTGCTGGGCCGCGAGCGCGAAATGAAGGAGCTGGCCGACAAACTGGCTGAGATCAACCTTCGCGCCCAGAATGCGCAAAACGAGATCGCCGAAATGGAACAGCGCCGCGCCGGCGAAAAGGAACGCCGCGAAAGCGCCCAGTACGAACTGCATCAGCAGGAGATCGCCGTGGTGCGCGACACTGAACGCTTAAAGAGCGCACAGGCCGATATGGACGCACATCAGCAGCGTCTGGAAGCCCTGCGCGCAGCCGTTGAACAGCTGGACGAAAGTCTGGAGGAGATCGCGCAGGAGCTTGCGCGAATCGAGCAGCAGTCCAGCATGGAGGATGTATCCAGCGAGGAACTGGCGGCAAAGACCGAGGATTTGTCCGACAGGCTCAATCGTGCCCGCCGCGAACGCGAAAATGCGCAGGAGCTGCTCACCGACGCCATGCTCACTTTGCAGAATGCCGAGCACGACGTCGACCGTCTGCAGCGCGACCGCGACCGCCTGCAGGGCGACAGTGAAACCTGCCGTGAGGAACTGGAAAACCTGCGCGCGAAGCGTGCGCAGGCGCTGGAGGACGTGGCCGAGGCCGAAAGCGCCCAGCAGACTGCCGGCCAGATGATCAGCGCGTGCGAACGCCATGTGGAGGAAGCTCGCGCACATGTGGATGATACCGAGCACAGGCGCGACCAGAAGCAGGCGGAGCTGCGCGAGATCCAGGGCGATATCGACGCTGCGCAAAAGCTCAGCGCCCACGAGACTGAGCGCATGCACCGTCAGGAGATGGCGCTGGGCCGCATCCGCAACGACCTGAGCACCTTGAATGACCGTCTGTGGAACACCTACGAGCTCAGCTATGCCGGCGCTGTGGAAGCGCGCGACGAGTACGACCAGCGCAATGCAGGAGACGAACCCGCCCACGGCGAAACCCTCACCAGCGCCTTTGACGAGGGCGAGGCTGACCGCGACGCCCAACGTATCCGCGACCGGATTCGCGCCATGGGCAACGTAAACGTGGGTGCGATCGAAGAGTACGCCGAGAAATACGAGCGCTTTACCCAGCTCAGTGCCCAGAAGAACGATCTGGAACAGGCCAAGGGCGACCTGCAGTCGCTGATCGCCCAGCTGCTGGACCAGATGAAAACCGTTTTTGTGGGCCAGTTTACGGAGCTGCAGGGCTATTTTGCCGAAACCTTCACGCGCCTGTTTGGCGGCGGCTACGGCGAGATCAGCCTGTCTGATCCCAATGACCCGCTCAACTGCGGCATTGAGATCATCGTTCAGCCTCCGGGAAAGAAGCGCCAGCTTTTGAGCCTCTTCTCCGGCGGCGAACGAGCGCTGACCGCCATCGCCATCCTGTTTGCCATGCTCAAGCTCAAGCCCACGCCGTTCTGTATCCTCGATGAGATCGAGGCTGCGCTTGACGACGCAAACATCAGCTATTTTGCCGACTATCTCAAGGAATTCAGCCGCGACACGCAGTTCATCGTCGTGACCCACCGCAAGGGAACCATGGAACGCTGCGACACGCTTTTTGGCGTAGCCATGGAGGAACGCGGCGTGAGCAGCATGGTCAGCGTCAACCTGACCGATTACGAATAAAGGGAGGCACCCCAAATGAGTGAAAAGAAGAGTCTTTTCAGCCGCCTGCGCGAAGGCCTGTTCAAAAGCCGCGAGCATATGGCCGTAGCCATGGACGCCGCTGTTGCGCCCGACCGTCCTGTGGACGAGGATTTTTATGACGACCTGATGGATGCGCTGATCCTCAGCGACATGGGCGCAAAGTGCGCGGGAGAGGCTATCGAGCAGCTGCGCGCGCATGTAGAAGCCAACAAGATCAAGTCCTCTGTGGAGGCCAAGAATGCGCTCAAGGACATTTTGGTCAAAATGCTCGACGCGCCCAAGGAAACCCTGCGCTGGCCCATGATCATCCTGATGGTGGGCGTCAACGGCGTGGGCAAGACCACCACCATCGGCAAGCTGGCCCTGCGTTTCCAGGGCCTGGGCCGCACCATCATCCTGTGCGCAGCCGATACCTTCCGCGCCGCTGCGGCTGATCAGCTGCAGGTGTGGAGCGAGCGCGCCCGCTGCCCCATCGTGCGCCACAAGGAAGGCGCCGATCCCGCCGGCGTGGTGTTTGACGGCGTGCAGGCTGCCAAGAGCCGCAAGGCCGACCTGCTTATCGTGGATACCGCCGGACGCCTGCACAACAAGAAGAACCTGATGGACGAAATGGAAAAGATGCGCCGCGTCATCGACCGCGAGTATCCCGAGGCCGCCGTGCGCTGCATGCTGGTGGTGGACGCCACCACCGGTCAGAACGGCCTGGCGCAGGCCAAGGCGTTCCGCGAGGCTGCCGGCATCAACGGTATTGTGCTTACCAAGCTGGACGGCACCGCCAAGGGCGGCATCGCCTTCCCCATCGTGCAGGAGCTGGGCGTGCCGGTCATGTATGTGGGCGTGGGCGAGGGCATCGAAGACCTGCAGAGCTTCAACGCCCGCGAATTCGTGGACGCACTGTTTGAATAATCACCGGGGGACAGAATACAATGATGCTGGGTTCTTTCTTTTTCAAACACAAGGCGCGCCAGGCGCTGAAGGGCAACTGGCAGACCGCTTTGCTGGTCACCTTTTTCAGCGGTATTTTTCTGACGGTTGCTCAGGTGGCCCAGAGCGTGACCATGCAGGACATCAACCCTCTGATGAGCAGCCTGAGCATGACGCTTGGTTCCATGCCGGAAGGCATTACGCCTGAAAGCGCGCACTATCATGAGGTGCTGGACCTGTACCGCCGCCTCTATGCTGCTATCACCAGCGTGCCGCAGAGTACGTGGATGCTGCTGCTGGGCGGCAACCTGCTGGCGCTGGTCGTAAGTCCTGTGCTCAACGTCAGCCTCAGCCACTATTTCATCCGCCGCATCGACGGCGAGGACATCGGCTTTGCGGCTGGTCTGACGGCAAGGCTGAATCTGTTTTTCCGCTCGCTGTGGCTGTATGTGATCATGGCGGTGAAGATCTTCCTGTGGTCGCTTTTGTTCATCATTCCGGGTATTATCGCCGCGCTGCGCTACAGCATGGCCGCGTTCTATCTGGCGGAGGATCCCTCCCTGACGGCGCGGCAGGCCATCCGCAAAAGCAAGGACAGCATGCAGCACATGAAAATGAGCTATTTCATGCTGCAGCTGAGCTTCATCGGCTGGAACCTGCTGATCTCGCTGGTGCAGATGTTCCTGCTGGATATGAACCCCGTGATCGCGCTGGTTGTTGCGCAGTTTTTGTCGCTGGCGGTGTCCACCTACATGAATGCATCCTGCGCGGTATTTTACTGCGCGGTCAGCCGCCCCGGCGGCATGGAGGGCCTTGTGCGTGATGCACGCAGCCATTTCCATGAGATGGGCATGGATGAATCGCCCTTTGACGAAATCGAAGAAAACATGAACGATCAGTCCAATAACGGAGATGATGACCGGTGAGCTTCTTCAAACACAAAAAGCCTGCTGCTCCCACGCTGCCGGTGCTGCGCACCGAACGGCTTGTGCTGCGCACCTTTGACCCCAATGACGCGGTGGATGTGTACGCCTATGCGCAAAGCGAAACCGTGGGACCCATGGCCGGCTGGGCACCGCACAAGTCGCTGGACGACAGCCGCCGCGTGGTGCAGATGTTCATTGAGGCAGGCGACGTGTGGGCGGTCGTGGACAAGAGCACCGGGCATGTGATCGGCTCCATCGGACTGCACAAAGACGGGTCGCGCCGCGTGGAAAACTGCCGCGATCTGGGCTATGTGCTGGGCGAAAAGTACTGGGGACAGGGCTTCGCCACCGAGGCCTGCCGTGCGGTGCTGCAATATGCTTTTGAAGAACTGGGCTGCCCGGTGGTGTCGGTGGGGCATTTTCCATTCAACCAGAAGAGCCGCCGCGTTATCAAGAAGCTGGGCTTCACGTGCGAAGGCACCATCCGCCATGCGCTTGCGCTGCCGGACGGCACCGTGACCGACAATGTGGTGTACAGCCTGCTCAGAGAAGAATACGAGGCCCAGAAGGGCAAGTGAGGTACTTGATATGCCGCCGCTGAAACCATACAGCTCGGATTTGAACTACAGCTACGCCCCGGGCGTGTTTCCGTCGCTGCAGCTGATGCAAAACGCCCCTGAACGCGCCCTGCGCCTGCTTTTGAGCGAAAGGGCGCAGGGCGAGGGCGTTGAAAAGCTGCGCGAGATCTGCCGCGAACATCATGTGCGCGAGGAGATCGCCGACAAGGCGCTCAGCCGCATCAGCGGCAAGCAGAACTGCTTTGCCGCCGTGGTATTTGAAAAGTGGCAGAGCGAACTGAAAAAGGACGCGCCGCATGTGGTGCTGCATCATCCCATGGACGAGGGCAATCTGGGCACCATCCAGCGCACGCTTCTGGGCCTTGGCGTGGAGGACATCGCCATCATCCGCCCGGCGGCGGACGTGTTTGATCCCAAGGTGGTGCGCGCCACCATGGGCGCGGTGTTCAGCCTGCGCGTGAAGTATTACGAGGACTTCAGCCTCTACCGCATGGAGCATCCCACGCATGCGCTCTACCCGTTCATGCTGGATGGTTCCGTTATGCTGGAGGAGGCTGTGGCCGGCCTGCAGCGCCCCTATGCGCTGGTTTTTGGCAACGAGGGCAGCGGCCTGCCTGCAGAGTTTGCTGAAATGGGACAGGCCGTGCGCATTCCCCACAACGACAGGATCGACTCGCTCAACCTGTCCATCGCAGTCGGCATCGGCGCGTATGCGTTCGTGCATGCCGAAAAGTAAGGAGAAAAAACCATGTACGAAGAATATAAAGCCATTACCGACCAGCTTGCGCAGTGCATCCGCTATCTGAAGGAGGCGGGCCATCTGCGCGCAGGCGCAGTGGTGGTGATGGGCTGCTCCACCAGCGAGGTGGCCGGCGGACATATCGGCCACAACAGCGTGCCGGAACTGGGCGACGCGCTGGCCATGACCATGATCGATACCTGCAAAGAGCTTGAACTGCATCCTGTTTTCCAGTGCTGCGAGCATCTCAATCGCGCGCTGGTGATGGAGCAGGACGTGCTGGATCATCTGCGCCTGACGCAGGTGAACGTGATGCCTGTGCCCAAGGCTGGCGGCAGCGTAGGCGCAGCCGCCTACAAGCGCTTCGCGCAGCCTGCCGTGGCTGTGAGCATTCAGGCTGACGCCGCTATCGACGTGGGCGACACGCTGGTGGGCATGCATCTGCGCCCCGTGGCGGTGCCGCTGCGTATGGGCGAAGGCGAAACCAAAGTGGGCCAGGCCCATGTGGTGATGGCCTATTCGCGTCTGCCCTTCATTGGCGGCAGCCGAGCCCAGTACCCTGAAAAGTAAAAAGAAAAAGCCTCTGTGAAAAACAGAGGCTTTTTGTGACGAAAGGCGGTTTGCTGATGCCCAACATACAGGATCACGCGCTGGCAGTGGGGGAGTGGTCGCTGGACGATCGCCCCTTTGACGCGCTGGATGCGCTGGTGCTTTCGCAGCTGGTGTATCTGCCCATGGAGGGATATCTGGACGACGGCGGCAGCTGCACGGTGGAAGAGGCGTGGGCATTCCTGAAGGCGAACGTCGACCCGGAAGGGTTTGACCGCTTTCAGAAAAGGCGCTGGCGGCTGTTTGAATGCTGCGCAGGCCTGCAGCGCTATCGTCACTGGCGGCTGTGCGATTACGTCAACCAGATCGATACACAGCGCGAAATGCAGTTTTGCGCATGTACATACCGGCTTCCGGGCGGGGTGAGCTGCGTGGCGTTCCGCGGCACCGACCTGACGGTGGTTGGCTGGAAGGAAGACTTCAACATGTGCTACATGACGGTGCCCTCCCAGCACGAGGCGGCGGAATATGTGCGCCGTGCAGCTCTGCGCACGCAGGATGATCTGCTGCTGTGCGGCCACAGCAAGGGCGGCAATCTGTCGGTGTTCGCAGGGGCGACGGCGGATGAGGAGACCGCAGGACGCATTCGCCGCATCTATGCCTATGATGCGCCCGGCGTGGACGAGGATACGCTTGGCAGCCCCGGGTATGCAGGCATCAGCGAACGCATTGAAAGCTATCTTCCCGAAAGCAGCATCGTGGGGATGCTGCTCAACTATCACCCGGTCTACACCGTGGTGGAGGCCAGAACTGTGGGCATCCTGCAGCATGATGCCATGACCTGGCAGGTGGAGAACGGGGCGTTTGTCACCCTGGCCGGAGTCGACATGACCGGCAGGATCACCGACGAGGCCATGCATGCGTGGCTGGCCGGCATGGATATCGAAAAACGCCGCCTGCTGGTGGACACGCTTTACAATGTGGTGGACGCTGCACAGGCCGAGCTGGTGACCGATCTTGCCACTGACTGGCTGGAAAGCGCCGCGCGCATGCTGGAGGCCATTCGCGGGCTGGATGCAAAGGTGAAGCGCGACGTGGTGAAGATGCTGCACTCGCTGTTTTCCACCGGCGCCAGCGAAGTGGTTCGGCAGGTCGTCGCGGCACTGCTGAAAATGCGCAATGAAGGCCGCAGTGAGTGATGCACATGTCGTATCCGGGAAGGAAAATCCCATGCAGGAAAAACAATGTGCAGCCTCAAAATTTTCATCGGTTTGCACAATAATTTTCTTGAGAAACAATTGACTTTTCACTTGAAAACATGCTATTATGGTATGGTTGTGCGAAGTATGCGCTTTTGGTGTGCCCTTCTTTCGCGATAAAGGCGGGGAAGTAAGCCCGCAAGCGTGTGCGGCGGCGACAGATCCCACCCCAGGCAAAGGAGGCGGCTTTGATGGAAAACCTGCTCAGTCAGGCGGACAAGCGTGTGGTTGGCACCAAACAGGTGCTGCGCGCCCTCAACGAGGACAAGGCCGCACGTGTCTTTCTTGGTAAGGATGCAGACGGTTTTATCTATCACCGGATCAACGGTCTGTGTGAGGAAAAACGCGTCCCTGTCACCGTGGTGGACAGCATGCATGAGCTTGGCAGGCTCTGCACGGTAGACGTAAAAGCTGCGGCTGCCGCAGTGCTCAAGTGAGCACACGCCATTCCAAAGAGACTATAAAGCGCTGAGGTTGCGGCGCGTTTATAGCATATCAATTCGGAGGTGTCTCTATGCCCACGATCAATCAGCTGATCCGCAAGGGTCGGAAAAAGGTTGAAAACAGGTCGACGGCTCCCATCCTGCAGGAGTGCCCGCAGAAGCGCGGCGTATGCCTCAGCGTTAAGACCACGACCCCCAAGAAGCCCAACTCCGCCCTGCGTAAGATTGCCCGTATCCGCCTGACCAACGGCATCGAAGGTACGTGCTACATCCCTGGCATCGGCCACAATCTTCAGGAGCACAGCGTGGTGCTGATCCGCGGCGGCCGTGTTCGCGACCTGCCCGGCGTTCGTTACCACATCATCCGCGGCGCTCTGGATACTGCCGGCGTTGCCAAGAGAATGCAGTCCCGTTCCAAGTACGGCGCGAAGAGGCCCAAGAAGTAAGCACGTTTTCCTGCGCTGCAGCTTGCAGCCCGTTTCGGAGTGGGCGCAGGCGTGTGGCACATCCCATGCAAGACGCATGTAAGGATGCAACCTGTGCCATGCACACCGCGTGACTTTCCCGTAGTGCCGGGAGCGGCCGATGCTGAAGGCCGACAGAAACCTGTGCGCAGTTGCGCTTTGAAAACGCATTCACGGCCCCACAAAAATCTTACGTTTCGCCAATAAGGCGCATTGCGGCGATATCATTCGCCCCAACGAAGGAGGAAATCAAATGCCCCGTCGCGGATTTATCCCCAAGCGCGAGGTGCTGCCCGATCCCGTATATGGGACCACCGTGGTCACCAAGCTCATCAACCAGATCATGCTGGATGGCAAGCGCGGCACTGCCCAGCGCATCTGCTACTCCGCTTTCGAGACTGTTGCCGAGAAGACCGGCAAGGACGCTACTGAAGTGTTCAACGCCGCTCTGGCCAACGTCGCTCCCCAGCTGGAAGTGAAGGCCCGCCGTGTGGGCGGCGCCACCTACCAGGTCCCGATCGAAATTCGCCCCGAGCGCCGTCAGACCCTGGCCCTGCGCTGGCTGGTGGACTTCTCCCGCAAGCGCGGCGAGAAGACCATGGCTGACCGCCTGGCTGCCGAGCTGATGGACGCCGCCAACAACACTGGCGCCGCCGTCAAGCGCAAGGAAGAAATGCATCGTATGGCCGAGGCCAACAAGGCTTTCGCCCACTATCGCTGGTAATAGCGCGATGCAGGCGGACGGGGCGTGGCGCCCCGTCTGGATGGAAGGTATGTACAGAAAGCTTGTAATGTGAAAGGAGACCCTTCGTTATGCCTAGAAGTCACCCGCTGGATAAGGTGCGCAATATCGGCATCATGGCTCACATCGACGCCGGTAAGACCACCACTTCCGAGCGTATTCTCTTCTACACGGGTCGCGTTCACCGTCTGGGTGAAACCCATGAAGGCGGCGCCACCATGGACTGGATGGTTCAGGAGCAGGAGCGTGGCATCACCATCACTTCTGCCGCTACCACCTGTCAGTGGAAAGGCCACCGCATCAATATCATCGACACCCCCGGTCACGTGGACTTCACCGTTGAGGT
>JAFWYA010000070.1 GCA_017517815.1 Clostridia bacterium | reverse complement strand
GATTCCCGCTGCCACTGAGGAAGAGGCTGCAGTCGAGCCCACCATCGAAGTAACTCTGACGAGTGAGGAAGAGGAAGTCGAAGAGACTCCCGCTGCCACTGAGGAAGAGGCCGCTGTCGAGCCCACCATCGAAGTGACTCTGACGAGTGAGGAAGAGGAAGTCGAAGAGACTCCCGCCGTCACTGAGGAAGAGGCCGCTGTCGAGCCCACCATCGAAGTGACTCTGAGCACTGAGGAAGAGGAAGTCGAAGAGACTCCCGCCGCCACTGAGGAAGAGGCCGCTGTCGAGCCCACCATCGAAGTGACTCTGAGCACTGAGGAAGAGGAAGTCGAAGAGACTCCCGCTGCCACTGAGGAAGAGGAAGTCGAAGAGACTCCTGTCGTCACTGAGGAAGAGGCCGCTGATACCGGCATCGCCACCATGGAAGAGCTGGGCGAGCAGATTCCTGCTTACTCCGGCGAAGAGACCCTTGGTGAGGAACCTGCCGCTGAGCCAACCATCCAGGTCACTCTGACCGCCGAGGACGACGCTGAAGCTGAAGAAACTCCCGCCGCTGAGGAGGAAGAGGAAGCTCTGGACGGCGTTGCCATCGCGATCAAGGACACCGTGACCGGTGAAGTGATCGAGGAGAAGGACGTCGAAGAGGCTGCCGCTGCTGCGGAAGAAAAGACCTCCAAGAAGAGCAGCAAGAAGTCCAGCAAGAAGGTTGAGACTGCTGCTGAGGAAGAGGAAGAGATCGACGATCCTACTCTGGACGACGTCGAGAATGACGCTGATGTAGGCGAAAGCACAGCTGAATCCAGCATCAAGATCCGCTTCACTGATTCTGCTTCTGCTGTCAAGCGTGGCAAGACTGCCAAGTTCGCCGTGAGCGTTGAAGGCAGCGAGCAGGGTGTGCGCTGGAGCGTGCGTCTCAGCGCTGACGCTGAAGGCAACAAGGTTTCTTCCATCGACGCCGACGGCGTGCTGGCTGTCAGCAAGAACGAGACCGCTGACAAGCTGGTTGTGGTTGCCACCTCTGTGGAGGATAACACCGTGCGTGCACGCTGGATCGTTGAAGTGACCAACGCCATGAATTCTGTTAAGTCCGACAACGTTGAGGAAAAAGTGGCTGAAGAGACCACCAAAACCGAAAAAGTTGTTGAAAAGACTGAGGAAAAGCCCGTAACCGAGACTGTTGTCCAGGAAAAGGTTGAAGAAGAAATCAAGCCCGAAACTGAAGGCCTGACTGAGGAACAGCTGGCTCAGATCGAAGAGGAACTGAATTCCATGAAGGAAGAGCACGAGCTGGTTGGCAACTTCTTCTGATCGAACAAAACAAACCAATCAAGGCCCATGGCGAATGCCATGGGCCTTTTCAATACTGTAATAGCGTATTAAAAAACAGCCTGTACATTGCATACAGGCTGTTTTAGAGCATTTATCAGTTGCGGTAACCGTTGGGGTTGTTGCTCTGCCAGCGCCATGCGTCGCGGCACATGTCATCCAGATTTTTCTCAGCCTTCCAGCCCAGCTTTTCCAGTGCCTTGGTGGCGTTGGCGTAGCAGCGGGCTACGTCGCCGGGACGGCGGTCAACGATAGCGTAGGGAATATCAATATCGTTGACGCGCTTGAAAGCATTGACCAGATCAAGCACGCTGTAGCCATTGCCAGTACCAAGGTTGAATACATCGCAGCCGGTGCTGTTCTGCAGGTACTCGCAGGCAGCCACATGACCGCAGGCAAGGTCAACTACATGGATGTAGTCGCGTACGCCGGTGCCGTCATGCGTGTTGTAGTCATTGCCGAACACGCTTAGCTGCTTGAGCTTGCCGCTGGCAACCTGCGTGATGTAAGGCATCAGGTTGTTGGGAATGCCAACAGGATCCTCGCCGATCAAACCGCTGGCATGCGCACCGATGGGATTGAAGTAGCGCAGCAGCGCCACAGACCAGTCGGGATTGGCATGGGCCACATCCTGCAGAATCTGCTCGATCATGTACTTTGTCCAGCCATAGGGATTGGTGCAGCCGCCGGTGTGCATATTCTCCAGCAAGGGCATTTCATCCGACATGCCGTAAACGGTGGCGGAAGAACTGAACACCAAGCGCTTTACGCCATGCTTGCGCATCACTTCGCAAAGGGTGAGGGTGGAATCGATATTGTTGCGATAGTATTCCAGCGGCTTGGCGACGCTTTCGCCCACTGCCTTGTAACCCGCAAAGTGGATGACGGCGTCAAATTGATGAGCTTTAAACACCTTTTCAAGTGCTTCGGCATCGCATACGTCAACACAGTAGAAGCAGACAGGCTTGCCGGTGATAGTCTGCAGACGGTCGAGAACCACATCGCAGGAATTGTAGAAGTTATCTACGATCACAGCCTCATGACCGGCTTTCAGCAATTCGACGTAGGTGTGGGAACCAATGAATCCGGCGCCGCCGGTAAGAAGGATCTTCATAACGTTATTTCCTCACGTTCAATAGCGTTGCGCAGTGATCAGAACAGCTTTTCGGGATAGACGCCGTTTTCGTGCATCTTCTTCAGCTCAGCCTGCACATAAGGCTTGTCTTCCTGATAGGTCACACCGAACCATACGGCGTCTGTGGTGAGCATATCCACCTTCAGGCCGTCTTCGTGCATCAGCTGGTCAACCAGCACGGGCAACACGTACTCCGCCTTCATTTCGGTGGGAGAGAGGGACTTAAGGAACTTGATAAAGCGTTCCTGAGCCTTTTCAAACAGCCAGGGAGTAAAACCGAAGAAGTTCATGCTGACCAGGCATTCGGGGTCCAGAATAACGCCGTTGGGGTCGTTTTCGGTGTCGCGGATGGTGCCGTCCGGGAAGGGCTGAATCTTGTAGGTCTCCGTCACGCTGGACAGGCAGCCTTCTGCGTCCACCCCGCAAACGCCGCGGGTGACATGGCCGTTTTCGCTGACAGTGTTCTTCAGATAGTAACCAACCATGCAGCCGTGCTGTTCAGGACGCAGCTTTTCAAGGTGATCAGCCATGGTTTTGAAGGCAGAAACGCCATAGTAGTCGTCAGCGTTGAGAACGGCAAAGGGCTCGTGGATCAGGTCCTTGGCGGAAAGAATGGCATGCACAGTACCCAGAGGCTTGGTGCGGTCGGGGCACACGGTGCAGCCCTCGGGCAGGTCGCTCAGCTCTTGGAAAGCATATTCAACCTGAATCTTGTCCTTGACAACGTCGCCCACAAGGCTGCGGAAACGCTCTTCGAAGCCGCGCTTGATGATGAAAACCACCTTGGTGAAACCGGCCTTGATGGCGTCGTGAATGGAGTAGAGCATCAGCACTTCGTTGTTGGGGCCCATGCCGTCGATCTGCTTGTTGCCGCCGTAGCGGGAACCCATACCGGCTGCCATAATCAGAAGAGTCTTATCCATGTTTTTCGTCCCTTTCCGATATATTCTTTCTGTTGTTCAGGGGAAACGTTTGATTACATTGCTGCGCTCATAGGCACACGCTGCTGAGAATGGGCGTCATGCTCTGCAAGTGCAGTTGTACGCATATTGGGGCAGTCTACTTTCTTCTCGCCAAAGCCTTCCGTACTGTCGCGGCGGAAGAAAATGGTGAGTGTGCGCAGCATCAGTTTGAAATCATATGCCAGCGAGAAGTTTTCGATGTAGAGCAGGTCCAGAATGGCTTTGTCCTTGGGGCTGGTGTTGTACTTGCCTTCAATCTGCGCAAGGCCGGTCAGGCCGGCTTTCATCTGCTGACGGTAGCGGAATTCCGGTACTTCGCGAGTATAGCGGTCAACATTTTCCAGCATTTCAGGGCGCGGTCCCACCAGGCTCATCTCGCCGCGCAGCACATTGAACAGCTGCGGCAGTTCGTCAATACGGTACTTGCGCAGGAAGCTGCCTACCGGCGTGATGCGGTTATCGTCTTCACGAGCAGAGAAGTTGCCGCTTTCCTCATACATGGTGCGGAATTTGATGATCTCAAACACATTGCCGTTCAGCGTGGCACGCTTCTGGCGGAAGAAAACAGAACCATGTCCCTGCGATTTCAGAATCAGCGCCGTAACGATCATCACTGGACTTGCAACAATCAGACCGCACAGGCTTACGATGATATCACACGCACGCTTGGCCACGCGCTGCACAAGGGTGGGTTCCATGCGGTGAATGTGCAGGAAGGGCGTGTCGTCCAGAATGGTCTGCTGGGCAGTGGAAATGACCACGTCTTCCAGTTCGGCCAGCAGATAAATGGTCTTGTTATGTTTGTAACAGTAAGCCTCCAGCTGTGCTTCTTCGGTATCCGGAATGCCAGCCAGGAAGATCACCTCGTGGCTACGGATGGTCTGACGGATATCAGGGCATTCGTAATGGACAACCTCTGTCAGTTTGTACTTGCGGCGGAAAGTGCTCATTTTGCCGGCTACGTGACAGGCAAGTTCCTGCGAAGAGGTGATAATGCAGCAGTCCTGCGGCGGGTTGATGCGCCAGTAACAGCGGTAGGCCAGCGACGTGAAGAAGTAAGCCGCAGCCAGCTGCAGCACAAAGGCTGCAAACAGCAGCAGCAGATCCTCGCTCCACAAAACGAAGGTCGCGTTTGCTTCGGGGTTGTTAGGGTTGGTGTTCATAATCTGCAGCATGATGTAAGTGATCATGTCGGTAAAAAACACTGACAGCGAAACTGCCGCAAAAACAGAGCGCTTTTTCTTTATGCCAATGTCAAAACCGCCGTAAACCAGCGTGAGCAGCAGCATGGCAACCGCAAACGTGGCCATGGTAACCACGGCCGTACGGCTGAGGGTGAGCATGGCGTAGTTGGTGATGGAAAGCAGGATGAAAAAGATGGAGAACAGGGAGATATACATCAGCGCCTGAAAGCACAGCAGCATCAGCTGTGAGGCGTAAAAATGCTTGCGATTCATTGCAGCAGCCTCCAAAAAAACGGGAAATGCACGGAAAAACAAACGTGCACACAAAGCCTAATATACTGTATCAGCATAGCACTCGAAGCGGCGTATGTCAAGTACACACAAGGCTTGCAGGCCCTTTTGGAGTGCTGAAAAAAACGGAAAAATGTGATATAATTTAACGGATCCAAGTGAAATGGCAAAGGTGGGCATTCCGTGGAACATCAGGCTGTTCTTGACGAAATTTGCACTGGGTATAAAGAAATTCTCGGTGATAACCTTATCGGAATATATGTTCATGGTTCTATTGCGTTTGGCTGTTTTGATCCGCAGCGCAGTGATATTGACTTTTTGGTTGTTGTGCAGGATGCACCGTCGCATGAGCAAAAGAAGCAGATGATACACCTTTTGCTGGAACTGGATGCATACTGTCCGCCCAAGGGGCTGGAAATGAGCGTTGTTCTGGAACGTTTTTGCAGGCAGTTTGTTCATCCCACGCCATTTGAACTGCATTTTTCCAATGCCCACAAACGGCGCGCTCAGCGGGATCTGGACGGATACTGTACGAACATGAATGGGGTTGACCCGGATCTTGCTGCACATTTTACCGTAACCAGAGCCGTTGGACAGGTGCTTTGCGGAAAACGGATTGAAGATGTATTTGCACCTGTTCCGCGTGAGGCTTATCTGTGCAGTCTGCGCAGCGATGTTGAAAATGCAGCTGAAGATATCCATAACGATCCGGTCTATATTATTTTGAATTTGTGCCGCATTGCAGCATTTATTCATGAAGGGGTGGTTTTGTCCAAAAAGGACGGCGGATTGTGGGGGATCAACCATCTGCCTGAAGAGTGTCATACGCTGCTACATTCAGCACTTGACGACTATTTAAATAAAAAGAACTATGAGCCGTCGCCCAAAGCAGAACAGGCATTCGTTCAAACGATGCTGCAGGACATTTTTGCCGCTCAGCCCTTGCAATAAGCATGTTTTTTGCCTATAATGGTATGAGGTAAACAACGGCGTTTCCGCCGTATGCATGGAGATAACAAAGGAGGCTTTTTTCATGGGCAAGGTATACGTTTTTGATCATCCGCTGATTCAGCACAAGGTTAGTCTGATGCGCGACAAGAATACCGGCACCAAGGATTTCCGCCAGCTGCTGGAAGAAATCAGCATGCTGATGGTGTATGAGGTGACCCGTGACCTGCCCACCGAAGAAGTGGAAATTGAAACGCCCATCTGCACCACCAAGGCCCGCGTGCTCAGCGGCAAGAAGATCGGCATCGTTCCCATCCTGCGCGCCGGCCTGGGCATGGTGGATGCTGTTGCCACGCTGATTCCCGCTGCCCGCGTGGGTCATATCGGTCTGTACCGCGATCCCGAGACGCTGCAGCCTGTTGAGTATTACTGCAAGCTGCCTGCTGACAGCGATCAGCGCGAACTGCTGGTGCTGGATCCCATGCTGGCTACCGGCGGCAGCGCCGCTGCGGCTATCACCTTCCTCAAGCAGCGTGGCTGCAAGAACATCCGTCTGGTCAACCTCATCGCCGCGCCCGAAGGTGTTGAGCGCATTCAGAAGGAGCATCCCGACGTAAACATCTATGTGGCCTGCATGGATGAAAAGCTCAATGATCACGGCTACATCGTTCCCGGTCTGGGCGACGCCGGAGACCGCCTGTTTGGCACCAAGTAATTGAAAAAATGCACCGTCGCCTGTTTGGGCGGCGGTGCTGTGCATATGGAGAAACCAATGATCATTGATATTTCGCAGGAAGTGCTTTCCTGCAAGGTATGGCCGGGCAATCCTGCGCCACAGGCGCAGAGGCTGAAGAGCCTTGCGCAGGGCGGAAGCAGTAACCTGAGTGCTTTTTCGATGTGTGCGCATAATGGTACGCACGCCGATGCGCCATATCACTTTGTGGAGGATGGAAAAACCATCGGTCAGCTGCCGCTGGAAACCTTTGTAGGGGATTGCTATGTGGCTCGGCACGAAGACGATGTGACTGCAGAAGACGCTGAAGCCATTTTACAAAAGGCAAGAGACGCATCGGCTGCACAGCGAATTCTGATTGCAGGCAAGGCGACGGTCACTGAAGCGGCAGCACAGGTTTTTGCACAGGCGGATATCCGTCTGTTGGGCAACGAAAGCCAGACCTTCGGCCCGGAAAGCGGGCCACGTCAAGTGCATTTGATCCTGCTCGGTGCAGGTCTGGCGCTGCTGGAAGGACTGGTGCTTACAAATGTGGAAGAAGGACGATATTTCTTAAGCGCAGCACCGCTCAATCTGGGCAGTTTTGAAGGCGCGCCATGCCGTGCAATTCTCATACGGTAACACAAATTCCCGCGGGCTGTTGAAAGCCTGCGGGAATTTTCTTTACAGTTTGATCCAGTACCGGCGTGTGAGAGTGGTTTTGTCATCTATCTGGTTGATGACTTTATTTTCAAGCACACCGCCGTTTTTTTCGATTACGCAGGCGGAGCCGATATTGTCGTCATCGCAGGTGATCAGCACACGGTCAAAGTCAAAGCGAGCGCGCACATAATCCAGTGCCATCGTCAGCATCTGCGTGCCGATACCCTGCTTCCAGCAGGTGCTTCGTACCCAGTAGCCAATGTGGCCGCCGTAGCGCAGCAAAGCATCGGTTAGGCTGTGACGGATCGTTATTTCGCCGATAAATTCTTCGTTTTCAATCAGCCAAAGATATGTACAGGGTACGTGGTTGGGCGGCAGGTTCATCCCTGTGCGGTAACGCGTGACACGGTCAAGGAAAGTATCCGCGTCATACCGTACAAAGTTATACTGTGTAAGCCCCTTTGCCAGATATTCCTCGATGGCTGATTCATACGAGGAAATATATTTGGAATCAGGAAAGACCAGTTTCACTACATACCCCTCCCTTCGGTTGGGGTGATTCTACCACAACAAAAGAATCCCCGCAAGAGAAAACTCCTGCGGGGGAAAAGGATCAGTCTTTTACGCCGATGCGGGCGATTGCGCGCTTCAGCTTGGCTTCAACGATGGCGTATTCCCTGTCATCGCGCTCCAGATTTTCCAGACGGGTCTTTGCGGCCTGCTGAGCCTTTTGGGCACGGTCAAGGTCAATATCCTCGGCCCATTCGAAAGTGGTGGCCATCACGCGGGCCTCACCGCCGGAAACACCCAGCATACCGCCGGAACAGGCAGCAACACGGGTTTTGCCTTCGGCATCCGTCACGCGAGCTTCGCCAATGCCAAGCGGCGCAGCGTAGTCGATGTGACGGGCCAGGATGCAAACGTCGCCGCCCACGGTGCGCACGATGATCTTTTCAGCATCGCCGTCATAAACCATGCGGTCCGGGGTTACGATCTGCAAATGAAACGTTGCCATGCTTACTCACCCTTTTTGGCCTTGGCTACGGCTTCGTCGATGGTGCCGACAAACAGGAAGGCGCTCTCAGGCAGGTCGTCGTGCTTGCCTTCGATGATCTCCTTGAAGCCGCGGATGGTTTCCTTTAGAGGCACATACTTGCCCTCCATGCCGGTAAACTGTTCAGCAACGCTGAAGGGCTGGCTGAGGAAGCGCTGCACCTTACGGGCGCGGGCAACGATCAGCTTGTCCTCGTCGCTCAGTTCATCCATACCCATGATGGCGATGATGTCCTGCAGTTCCTTGTAGCGCTGCAGAATACCCTGCACCTGACGGGCCACTTCGTAGTGCTCCTGCCCCACGACTTCGGGGGAGAGAATGCGGCTGGTGGAATCCAGCGGGTCCACAGCGGGGTAAATGCCCAGAGAAGCGATGCTGCGGCTGAGAACCGTGGTCGCATCCAGGTGGGCGAAGGTAGTGGCGGGGGCGGGGTCAGTCAAGTCGTCAGCAGGTACGTAAACGGCCTGCACGGACGTGATGGAACCCTTCTTGGTGGAAGTGATGCGCTCCTGCAGCGCGCCCATTTCGGTGGCCAGCGTGGGCTGGTAGCCGACGGCGCTGGGCATACGGCCCAACAGAGCAGACACTTCGGAACCCGCCTGAGTGAAACGGAAGATGTTGTCGATGAACAGCAGCACGTCCTGATTCTCACGGTCGCGGAAATATTCCGCCATCGTAAGTCCGGACAGAGCCACGCGCATACGGGCTCCCGGGGGCTCGTTCATCTGACCGTAGACCAGCGCCGTCTTGTTGATAACGCCGCTGTCCTTCATTTCGTTGTACAGGTCGTTGCCTTCACGGGTACGCTCGCCAACGCCCGCAAACACGGACAGACCGCCGTGCTGCTTGGCAACGTTGTTGATGAGCTCCATGATGAGAACGGTCTTGCCAACGCCGGCGCCGCCGAACAGACCAATCTTGCCGCCCTTGGCATAGGGGGCGATGAGGTCGACGACCTTGATGCCGGTTTCGAGAATTTCAGTGGAAGTCTCCTGCTCTTCGTAGGAGGGAGCGGCGCGGTGGATGGGCCAGCGTTCCACGTCTTCAGGAGCGGGCTGATCGTCAATGGCGTCGCCCAGCAGGTTGAAGATACGGCCCAGGCACTTGTCGCCCACGGGCACGGTGATGGGGCTCTGGGTATCGACGGCGTCGAGACCGCGCACCATACCGTCAGTGGCGTTCATGGAAATGCAGCGAACGACGTTGTCGCCCACGTGCTGCGCCACCTCGGCGACGATTTTTTTGTCGCCGTTCTGGATCTCAATGGCGGAGAGCAGCTCAGGCAGCTGGCCGTCCTCGAAACGGATGTCGAGCACGGGGCCGATGACCTGCACTACCTTGCCAATGTGTTGCATGCTCACGTTGTTCTGACTCCTTTCCCGGCGCCGTTACTGCTCGGCGCCGGCCACGATCTCCGTGATCTCCTGAGTGATGGCGCCCTGACGCGCCCGGTTGTACTTCAGCGTAAGGTCGGCGATCATTTCGCCCGCGTTCTTGGTGGCGGAGTCCATGGCGGTACGGCGTGCGGAAACTTCACTGGCGAAGGAATCGCAAAGCGCACTGTACAGCCGGCCAGCCAGAAAATCGGGCATGATCATTTCGAGGGTTTCAGCAGCGCTCAGCTCGTAAACGGTGTCAACAAGGGAAGCAGGCTGCTCTTCCTCGGGTTTGGCGATGGGCAGGAGCTGGTCAACGCGCACCTCCTGGCTCATCATGGACTGGAAGCTGGTATATACCAGCCAGATCTCGTCGTATCGCTCGGCCTTATAGCCTTCGATCAGCATCTCCGCCAGCTTGTAGCAGGTGCCCACATTCACGCCTTCCACACGGGTGTAGGCATCGGAGAGGCTTTCCACGCCATAGCGGTGGAAACGCTCGACTGCCTTGCGGCCCATGGGCAGCACGCAGTAGTCTGCGCCCTCAGCGTGAGCGGCAACTGCCTTGAATACATTGGCGTTGTAGCCGCCGGCCAGACCGCGATCACCTGCAATGACCACATAGCAGCGGCGTTTTACATCGCGCGGGGTCACAAAGGGCACGGTCACATCCTCACAGCTGGCAACGGCTGCAGCCACAGCCTGCTGTGCAATGCGGGTGTAAGGCTTGCTGTTTTCCATGCGCTCTTTGGCGCGGCGGAGTTTGGAGGTCGCAACCAGCTGCATCGCCTTGGTGATCTGCATGGTACTTTCCACGCTTTTGATGCGAAGCTTGATGTCTTTCATGGACGCTCCGGCCATGGCGAAACCTCCTTATGCTTATTTGGTCTTCAGGAAATCCTTCGTGTAGGCTTCCAGCGCGGCCTTGAGGCAGGCCTCGGTTTCCTTGCTGAGTTCGCCGGTGGTACGGATGGCTTCCAGTACGTCAGCATGCTGAGAACTCATGCGCTCGTACAGGCCGTCTTCATATTCAGCCACGTCAGTGACTTCCACATCCTTGAGGAAATCATGGGTGACGGCATAGAAGATGCACACCTGATCTTCAACGGCGATGGGGTGATTGCGGTTCTGCTTGAGCACTTCCACGATGCGGGCGCCCTGGGCCAGACGGGCCTTGGTGTCAGCGTCGAGGTCGGAGCCGAACTGGGCAAAGCCCTGCAGCTCGCGGTACTGGGAGTACAAAAGCTTCAGAGAACCGGCGACCTTCTTCATGGCCTTGATCTGGGCGTTGCCGCCGACGCGGCTGACGGAGATGCCGGGGTTAACAGCGGGCATGATGCCGGCATGGAACAGCTCGGTCTCCAGGAAGATCTGGCCGTCGGTGATGGAAATCACGTTGGTGGGAATGTAGGCGGACACGTCGCCGGCCTGCGTTTCAATGATGGGCAGGGCGGTGATAGAGCCGCCGCCGTATTCGGGCGCAACGCGGGCGGAACGTTCCAGCAGGCGGCTGTGCAGGTAGAACACGTCGCCGGGGTAGGCTTCACGGCCCGGAGGACGGCGGATGAGCAGGGACAGCGCACGGTAAGCGACCGCGTGCTTGGACAGGTCATCGTAAATGATGAGCACGTCCTTGCCCTTGTCCATGAAATATTCCGCCATGGCGCAGCCGGAATAGGGAGCGATGTACTGCAGGGGAGCAAGTTCCGCAGCAGTTGCAGCGACAACGATGGTGTAGTCCATCGCGCCGGCAGCGGTGAGGGTATCCACCAGCTGGGCCACGGTGGAGCGCTTCTGGCCGATGGCCACGTATACGCAGATAACGTCCTTGCCCTTCTGGTTGATGATGGTATCCAGGGCGATCACGGTCTTACCGGTCTGACGGTCGCCAATGATCAGCTCGCGCTGGCCGCGGCCGATGGGAATCATGCTGTCAATGGCCTTGATACCCGTCTGCAGGGGCACGCTTACGCTCTTACGCTGGATAATGCCGGGGGCATTGCGCTCGATGGGGCGCATTTCCACAGCGTCGATCTGGCCCTTGCCGTCAACGGGCTGGCCCAGGGAGTTGACCACGCAGCCGATGAGCGATTCGCCCACGGGCACAGAAACGACCTGACCGGTGCGTTCCACCACGTCGCCTTCCTTCACGCCTTCAGCGTCGCCCAGCATAACGATAGCCACGGAGTTTTCCTCCAGGTTGAGCGCCATGCCGTAGTCGCCGTTGGGGAAACGGATCAGCTCGTTGGCCATGCACTTGTCCAGACCGCTTACGCGCGCGATACCGTCGCCGATGGTGATGATGGTGCCGGTATCGGTCTGCGTGATCTGATTTTCATAATTCTTGATCTGCTGTTTAATCAGCTTGGAGATCTCTTCAGGTTTCAACTGCATCTGTTTCACCAGCTTTCAGTATTCATGCGCCCTGCGTCATGGCGGAATGAATGGCCTTGAGACGGGTAGTCAGCGTGTTGTCGTAACGCCGGCCGTTCATCTCAAGCAGCACGCCGCCGATCACGGCGGGATCCACCTTTTCACGCAGTTCGACCTCGCGGCCTGTCATTTCAGACAGCTTTGCGCTCAAACGGGCGCGCTGCTTGTCATCAAGGGCCACGGCTGTGGTCACAACGGCTTCCACAATGCCATGCGCTTCGTCGTACTGTGCCTTGAAAGCTGCCACGCAGCCTTCAAATTCGCCCAGTGCTCTGCGTTCGCATAGAATTTTGAGGAAGTTAAGCAGGTAGGGGTGTACCTGGCTGCGGAAGGCGTCGTCCAGAATACGGACGCGCTCTTCCTTGCTCAGGGCCATATTGCCGAGCAGGCGCAGGAAATCAGGCTGCTCACGGAAGCAGCCGACTAACACCTGCAGCTGGGAAAGCACCTCACGGGAGATGTTTTCCTCCTCTGCCAGGGCATACAGACCGTCGCCATATTCTCTGGCCAGCTCTGTCACGACTCTTCACCCACGTTCCTGATGAATTCGTCCACGAAATCCGCGTGATCCTGTGTCTGCACTTCACGTTCAACAACCTTGGATGCAATGCTCACAGCAAGGTCGGAGATCTCGCTGCGAACGTCCATCAGCATCTGCCTGCGTTCCATGCTGATTTCTTCCTCAGCCTTCTGCTTGAGGCGGCTGGCCTGGAAGGACGCTTCACTTACGATGGCGTCGCCCTTGCGCTGAGCGGTCTGCACGGCGTTTTTCACAATGCCGTCGGCCTCTTCGCGGGCAGTGGCAAGGCGGGCTTCGTATTCCTGCTTCATTTCGCTGGCGGCGGTACGGTCGTTTTCAGCGTCGCCGTAAAGCTTGTCCACCTGTTCCTGGCGCTGGGCAAAGACCTTGTGGACAGGGTTGAAGAGGAAGCGCTTGAGGATGAGGAACATGATGAGCAGATTGGCGAGCGAAATGAGAATTTGCCACAGGTTTACGGAAATGATATCCAATGACTGTACGCTCATTAGCTTCTGCCTTTCTTGAAAGCCATTACTTGATGGCGTTCAGCAGGATGTTGACAAACATGTTGGGAGCCACGAAGATCAGCAGGATGCCGATGACCAGACCGTAAAGACCCGTGGTTTCTGCGATAGCGCAGCCCATGATCATGGTAGAGGTCACGGAGCCCTTGCTTTCAGGCTGACGGCCGATGGCTTCGCAAGCCTTGGAAACAGCGTTGCCTTCACCGATACCAGGGCCGATACCAGCGATCAGGGCGAGACCGGCGCCGATGGCGCAGCCAGCGAGAATGATACCAATAGCGAGTTCCAGCATGTGATATTCCTCCTTAAGAATAATTGGAAACAGTTTTATTGCGGGCAAAGCCTCAGCAGTGCAGGCTTTGCGTAACGCCGTTGTCAGGCTTCTTCCGGATCAGGGCCGGCGGTGGCGATGTAGAGCATCGTCAGCATTGCGAAGATAAACGCCTGCATCAGACCGCTGAAAATATCAAAGTACAGCGACAGAATGGCAGGAAGACCGACCTGCAGGAAGGGGAATTCGCCCAGAAAGCCGGGCAGCCAGCCAAGGATCATACCGGACAGGCTCTGCAGGGCATAGGCGACCAGCGTGGAGATAACTACGCCGGACAGCACGTTTCCGTAGTGACGGAACGACATGGAAATGGGCGTGGCAAATTCGCCGATGATGTTGAAGGGCGCAAAGACGGGAATGGGTTCAAAGAAACCTTTGATGTAGGGCCACAGACCGCCCTTGAGCTTGTAGTAGGTGATCAGAACAAACACAATGATGGCCCAGCCGGCTACGATGTTCATATCAGACGTGGGCGGGAAAAGGCCCAGCAGGCTGGAAAGGCTGGAGAAGGCGGACATGGCCATGATGGCAGCCACAAAGGGAGCAAAGGCGGCAAAGCGCTTGCCCATGTTGTCGTTAACGAGATTCTGAGCTTTTTCCACAATAAATTCAGCAGCGAGCTGACGCTTGGAGCCGGGCACCACGGTCATTCCGTGGGTCAGGAACAGGCACAGGCCCAACAGGGACAGCATGACCGCGCAGGAGTTGACCTGGCTTTCGGTGATGGGCAGGTCCATCACAGGCATGGGGATGGTAAAGTACACCATGGCACCCGTGATGGAAATGCCTTCGGAAGCGGGCTTTACAGCCACCTTCAACGCAATGGCGCATACGAAGGGCAGAATGATCAGCGCCAGAAGAAGGGCGTCGATTACCTTTGCACGAACGGTTTTATTCATTTGCGCTCAGGCCTCCTTTTGCTTGTTCTGTGTAAAATTCCAGATGAATATGATGAGACGGGGAAACAGGAATGGCACAACAGTTGCTACAGCATGGAAACAGGGGAGCGTAAGTCCCAGAATACCGGCTGCGCCCATCATCAGCATGCGTCCTGTGTAGGAAAGCTGCATCTTCTGCTTGGCCTGGGCGATCTCGGGAACCGGCGGCGTGTGATCCTTGCCGTCATTTTCCTCTTCTTCGTCAGGCTCGGGCGGCATTTCCACACCGTTCATCATTTCGGCGGCTTTCTGTACGCTTAGAGCCATCAGAAAGAAGTTCAGGATTGCAACAGATGTACCCATAACAGCACCGAGCAGCACGGTGTAATCAAAGCGTTTCAGCAGTGCAAATACCAAAAGCATGACCACTGACAGAATGATCGTGCCCTTGGCAATCCGCATGGTTTCTTTACGCACTGTTGGCTGTACTTTCATATTAAATCGCCAACCTTTCTCAAGATACTATTTTAATGGATTTGGACTATTTGTCAAGGCAAATGGACTGTAGGTCAGAGGTTTGTTTTTTAACAACTGATGTATTTTTTTGATGCATCAAAAGTTTGAAATATTTTAATTACAATTAAAACAAAAATAATGAAGAAAATGTTACAAAAATGCGTGCAATTTAAATATTTCTGTGATATAATATCCGTGTAGACTTATAGCAAGGCAGAGGAGGTCGCGCATGATCACCAAAGTGCAGGGAAAAACGCTCGCCGGTGAGATCGCCGTTTCGAAGGAGCCGCAGCTTTCTTCCATGGAACGGGCGATGCTCAAATGGGCGGTCGTAGATCCTGATGACAAGGTGCTGGACGCAAACGTCGGCGTTGGCAAAATGGCCGAATATCTGCGCAGAAATATGCAGTGCGAGGTGTGCGGCGTTTCCGATAATATGGAACATGTGCGCTTTGCCCGCAGCCGATTGCAGAATTGCGACATCATATATGCTCCTCAGGGGGATATCCCGTGGCGGGAAGACAGCTTTGACACCGTGCTGATGCGCGTGGGCAATGAGGAAACGGAAATCGTCTCGCGTATGCTTTCAGAAGCCAACCGCGTGCTGAAGCCGGGCGGACAGCTGATTTTGGGCGCCGTCTGCTATCCGATGTGGATCAACGTTGCCGCCGACTGGTTCGCTGTGGAAGAAAAGCCCCGTATGGACAGCAGACGGCTGGAAAAGCTGATTGAGGAACAAAAACTGGAAAGTCCCAGCTGGCAGCGTACGACGCTGGGCATGGGTGTCATGATCGCATGGAAGCACAAGGAAGATTTGCGCAAGAAGCTGACAAGCGAATAAAACAAAAGCCGCATCGCAACTGAAGTGATAAAAAGAAGGTAGACACGAAAGTGCCTGCCTTCTTTTTGCGCTATAATGAGAGATGGAGGTGGAAATATGGCAAGGAAATACACCATACGAAGCAAAGAAGAGAAGATGTCGATAGTAAAACAAGTTCT
>JAFWYA010000069.1 GCA_017517815.1 Clostridia bacterium | reverse complement strand
CTAAACTGAAACAGATCAAACTCGGGTTTTTCTTGGTTCCAATAGCTCACGCCCAAGCCCGGAACCGCTCCACCCGGCGACTCAATAATTCCCATACCCAAATCTACTGTTTTGCGCAAAAGACGCGAATCAAAGTTGGTTACTTGCCACGTTTGACCATTTACCTGTGCAGCACCGATCAGCTGCGTTGAGCCTTGAGTTTCAATCAGCATCAAGGCTGAAAAGCAGTCTGTTTCTTCAAGACCTGCGCCGCTAAGCAGGTCGGTAACTTCATAGCCATATTCCTGCATTGGCTTCACAAGCTGCGCGGGCCATTCGTCCTGAAACAGATAATACCTCATGCTGAACTGCCCATCTGATGTGAACTGGTCTTCAGTCCAGACCTCTGCAAGGGCACACACAGGCAGAAGCAGCGCGAGGCAAAGCACTGTCATCCAGCGTTTCATTAGATTTCCCTCCTTTTTGTCCACTTGACATCCTCGGATCTAACATAACCGTAGACGCCTTCTGCATCCAGCTGGAGGTTCAGTCCTCTGTTAGTAACAAGCACATGAAGCCATCCATCCTCGGTAGAGGCAAGCACTTGCATTTGTACATCCTGTGAAAGCTGCTGGATCACTTCGTTAGAATTCAAATGAAGATAAAGTGTGGTAGGTTTGAGCGTTGTTGCACATTCAACGCCAAGACTAGCGTGCTGTGCGAAGTCTTTTCTGTCGCTCGAAAAAGAGACATAAGCGCCGCTGACCCACCCTGTTGTTTCTCCGATCTTGACGTGATACCAGGGATGCGTTTTGCCCGGCTTTTGATCTTTGATTTCTGCAAGTGTGACAGTATACTTTCCAAGACTGCGTGAAGATGATGTGGAATCTGTTCTCAGGTTTGCACCCCAAATAAGCGCGCGTCCGCCCTCAAGTACGCCTTTCCAAGACTGAGCAGCTCTATCGCGTGCTTCTGCGTACGATTTGGGAAAGGATAAAATGGCAGTTGGATCTTTCAACCAACCAGTTGTAAGCGCATAATGCTGTTCTCCAGCAAAGTCAAACATACCATTAATAAGGCGAATACTTTCTCCATTGGCAGAATTGTAACGATACAGATCCCACGAGCTGCCAAAAGCAGCTATTACTTCATAGGAAGATCCATCCATCTGGCGGATGCCAAAGCGCTCATGAATAGGAGGAGCTCCCTCTACGATGGGCTCGACCATGAATATCGAGTCTAAATCCACACCAACCATATCATTTGTTTCAATAACTACGTTCTTCGTTCCGATAACCCATTGCATGCCAAGAAACTGTCGATGCCCACTTTGTTCTATGATGAGCGCAGCCATACTCCAGTCCAACTGCATGCCGCGCTCATCATAATGTTCGCGGATGATTGCAGCACCATGGATAATGGATACATTTTGATAGCCGGATTCATCTAAAATGAAACGAATAGATGCGGGAGCATCATTGTCAAACCGAATGATTTCTTCTCTTCGTTCAGCAGCTGTGGAAGCTGATGGAAAGCAAAACAGCAGGATAAACGAAGCGCATATAAACAACGTGAGTTTTCGATTCATGGTCATTCCTCCTGATGATTATTCATCGACAAGTGAGTCAAATGAGAAAGAATCTGCCAGCTTGTCTGCCATCATGAATCCGGTAACGCCGTTGATCATCACATGGCACCATCCGTTGGGCGTTACGCCCAGTACGGCGACTTCCGTCCCATTGGGATACAGGGCATACAGTTTTCCGTCCAATGAAGGAGATTTACGCAGGTTTCCACCGGAGCCACCCTCGTTTTGAATGGTTGTCATCGGGATTTCAGAAATATCTGTAGAGTTATAAGGCACAAGGTACTGTTTGTCCATATAACCGACTCTATTGCCTACTTGCACGCGAAGATAGCCGTTTTTCTCCTGCTCGTAGTTCTCCACAAAAACACCAGTGTAATACTTTCCAAGCGAAGCCGATTTGGCAGACGGTTCGCTTCTAAGATTGAGCCTGTGATTACTTTCAGGATTGACCACCCGGCACATATTCCAATACAGGTAATCGCCGTTCATGAGTGCACCCGGACGTACATAGCCTCTAACCATTTCGCCGTAACCAGTATGTTCAAACTCGACATATGCCCAGTTGTTCTCTATGGACAACAGTGTAAGCGAAACGCCCGGACCAATGTTCAGGTGAGGTTCGACCTGAAAGTCTGGTTCTGATCTGAAGGGGATGGTTTCTTGAGCAATGACAGAGACAACCCCCGGATCAAGCTCGTTATAAATGTCAGCATAAGCAGAAGAGAATAAGAAAATGCAGCAGCTAGCTATGAGCAAAGATTTACGCATCAGGAGTCTCCTTCCCGTGTATAGAACTGTATATAGAACGTTTGATATTGTTGTATTCTTCCAGCGAAACGGGATTCCTTGTGCAATAGATGGAATTTGGGTACAAAAAAAGAGGACGCTTTCACGTCCTCTCAAGTTTGATTGCTATTTTGCTGTATCCCAACCAAACGGCTCAGGAAGAATATATTTGTTTCCTCTCCATTGCACTTCCTCGCCGGTCTGTGCGCTGAAGTAAACCTCTTCAAATCCGCCGAGCATCGTCAGTCCCAAATGCCATACAGGAACAAGCAAGTCTTCCTCGCCATTCTCCTGCATCAGATAGCCCAATTCCAGCGTTTCGGGCGTTCCGCGCTTGTGGGAGCTGAGATACTTCTCAACAGCTTCTTCGATCACCGGCCAAGCCGCCAACGGAACATCATTATAGACCGTTTCCTTCACTTCGTAATGCGGAATGATGAGATGATGATAGTTTCGGGTGCGGATGTCCATGGTCAGACCGGCATTGAAGCAGGTTGCTCCATTGATCTTCTGCCCATAATAGAGCAGCCAGCTTTCCATGTTGCCCCATTTGGCAATCTCTGTCCAAATCAGACCGTAATCCTCAATACTTTTCCCAAGCAGCCGGTTCAATTCATCGTTCAGCACCTTTTGCGCTGCTTCCAGCACAAAACCATTGTGCAGCATTGTGTAGGGAGGCGTTCTCCCGTAACGTGTGGAAGCTGCAAATCTTCCGCTCTGGCTTTCATCAAACGTTCCGACCGTCACAACAAGCGGATTATCCTGCGCCTGAGCGTCGGCTTGCAATGTCACAACAGGAAACTTATCGGCAGCAGGAAGGATGACTTCGCCCTTGTCCCAGCCCGTTTCTTCCACTTGCTGTCTCAACTCAGCAACCGACACATATTCCTCTGCACAGGCACATCCTGCGCAAAGCATCATGACCAGCAGCATACATAACACTTTTTTCATACAAACGTTCCTCCTCATACGATTTTACTTAACATCCAACCAAGTAAGGATTTCAGGCATGCGAAGCGCATCTTCGCCTGCACTCACGTCATACTGCTCGAGCATTTCACCTGTCTGTGCGCTGAAGTAGTAATCACCATATCCCAGCGGTGAAAAGAAGCCGCCTTCCTTCTCGTCATAATAACGCATTACATTCTTGTCGCTCTTCGGATTATTGGTGTAACCACAGGTCACGATCCATACAGGAACAAGCTTCCATTCGTCTCCGTCCTTACATGTGCCGTATCCAAACCGCATGGCATCTACGCCGCGCAGCTTGCCAGCGTCGATCAGTTCTTCCAGCTTTCCCTTAAAGTCATCAAAGGAAAGCAGCGGGACATCTGCTTCTGTGACCACAGGGTGTGCAACCGACCAGATGCACATGGAACGATAGTCGGGCATATAGTAATCGAAGTCAATCATTCCCTTGCCATAAGCATCACGCGCACCGAGTACAGGAATGCCATGAACAAGCTGATGTACGGCGATGAAGTAGCCTCCCGCAGCCTTCAGCTTATCACCGCGTACATATTCCCCGTCAACCTTGATCCCTTTGTAAGCAGGATCAATCACCTGAATTTCTTCAATATGGATATCATCAAGAGTTAGGCCAGTGAATGCAAGCAACTCCGATTCAAACATCGCCAGAAATGTTTTGAAATCGATGTCGCAATCTTCCGCTTCACGATTAGGGAACTCACCGTCATAGAAAGACTCATGATTTGACAGCCACTTTCCACCCCAAGACCCCAACGGTATCAGATTAATCTTTTTATAGTTGCGTACTTCAAGCACGATGCGGTCAGGCAGATCGTCATAAATGATGCTGTGCGGAAGTTCGCGCCACTTGTTAACCCGCTCATCGTCTGGATCGATCGTATAGGGATCAACAGTCACCAGCGGACAGGTATCGGCCTCTGGAAACCATCCCATCTCCGGATCAGCGACAACCTCGCGGCCCATTGCCTCATAGGTTTCATTCCACCCCGCAGCGGCCTGTTCCCGCAATTGCGCAAGAGTTACGTATTCCTCGGCATTTGCATATCCAGCACATAGGATCAGCGTGATGAACAGTATAAGCAGCCGTTTTACAATCTTCATTTCTTTTCTCCTTTCAGCTTGCTTTTGTCTATCAGACGCTCGAGTGACTGAAAAGGTTTGTGCTTTTGAAAAAATGATGGGAGGACGCAGAACGTGTCCTCCCATGCTTTTTACTTGACACGAACGGCGCGCGTCATGTCAGCTGCACCATCCTCCACAGGAGCCAGCCACAATTCTTCGGGCAAGTTCTGAGCATCCATGTAGGGGTAGGTGAACTCCGACCATTCAGCGCTGTAACCATTGTTGCCCCAATGGTCGGGGAACAGAACGGTTCCATTGCCGTCTACCAGCTGCAGAGAGGATACCCAGCCGCCGTAGACATCAGCGCCCGTGTACTCCCACAGCAGAGAGCCATCCTCACCGTAGAAGCCCTCGCCATGCACAGCCTTGTATGCGGCTACGCTTTCGGCGTTAGGCTGCATCTCCAGGGTGATGTAGGTCATCAGCGGCGTGAAGGCGGCTTCCTTCACCTTCAGCGTGACGTCGGGCGTAACGGTTTCCTGCTCGGGTGCGAAGGTGATTACACGATCCAGCGTATCCTTTGTGTCGAACGTGAACGTCACAAGGCCCTTTTCCGGCTTCATCAGGTTGCGATCCGCATCATACTTTTCAGGATGATTCTTGAAGCTGTACTCTTCCAGCGGCTGACGTTCACCGATGGGCATTGCGATCTCCACCTTGCCATCCAGCGCGACGTCGATGTTATCCAGTCGCCAGTATTCGGTGCGGACGATCTCGCCAGGAACATCGCTGCCGTGGTCTTCTGAACCAGAATTAGCAGCCATGTCCATGCACTGACCATTGACCCAGAAGTGATCGATCCACCAGCCTACATTGCGATCATCGAGCGGCTGATAATCCTCGCTATCCAGCCAGCGCAGACTGCCG
>JAFWYA010000005.1 GCA_017517815.1 Clostridia bacterium | reverse complement strand
GCGCGCGATCGTTGCGCAAGCCATCTACTATTTCAACAATGAACGTCCCGTTCGGAAATTGAACGGAAAAACACCAGTCCTGTTTCGAACAGAACTGGTGGCTTAGGTTATTTTCTGTCTACTAACTATTGACTACTTCACACACACTGCACAGCCTTTTTAACATTACTTTTTCATAGCCTTCAGTTCGTCACGGCGCTGGCGGATCGTATCCAGGAACTTCTCCTGGCCGCGCTCATAGTTGCGCAGGTTCCACAGGGTGATATACTCCTGCTCAATCCAGTCAAGCAGCGCGATCAGCTCATCCAGCTTTTCGCTGGTGGGTTCTTCGCCGATCTTGATCTTGCACATTTCCGCACCGGCGATAACCATCTGCACATTCACATTGATCTCGCGCTTGATCTGCGGGTCGATGTCGACCTTGTCGATATCCGCCCACACGCGGCGCACATAGTCCAGCACGTTATTGAAGTAGAACACGTCGCCGCTGTCCTTGATGTCAAACAGATGGGCGTATTTGGTCACGTTCATGGGCAGGCTGAATTCCTTGGCGCTCATGGTGCACACATGCACGCGTTCAGGCTCCAGCAGATAGTAGTTGCCCATGCGGTACAGCAGGTTGGCCACCTTTTTGCCGCCAAAAATCTCTTCGTCTACATAGTGCTCGGCATTGCGGATGAAGTCTGCCTTAAAGGTTTCGCCGTCCTGCTTTGCACCGGTGTTCCAGCCGTACTGACCGGCCAGCGCGATGGGCGCCCAGCTCCAAACTGCAAACTGCGGATGTCCGCCGTCGCCCCAGTCAGTCAGCAGCATGCCCATGGCACCGTATTCCACCGCCAGCTCAGCGCAGGTGCGGATGTTAAAGGTAGTCACGTCCATGCGGCCGGTAAAGGTGCCGTGCACATTAGTGGCAGGGCAGACGTAGTACTTCACGCCCGCATTGCGATAGGCAATGCAGTGGTCCGTCATGCGCTGGGACTGGATGAGCTCGTAGCCCCATTCCATGGCGATTGCGTCCTTTGGCACCAGATGGTAGCTCTGCGGATAATTGTAGATCATATCCGCCCAGAACATGACCTTCTTGCCGTACTTTTCGCTGATGTGGTCGTTGAGCTTGTTGAGCCACTCCATGAACACGATATCCTTGCCGCGTTCGTTGCAGTACTCCTCAATCTGATACTTGCCAAGGCCGTAGGCTTCGTCCAGGCCAATGTTGACAAACTCAGACGAGAAATGCGGCAGCAGCGACTCGTACAGGTTGCACATGAATTCATAGCTCTCATCCAGCAGCGGGTTGAGGGTAGACGGCGTTTCGTCGCCCTCAAACAGGCCCAGATGATGGAACTCAGGCTTCTTCAGCCACGTATACATATGGCCGAAGGAGTTCTGGTTGGGCACCAGATCGATAAAGCGTTCACGGCAATAGGCGTCCAGCATGCGGATATCTTCCGGAGTAAGGCAGTCAAAATCCACCGTACACTGCGGATAGGCGGCATACTTAAAGCAGTCGCCTTCCATGTACAGCTGCAGCTCGTTGTACTTCAGGCCGGCCATGAAATCGATCATGGTTTTCAGGGTTTCCACCTTGGGCATGCGTCCGCGGCTGATGTCCAGCATATAGCCGCGGCGGCCAAGTTCGGGCTTATCGTCGATCTCAGCCAGCGACAGCTTTCCATGCTGGCGGCGAATGAGCTGATGCAGCGAAGTGGCCGCACGGAACAGGCCCTCGTCGCAGGAGGCAGCGATGGTCACGCCGTCTTCGGCAATGGTCAGCTGATAGGCTTCCTTTTCCAGAAGAGGGGCCGATTTGACCGTTACATCCTCATTGCCGTCATGGATCGCCTGATAAAATGCCAGCAGATCCATTTCTTCATAATGGCCCTTTACCTGATAAAAACCCTCATGGTACTCCGCCTGTCTGGGTCGGGGGAACAACATATGCTACAACTCCCTTTATTTGATTTGCAACCGTTTTGTTTATGATATCACAACCGCGCTGTGACGGCAACGTGAAAAGCGTAAAAATTGCTTTTACAGTTCCCGGCGGAACCGTTCACGGTATTCGCCGGGCGTCAGGCCGTAGTGCTGTTTGAACAGCCTGCACAGGTAATGCGCACCGCACAGGCCAAGCTGCTCGCTGACTTCTTCCAGCGACGAATCATTTTCGCGCAGCAGCTTCTGTGCATGCGCCAGTTTGACAGCGTGGATATACTGTGTGGCCGTCTGTCCCGTATGGATTTTAAACATTCGCATCACATACTGCCGCGACAGGCCGGATATCTGCGCCAGCGCCGAAAGTGTGACCGGTTCGCTAACGTGCTCCTGAATATAGCTTTGCATACGCCGAAAGGCCAGCGGGCTTTGAGGCGCTATCTGCTCGGCATGGCACATGGCCACAAAGACCAGAAACCGGCTCAGTTCTGTCGAAAGCATCATTCCGGCGTAGGGATGGGACTCGTGCAGAATCGACGCCATTTCTTCGATGTCGCGGATGATCTTTTCCTGCCGGTCCAATCGATCGGCAAAGCTCATCTTTTGCGGCAGGATCAGCGTGCTGGGGCCCTGGTCCGCCATATCTGTCAGCGGCTCGTCGGGGAAAAAATGAAGGTAGAGGTAATCACAGTCTTCCTTCGCCGTTACCCGATACGGCGTACCTGCCGGAAAAATCAACAGTTCGCCATCGTGCAGGGTAACGGTTTGTTCGTTCAGGCGAAACACAAATTCGCCTTTTTTCATAAACAGGATCATATGTGACCGCGGCTTTGTGCTGCGATGCCAGCCGGCGCGGTAACTGCACCGTCCCGCCACGCTCACCGAAGGCAAACGAGTAAGGTCAAAGCAGTACTGCACATTCTTCACCCCCTCATTAAGCTTTTTATGTAAATTATAATCCGAAAACCATCATTTTCAATCTTTTTGTTTCATATCATGCAATATTTATTCAAATATGCATTGTTTCTTTCTATGTTTTACGGTATATCAAAAGCATCAACCCATACGGGAGGACTTCCACATGAAAAATGAACTTTGCATTCTCTTTTCGGCTGACGGCAGCCGTGCCAGCTGGACGCTGCCCGGAACTGAGCTTTGCGAAACGCCCAACGGCGATTTCTGGCGAATCATTGCTGACGACGGCTATCACATGGAAATGACCATTCATTCCTGCGACCAGCACGGCAGCGTGGTTTGTGATGGAAACGTGACCACCCTCACCTACGACCAGCTTGTCACAGACGACGGCACCACGCTCGACGCAAGCCTTGTCATCAACGTTACGCAAAGTGAAACCGGCTATGCCTTCACCAGCACGCTGCACAACCGCAGCGACGCGCGCCTCAACGAGCTGCAGTGCCCCTACGTCGACTTCAACCGCATGGCAGGTGAACGCAGCCAGGATGTGCTGTTTCGTCCGCGCGGACTGGGCGAACGCATCGTCAATCCCTGGGCTGCTCTGGAAAGCGCACATTCCGAATACAAAAGCGCCGACTACAACGAAATCAAGTCCAGCCTGATGTATCCCCGCCCTGCCACGATGACGTGGATGGGCATCCAAAGTCAGGAATACTTTTTCTACATCGGCAAGCATGACGAGCGCACGCACGCCTGCTGCCTGCTCAGCGCCATCGGTCCGCGCCACAAACCCGAACCGCGCCTGATTTCGGCCATCTGCCAGTATCCTTTTGCCAACAAGGGCGAAACCCTTACCCTCTCCCCCGTGCATGTGTCCATGTACAAGGGCGACTGGCGCGAGGCGTCCGACCTGTACGGCAGCTTTGCCCGCAGCACCTATTTCAAGCCCGTTCAGCCCCGCCAGTGGGTGCAAAACATGACCGGCTGGCAGCGCATCATCATGCGTCACCAGTACGGCGAGATCTTCTTCAAATATGCCGACCTGCCCAAGCTGTATCTGGAAGGCAAGGAATACGGGCTGGACACCCTGCTGGTTTTCGGCTGGTGGAAGGGCCGTTTTGACAACGGCTATCCCAAATATGAGGTCGATGAAGAGCTGGGCGGTGAAGAAGGCCTGCGCGCAGCCATCGACGAAATCCAGCGTCTTGGCGGCCGGGTGATTTTGTACAACAACGGCATCCTCATCGACAAAAACACCGACTTCTACCGCCAGTATCACGATCAGGTGGCCAAACACGACATCGCCGGCAACGAATACCTGATGAACTACCGTTTTGAAAAAGACAGCACCTACATGATCAACTACGGCTACATCTCCTTTGTGGAGGCCTGTCAGGCGACCGATCTGTGGGCGGACAAGCTGGAAGAAAACGGCCATCTGAAGCTCAGCTTTGGCCCGGACGGCATTTTCTACGATCAGGTTGGCGGCATCAGCCGTCTGTGCTTCAACGACCAGCACAAGCACGGCAAGCGTGTGGATGACGAGCTGCACTTCCGACGTCAGAATCTGGCTCGTCTGCGTGCCATTCTGGGGCCTGATCAGGCGCTGGGCACCGAGTGCACCAACGACGCCGTCAGCGGCTGCGTGGACTATCTGCACGGCTGTGACTTTGCCAACCACTACCACCGTACCAAGGGCGACAACGTATCGACCCATTTCCCGCAGATGTTCCGTCGTACCTTCCCCGAGATCATCATGACCAACCGATATCTGCACGACGAGCGCACCAACTGGAAGGACGACCTGAACTATACTTTCATTCAGGGCTTCCGTTTTGATGTGGCCATCTTCCGCAGCCGCAAGGTTGGCATTGCGGCCATGCCCAACTATGCGCAGCATGTGAAAAAACTGCTTTCTCTCAAGCAGGAATTTGCCCGCTTCTTCTACAGCCGCGAGGCCCGCTATGTGTGCCAGACCGATCTGTCTCTTCCCAAGGGTGTGTTTTACACCGAATATATCTGCGGCGATGAGCGAATGTTCGCCCTGCGCACCGAGCTGGACGAGTCCATCACCCTCGACGTGCTTGGCAAGACTGTAACCCTTGAACCGCGCGGCGTAGCCTGTGTTGTGGTGAACAAATAACAAAAAAATCCCGGCGGCATCAACGCCGTCGGGACTTTTTTTATGAAATCAACAATAGATCACAGCGAAAGCATTGCCAGACTGATCACCGACACCACAATGCCAAACACAGTCATCCGGCTGATTTTTTCTTTGAACAAAATCGCACTGAACACAATCGTCAGCACAAGGACCATACCGTTTTCAATGGTATAAAACACCGGCAGCGAATCCACCCGGCCAATCAGAATCATCAGCTGTACCACCGCCAGCGCTGCCGAAACGCCTGCGCCCATCGCGCTGCCCCATGCCTTGGGACTCATGCGGAAGGCACGCAGGGTATCGCCCCTGCGCCTCAGCAGCAGCGAAACCAGTGAAATGCAGGCGGAGCACAAAAAGGTGATCACGATCATCGCGTTGCGCTCAGCGCTGCCTGCCAGGCGTTGCTGGGCTGCCATGATGACTGCATACGCGCCGTTGACAAAAAACAGCAGCGTCACCCAGCCCATATAACCCTTCTTCACGTCGCTGAGCACCATACCATCAGCATTGATGAGCACAAAGCTCAACAGCATCACCGCAATGCCCAGCCAACGCAGCACCGACAGCGACTCGCCCCAGAACACCAGCGCGAATACCATCGGGATCACCACGGAACCAAACAGACGGAAGATGCTCTGAAAGCCGAACGGGCCGGTACGCGAGGAGTTGATGATGCAAGGATTATACACAAACAGCACCACGCCGTTGATCAGTCCCAGTGTCCAGGTGATCGGGCTGGCATTCAGGCGAAAACCCAGCGCTACCGCCAGTACGCCCAAACCCACGATCAGCCCGTACAGCGTTGAATACACCGGCGTTGCATCGTTCGACTGTCCGTCAAAGTGTATGGCGTACAGCTTGCCAAACAGCCCCTGGCACACATAGCATGCCACACAGGTCATCAGCAAGCCCACCGTCATCAGGTTACCCATCGTATTCACGGCTCCCTTGTACATTTTTTCCGGGTAATCATACGTCTTTGGGCGTGTGTTGTCAAGTATTGACGGATTTGGGGGGCATGCACGGTTCATGAAGTGCATCAAATAACAGGTCAATTCCCTGCCACTCTGTTTGCTATTTGTTATCTGCGTTCCTGCAGCCTGCCAGCCACCGCACGAAGCCCCTGTGCAGCCATCGGGATCAGGCTGAACACGTAGGGATAGATATACTGGCTTTTGGCCTCCCACAGCATATGGAACAAAAAGCCGCCGATGAAGTACACAACGCCCAGTTCCCATCCGCCGCTCTTCTTTGCATCAAAGAGCAAAAACATCATGCATCCGCCAAAAATCAGCAGAACGATCAGCTTACAGAAATGCTCCACAATCTCCTCGGCCGTACCTCCCGCGTAAAGGTCCTGCAAAAGCGGCGTATATGTACCTTGTTCGCCAAGGGCCATCGGCCCGCTCCATACAGACTGATACATGGGTTCGCACCACTGCGAAACCGTTTTTTCCCGGAAGAAGCGCAGCGTGCGCATGGGATCAGCTTTCATTTTGTCAATGTTGACTTTCAGCTTTTCCACACCCGCAGCCGATGCAGCTGTAGCGTCGGCATTCAGCTGCAGGTAGGTATCGTACGACGTGCTGTCATACCAGCCCGGGCCGCGCAGCTGATTGTCAATATCCGTGCCCATGGCCAGCCACAGCACGCTGGGGCAGCCGTTGTTCAGGTTCTGACGGGAAAGCCTTTCAAAAACTGTTTCAACGGCCTTGCCGGGCACATACAGACAGGCCAGCGCGCATATGATCGCCAAAGCACTGCGCCATCCACGCTGCCTGAAAAACTGTAAAACCAGAAAACACACAATGGTCAGCACGCCGATCAGGTTGTTTTTGCGCAGCAAAATCGCCAGCGATGCAAACGTCAGCATGCCAAGCATTGTTTTCAGACTTTGCCTTTTGCCGAATCTGACCGCCTGCAGCATGGCCATCATCAAGCAGAAGAAACCCGGGATCTGCCCATAGGCAAACATGATGAAAAACAGCTGCGGCAAAAAGGCAAAGCACAGACAAATGGTCAGCACATGAACAAACGCATCATCCGTAAGCTGGCGGCTCAGCTGCCAGCAGGTGTGGTTGATACCCAGCACCAGCAGGGCATTCACCGCAAAGTTGAGCGCTGGATTTTCCGTTATCAGCGACAGCAGCAGATCATAAACCAGCATACCAAGCTGATGCGGATAGGTGTGCATGTATTTCCACGGTTTAAAAACGGACCAGTTGCCCTTGTTGACCTCAAGAGCCGCCTGCTGAATCCACAGAGCATCTGTGCGCATAACGGGAGCGGAGTTAAAAATCAGATAAGCAGCCAACACGGCATATGCGGCTGAAAGCACCCAGAACAGCCGACGCTGATTCACTTTTTCAATGCGTCTGCAAAAACGGCACAGCAAATACACTGCGCCTGCCAATAGCAGCAGCATGACGATACCGCCGGACAGGTTGGCCGTGATGATCACCTTTTCGGAATCGCCATAGCTTACCTGACAGCGATATATGACGTTCAAAACAAGCACTGCCGCACTGCAGACAAAGCCGATCATCCCGATCATCTTTTTCAGCCATGAATAAATGGTATCCCACATCATCAACCGCACAACGCTTTCCTGATAAAGTTTGATTTGAAAAACCCCTCTTTCCCACCCGAAAGCAGGAAAGAGGGGGAAATGTGATTCACATTTGAACCAGCATTCACCAAACCGATTAGTTCAGCTCAGCGAAGTACTTGATGGTGCGGACCATCTGAGAGGTGTAGGAGTTCTCGTTGTCGTACCAGGACACGACCTGCACCTGATAGGTGTCGTCGTCGATCTTGGCGACCATGGTCTGGGTGGCATCGAACAGAGAGCCGTAGGTCATGCCGATGATATCGGAAGACACCAGCTGCTCCTCGGTGTAGCCGAAGGAAGCGGAAGAAGCGGCCTTCATAGCGGCGTTGATGGACTCCTTGGTCACATCCTGGCCCTTAACAACGGCAACCAGCAGAGTGGTGGAACCGGTGCAGACGGGCACGCGCTGGGCGGAGCCGATGAGCTTCTTGTTCAGCTCGGGGATGACCAGGCCGATGGCCTTGGCAGCGCCGGTGCTGTTGGGAACGATGTTCTGGGCGCCAGCGCGGGCACGACGGAGATCGCCCTTGCGATGGGGGCCGTCCAGGATCATCTGGTCGCCGGTGTAAGCATGCACGGTGGTCATGATGCCGGTCTGGATGGGATAGGCATCATTCAGGGCCTTGGCCATGGGAGCCAGGCAGTTGGTGGTGCAGGAAGCGGCGGAGATGATGGTGTCTTCCTTGGTCAGGGTATTCTCGTTAACAGAGAACACGATGGTGGGCAGATCGTTGCCAGCGGGGGCAGAGATAACGACCTTCTTGGCGCCGGCATCGATGTGAGCCTGGCTCTTTTCCTTGGAGCAGTAGAAGCCGGTGCACTCCAGCACGACGTCCACACCCAGCTCGCCCCAGGGGCAGTTGACAGCTTCCTTCTCGGCATAGATCTTGATTTCCTTGCCGTCGACGATGATGCTGTTCTCGGTGGCTTCCACGGTGTGCTTGTTCTCGCCGATAGCGCCGCAGTAGGGGCCCTGAGCGGTGTCATACTTCAGCAGGTGGGCCAGCATGGCGGGCTTGGTCAGGTCGTTGATGGCGACGACTTCGTAGCCCTCAGCGCCGAACATCTGACGGAAAGCAAGACGGCCGATGCGGCCGAAACCGTTAATAGCAACTTTAACCATTGGTGGTGTACCTCCCTAAAAATGATAGTGTTCCAATTGGTATTCTACCAAAATACGCCGCTTATTGCAATAGCCCCCGAAGAGTTTGTGAAAAAATTATCATCACGTTCTGCTTGTAATTTCAACATGTTAAAATGCATGGCGCAGCATGCATTTCGCCCTTGCCTGAGGCCTTCAAATGCGGTATGATATGGAAGAAGTGCATTCTTTGCCCATTTGAGGAGGAATGAATATGAAACTCAATACAAATTACGCTGTTGAGCAAACCATGAAGCTTTTGTCCATCGACAGCCCCACAGGGTATACCCTCAACGTGACTGATCATCTGCTGGCCACGCTTTCCGCCATGGGGTTTGCCCCCGAACGCACACATAAAGGCGCTGTACGCTGCTGTCTGGGCGGCGAGGGACGTCCCCTCGCGCTGGCTGCGCATGTGGACACGCTTGGCCTGATGGTGCGCACCATCAAGGCGGACGGCCATCTGGCATTCACCCGTCTGGGCGGCCCGGCCTTCAATGCCGTCGAAACTGAAAACGTTACGGTTGTCACCCGCGAGGGCAAACGTTATACCGGCGTTATTCAGCTGCGCAATGCATCCACCCATGTCAACCGCGGCATGGATGAAGAAAAGCGCGACGAAAACACCCTCGAAATTCTGCTGGATGAAAACGTCGCCACCAAGGCTGAGGTCGAGGCGCTGGGCGTCTCCGTAGGCGATGTCGTGTGTCTGGATCCCCGTTCCCGCGTGACTGAAAGCGGCTATATCCGCAGCCGTTTCCTGGATGACAAGCTTTCCGCCGGCATGCTGCTGGCACTGGCCAAAGGCGTGGCCGACGGCGAGGTAAAGCTCGCCCGCAAAACCACCATTTTCTTCTCCGTGTATGAGGAAGTGGGCCACGGTGCATCCAACGGTCTGCCATCTGATACCGAGGATCTGCTGGTGGTGGATATGGGCTGCGTAGGCGACAGCCTCACCTGCACCGAACAGCAGGTGTCCATCTGTGCCAAGGACTCCAACGGCCCCTACGACTATACCATGACCAGCGAGCTGATCGAGCTGAGCAAACAAAATGGCATCGACTATGCTGTAGACGTCTATCCTGCCTATGGAAGTGACGCCGGCACAGCCCTGAAGTCCGGCATGGATATCCGCTATGCGCTCATCGGCGCGGGCGTGTATGCCTCTCACGGTTATGAACGCAGCCATGTAAAGGGTGTGGAAAATTCGCTTCGCCTGATCGAAGCCTATGTAGAAAAGGAGTAACAGCCTATGCGACTGGATAAATACCTGAAGGTGAGCCGCATCATCAAGCGCCGCACCGTCGCCAACGAAGCCTGCTCCGGCGGCCGCGTAAGCCTCAACGGCAAGGTCGCCAAGCCTGGCGCTGAAGTCAAAGAGGGCGATACCCTCGAAATCCGCTTCGGCAGCCGCGTGGGCCGCTACCGCATCGTCAGCATCAAGGAAGTCGTGCGTAAGGAAGGCGCGGCCGATATGTACGAAGTGCTGGAGGAGGACGCTCAGACCAAAGCTGAGCGCGGCGAAGAATGAAGAACTATGCTATCATTCTGGGCGGCGGAAGCGGCCGCCGCATGGGCAGCGAGGTCAACAAGATTTTCCTGAAGCTGCGCGGCATTCCGGCCATCGTGCGGTCTGTAGCCGCCTTCACCGGCTTTTGTGCAGGCGCTGTGGTCGTGGCCGCAGCGGATGAAGTGGATGAAATGCGCATGCTGCTTGACCGCTATGGTCTGGGGCGCTTTGTGACCGCCGTCGTACCCGGCGGCAGCGAGCGGCAGTATTCCGTATACAATGGTCTGAAGGCCCTGCCCGATGACGCAGACTGCGTGCTCATCCACGACGGCGCCCGTTCTCTCGTGACGGAGGGCGTCATTCAGCGCGCGCTGGAAAGTGTGGAAGCACACGGCTCCGGCATTGCCGCCATTCCCGTGGTGGATACTATCAAGCGCGCCGCAGCGGACGGTCTGGTGCAGGACACCCCTGACCGCGCCAGCCTCTATGCCATGCAAACCCCGCAGGCTTTCCGCGTAGCCCTCATCCGTGAGGCGCACGAAAAGGCACTCGCGGACAGCTATTTGGGCACAGATGACGCTTCGCTTCTGGAGCATGCAGGCATGCCGGTTTACCTCAGCGCCGGCGACCGAGAAAACCTGAAACTGACGACCCCGGTAGATCTTCAGCTGGCCGAACTCATTCTGGCCATGCGTGCTGAAAAGGAGGATGCCTGATGTTTCGCATCGGACACGGCATGGATGTACATACACTGGTAGAAGGGCGCAAGCTCATCCTTTGTGGTGTGGAAGTTCCGCATCATCTGGGCCTTCTGGGCCACAGCGACGCTGACGTAGCCACCCATGCTCTGATGGATTCGCTGCTTGGCGCGCTGGCACTGGGCGACATCGGCAAGCTTTTCCCCGACACGGACGAAGCCTACCGCGGTGCCGATTCCATTGAGCTGTACAAGCATGTTTACGCCGTCGTGTGCGAGCACGGCTATACTCTGGGCAATGCCGACGTAACCATCGTGGCACAGAAGCCCAAGCTGCGCCCCTATATCGACCAGATGCGCCAGCGTCTGGCCGACGCTATCGGCGTGGAGGTCGAGCGCATCAGCGTAAAGGCCACCACCACTGAAAAAATGGGCTTTGAAGGAGAAGAACGCGGCATTTCCGCGCATGCCGTCTGCCTGCTCCAGCGTATTGACAAATGATCCCGCGCACCGCATATACGGTGCCCAAGCGCAGCCACCTGCTTGTTTTGGCTGCGCTTTGTTTTCTGTGCGGTTGTTTAGCCTCTCTTTCCCTTGCAGACGGCCCGTGGCTGTGGGCAGCTCTTGCTGCCGCTGTTGCTTCACTGGTGTTGCTCGGACTGAGCGGACACAGCGGAACCGCTGCAGCAATGTTCTGCTTTTTCCTGCTGGGCGTCCTTCGTACAGACGCTGCCATGAACGTATCTCAGCCCGTTCCCGGCAAGTACGAAATATCCGCCAGCATTTCCGGCGGAGCAACTCAGCGCACGGATCAACGCATCACCTTCGCGCTCACAGATATCGCGTTGGATGGATGCCCGGTTCAGGGCAATGCCTACTGTTCCCTGCATTATGAAGACGAACCTCCCGAATTGTTTGATGGTGCAAGGGTGCGCTTCACCGGCCGCGTCTATCTGCCGGATGGCAAAAGTGGAGAACCACATCTGGATTTTCGTCTTTGGATGCGCCAGAGAGGTTTCTCATTTGGCATTACCACCTATCAGGAACTCACGATTGAAAACACGCCTCTCACTGCTCCTGTCATCGATCTGAGTCATCGCGTCCGTTCCTCCATTTATAAAGCTTACGAGCGTGTGATGGGCGAGAATGCACGCATTGCCATGGCAATGCTTTTCAGCAGCCGCGAGGGCCTGCGTGATGAAGAGAACAAAGCCTTTCAGGAACTGGGTATCGCGCATGTGCTGAGCGTCTCCGGCCTGCACGTCAGCGTACTCAGCACGCTGCTTATATTTTTATTCAAACGTCTGGAACTGAAGAAAAAGCTGCACCTGCCGCTCCTGAGCGTTTTTCTCATCGGTTACTGCGGGCTCACTGGTTTCTCCGCCGCCGCCAACCGTGCAGCGATCATGTTGGTTTGTTTTATGTTTGCGCGCAGTCTTCACCGTAAAGCTGATCGATTGACCGTTCTGGCGTGTTCCATGCTTGTGATTCTGCTTCTTCAGCCGCTTCAGGCGCACAGTGCAGGCCTCGTGCTCAGCTTCAGCGCCATGATGGGTTTGTTGCTTTTCACAAGGCCGATCCGCCATTTCCTGCTGCCAGAAGGGCGCAGACATTCACAGCTGTTCTGCCGGGTCTGTGAAGGGCTTTCCGTTTCCATCGCAGCTCAGTTGGGCGTGCTTTTGCCAACTGCTGCGTATTTCAACCAGCTGCCGCTGTACGGCATTTTGATCAACCTGCTCATCGTTCCACTGGTGTCGGGTGTGCTGCTCCCCTGTTATGCTGCTCTGTTGCCTGTAAGCATTATTCCCCTGTTGGGCAGGTGCGCCGGATGGCTCGTCTCGCGCATGACAGATATACTGCTGTGGCTGGTGAAACTGCTTTCCCATCTGCCATATGCCTCCATTCGTGTGCCTTCTCCTCCGGCAGTTCTGTGCATCGGGGTGGGGCTGGCTGTTTTCATGCTTTCGCGCAGAATGCCGGGCAGCCTGCGCAAACGTATCGCGGCAGCTGTTCTCACGCTGATCGTTGCTGTTTGTGCAACGATATGGCAACTGCCCGCAGAAGTACGCTATATCCAGCTGGATTCCGGGCAGGCGGACTGCGCACTGCTGATGGACGGCCGCACAACCATTCTCATCGACGCCGGTTCCGACGGTCAGAATGCACTTGATTACCTGATGACAGAAAACCGCGACATCGACGCGCTGTATATTACGCATCTTCACATGGATCACATCGGCGGAATGGAACAGCTGCTGGACAGCCCTGTCAGAATCCACCAGGTCTATCTGCCCGTCAATGCTCCACAGCAGCGGGTGGACCCGGAGGCGCTTGCCCTTCTTGACCAAATTCACGAAAAGAATATTCCTACAACATATCTTGCCATGGGCGACGAGCTGCGCTACAATAAAACAGCCGTGCGTGTGCTGTGGCCCAATCGCGATGTGCGCACCGGTCATCCTGCCAATGAGATGCCGCTGGTGCTTAGCATCAATCTGGATGGTTACACCATCCTGTCCGCCAGCGATCTGGAGGGCTTTTATGAACCGTACGCCGCCATACCGGCGGATGTGTTGAAGGTAGCGCATCACGGCAGTAGCAATTCGACCAGTGCTGATTTCCTGCACTTCGTTTCGCCTGCATTTGCCCTTGTGAGCGTTTCCTCCGGCAACCATTATCTGCCCGGCGAAGAAACTCTCAACCGCCTTGAGCAGGCAGGCGTACAGGTCTTCCGCACGGACGAATGCGGCGATATCACCCTTACCGTTCAAAACGGAGCGCTTTGCGCAACCCCTTATCAAACGAGGTAAAGCATGAACCATACCGCTTTCTTTGACCTGATCAAGTCCGGCAGCATCGGCGGATGCTACCTGTTCGAAGGTCCGGAGGAATACATCAAGCAGCAGGCTCTCAAGCAGCTGTGCGCCAGTCTGCTGCCGGCCGGTCTGGAAGAAATGAACCTGACCGACCTGACCGATCCGGACGCCGACACGCTCATCGCAGCTGCCGAAACGCTGCCCTTTATGGCTGAAAAACGCATGGTGGTCGTCAGAGAATGCTCGCTGATCACTGCCGGGCGCAAGGCCGAGGATGAGCGCAAGGCTGAAGCGGTCAGCGAATATCTTGCGCATATCTCCCCCACCACCTGCATCGTCTTTTATGTGAAGGGCAAGGCCGACGGCCGCAAAAAGCTGTATACGCTGCTCAAAAAGAAAAACGCCATCGTCGATTTTTCCCAAATGAACGATGTGGAGTGTGCCGACTGGGCCCGCAAGGCCATGCGCCGCATGGGCAAGAATCTGGACGCAGAAAATGCCGGACGGCTGGTGTTCACCGTCGGGCGCGATGCAGCGCTTTTGCGACAGGAGATGGAAAAGCTATGCGCCTATCTGGATGAGCGCGATACCGTGACTGCTGAAGACATCGACGCAGTATGTACGCGTTCTACCGAGTGCACGGTTTTTCAGATGGTGGATGCGCAGGTGGCCGGCGCCATCGACCGTGCCTTTGCCCTGCTGCGCGACATGGTTCGCGCCGGCGAGGAGCGCATGGGCATTCTGGCCATGCTTTTGCGTCAGTACCGCATCCTCTATCATATGCGCTGTCTGCTGGATGAGCGCACGCCCGCCAACGCGCAGGCGCAGCTGCTGGGCATTCCGCCGTTTTCCGTCAACCGCACACAGCAGCAGGCGCGCCGTTTCAGCCGCGAAAAGCTGCGCGAGGCTTACGATTATTTGATGGATCTGGACTACCGCATCAAGCAGGGCTACATTCCGCAGGATAACTGCGCGGAAAACGCCTTGCTCGCGCTGGAAAACATTCTGAGAGGCTGATATGCACACCTGTTCAATTGATCTGGATTCCCCTTATCTGCCTCAGCTGCGTGTGCTGTATGAACGCTC
>JAFWYA010000068.1 GCA_017517815.1 Clostridia bacterium | reverse complement strand
GGACACGATGCGGATGGAATAGCCGCAGTCGTTGCGGAAACGCAGGTTGAGCTCCTTGGTACCAACCGCCGCGTCCTGATGCATGGGCAGGTAGCGCGCACAGCCGGGGCCGTGGGGACGGCGCTGCAGAATGGTGATGCCCGGCAGCTGACGGATAGTGTTGTACAGCGTGCTGCTGGACTGGCAGGTGCCTCCGCCATAGCCCAGCTGGCTGCCGCCGTCAATGAGCACCGGTGCGGGGAAATAGCCGTTGTTCTTTTTATAGGGGCCCACCTGATTGTTGAAATCCAGCGATTCGCCGGGCTGCATGACGCGGGTCATGCTTTCGCAGGTGCGCACGATGTTCTTGCAGCGGCCCTCGTTGCCTTCTTTGCCGGTGTTATACTCAAAAAAGCTGCAGAAAGCCGCAATGGGCGTATCCTCGCTCATGGGCGTAACCTCTTCGCTCACCACCACCAAGTCGGTCAGGTACTGCGCGTCGATGTAGCCGTAGCTGCGCCAGTACAGCACCTTGGCAAAGCCGTCCACAAACTCCAGAATGGCGATCTTGCTGCCTGCGCCGGGACGGATGTCGTTGATGGATGAATCCTTGCTGGGCTCGGTGTAGACGTTCACCTGCTGGGTGAGCGTGGCCACATACTGTGCAGGCACCACGCCGTAGGGAGGCGTAGTTTTGGGGTTGACGGCAACCATTTCCTCATCCACCCACGTGCGGATCACATAACCCACATGGCCGTTGTACTCCGCCAGCACATAGGCAGGATAAACCTCGTACACGGTAATGGGCTGCCATGCGCTGATCACGCACACCACGTCGCTCTTGTTGCTCTGCTCCGCACGCATACGGATGGCCGAACCGTTGGATACAAAGGGCTTGATGCGGGTGGTATACAGCGGCTGCTTGCCTTCGATCGTCGCGGCCAGGCCGGTGAGCACCTCGCCGGTATCCTCCTCGCCGTCGCCGGTGGCCATGCCTTCCATTTCCATGTTTTCGGGCACAGGCGTTTCCGCAGGCGCAGCAATCTCTTCGGCCATCGCCCACACGGGCAGGCACAAAAGCGCCAGCAGCAAAGCAGTCAAACGCAAAAATCTGTTCATACCAAAGTTCCTTTCGGGGTGGTCTGAGTTTCCATTATAGCACATTCCCTGCCGTCTGCACGAATGCGGGGAATTTTTTACACCTGTCAGCGTTTTTTCGCCATCCAGCTGTCCAGCGCTTCAATCATGTTGGCGGCGTGCTTTTCCACATAGCCGTCACGGTCGGGATATTTGGGCAGTTCCACCATCACGCTGGCTTCCGTCTGCTCAGCCATCCACTGTGAAAGCATGCCGCCGCCGCTGTACTTGCGGTATCCGAAGCCAAATGCATTGCGGAATGCCTGTGCAAACGCCTTGTCGCCATACACGCCGTTGATCCAGCCGTGCACGTCAACGCCATAGTCGGGCTTCACCTGTTCGACCAGATCGCGGATGGCTCTTGCCTCGGCGGTGGAAAAGGGCTGGTCGCCTGTGCGGTAGCGCGGGGTGGTCTTGCGCGTCCACTTGACAGAAAAATCCCGGTTAATGTCAAGCCCGTTGGCATTGCAGCGGCCAAAACCATCCTTGCCGGTGCCTTCCAGCTGACCGTCAGGGTTGGCACAGGGCACCACATACAGGCGGAAGCCTTCCAGCTTTTGCGGTGCGGCTTCATAGTGCGCGATGATCTGCTGCGCAATGTGTGTCAGCACCTCGCCGTCACGGTCACGTGAATCCTCAAAGCCGTGCACGGCGAATACTGTCAAAATGCTCTTTTCAGCCTGCTCATCGCCCAGCTGCCAGCACACAAGATCGCGGCCCAGTTCAGACTGGCCGTATACAAAGCTTTCAGCGCAGGCTGCCGCACACAGGCACAAGGCTGCGCACAGCACGCACAGCAAGCGTTTCATCATTCCAGAGCGCTCTCCACTTCCGGCCAGAAGCACTGGCCCATGTACCGCGTCCACTTGTCCGTTTCGCGGCCGTAATACAGATAGTCCCAGTAGTACATCGACCAGTCATCGCCCAGCATGTACTCCAGCTCCGGGTGCGCAGCCAGCACGGCGCTGGGCTTGAAAAACGCATTGCCCTGATGATCCTCATACATGCCTTCGTCGCAGAAGTAGTCCATCACCGCTTCGGGATCGTCCTCGCCGCAGATATCCAGCACTTCGGGGTGATTTTCGATGTACACGTCATAGTTGTAGATCCAGCCGATATCATCGCCATAGTAATCCACCGGCCGGTAGGACGGATCCTCAAACGTGACCAGCACGCGAAGAAGGCCGTCATCCGTCACTTCATGATCCACTTCACAGCCGTTGATGATCACGCGCGGCTGGGAAAGATCCTCATGCGGCGCAAGGAAGATCTCCGCCTGCCATACGGCGTAGTTCTCCTCGTCTGCCTCGCTGACCTGCTCCCATGTAAACGAACGCAGGGCGGCGTTGTTCCACGGACGAGCCTGCACATGCACGATCTCGTCCACATGGGCATACAGCCCGCTCAGGTACAGCACGATATCGTCCGCGCCGTATGCGTCCTCCGCCAGCGCCTCGTTGAGCCACTGGCTGCGCTGCGTGATAAACTGGCGAAGCAGCGCCTGCTCCTGCTCGTAATCAAAGCCGAACAGATAGCGGTTCTGCTGCACGGGCTGCCACAGCACCTCATTCATCAGGCGCGAGGCATTGATCTCCTCGGCATAGGCGGACAGGGATTTCACATATTCGCCCTCACCGTCGCCCAGCAAAATATTCTGCACCATGGGGTACAGTTCGTCGCGGTAGATCTGCTTCATGGCCTGCACAAAAACATCGCACTGGTAGAAGGCCTGCATCCATCCGCCGTTTTCCTTGAAGGCGCGTGCGTCATCGTTGAGGCCGTTGACCAGATAGCGCCATGCCAGGTCAAAGTCCCACACAGGGCCGGGTTTGAAGCGTCTGGAGCCCTCCGGCAGCACAAAATAGGTGGATGAATATTTAAAGCCGTCGTAATTGTAGCTGAGCTCCTGCAAAAGCAACGTGCGCGCAAAGGCGTCCACATCAAACTCTTCTTCCACCGTACGCCCGGTTTCGGGGTTGACGCCGCCGTTTTCCAGCGTGTCGCGCGCCTCCTGCAGGCGGGTGCTGATGTAGTCCATCATGGTTTTGCTGGCGTTTTCAGGATTTTTGACGCTCAGCACCGTCTGGTCCTTCATCTGGAACCAGCAGCGATCCGACAGGGTGGAACCTGCGGTTTCCATTTCGACCAGATAAGCGCCCACGTCCGGCGAGGCAGCCTCCGCCAGATCCTCAATATAATGGAAGGTGCTGCCGAAACGGTTGGTTCCCTCCCCCACCGCAAGCGCAGTCAGGTCGGTCGTGCCGGCCTGCTCGTTCCAGATTTCGACCATTTCCTCATAGTCGGTCTCGTTCACGCGACCGGTGCCGATTTCAACCTTTTCGGTCAAAAGATACGTTCCGCGGTATTCGCCGTCGTAGTACAGGTCGACGTGTTCGCTGTGGGACGTTTCGCTCAGGCCCAGTTCCAGCGCCATATCCAGCACGATGCGGTTATGCACCAGGTTGCGCCCCGACGCTTCCGCCAGCAGCACCCATGTGCGCTCGCGCTCACTGTCAAGGCCGGTATCCAGCAGGTCCTTGCGGTCCTCCAGCTTGAACTGATAGGGCTTTTTAGGGTTGACCCACGTGCCGTTGCCGCGGCCGCGCAGCTTGCGGATGGCTCCGCTGTGGTCGACCGACGCATCATCATCCACCAGCATCATAGAAGCCGTGGTGGCATTTTCGTGTTTTTCACAGTTGTCGATATATTCGCGGCCTTCGTTCACCGGGTCATCACTGGTGAGAAACAGCGTGCGCAGGTTGGCAGACTGCATCACACGCACATCCATCAGCGCTTCGCTGCCACTGAACACCTGTGCATTTGAAACACCCTCCAGCTCTTCATCGGGCTGAAGCTCACCAAGCGTCACACGCTGGCCGTCCAGCGTGAGCGCCATGCCCTCAGGCGCAGCAAACGCAGGCAGAAACAGCCATGTTTCGCCGTCGATTTCCGTGGCGCAGATCTCGACCCTGCCGCCCGTGACCGAAAGCACGGCGTGCAGCGGCGATACAGTGATCACGCGCTCTTCCACATATTCCTCTGCTGCGCAAAGGCCCATCAGGCACACAAGCAGCACGGTCAGCAGCACGCGCAGAAATCTCTTCATGGCTGTTCTCCCCTTTACCGATTGATCCATTTTTCAGTATAACACATACCGCTGACAGAAAAAAGCACCCCGGTTGTAAAAACAACCGGGGAATGCTGGTTTAGCGGCTTCCCTTGTCGTAGGGGATGCCCTCCGCCTTGGGGGCGCGGCTGGACTTGGATGTGAAGGCCAGCACGACGAGAGTGATCAGGTAGGGAATCATGCGGTAGAAGTTGGGGTTGATGCCCAGATTCTTCAGCAGATAGATGCCGTCGCCGTTGATGTCAAGGCTGGCATAGCTGGCGGCCACGCACTTGAACAGGCCGAACAGCAGCGCAGCGCCCGCCACGTTGAGCGGTTTCCAGTTGCCGAAGATCATAACGGCCAGCGCCAGGAAGCCAAAGCCTGCCACGTCGCCGTTGGAGGAGCAGTTGGCGGTGGTCAGCGCATACACAAAGCCGCCCATGCCGGCCAGCGCGCCGGAGATGGTCACGCCGCTGTAGCGCATCTTCACCACGTTGATGCCAAGGCTGTCCGCCGCCTGAGGGTTTTCGCCGCAGGCACGCAGGCGCAGGCCAAAGCGCGTTTTGTACAGAATAACGCTCAGGATCACAAAGATGATGATGCAGATGTAGGTAGCAAGGTAAACCTTATTGACGAACGTGTCGCCCAGGAACCCCATTTCCTCCTTGCGGCCATAGCCGAACATCGCCTTTTTGATCATGAACCAGCTGGCGCTGTCGCCCTCAGCCATCTGCATGCTGTTCTGGTTGGCAATGATGCGGATGAAGAACAGCACGATGGCGGGAGCCATCAGGTTGAGCGCTGTGCCGCCGATGGTCTGGTCAGCCTTCAGGTTGATGGCTGCAAAGGCCAAAAGCAGCGAGAACAGCGCACCGAAGATGGCTGCCGTGATCATGGCAAGCATCATGAAGCCCTGCAGGGCCACATAGTTGTTGGCAGCCTTGGCGGCGGCGAACCAGCCCCACTGCTGCACAAGGCGCACGAACAATACGCCGATGAACGCGCCGAAGATCATGATGCCTTCCAGCGCCAGGTTGATGATGCCGCTGCGCTCGGCAAAGATACCGGCCAGCGCCACAATCATCAGAGGTACGGCATAGATCAGGGTCTGACGAATCAGAAAACTCATTTTACCTGTGCCTCCTTTCCGGACTTACGGGCCTTCTTGCGGCGGCCGCTCAACAGCATCTTGATCACCAGCGAGAACGCGCTCAGGTACACGATGACGGCGATGATGACGTCGGTAATATACTCGTTGAAGGCGGTCAGGTTAGTCAGCTGCAAGCCGGAGATATCCAGCATCGACATGAAGATGCCAGCAAAGATAACGCCGATGGGATTATTGCTGGCCAGCAGCGCCACAGGAATGCCGTTGAAGCCTTCTGCCGGCAGCGCCTGATAGGTAGACCAGAAGAATTCGGTGTTGCCGCTGAGGTAGTACAGCGAACCGGCAGCGCCGGCCATTGCGCCCGCAATGGCCATGGACAGCACGATGTTGCGCTTATCCTTGATGCCGGCATAGCGCGCCGCGAAGCGGTTGGAGCCGCAGGCCTTCAGCTGGTAGCCAAAGGTGGTGCGGCTGAAGACCACATACATCATGATGGCCAGAGCGATGGCAATGATGATGCCGCCGTTGACCTGAGAACCCGGGAACAGCTTGTCCAGCCCCATTTTGGAAGTGGCCACTCCGTTGGCAGTGGTCTTATAGATGTAGGAGCTCTTTGTGTTCTCAATCATGTTCTTGAGGTTGCTGATATCAAAAATCCATGTGACAAGGTTGGCTGCGATCCAGTTGGTCATGATGCAGGCGATAACCTCGTTAATGTTGAGCAGCGATTTGAGCAGACCGGGAATCGCTCCCCACAGCGCGCCGGCCAGCATGCCGCCGCCGAAGGCCAGCAGCCACACAAACCAGGTGGGGAAAAACACAGCCGGTTCCGCCATGCCCTGCGCCAGCTGATACTGGTACAACTCGCCCACGCCGGTCGGCACGGACAGGGCAATCAGCAGCGTTGCGCAAGTGCCCGCCAGATACTGACCGGCCGCGCCGATATTGAACAGGCCCGTCTTGTAGGCCACCGCCACGGAAAGACCCGTGAGCACCACAGGCGTTGCGCGGAAGAGCAGGTTGCCCATGCTTGCAGGGTTAAAGCCGAAAGTCAGCAAGCCGCTGGCAATGTCGCGGCCTGTGGAGAACACGCCCAAAAACACCAGACGGATGCCTTCCCATGCCGTTTTCCAGCCCATGGCGGGATTGCCCAGACCAACAGCCAGAATGAGCACGCTGCCTGCGCCCAGACCGATGAGGATGGACAGAAGCGATGCCATAACCGAGCGGGTACCGTCCTTTTGCCAGAACTGCCTGATCTTTTCCATCACTTCTCCACCTCCTGCCGTTTGGCGCCTGCCATGTACAGGCCCAGTTCTTCAACCGTGACCTGCTTAGGATCAAATTCGCCGACGATCTCGCCCTCATACATCACAAGGATACGGTCGGACAGGTTCATCACCTCGTCCAGTTCAAGCGACACCAGCAGCACCGCCTTGCCGGCATCGCGCTGGGCCACCAGCTGACCATGGATGTATTCGATGGCGCCTACGTCCAGGCCGCGGGTGGGCTGAACGGCTACGATCAGCGGCTTGTCGCGGTCAATTTCACGGGCGACGATGGCCTTCTGCTGGTTGCCGCCGGACATGCTGCGTGCGCGGGTGATGGGGCCCTGACCGCTGCGCACGTCGTACTGGTCGATCAGCTTTTCGGCGTACTTGCGTACTTCGCCAAACCGGATGAAGCCGTACTGCTGGAACTGCTTGTCCTGGAACTTCTGCAGCACCAGATTCTGCTCCAGCGAATAGTCCAGGATCAGACCATGCTTGTGGCGGTCTTCCGGAATGTGGCTCATGCCGCTTGCACTGTGCTCATGGATGGAGACGGAGGTCACGTCACGGCCGCACAGCGTCACCTTGCCGCCGGAGACCTTTTCAAGGCCGGTGAGGGCGTAAACCAGATCGGTCTGGCCGTTGCCGTCGATGCCGGCAATGCAGACGATCTCGCCCTTGCGCACTGTGAAGCTTACATCGTGCACGGCGTCGCGCTTGTACAGCTTGGAAGGCACGCACAGGTTTTCCACCTTCAGCACTTCATCGGTGGGGACGGCGTCTTCCTTTTCCACCACCAGCTGCACGGGACGGCCAACCATCATGCGGCTGAGTTCAGCCTTGGTGGTGGAGGCGGTGTCCACAGTACCCACATAGCGGCCCTTGCGCAGCACCGTCACGCGGTCGGAAACTGCCATGATCTCATTGAGCTTGTGGGTAATGAACAGGATGCTCTTGCCCTCGCGGGTGAGGCCGCGCATGATGTCCATCAGTTCGTCGATCTCCTGAGGAGTCAGCACAGCGGTAGGCTCGTCAAAGATGAGCACCTCGTTGTCGCGGTAGAGCATTTTGAGAATTTCGACGCGCTGCTGCATGCCTACGGTGATGTCCTCGATCTTGGCGTCAAGGTCCACCTTCAGGCCGTAGCGGCTGCTGAGCTCCTCCACCTTTTTGCGGGCGGCCTTCTTCTGCAGAAAGCCCATTTTGGTGTCCTCTGCGCCCAGAATGATGTTGTCGAGCACAGTAAATACATCAATCAGCTTGAAATGCTGGTGCACCATGCCGATATGCAGGGCGGTCGCGTCGTTGGGGTCGTTGATTTTAACCTCTTTGCCGTCCTTTTTGATCACGCCTTCTTCAGGCTGATACAGACCGAACAGCACACTCATCAGCGTGGATTTGCCCGCGCCGTTTTCACCCAGCAGCGCGTGGATCTCGCCCTTGCGCAGCTGCAGGGTAATGTCGTCGTTGGCTTTAATGCCGGGGAATTCCTTTGTGATGTGGAGCATCTCAATAACGTATTCAGGTGCGTTATTCATGCCTCCACCTCTCTTTCTGTCGCAATCGACGGAAATTTCCAAAATACCATGATGCTATTCTATCAGTTACCCTGTCAAAATGCAAGATTACCCGCTTTTTTTGCCAAAAAATATGGTATAATGCGCTCAGCAGGAGGGAGCAGATCATGACAAAAGCACTATTAAGCGAAAAGATGATTCGCTTTTATCATGGAAACCGCCACGACGTTGAGCATTTTCTGAAGGTGCATGCCTATGCCGCGCTCATCGGCCGGCTGGAGGTACTGCCTGACGATCAGCAGCAGGTGCTGGAGATGGCGGCCATCGTGCACGACATCGCCTGCCCGCTGTGCCGGCAGAAGTACGGAAACGCTGCCGGCTCTTTGCAGGAGAAGGAAAGCGAAGCGCTGCTGCGCCCGTTCCTCAGTGAATTTGCCATCGATGCCCAGCGGCTGGAGCGCATCATCTGGCTGGTGTGTCATCACCACACCACCGATCCTGTGGACGGCGCAGACCACCGCATTCTATTGGAAGCGGATTTCCTGGTCAACGCCTCCGAGGGTCAGCTGCCCGTCGACGCTATTCGTGCCTTTCGCGACAAGGTGTTCCGTACACCCGCAGGGCTGCAGCTGCTTGCCGAACTTTACCCGGAGGCATAATATACAAAAACGGCGGTCAAGCCGCCGTTTTTGTATATCATCGGTTGTTTGCCATAACGCCCACAAGCCTGTGCGGCTGATACAGCTCTTCCAGATATGTGATTTCCTCCGGACTCAGCACAAGGTCTACCGCGTGCACCGCGCCATCCAGATGATGCTTTTTGGTTGCGCCCACCACCGGGGCGGCTGCTTTGGTCAAAAGCCATGCGAGCGAAACCTCCGTCATGGACACGCCGTGCTTCTGCGCCAGTTCCTCCACGCGGCGGATGATCTGCGCGTCCTGCTCGGCAGAAGCGTCATATTTGCCCTTGGCAAACAAGTCCTCATCCAGACGTCTGGAACCCGTTCCAATCGGCCTTGCCAGCCTGCCGGAAGCCAGCGGGCTGTAGGGCGTCATGGCGATGTTTTCGCTCAGGCAGTACCCGGCCATTTCGCGTTCTTCCTCACGGAAGATCAGGTTGTAATGCCCCTGTATGGACACAAACTGCGGCCAGTCATTGGCTTTGGCCATTTCATTGGCTTTGGCAAGCTGCCATGCATAGCAGTTGGAAATGCCGATATAGCGCGCCTTGCCGGCTTTCACCACGTCGCTGAGGCCCTCCATGATCTCCTCCACGGGGGTATGGTAGTCCCACATGTGGTAAATATACAGATCGATGTAGTCAAGGCCCATGCGCCTGAGGCTACCGTCGATCATATGGCGGATATGCTGCTGGCCGCTGACCTTCTGCTCAATCTGAGCAGGGGTTCGGGGAATAAACTTGGTTGCCAGCACCACGTCCTCGCGCCTGACAAAATCACGCATGGCCCTGCCCACAAATTCTTCGCTCGTTCCGCCCTGATAACCCATGGCCGTGTCAAAGAAGTTGACGCCCTGATCCAGCGCATATTTCAAAATTTCTCTGGACTGCTCCTCCGGCAGCGTCCACGAATGCATGCCTGCGTCCGCCCTGCCAAAGCCCATACAGCCCAGACAGATGCGCGATACGTTCAGGTCCGAATTGCCAAGTTTCGTATACTTCATCGCTTTCTCCTCCCTCACACAACACGGAGCTGTTTCCACTTGCCGCTGCGCAGCCGCCAGATCTACAATGCCGCATGCACCGTCCAGTCAAAGTGCACGGCTTTCATCCTCTTTTATTATCAGATGTATATCTTCATTATAGGTTCTTCGGTCAAAATGTAAATACTTGCACACACAAAAAAGCAAGGCTTTCGCCTTGCTTTGAGAATCAGCGGTGGATGCGCACTTCCTGCGCCGTCAGCTGCGGGGGCAGGCTGCGGGTGGATGCGCCGCTGTAATACACGGTCACGGTATCGCCCTCCGCCACGTTGATGAGAAGGATCTCTTCAGCGGCTTCGGCAGGCTCTTCATCGGAAACTGCTTCCGACTCTTCGACGGGTTCTTCTTCAGCAGTTTCTTCGCCGACCAGTTCGATCTCCACGTCGCCGGTCTCATCGGTTTCTTCGGTCAGTTCGTCCTCCAGCTCGGGCAGCACTTCGCCCATCACCGTATTTTCGCCAAGGAATACCTGATACTGCAGGCCGTCGGCATCCGTCAGCAGGAAGCCCTCTTCGGTCACTTCGCTGGCCGTGCCGTGCAGCTGCGGCACCACGATGTGGCGTGCATTGGCCCTGCCGGGCAGACTGAGGGTCATTACACCGTCGTAGTATACCTTTACAGCCATGTCGGCATATACAGGCGGAAAACCTTCGCCGGTGGTGACATATACATGATCGAAAACAGGATCGCCAACCATGAGGAATGCGCCGTCAAGCACCTCAGTCACCATGCCGTCCAGCACATAGCAGCCCACCAGATCAGCATGTACCTGCGGCGGCAGGCTGAAGGTCATGCGGCCGTCGTAGTGTACAATCACATACTGGCCCACTTCCAGTTCGCTGTCCAGCAGAATACCGTCCCACACGGTCACTTCGCTGGTGTTGACCATCACTTCGCCCATATCGGCGTCTTCCATCACGAAGCCCTCTTCCAGGATCTCCGTCACAAAACCCTCCAGCAGGGTATCAGGGGCTTCTTCCGCCATGACCGCAGCAGGCACAAGTGCCATGCACAAAAGAGCAGCCAGCAGAACTTTCCAAATGTTCTTTTTCATTTCCATTTCTCCTTTCAGCAAGGCCGTTCGCCTTACATGAGGAATAAACGAGGGATGCTTCGCATTTGTTCCGAAAAACAAAAATATTTTTTCATCTCAAAAGCGAGCCGCCGCAACCCATTGCCCAACCAACGGGATGCGACGGCTTTCTTAGTTGCATTTATAAACGCTCATCAGCCCCCGCGCGCCCAGCGCGCGGGGATGGGTCCGGGGCATTAGCCCTGGTCAGCCCCCGATAACGGCCTTGATGCGGCGCACGCCAGCAGAGGAGCTTTCTTCCTTCTTGATCTTGAAGGAGACCAGATCGCCGGTGTTCTCGGCATGGGGGCCGCCGCAGATTTCCTTGGAGAACTCGCCCATGGTGTACACCTTGACCTTCTCGCCGTACTTGCTTTCGAACAGGCCGATGGCGCCCTGCTCCTTGGCTTCGGCAACGGTCATCTCTTCGCAGATGACGGGAGCCTTGGCGGCGATGGCTTCGTTGACCAGCTTTTCGACCTCGGCGATCTCCTCGGCGGTCATCTTGCGGCCGAAGGAGAAGTCAAAGCGCAGACGCTCGGCGGTGATGTTGGAACCCTTCTGAGCAACTTCGGGGCCCAGCACCTTGCGAAGAGCGGTGTGCATGAGGTGGGTGGCGGTGTGCAGACGGGCCGTCTGATCGCTGTGATCGGCCAGGCCGCCCTTGAAGCGCTGCTCGGCGCCGGCCTGAGAAGTGGCCTGATGCTGCTTGAAGCGCTCGGCAAAGTCGTTCTGGTCAACGGTCAGGCCCTTTTCCTTGGCCAGCTCGATGGTCATTTCGATGGGGAAGCCGTAGGTGTCGTACAGCTTGAAGGCGCTGCGGCCGTCCATCACGCTGAGGGTGGAAAGACGGGCATTGACAGCCTCCACCAGAGCGGCCTCATCGCCGGCCTTGGCAGCCTCGATGATGGGCATCATGTCGGGAGAGGGACGCAGCTTCTTGACCTGCGCATACTCCTGAGCCAAAGCCACCTTGTTGTCGGCAGCCAGAATGGCTTCCAGAGTATTGCGGGTGTTGCACACGTTGTTGTAGATCTTGTCGAATTCCTTCTCACCCTGGCGCAGGGTCTTGGCGAAGCGGCTTTCTTCCAGAGCCAGCTGCTCCAGCACGAAGGTCTCGTTGCGCTTGAGCTCGGGGTACACTTCCTTGTACTGCTCGATGATCACCTTGGCGATCTCGCCGGTGAAGCCGTCAGGCATGCCGATGCCCATGCCGTAGCGCACAGCGCGGCGGATGAGGCGGCGCAGCACGTAGCCCTGGTCAACATTGGAGGGGCTCACGCCGCGGTCGTCACCCATGATGAAGGTGGAGGTGCGCATGTGGTCGCCGATGATGCGGAAGGCCTTGGTGGTCTCATCATCGCTGCCATAGGTCTTGCCGCTGAGTTCAGCGATCTTGCCCAGAATGTTTTCGAACAGGTCGGTCTCGTAAACGGACTTCTTGCCGTTGAGCACGCAGATGGTGCGCTCCAGACCCATGCCGGTATCAACGTTGCGCTGGCTGAGGGGCTCGAACTTGCCTTCAGCGTTCTTGTTGTACTGCATGAACACGTCGTTCCAGATCTCCAGATAACGGCCGCAGGAACAGGCGGGAGAGCAGTCGGGGCCGCAGGGCTCCTTGTCGGTGATGATGAACATTTCGGTGTCAGGACCGCAGGGGCCGGTGATGCCGGCGGGGCCCCACCAGTTGTTTTCCTTGGGCAGGAAGAAAATGTGGTCGTCGGCTACGCCGCAGTCACGCCACAGCTGGGCGCTCTGCTCGTCGCGGGGGCAGTCCTCGTCGCCGGCAAACACAGAGAAGGCCAGCTTTTCCTTGGGCAGGCCCAGATACTCGGGGCTAGTGAGGAACTCCCAGCTCCAGGGGATCATCTGCTCTTTGAAATAATCGCCCAGAGACCAGTTGCCCAGCATTTCGAAGAAGGTCAGGTGGCTGAAGTCGCCCACGTCCTCGATGTCGCCGGTGCGGATGCACTTCTGCACGTCGGTCAGGCGGTTGCCGGCGGGGTGCTTGGCGCCCATCAGGTAGGGAACCAGGGGATGCATGCCGGCGGTAGTGAACAGAACGGTGGGGTCATTCTCGGGAATGACGGACGCGCTGGAAATGACGGCATGGCCGTGATCCTTGAAAAACTTCAGGAACAGCGAGCGCAGCTCGTTAGAGGTATAGCTCTTCATGTAAGGTCTCTCCTTCGCATTTTGGCATTGGTTGAATGTATATCAAGCCGTAAGGCGGCATTGCACACACTTTGATATTATAGTGGAAACAGGGGCGCGGTGTCAATCACAAACCGTTGAAATTGCCAAGGTTTTGCATTATACTGGTTGCGTTTCCAACGTTTGAAGGAGGTCTATCCATGGCACAGGCTCTGTCCCCCGCGCTGGGCTCGCGCGCGGAAAAACGTGCATTTTACAAACTGGCGCTGCGCACCACGCTGCCCATCGCCCTTCAAAACCTGATGGACGCCGCCGTCAACTCCGCCGACGTGATCATGCTGTCGTTCGTCAGCCAAAGCGCGCTGGCCGCATCTTCCCTTGCCGGACAGATCGCCTTTGTGCTGTTTAATCTTGTGTACGGCATTTCCTCGGGCGCATCGGTGATGGCCGCGCAGTACTGGGGCAAGGGCGACGGACGCACAGTTGAGAAAGTGCTGGGACTGTCGCTTCGCACGGTCATCCTTGTGGGCGCCCTTTTCAGCGCAGCTGCGTTCCTCGTGCCGGAATGGCTGATGCGCATTTTCACCGACGATCCGGCGCTGATCACCGAAGGTATTTCCTATTTGCGCGCCGTCAGCCTGTCGTATGTGCTGGGCGGCTTTGCAAGCGTGTATCTGGCCGTCATGCGAAGCGTGGGCCGGGTCAAAAGCAGCGCCGCCATCCACTGCAGCGCGGTTTTCATGAACATTTTCTTTAATGCCTGCTTCATTTTCGGCATCGGCCCGTTCCCCAAGCTCGGCATCATGGGCGTGGGCCTTGCCACCAGCATCACCCGCGTGATCGAAGTGCTCGTCTGTCTGCTGCACACCTCTCAGTGCCGTCAGGTACGCCTGCGTCTGCGTGATCTGCTCGCACGCGGCGGCATGCTCATGCGCGACTTCATCCGCTTTGCCATTCCGGCCGCCGCCAACGACATCATCTGGGGCCTGGCCTTCAGCGTGTATTCCATCATTCTGGGACACCTGAGCAGCGACATCGTTGCCGCCAACTCCGTGGCGTCGGTGGTGCGCAACCTGGGCACGGCATTCTGTTTTGGCTCGGCCTCCAGCGCCGCCATCATCCTTGGCAACGCCATGGGCGACAACCGGCTGGAGGAGGCCCGTGTATACGGCCGGCGCTTTGTGGGCATGGCCGTATGGACAGCCCTGCTCGGCGGTGCTGCCATTTTGCTGATGCGCCCGCTGGTGCTGGACTTTATGCACATTTATGTCGTTGTGACCGATGTGGTCAGGGCGGAACTGAACACCATGCTGTTCATCAACGCGTACTACATTCTGGGCATGTCGCTCAACACCATGCTCATCTGCGGCATCTTCCGCGCAGGCGGCGACGTAAAGTACGGCCTGATGTGCGACACCTTTGCCATGTGGGGGTATGCTGTGCCCATCGGTCTGATCTGCGCCTTCGTGCTCAAGCTGCCGGAAATGTGGGTATATTTCATCCTGTGTCTGGACGAATTTGTGAAGCTGCCGGTCAACTTCCGCCATTATTTCAAAGGCAAATGGCTGAAAAACATCACGCGGGAGCAAACTGAATAGTAAAACCCCGGCCAGCTTGGCCGGGGTTTTCATTAGCCTTTCAGGCTTTTCAGCTTTTCGAGACGTTCGGGCCAGATCTCACGCCAGCCCATGGGGAACAGCCAGTCCACCGCCAGCGCCATCACCACGCCCACCGCCGTATCCAGAATGCGGTTGAAAGCATAGGCCACATAGGTGTCCACCGGGGTGTTGAACAGGATGATGCAAAGCACCACGCCGCCCGGCTGCACGCCGCCCGCCCAGAAGATGGTGCAGATCCAGATGAGGATCACCGTACCCACCAGCGTAAACAGCGCCAGCAGCAGCGTATGATGGCCGTCCGGCACAAATACCAGATACAGCCTGAACAGCGCAATGCCCAGCAAACCGCCGATGAGCGTGCCCCACAGACGGTTGCCGCCGCCACCCTTGTAGCCGGACTGGAAGTTGCCGGCCAGACCGAAGATGACGCCGATGCAGGCAAAGGCCGGGCTGCGGCCAATGAAGTAATAGATCACCGCACACAGCGCCGCCGTGACGGACGTCTTGATGTTTCTCATTCCTACTTTGGGTAATTTCTGCATAACAATGCCTCCGCTGGCTCTTTCGTACTGCTTTCATAAGAAAACCCCGAAGGCGTGTGCATTCAGGATTTTGCTTTCCTACTATACGTTCCCGCCGGGTGGTTGTCAAGCCCAAAATCCTGCATTCCCCTTTCCCACGCCTGCCAAGTCGTGCTATAATAGAAAATGCCTTTTCAGGCATTTACCCCAACCAAAGAGGAACGCCATGAACAAGACCGAACTTCTGCACATTCTGGAGCTGACGGTGCCGCCGCTGGAGGGCAAGCTGCATATCGAGCGGGTGCTGTACAAGCAGGAAGCCAACAAAGCCTATATGAGTTTTCTTTCGGACGTTTTGGTCGGCCCGAAGGACTTTTTGCTGCTGGAAAAAAAGCTGCGCGAGCTGTTCCCCAAGCTGACGGTGGCGCTGCGCGTGGCCAGCCCGGCGCTTGGCGAGGATTTTCTGCAGGATATCAACAAGTACAAATCCGTGCTGACGGATTTTCTGCGCCGCCAGAGCCCGGCGCTGTCGGCATGGATCGGCGATACCGGCTGGACCATGGAGGATGGGCGCATTCTGCTCACCTGCCCTGACCAGATCGCGCTGAACTTTTTCAAGTCGCATCATCTGGATGAAAAGCTTTCGCAGGCTGTGTATGATATTTTCCGCGTTCGAGTGCCCATCGCGCTCAATGTGTGCGGCCAGCGCGATGCGTGGGTCAAAAAGATGCGCGAGGAACGCGGTTTCACTTTCCCCGCTTCCCCTGCCGCATCGGCGCCTCAGGCTGACGACGAACCGCCGTGGGATGAAAACGCCATGATGGCCATGGCCGGCATCGGCGAGCCTGCGGCTTCTGCACCCATAGCTGCGCCTGCTGCGCCCAAAACACCCAAGGCTCCCTCCGCCCCCCAAGCGCCCGTCCCCAAGGGCAATGTGCTCAAGGGCCGCGCCATTGGCGACAAGCCCGTGCCCATCGGCGAACTGGGCGAGGACAGCGGCATTGTGGTCATCGAAGGCACCGTCACCGGCGTCAACGACCCCAAGGAGCTCAAGGGCGGCGAGACGGTGCTGGTCACCTTCGCCGTGTACGACGATACATCCACCATCTACTGCAAAGCCTTCTATCAGTACCGCATGCGCCGCGCCGCCATGGGCGAAACGCCCACGCCGCCCAGCGATGAAGAACGCCAGCGCGTGAAGGAGCAGATCGACCAGATCAAAAACGGCATGCGCGTGCGTCTGCGCGGCGACTGCCGCATGGATACCTTCCTGGGCGAGCTTTCCGTAGGCGTGCGTGACATGCAGGAAATGCCCAAGGTAGAACGCAAGGACACCTGTGAAGAAAAGCGCATCGAGCTGCATATGCACACCAACATGTCCACCATGGACGGCATGGCCGATGCAGGCGCGCTGATCAAGCAGGCCGCCAAGTGGGGCCACCCGGCTGTGGCCATCACCGACCACGGCGCTGCGCAGGCCTTCCCCGCCGCATTTGGCGCTGCCAAGAAAAACGATATCAAGCTCATTCCCGGCGTAGAGGGCTACCTGTGCGACCTGGCCTCCATCGTGCGCAATGCAGACGACCAGTCCATCCATACCCCCATTGTGGTGCTGGACTTTGAAACCACCGGCCTGTCCCACGCAATGGACCGCATCATCGAAGTGGGCGCCGTGCGTCTGGAAAACGGACAGGTGACCGACGAACTGAGCATCCTGTGCGACCCCGGCATGCCCCTCAAGCCCAAAATCAGCGAGCTGACCGGTATCACCGACCTGATGCTGCAGGGCAAGGAAAGCCCGGCTGAGGGCGTGCAGAAGCTGCTGGACTTCATCGGTGACTGCCCGGTTGCGGCGCATAACGCGCCCTTTGACATGGGCATGCTGGAGGCCGAATGCAAGCGCATGGGCGTCACTTTCAGCGCGCCGGTGCTGGATACGCTGGTGATGGCCCGCAAGCTCTACCCCACGCAGAAAAGCCATCGTCTGGGCGCGGTATGCCGTTTGCTTGGCGTATCGCTGAAAAACGCCCACCGCGCCGTGCACGACGCAGCGGCCACGGCGCAGTGCCTGGCCAAAATGATGGAAGAGGCTGAAAAGAACGGCGCCAAAACCTTGGCCGATCTCGACCGGCTGTACACCTCATCCACCATCGGCGAAAGCCACCACATCGTGCTCTTGTGCAAAACGCAAAAGGGGATGCAAAACCTCAACCACCTGATCTCCGACTCTAACGTACGCTACTTTTACCGCCACCCCAACATGCCCCGCGACCTCATCAACCAGTACCGCGAGGGTTTGATCCTTGGCAGCGCGTGCGAGGCGGGCGAGTTGTTCAAGGCCATCGTCAACAACCGGCCTGAAGAGGAGATCGAAAAGATCGCCAGCTGGTACGACTATCTGGAAATTCAGCCCATCGGCAACAACGAATTCATGATTCGCAACGGCACTGCCCGCGACGAGGAGCATCTGCGCGACTTCAACCGCAAGATCGTCGCCCTTGGTGAAAAGCTGGGCAAGCCGGTTGTCGCCACCGGCGACGTGCACTTCCTCAACCCCGAAGACGCCATTTACCGCACCATCATTCAGGCGGGCCTTGGCTTTGACGACTGCGACCAGCAGGCGCCGCTGTATTTCAAAACCACCAATGAAATGCTGGAGGAGTTCAGCTATCTGGGCGCTGAAAAGGCGCACGAGGTGGTCATCGACAACCCGAAGATGATCGCCGATCAGGTCGACCAGCTGCGCCTGTTCCCCAAGCATCCCGAAGGCAAGGACACCTTCCAGCCCTTCTGGGAGGACGCCGCCAACGACATCGAAACCCGTTCGTGGACGCGTGCCAAGGAGCTTTACGGCGATCCCCTGCCGGAGCTGATCCAGAAGCGACTGGAAAAAGAGCTGGGTTCCATCATTGGCTACGGCTTCGGTACGCTGTACTCCATCGCCCAGAAGCTGGTGAGCAAATCGCTCTCCGACGGCTATCTGGTCGGCAGCCGCGGTTCGGTCGGTTCCAGCTTCGTAGCCACCATGTGCGGCATCACCGAGGTCAACCCCCTGCCGCCCCACTATCGCTGCGACCACTGTCACAAGATGTTTTTAACCCCGCCCGAGCTGGCCAGCGTCGGCGTCGACCTGCCGGACAAAAACTGCGACATCTGCGGTCATCCGCTTGCCAAGGACGGCTTCGACATTCCCTTCGAGGTCTTCCTCGGCTTCAAGGGCGACAAGGTACCTGATATCGACCTCAACTTCTCCGGCGAATATCAGCCCCGCGCCCATGCATACATTGAGGAACTGTTCGGCAAGGGCTATGTGTACCGCGCCGGCACCATCAGCGGTCTGGCGGAAAAGACGGCCTACGGCTTTGCCGCCAAGTACTGCGAGGAGCGCGGCATTCGCGCCGGACGCGCGCACAAGGAGCGTCTGGCTGCCGGCTGCGTAGGCGTGAAGCGCACCACCGGCCAGCACCCGGGCGGCATCGTGGTGCTTCCCAAGGAGTACGACATCTGCCAGTTCACGGCCATTCAGCACCCGGCGGACGATATCGAGGGCTCCACCCTCACCACCCATTACGACTTCAACTCCATGCATGACATTCTGGTCAAGCTGGACTGTCTCGGACACGACGACCCCACCATGATCCACCGTCTGGAGGAGCTGACGGGCATCAACTTCAAGCAGATCCCCCTCGACGACAAAAAGGTGATGAGCCTGTTTTCCAAGCCGGATGCGCTGGGCGTATCCGTGGAGGACATCATGTGGGAGACCGGCACGCTGGGCATTCCGGAATTCGGCACCAGCTTCGTACGCGGCATGCTGATGGAAACCCGCCCCACCACCATGGAGGAGCTGGTGCGCATCTCTGGCCTCAGCCACGGCACCGACGTATGGCTGGGCAACGCGCAGGACATCATCAACAGCGGCAAGGCCAAGCTGGCACAGTGCTTCTGTACGCGCGACGACATCATGAACTTCCTCATCTCCAAGGGCATGCAGGAAAAGATGAGCTTTGACATCATGGAATCCGTCCGCAAGGGCCGCGGCCTCAAGCCCGAATGGGAAGAGGCCATGCGCGAGCACGACGTGCCCGAATGGGCCATTGACAGCTGTCACAAGATCAAGTACATGTTCCCCCGCGGCCACGCCGTAGCCTATGTAACGATGGGTCTGCGCGTGGCGTGGTACAAGGTATACCGTCCGCAGGCCTACTACGCCGCTTACTTTACCATTCGCGGCGACGGCTTTGACGCAGGCCGCATGCTTTTGAGCAAGGAAACCCTGCGCGACCGCCTGACCGACTTTGCCAACCGCGAAGAAAAGTTGAGCGTGCGCGAAAAGCAGGAAGAAAACGCCTACCACATGCTGCTGGAGATGCAGATGCGCGGCATCCGCATGCTTCCGGTGGACCTGTACAAGAGCCACTTAAACCGCTTCCTCATCGAAGGCAATGACCTGCGCTGCCCCTTCACCGCCATCAGCGGTTTCCCTGAAGCCGCTGCGCAGGGCATCATCGACACGCGCAACCCCGACCGGCCCTACATCAGCATTGAAGAACTCAAGCAGCGCGCACACATCGGCGAAAGCACCATCGAGGCGCTGCGCGCGCAGGGCGCGCTGGACGGCATGCCCGAAACCAGCCAGGTGGACCTGTTCTCGCTGATGATGTGAGGTTGACAACCCCGCTGCCCAAGTGATAAGATAAATCCGTTCCGCAAGGGAACCCAACAAGGAAGGAGATCATTGCAATGACTGTCAACAAGCAGATGTCTATTGGCCAGGTCCTTAACCTGGATCGCGGCACCGCCCGCATTTTCATGGAGTTTGGCATGCACTGCCTGGGCTGCCCCCACGCCACCGCTGAGTCCATTGTCGACGCCTGCCGCGCTCATGGCTCCGACGCCGATGCGCTGATCGAAAAGCTCAACGCCTATCTGGCCGACAAGTAAGACATAAGCCCATGCAGCCCGCGCTGCATGGGTGTTTTCAAAACACGGAAAGGTCGTGAATACTATGCTGATCCGCTCCGAACAGGAAGCGATGTACGTTGCCTGTCAGATGGAGGAAACCGCCGTACAGCTCTACACCCGTGCACTGCAGCTGATGGAGCAGCTGGGCCGCACACAGGAGCCGCTTTACAGCGAAATTCAGCAAATGCTCAAGGACGAGCAGGGCCATCTGCGCCGTTTCCGCTCGCTGTACAAAGGGCTGGATTCCAGCGATGAGCAGCAGCTGGCGCTGGCCGCCACCGCCGAGGGCATTCTGTTCGAAGGCGGTTTGATGGGCGCAGCGCGCCAGGGCCTTCTGAAAGACGCCGAAAGTTTGCTGCAGTTTGCCGCCGACGCCGAGCGCAGTTCCGCGCAGAAGTACCGTGAATTCGCCGCCGCTGCCCAAACCGAGGAAGCCCGTCAGGCCCTCACGATGATCGCTGACGAAGAGGACGGCCATCTGGTGCAGCTGGAAAATGCTCACTGACGCAAAAGAGGTTTTTTCAAATGAGCAGGCAACAAAACCGTATTTTTTCTCTTGCCTCCGGCGGCATGCTGGCCGCGCTGGTCTTTGCAGCCACCTGTTTCATTAAATTGCCCGTCTCCATCACACAGGGCTATATCCACTTGGGCGATGGTTTCATCCTGCTGGGCGCGGCACTGCTGGGCCCGGTCGCCATTCCGGCTGCCGCCATCGGCAGCATGCTGGCCGACCTGCTGGGCGGCTACACCATGTACTGCCTGCCCACCTTCATCGTCAAGGGAGCTGTTGCTGCTGTTGCCGTATGGACCTATGCAAAGAAACGTCCGCATTGGCTTACCATCGTGATGCTTGCCGCAAGCGAAGCTGTGATGGTTCTGGGCTACTTTGTCTGCGAGTGGCTGGTGCTGGGTTACGGGCTGGCCGCTGCATCCGCAGCTGTTATGCCAAACGTGGTACAGGGCGCAAGCGGTGTGATCGTCGCCGTTGTGCTGCTGCCGGTGCTGCAGCGCACCAAAGCGCTTCACAGGTAAATATGCAAAGTTCCGGTCAGCTGGCCGGAGCTTTTTGCAACCGCTGGTTGCTTTCTTTATGTAAACCGAACGCTGCAGTTGGTGGCGCTGCAGCGTCTGATGCGGTATGCTTGACCTATCAGACATTCAGGAGTGATCGTCGTGAGTTTTGGACAAAACCTGCAATTTCTGCGCAAAATGCGCAACCGCATGACACAGGAGGAACTGGCTGAGAAGATGAACGTCAGCCGTCAGACCGTATCCAAATGGGAGCTGGACGCGGCATACCCGGAAATCAGCAAACTGGCGGAGCTTTGCACCCTGTTTTCCTGCACGATGGACGAACTGGTGCGTCATGATATGACGCAAAGCAGCGACGCTTATTCCAACCTCCGCACTGAATGGGTGGAGGCCCTGCGCTACATCCGCTATGCTGTTATCAGCCAGGAACCGGAAAGCGACGCCATCGGCCATGTGCAGGCATGGGCGCAGAAGCTGGGGATTGCCGACCCGGAAATCATCGGCTGGGATTTTCCGAAAGCCTCGCAGGAGCAGATCAACGTTTACAACATGCACGGCTATGCAGCTGCGCTCATCCTGCCGGATGGCTGCGCGCCTGTTTGGCCGGGCACAGAGATCTGCTGTCAGCCACGGCAGAAGTATCTGGCCATCACCATTCAGGAGCCGCACACCGCCTCCTTCACGCTGATCCCCGGGGCATACAAGATGCTGGATACCTATATGAAGGCCAATGGCATCAGCCACAGGCAGGACCCGGCGGTGCTGGACTGCTTTGAAAAGGAGTACGATCAGGATGGCCAGCATTATATGGATGTGTATATTGCCATTCACTGACAAAAAGAAACCCGGACGGCAGTTTCCGTCCGGGAATTTTGTTTCATTATTCACTTTTCCTGCCTGCCCGAATCAGAAAACCAACCAGAGTTTTTATCTTGATCGATCCCTATGATCGCTGTTGGGATTCCATTCGTTTTTGGGAAAAAGCTTGGCGGGAACCCGCTGCAATCACTTATGCAGCGTCACTCGTCATCAAATGCTTCATCGGCTTCAAAATCAGCCTGGACAACCTCAATGAGCTTTTCGAGCAGGTCTTCGTCTTCCACGGCCAGGAATTCTTCGATCTCTTCGCCGTCTTCTTCCTTCTCTACAACCTTCATAATGTAGAGGTTCACGGCTTCTTCGTCGTCTTCCTCGTGGTCATGGTCACAGTGCTCGCATTCGCAGTCGCAATCGCCTTCGTGGGCTTCGCCCAGTACAACGTATTCTTCACCGTTGTAGAAGAAATAGCGCACGACTTCCAGCAGAACAGTGTTTCCATCCTCATCGACACCTTCGATGAGATCACGGATTTCTTCTTCGGCGGTCACAGGGCCGCCCACGGAATGTTCGTCGCAGTACAACGGTATCGCCCCTCTTTCTTTGCTCTTTTTCTCGTTTCCGGTGCGCCTTGAGGTTTGGGGATTTGCCTGCACCGGAGCATCGCACGCTGCCAACTTGATTGCGCGTTCGCGATCACACCGCCGTGTCATCACATCCTGCGGCGGGCATTTCCCGCGCGCGATGGAGAAGCATGTTCCTTGTTTGCCTTTGCTGGCTTTTCCTCTTGGCTTGGCCTTATTATAACCCATAAACCCTGATATTACAAGGCTTTGTGCAAAAATTTTGTGTTTGATTTTTGGTCACTTTTATGCTATGATAGATTTGTTGGGCAGGCGATCAGTGCTTGTCCTGTTTCTTTTGCAGGGGTTCGATGGTGCCGTCCGGGCGCTGCAGCTTGATGCCTTCCAGCACCTGGCGCATGTTCTCGCGGAAGCCGTCCAGATATTCCTTGCGCAGCGCGGCGCGCTCGACCTGCTCTTCGGCAGTCAGTTCGCGTTCGCGGCTGATGCGCGTCAGTTCATTGATGCGTTCAATCTTTTCGTGTTCCATATTCATTCATCCTTTCGGGAGGTTTTGCCGTTATGGTACGTGGCGGATGGTTTGTGATGGGCAGCGATATCACGCTGCCGCTGAGTTTGCGTCAGCAGGTGTTCGGGCGCGGTGAGGATGCAATAGATCCCATGGCGCAGCAGGTGGTCGTTTATGAGAACGACGCTGCGGTAGGCACTGCCCGCCTTTGGTGGCAGGACGGTGCTTTCCGTCTGGGCGACGTGGGCGTGCTGGAAGACAAACGCGGCCGGGGTTTTGGCGACTTGCTGGTGCGCCTGCTTCTGTACAAGGCGCTCACGCACGAGGCCAGCCTCATCACCCTCGCCTGCCCTGAAGAACTGCAGAGTTTCTTTGCCCAGTATGGCTTTGAGACCGTCGAAGAACATGACGGTCTGATGGAAATGTCCATCCGCGGTGAGGACGTGCACCTCAGCCACTGCGGCGGCAACTGCGCCGAATGCGGCCATCGCAGCCCGGAATGCGTGCCCAAGGCACTTAGAGAAGAATAACAGAAAAAACGCGCGATGTAAAGCCCATCGGGTTTGTCGCGCGTTTTTCGTCGTTGCATGCCGCAGCTTTCTCTGCAGTGTGGTGTTAATAAAGTACCGTCTTTTCAAGGAGGTTCCCGCATGCGTTTTGAAAACAAAATTGCTTTGATCACCGGCGCAGCCGTAGGCATCGGCAGGGCAACAGCCCTCTGCATGGCGCAGCAGGGCGCTTCGCTTGCGCTGCTGGATATGGATGCTGCCGCACTTCAGGCTGTTGCGGAGGAATGCACACAGCTGCAGGCCCAGGCGGAATGCTGGACCTGTGACATCAGTGATGAAAACCGCGTAAAGCAGGTAGTCAGCGCAGTGGAAGAGCGCTTTGGCAAAATCGACATTCTGGTCAACAACGCCGGTATCTGGCGCTGCTTTACCTCTTTTTTGGACACGCCCTCGGAAACATGGCGCAGATATTTTGACGTAAATGTACTGGGTACGGCCAACGTGACGCGTGCAGTGCTGCCCGGCATGGTCAAACGTCAGTACGGGCGCATCATTAACGTGGCTTCGGTCGTGGGCGTATACGGCAAGACCAACATGGCGCAGTACGCCGCCAGCAAGGCAGCCATTATCAACTTCACGCAGTCGCTGGCCCGCGAGGTGGCCGAACTTGGCGTTCGCGTCAACTGCGTTTCGCCCGGCACAGTCAGCACATCTGAAAACTCCGACATCGACTTTACGGAGTCCATGGAGAAGTGCTACATGCAGCGTACGGGTTCGGCACGCGAGAATGCCGATCTCATCTGCTGGCTGGCCGGTGATGAGTCCGGTTACCTGTCCGGGCAGAACATTCTGCTGGACGGCTGCCGCAAAATCATCTGAAGCAAAAAGCCTGACCTTTCGGTCAGGCTTTTGTTTATCCGCGGAACACCCAGCGCTGCTGCAGCGTGTAGCTCATGAAGAACAGCAGGATATCCACCGGGATTTTGATGAGATTGTCGCTCCAGCCAAACCACAGATGCAGCGAGCTGGTGAGCGCAGCCGAGAGGAACATGTTGAGGAAGAACACCGCCAGATACCTTGGGAACGACTTTTTGGCCGACGACTTGTCACCAAAGACGAACTTGCGGTTGACGGTGAAGTTGAAAATGCCGGACAGGATGCGCGCCGTCACCGTGGCGATGGCGATGTGCGGCACAAAGTGCAGGAACAGGAAATCCATCTGCTGGCCCATAGCGGGAGCGGCGGCCTTGAGCACATTGTTGAACAGCAGGTACAGGCCGTAATCCAGCAGGAAGCTGAGCACAGACGCGCTGATGAAGCGGAAGAAGCCCGCCAGAATCACGCTGTAGATGCGGGCGCTGTCGCGCACTGCGCGGAAGTGGCTGCCCTCGTTGTTGTTCTCATATACGGTCTGGATGGGCAGAGCGCGCATGGGCAGGCGCTTGTGAGCGCACTCGATGAGCACGTTCATTTCATACTCGTAGCGGTCGCCCTTGACGGCGATCATCAGCGGCAGATGCTCGCGCGCAAAGCCGCGCAGACCGGTCTGGGTATCGGATACCCACACGCCGTAGAGCAGCTTGAACACGGTGGAGGTGATGCGGTTGCCGTTGCGGCTCTTAAAGGGCACGTCAGGCTGAGTGAAGTCACGGCTGCCCAGCAGTACGCCCTCGCTGTTTTCAGTGAGGGCTTCCGCCATGCGCAGCACATCCTTCACGGTGTGCTGACCGTCGCTGTCAGCAGTGATGATGTACTGCTGATCCGGGCAGGATTCCAGCACATACTGCATGCCGCGCTTGAGGGCCACGCCCTTGCCGGCATTGGGCACATAGGAAATCACGTGCGTTACTTCGTCCTGCGGAATGCTGGCAAAAAGAGCCTTGTGTCCTTCGCCGCTGCCATCGTCCACAATGACGATCTTGCCAACGCCCGCCGTTTTAAGAGCCTCCACATAGGGGGGCAGACGGTCGTCCGGCTTGTAGGCGGGAATCACAACGGCGGTGTGCTTTGCGCTGTTCATAATGGTACTCCCTTTCGTAAAGCAGTAATCAGTTCAGTATGTATGTATCCAGATAATCCCGCGTAAGCGCGGCGAAATCCTCGCCGGTGCTTTTTGCGAGCTGATCTTCAAAATCATCGCGCGTTGCACGCGCAAAAGCGTAGGCCCGGGCGTAATCGCGCAGGAAGGGGTTGATCCCCTCCGGCAGCGTGCGGTCCAGCGCGCACAGGTAGGCGGCGCCGCGGCTGTAGGCCACCAGCGAATACTCGCTCATATCGGCAAAGGCGCTCAGCGGCGATCCGGGGGTTACGCCCTGCGGCACGGTCACGCGCATGGCGCTTTCCACACGCGACTGTTCCAGGTCGTCCCGTTCGCCTGCGCCATATTGCGCCTCAGCATATTCCAGCAGGGCAAATTCGCACAGTGCCTCGTCCTGCCAGGGCTGATGCCATCCGTCGCTGCCCACCAGCGCATACCACCACTGGTGCGCCGTTTCATGGGCGACGGTGTATTCCAGCTTTCGGCCGCCGGAAGCGATCTCCTCTGCGCCGATCATAGCCAATGCCGGGTACTCCATGCCGCCGTGCGGGAAATGGATCTGCGCAAGGGTGAAGCTCTGATAGGGATATTCGCCCCAGAGCGATGCATACAGCTCAAGTGCTTTGCCGGCGCTGACCACGTGCTGCCGGGCCTGTGAAGCTGTGGAGGCATACGCCGTGACCAGCACGCCGTTTTGCAGCTGGCTGACCTGTTCAAAACGGTCGGAGATAACCAGCGCGAAGTCGCGCACGGCAGGCGCTTCAAAGCAGTAGGTACGCTCAGCGCGGTCCTTTTCCACGGTTGGATATCCGCTGCCTGCGCATACATAATCCTCCGGCACGGTCACGCGCACGCTGTAGTTGGCGCAGTCGCTCACAAACGGATCGCCCACGGAAAGATAGGGATCCGTGCGGAACGCGCCGTCCTGCCATACGGCCGGAATGGCAAATGCATTGCCCAGCGCAAACACATTCTCCCACACGCCGAAGCGGTAGGCCATGCGCGGAATCTGCACCACGTACTCCAGCTGCAGTTCGACAGTTTCTGCCGTCTCCCATCCGCCGGGAACAGGCACAGAAAGTACGGTCTTGTAGGTATCCGCATAACGGTACAGCACCGTTTCGCCATTGACCTGTGCGCGGCTCATGACCAGCGCTCCAGTGGAAAAACCATCTGGATAATACAGGTCATACAGGTCGTCGTCCACTGCGCAGGGCGATGTGTCCAAGCTCTGGAACACATTAGGCCATGTGCGCAGCACCACTGCATTCTGCCGCTGACCGGTGCGGTTTGTAAGCTGCAGCGTCTGCCGCACGCCAAGCGTACGCGCATCCGGGTCGAGGGTGGCCGCAATCGAAATGTCATCCAGCCTCTGCTGCGCCTGTACAAGCTGTGCGGAGGGCTCAGGCAGCTGCGGTGCGCGGTCGAAAGCCGCCCAGGCAGCCAGCAGTGCGGCCAGCATGGCAGCCGCTGCAATCATCAGCCTGCGTTTCATCAGATGAGCGACCCCACGTTGGACAAAAGCATCATCACACGGCTGATCACGCCGCGCATGAGCAATCCACCGGCCACGCTGCCCAAAATGAGCGTGAGCGCAATGCCGGCCACCACACAGATGAGCTTGCCCACAAACAGCTGGCTGTCAGGCCTTGCGGTGATAAGGCTTAGCATACTGCATGCCTTGACATAGCTGACGGCCATGCCGCACAGGATGACGCCCAGCGCCAGCCACGGCGTAAGCAGCGAGGCTACCATGGCCAGCAGGCTCACCGCCACGGTATTGAGTGAAATAACGGCCACAAAGCCACTGAACAGCTCCCACGAGAATGCCACACGGCAGATCGCACAGATATACACCATAAACACCGCCGCAGGCACTACCATGGCGATCAGCTGGCACAGCGCCACGATGCCGCCCGTCATAGGGCCAACGCGGCCTGCAATGTAACTGACGCCCTGGTTCATCGAGGCAGCCGTACCCGCCAGCTGCGCACCACTGAGCGCGCCAATGGCTTTGAGCAGCACACTCAGAAAACCACGCATAAGCACCATGCCGCCAAAGAAGGAAAGTGCCAGCACCAGCACCGTTACGATCAGACCGCTGAAACGGTCGCGCCGTTCCACCATGCCGCGCAGCACCTCACCCGGACGCACAAAGCTGTCCAGAAACGCACGGGGAAGCTCGCCCAGCGAATGCAGAAAGCTGTCTTCACCATTGGAGACCGGTTTGGTATAGTAAGGCGTCTGATAGCTGCCGGGATATCCGTTAGGATTGCCCAGCTGCTGCTGGTACTGCACATAGCTCTGCTGGTACACATTGGGCTGCGCATATTGCACCGCTTCGCCGCAGGCAGGGCAGGACGCCGCGCCATTAGGAAGCTGCGCGCCGCATCGGGCACAGTTCATGGGTTTCCTCCTTCAACAGGTCATTGCTTTGCGACGGCCGCCTGCGCCGCTTCCACCAGCGACGGATCCAGCAGGTACAGGCGCATCTCTTCCGTTTCGACGATCTGCTCCTCAGGCAGCGTCTGCAGGTAGGTGTGCAGCGTCGACAGCGGGAAGTAGCGGCTGTCCCAGAACACAGGCTCGGTTGCGATCATCGCCGCGTTCATTTCTGCAAGCGCGGGGCCGACTTCCTCCAGCGGCAGGTTCAACACCGGCACGATGGGGTTGGTCAGCAGCACATAGCCCCTGCCGCGCAGCGCATACTGGTAGCCTACGCGCGTGATCAGGATCTTTTGATCCTCCGGCACCTGCTGCGCCACATCCCTCAGCACGCCGTAGCGCTTCTGAAAGCTGTTGTCCAGCAGAATGTTTTCAGACTCCACCACATCGCGCGTATAGCGGTAGAGGGTGTTGGTATAGCCGGTCTGATTGGTTCCCTTCACCATGGCCAGCAGGCAAACAAACGCGCACAGCCAGGCAGGCACCGTTTTGAGCCACGGGGCATTCAGTCGTTTGACACGGCTGATCCAGCCGGGCCAGTAGTCGATCAGCGCAGCCAGTGCCGCGCAGGTCATGACGTTGGCCAGCATGAACCACTGCAGCGTATAGCGCGGCAGCTTCACAAACGAGCCGGAGAAGCTGTACAGCGGGCTGTCCAGCACGCCGGACATGGGCGCGAGGGTCATCAGCACCGTCATGGCGCACAATCCCAGCAGCGACAGCGTTTCCGTCGCGGGGGTACGGTTGGTGACGATCACGCCGATAGGGCCGTCGGAAGGCGCATTCGCCATCAGTTCGCCCGCTCTGCGGCGCATGCGCACGCGGGAGACGATCAGCCCAGCCAGCACGCACAGCAGCACAATCACCGTGATGCGCATGCCCCATGTGCCGATGGGCGTGGCATAGCTCATCAGGATGGAGCCGGGGTCTTCAAAGAAATTCAGGTGCGTGGTGGTCTCGTCCAGCTTGTACTCGATGTCCATGTACATGTCGTACCATGGCGCTTCGGTAAAGGTGGTCATCAGCCGCCAGGGCGACATCTCTCCCCATTTGACAAAGCACCAGATGTTGCCGGCAAATGCCAGCAACACGCCCGCAGCGCCCGAAAGCGCAATGCCTGCCGCGCGCAGCATGGCTTTGAATGCGCCGCGCAGCTGGGTAACGGCCGTATGCAGCCCGCGCCACAAAACCCACGCCACAACAATAAAGGGCAGCACCACAAAGCACACCACATGCGTACTCATCACCGTGAAGCACACGGCAAAGCTCAGCACCAGCTTGCCAAGGTATTGTTTCCAGCTGCCTGCTTCTGTAATCCCGGCAAAAACAAGCACTGCCACAAGCAGCGCGTCAATGCGCCACAGGTCGCGCGGAGCGCTGGCCACGGATTCATGCAGCTGAGGGATCAGGTTGAACAGCACCACGCCCAGCAGCACGCACACCTTTTTTTCGCGGCAGAAGTACAACAGCAGCGCCAGATACGCCGCAGCTGCGTAGAACACCAGCATGCCCACGCCGGTGAACACGGCTTTGTCGTTGGGATAACCCATCGGCCCGTCGGTGTGGAACAGGCCGTAGCTCATAAACAGCTCCAGCGACGGAAAATGGCTGTGCCCGCGGAAGTGACCGATGGTCTCTTCTTTTTCAAGCAGCACAGAAAGATCGCGGTTTTCACAGAAGTGCAGTCCCAGCGCCATGTATTCGCCCGCATCTCCGCCGCCCACAGATACCATGCTGGACATGAAGCGAACGCACGCAGGCCCCACCAGCAGCACGATGCAGATGGCAAAGCACAGCGCAATGAGCGCAGGCTTGTCAAAGCGCAGACAGCGCTTTGCAAAGGAGATGCCCTGAGCGATCAGTTCCTTGATCCTGCGAATGCTGCGCAGCGCCAGTACCACAAGCGTCAGTGCAGAAAGCGCCGGCAGCACGCCGATATACACCATGCGGGGCGCCTGCGGCCACACAAGCGCCAAAAGCAGCGTCCACAGGTACTGCACAAGCGGCGTTGCAGCCACGCCTGTGAAAAAGCAGGCAAGGCGGCTTTTTTTCACAAACCAGCCCTGTGATGCAAACAGGCAGCCCAAAGCCCCCATCTGCACAAGGCAGCTGAGCAGATAGATGTTGCGCCAGCCATTGCCGATCTCCAGCCAGGTCATCAGCCCTTCCTCCCTGCCTTGACCAGTCTGTCCATTTCAGCCATATAGTATTGGTTGATATCCACCTTTTCTTCCAGCAGCTTTTGCTGCTTCTGACGGCCCAGTTCCACCAGATCCGGCATTTCCAGCAGTTCGATGGCCTGAGCAGTGGCCTTTTCGTAACGGTCTTCGCCCTCGTTAAAGTTATACAGCAGGTGGAAGCGCTCGGCCTGCTCACGGGTGCTGCCGGAAACGATGGTGTTGACATACAGCGCATGCGTGCCAAGCACGGCAGCCTCGCTGGCCATGGTCGCACCCTCGGAGTACACCAGCTTTGCAAACGCCAGCACATGGTGCACCAGCTCGTAGGGCGTTTTGAGCACCAGCGGCTTGAGCGCCTCGGGCACGCTGCCTTCGGAGCTCACATACACGCGGCCATACTTCGAAAGCTTTTTGACCAGCTCCACCTTGCCTGCATCGTCCAGCCCATGCTTGCCGATATCGTGGCTGGCGTTCCATGCTACGAAGCGCACCAGAATATACGGCTCGTCAGGATCAAAGCCCACATCGCGCAGCTTCTGCTTATCCGGCGTGAACACAGACGGATGCAGGTAGAAAAGCTCCTTGTACGTATCCAGCCTCTCCTGACGGGGGCCCAGATCAGTCAGGAAGGTGCGGGGCGTGAGCAGCTTGGTGGACAGGCGCTTGCAAATCCTCAGCGCAAACTTGCTGACCTCGGTATCCTCATACAGCAGATGGGGCTTGCGGCAGATCCAGCTGGCAACGCTGAGCATGGGCGCAGCGCGGCCGATCATGATATCAGGCTTGAACCTGAGCGCCGCCAGCGTGAACTGAGCGGTGAGCTTCAAAAACAGAAACGCCTTTTCCACCGGGTTTTTGCCGGTGGATTTTGCGCAGCGGATGTAGGGAATGCCGTAGCTGTCCAGCAGTTTGGAATTGCCGTCCTTTTCCGCCACAAAGCACATCACCTCGTCGCCGCGCTCGCGCATGCGCCAGATGATGTGGTGAAACTGATGCACCCACGCCGGGTGGGTAAAGCAGATCATTGCTTTCATTCGGCCTCATCCTCCCTGGCTTTGGCCAGTTCAATCTCCATTTTGCGCACGCGGTACTGCACATCCTCCAACAGCTTGCGGTTATCGCTGATCAGATCAGCCTGCACGCCTGCGATCAGAATCTGCGCGCCGATCATCAACAGCGCTGCGCACAGAATGAGCGACTGGATGTGGCCGCTGCCCGAACCGGTGGACAGGAAAATCCACACAAAGCGCAGGCCCAGCAGCAGTCCGGCGCCAAAGAACACCGAGCCCAGAATGCCAAAGAAACGCATGGGCTTGTACATGGCAAAGGAGCGCAGGATGACCGTGGAGGAGCGCTTCATATAGCGCCACATGCTCTTGAACAGGCGCGAAGGGCGCAGTTCCGCATTGGTGCGGATGGGCACGCTGGTCATGGGAATGCGGTTCCAACCGGCCTGAATGATGGTTTCCAGCGTATAGGTATACTCATTGACCACATTGAGGCGCAGCGCAGCCTCGCGGCTATAGGCGCGGAATCCGCTGGGCGCGTCGGGAATATCGGTATTGCTGGCCACGCGCACCACCCAGCTGCCCAGGTGCTGGAACATCTTCTTCTTTTTGCTGAAATGCTCGGTCTCGTCAATGGGGCGCTCGCCGATGACGATCTCGGCCTTTTCCTTCAGGATGGGCTCCACCAGCTTGGCGATGTCCTCGCCGCAGTACTGGTCGTCAGCGTCTGTATTGACGATGATGTCCGCGCCCAGATGCAGGCAGGCGTCAATACCCGCCATAAAGCCCCGGGCCAGACCCTTGTTCTGCTTGAAGGACACGATGTGATTCACGCCCCAGTCCCGCGCGACCTGCACGGTGTCGTCGGTGGAGCCGTCATTGATGATGAGCACTTCGATCTCGTCGATGCCGTCAATATGTTTGGGCAGGTGGTCCAGCGCAATGCTGAGCGTACCGGCCTCGTTATAGCAGGGAATCTGAATAATCAGCTTCATTTGAAAGACAAACCTTCTTTCGTTCATCTGGCCATGGACAAATGGGCACATGCACCCACTTTGATACCATACCGAGTATATCATACCGTTTTTGCAGCTTTATGTCAATTCACAAAAGGATTCCAGCCTTTTTCACAGGCTGGAATCCTTCAGGTATATGATTTCTGCATTCCCAGGCAGTTCGGGAATGATTTGGGAAGCCACGAAATAAAGGTCTGCAGCATCCTCCTGCGCCGCTTTGTCCGCTGCGATCACGCGGATATCATCCGCCTGAAACACGTATCTGGCCATATATTCCGCAAACGACGTAACGTCCTCTGTTTCCACAATCACCGCCGCCTTCTCGCCGGGGCGGATCCGCCTCATTGAAGAAAGCTCCTCCATCTGCTCCCTCAGCGGCACAAAATAGGTTTCCTCAAACAAACGCGGCATTCCAAGCGTCCACATACCGCCAAAAACATACGGGACCAGCAGCACAAGCGTTAAAATCACCGCAGGCCAGCCGGGCAGTTGCTTTGCCGTTATCAGCAACCATGCTGCAAGTATGCCATACAAAAACAGCACGCACGTACCATTGTAACGCTCATAGGACGTGAGATTCATCGCATTGGCGACGGACATATTAAAAATATACATCAGCGCCATCATAACCGTCCATGCGGCATAGACAGCCGCTGCTGTCACAGGCACCGCTGCATAACGCAGAATGCGCCATTCACCGGCGAGCACCCTGTGCAAAAGAATGATCACTGCGCACACACCCAGCATCAGCAGCAGCACTTCAACCGCCATGTTATGGGTGCTGAACGCCTCGCCAAACAGCCTTTTCGCGATGGTGAACATGTCTTCATAGGACTTGTCCGCCCCCATGATACGCATATTTTTCAGCGTCATCGCATGACGTGACACATCCGCCGCCGGGAAAGCCAGCTTGATATGCACATACCACGCCAACCGTGCAGCCAGCGTCGGCACACCTGTATACACCAGGCGGCTGAAGCAGCGCTTCACACTGCTCTTTTCAAACCCTGCCAGTGCGTACAGCAGCGCCAGACAGATCACAAAAAACAAGCCGCTGTCCTTGACAAGCGCCACCAGCGCCAGTGCAGCAGCACCATAAAGCTGCCCGCGCCCGTCATGACAATGCGCCCACAGCAGCAGGCACATTGCACCGATGGACAGCACGCCTACCAGATTATCCACCGTCAGTGCAGCGGTGCCATGATACAGCGACAACCCAATCAGCAGCATCGCTGCAACCGCCGCTCTTTGGATCAGCTGACCCTTTCGTGTGACAAATGCAAACAGCGGCATCAGCCCCGCAAGCGTGACCCATGCCTGAACTGAGATCAGCAGGCCATCGCTCACGCCCAGAAAACGGCAGGCATAATAAAGGAAACAGCCGGTCGCAGGCGGATAGCTCTGGAAACGGATCAGCGCATCGCCCACTGCGGGCAGGCGGTCATGCGCAAGCATATGCCGAGCCATCATGCCCCAGTGGGAAAAATCGTCATTTACAACCAGCAGTGCCGAATGATAACGGGCATACAGCGCTGCGCAGCCCAGGCCAAACAACAGCAGATCAATACTTAGCAGCGCGCGGCTGCGATGGATTGCCAGCCACCCAAACAGGCCTATGCCGCCTGCCAGCAATACAAGCGCCACAGGAAACAGCAGTCCTGCCAGCGCACCCGCATACACTCCTAGCGTCAATATGCAAATGGCTCCCAAAGGAGCCATTGCAGCGGGCATCTTCTGCCGGTCGATCAAAAACCAGACCCAGCCGACAAAAGAGACGAACCAGGCGATTGCAATCACAAGGTCTGTCATTTGCATTTTTCATCAGTCCTTCTGGAACAGGTCGCGGGTATAGATCTTCTCCGCCACATCTTCCAGTTCGGCGGAGCGGCGGTTGGCGACGATCACGTCGCACATCTGTTTGAACTCGTCAAGGTCGCGAATGACGCGGCTGTTGAAGAAATGCTCGTCCCTGAGCGTGGGTTCGTAAACCACAACCTGCACGCCCTTGGCCTTGATGCGCTTCATCACGCCCTGAATGCTGGACTGGCGGAAGTTGTCGCTGCCGGACTTCATGGTCAGGCGGTAAATGCCCACCACAGAATCCTGCTTCTGGGGGAAGCCGGCCTTCTGCAGGATGCGCTCGGCCACAAAGTCCTTGCGGGTGCGGTTGGCGTCGACGATTGCGCCGATGATGTTGTTGGGCACGTTATCGTAGTTGGCCAAAAGCTGCTTGGTATCCTTGGGAAGGCAATATCCGCCGTAACCGAAGGAAGGATTGTTGTAGTGGCTGCCGATGCGGGGGTCCAGACCCACGCCCTCGATGATGGAGCGGGTGTCCAGTTCGCGCACTTCGGCGTAGGTATCCAGTTCGTTGAAGAAGCTTACGCGCAGCGCCAGATAGGTGTTGGCAAACAGCTTGACAGCCTCAGCCTCGGTGGGCTGCATGAACAAAGTAGGCACATTTTCGTCCAGAGCGCCCTCCTGAAGCAGCGCGGCAAAGGTCTGGGCGGCCTGCAGGTGGCCTTCCTTTTCACTGTACACGCCCACGATGATGCGGCTGGGGTGCAGGTTGTCGTACAAAGCGCGGCCCTCACGCAGGAATTCCGGGCTGAACAGCAGCTTCACGCCGGGCAGTTCCTCGTGCATGCGCTGGGTAAAGCCCACGGGAATGGTGGACTTGATCACGATGAACGCCTCGGGGTTGATGCGGTGCACCCGTTCGATGACCTCTTCCACAGTGGAGGTATCAAAATAGTTTTTCTTCTCGTCATAGTTGGTGGGCGTAGCCACAATCACCAGCTCCGCTCCGCGGTAGGCGCTTTCGCCGTCGAGCGTGGCGGTCAGGTCCAGCTCCTTTTCCGCCAGATACTGTTCAATTTCTTTATCCTGAATAGGCGAAACACGACGGTTGATCATATCCGCCTTTTCCTGAATCACGTCTACGGCAGTCACCTGATGATGCTGAGACAAAAGAACCGCCAGCGAAAGGCCTACATAACCCAGACCGGCAACAGCAATTTTCATGATGATAACCCCTTTCAGAACGCATTTGCTGCGTCTATCCTTCATGATATCCTTTTTGGGCACACATGTCAACCATACACGCCGTTTGACCTTGCCGCCCAAAAGTGTTATGCTGTATAGACAGATTTGAATCAATCGGATTGCATATACAAAAGGGGGCTTTTCTACGGCACGCTTGTTCAGGCAGAAGGATGCGGACATGACGCAGGGCGTCATCTGGAAACATCTTGTTTTTTTCTCCATCCCGATGATGATCGGCCTGTGCTTCCAGCAGTTGTACAACACGGTGGATATCATTGTGGTTGGCCAGTTTGTGGGTAAGGAAGCGCTTGCCGCCGTGGGCAGCACCTCCAGCATTATCAACACGCTGGTAGGCTTTTCGGCCGGATTGTCGATGGGTTCCAGCGTTATCATTTCGCAGTGTTACGGCGCGCATGACTACAAAAAACTGCGTTTGGCCGTACACACTACGCTGGCGCTGACGTTTATTCTGTCGGTGATCGCAACGGTGCTGGGCATGGTGCTGGTAGATCCGCTGCTGCGCATGATGGACACGCCTGCCGACGTGTATGACGAGGCCAAAACCTATCTGAACATTTACCTGTCCGGTCTGGTGGGGCTGCTGCTTTACAACATGGGCTCAGGCATTCTGCGCGCCGTGGGCGATTCGCGCCGTCCGCTGTATTTCCTGTGCTTCTCCGCCGTGCTCAACACCCTGTTTGACCTGCTGTTTGTCATCGGCTTCGGCATGGGCGTGGAGGGCGTGGCCTACGCCACCATCCTTGCGCAGGCTGTTTCGGCTGTGCTGGTGTTGGTGGTGCTCACGCGCGACCGCGCGTCCTACGGCATTCACTGGCGCGAGGTGCGGCTGGATGTTTCCACGCTCAAGCGCATTCTCTCCATTGGTCTGCCCAGCGGCCTGCAGCAGGCGCTGACGGGCTTTTCCAATGTATTTGTGCAAAGCTATATCAATTACTTCGGCGCTGCATGCATGGCGGGCTGGTCCACCTACAGCAAGCTGGATTCCTTCCTGTTTGTGCCTGCGCAGTCCATTGCGATGGCCTCCACCACATTCGTGGGGCAGAACTTTGGCGCAAAACAGATGAGCCGCGCCCGCGAGGGTGTGAAGCAGGCGCAGATCATGTCGGTAGCTGTTACGGCGGTACTGAGCATTTTGATGATCCTGTTCGCGCGCAATTTCACGCATCTGTTCACCACCGACCCGGCTGTGGTGGAATATGCCGTGCGCTTCATCACGCTGATCTCCCCGTTCTACATCACCACCTGCTTCAACCAGACCTACGCCGGCGCGCTGCGCGGCATCGGCAATGCCAAAACGCCCATGTTTGTGCTGCTGTTCTCGTTTGTGGCCTTCCGGCAGATGTACCTGTTTACTGTGCGTCTGCTTGGCAATTCGCTTTTCTGGATCTCGCTGGCCTATCCCGCCGGCTGGATCATGGCTTCGCTGCTGCTGACGGTGTTCTACCGCCGCTCTTCCCTGTACCGCACGGCTGAACAGGCTCCCGCCATCTGACAGAAAGGACGCAACATGAGTTTATTTCAAAAGCTGCTGGGCGTGAAGGATCATGAAGGCAGGCCTGTTGACGATGCTACGCTCAAACAGCTGTACCGCAAAACCCTTGCCATCGCATGGCCGTCCACGGTGGAAGGCGCGCTTTTGAGCATCATCAGCTCGGTGGATACCATGATGGTTGGCACACTGGGTGCAGCGGCCATTGCTGCCGTAGGCCTCACCAACCAGCCGCGCATGATCATGCTGGTGCTGGCGCAGGCGCTGTGTATCGGCACCACGGCGCTGTGTGCCAGGCGCAAGGGCGCACATGACCAGACAGGCGCCAATTCCTGCCTGAATCAGTCGCTGGCCATCATCACAGTGATCGGCGCTGTGATGACGCTGCTCGGCTATTTCGGCGCGGAATGGCTGATGAAGCTGGGCGGTGCAAACGAGGAGACCCTCGAATTGAGCGTGACGTATTTCCGCATCATTGCGCTGGGCTTCCTGCCGTCGTGCTGGCAGCTGTGCATCTGCGCAGCCATGCGCGCCATCGGCAAAACACGCGTGACCATGACCACCAACATCACCGCCAATCTTATCAACGTCTGCCTTAACTATGTGCTCATCAACGGCAAGCTGGGCTTCCCGGCGCTGGGCGTGCGGGGCGCTGCCATCGCCACGCTGTGCGGCACCGTCACAGCCAGCTTCATCTGTATCGCCGTGGTGCTTCAAAAGGGCGGATATTATCATCTGGCCCTGCCGCGCTTTGACCGCCTCACCCTGAGCGGCCTGACGAAGGTGGGCTCCAGCTCTATGGTGGAGGCTGTGTGTCTGCGTGCAGGCTTCCTGATCCTTGCCCGGCTGATCGCGGGCATCGGAACCAACGCCTTCGCCGCTTACCAGATCGTCGGTCAGGTCACGTCGCTTTCCTTCACGCTGGGAGACGGCGTGGGCACAGCCGGCACATCGCTGGTTGGCCAGAGTCTGGGCGCAAAGCGCAAGGATCTGGCCATGGCGCACGCAGGCGTAGCCTACCGTATGGGCGTAATCGTCGCGCTGGGGCTGATGCTGGTCATCACCCTGTTCAGCCGTCAGATCGCGCTTTTGTTCACCAACGAGGAGGAAATCATCTACAGCGTAACGCTTTCGCTGTATTTGGTCATTGCATCCATGATTGCGCAAAACGGGCGCGTGGTGCGTTCCGGTACGCTGCGTGGTGCAGGCGACGTAAAGTATGTGGCCATGTGCGCGCTGTTGAGCGTAACGCTTCTGCGCCCCATTCTCACATGGGTGTTCTGCTACCCGCTCAATCATCTGCTGCCCGGCTGGCAGCTGGCAGTGCTGGGCCCGTGGCTGGCTTTCCTGCTGGACGCCGTCATCCGCAACCAGCTGCTGGGCCGCCGCGTGCGTCAGGGCAAATGGCTGGACATTAAACTGGGATAAACCAAAAACACCTTCCGCATTGGAAGGTGTTTTTATATGATCAGTGATGGCAGCTGCCTCCGCGATCGTGCCCACCGCAGGTGTGCTCACCGCAAGTGTGCTCACCGCAGGTGTGTTCGCCGTGATCGTGGTGATCGCAGCGGGCGTCCGGGTCATAGTTCAGCTTACCGGCCACAAAAGCCTCGACAGCCGCCTGGCATTCGCCCTGCACGCCGCCATAGAGCTGGATGCCAGCCTCTTTCAGCGCCTGCTGTGCTCCGCCGCCGATGCCGCCGCAGATCAACACGTCCACGCGACTGTTCTTCAGGAAGCCCGCCAGCGCGCCGTGGCCGCTGCCCAGTGTGGGCACTACCACGCTGGATACGATTTGTCCGTCCTCACAATCATACAAAGCAAAATGGGTCGTATGGCCAAAATGCTGGAAGACATTTCCGTTTTCATACGTTACTGCAATTCTCATAAACCTTTCTCCTTTCTCAACTGGTATCAAAGTCTGCCCGTTCACATGACGCGGGCATTGGGCGGAACCATTGCACAAACGATATTCTCCGCCGGCAATGTACAGGCGCTTGCCATTGACCAGACAGTCGGCCACCTTACGTCGTGCGCGCTCGTAGATCTCCGTAACCGTGGTGCGCGAAACATCCATCAGAGCAGCACACTGTTCATGGGTCATGCACAGATGATCCACAAGACGGATGGCCTCAAACTCATCCAAAAGCAGCGTGACTGTGTCTTCTGATGCAATGCCGTCGGGTATAAACTGTACATACTCGGGCTCGCGGCAGATTCGGCGGCAGCGGCGCGGTCTGGGCATGGAAGCCCTCCTTTCATTTCCGTCATATGTCGATTATACTGCAAAAAGAAACGCTTTGCAACCGCAAAGCGTTATTTTCTTATTGTTTTTCAGGCAGCTGCGCCAGCACGATACCGCCCATCATCAGCACGCAGCCGGTCAGCTCGCGCAGGCTGAGGGCGTCCCCCAGCAGGACCCAGCCTGCCAGCACGGCAAACACGCTTTCCAGCGACATCAAAAGCGAAGCAATGGTGGGTTCCGCGTCGCGCTGGGCAAGGATCTGCAATGTATAGCCCACTGCGCCGCTGAGCACGCCCGCATACAGGATGGGAACAACGCTCTTTATCACGCCGTTCCAGGAAGGCTGTTCCAGCGCGGCGGCTCCCAGCAGGCAGATGAGCGCGCATACTGCAAACTGAATGCAGCTCATCTTCACGCAGTCGGTCCGGCGGCTGAAGTAGTCCACCACCAGAATGTGACCGGAATAGCTCAGCGCGCACAGAATGAGCATGCCGTCGCCCGGGTCGATGGAAAAGCTGCCCTGCATGCACAGGAAGTACAGGCCTGTTACGCTGAGGGCAACGGCGATCCACACCATTTTGCCGATGCGCCTGCCCCAGAAAATGCCCATCAGCGGCACCAGCACAATGTAAAGCGCCGTGATAAACCCGGCCTTGCCTGCGCCTGTTCCAAGGGTGATACCCAGCTGCTGAAACGCGCTGCCCAGCGCCAGCATCACACCGCAGCATGCGCCGCCCAGCCACAGCTGCCTGCGGGCGGGGGCGTCCATCTTTGTCTGTGTGCGGCGGCCCGTCAAAAACACGGTGGGCAGCATGGCCAGCGCCGCCAGCGTCATGCGCAGGCCGTTAAAGGTGAGCGGGGGCACCGCATCAGCCGCCACGTCCTGCGCCACGAAGGCCACGCCCCAGATGAATGCTGTAAGTACCAATAAAAGATTGGCTCTCAGTTTACGGTTCATGCCGTCAGCCCTTTCCGTTTGTGTAACAGTACACACTATACCCCATCCAACCCATCCTGCGCAACGCTTTTTTCTGCACTTTTGCTGTGTCCATGCATGCCACTTGCAAAACAATCTCAAAAAGGGTAAAATAACTGTGCTTTATTTTCTTTATCGGAGCCGATTGGTTCCATCTTTCGCAAGGAGGACAAACGAATGAATCCCTATGTTTTTATGACCGATTCGGATTCTGACCTTCCCTTCAGCTATGTGGACGAGCTGGACATTGCCATGGTTTACATGCCCTATATTCTCGAGGGTAAGGAGTACCCCGATGATTTGGGCCGTTCCGGCGGACAGAAAGCCTACTTTGACAACATGCGCGCAGGCGCTGCGCCCAGCACGTCGCTGCTGCCTCTGGGCGCGTATCTGGAGATCTTCGAGCCCATTTTTGAGCGCGGGCAGGACATTCTGTTCATCGCCTTCTCCAGCCAGCTGTCCGGCACCATCAACAACATCTACGCCGCCCGCGAAGAGCTGCTTGAAAAGTATCCCGAGCGTAAAATGATCGTGGTGGACACGCTCAGCATTTCCGCTCCGCAGGCCATCCTCATCCTTAAGGCGCATGAGCTGTACCGCCAGGGCAAAACCATGGAAGAAGTGGCCCAGTGGGTGGAGGACAACAAATTCCGCGCCCAGGCGTGGTTCACCGTTGACGACCTGAAGTATCTGCGCCGCGGCGGCCGCATCGGCGCGATGGCCGCCACCATGGGTACCCTGCTGGATCTCAAGCCCATCATCACCGAAAACAAAGAGGGCAAGCTGGTCAGCACCGACAAGGTGCGCGGCCGCAAGAGCGCCCTGCGCCTGATCGTGGACAAAGCGGTTGAAAACATCGACGATCCCGCTAATGCCATGCCGGTCATCATCCATGCCGATGCTCCCGAGGACGCCGCCCGCGTGGAAAAGCAGCTGCGTGAAAAACTGCCCGACCTGCCTGAGATCCAAACCTGGTATGTCGGTCCGGTCATCGGCGCTCACTGCGGCCCCGGCACCGTTGCCGTATGCTACTTCGGCAAGGAGCGTCCCTGCTGAAACAATTGAAAGAAACCCAATTGAAAGAAACCTGCTGTTCCAAGCGGAAACAGCAGGTTTCTTTTTGTTATTTTATATTGCTACAAACAGAATTTTATATTTCTTATAGTCGCTGTCTGTTTTGCGGTTTTTGGGGTAAGATAACAACCACACAACCCCTTCTGTTCAGGTTCCGGAAAGGAATGGTCATATGGATTATATTCTTCTGGGAAACCGAATCCGCAACAAGCGCAAAGCCATGGGCTGGACGCAGGAGCAGTTGGCCGAGGCCATCGGTGTAAGCACGTCCTTTATTGGCCATATCGAGCGCGGTTCGCGAAAGTCCAGCATTGACACGCTGGTGGAACTGGCCAATGTGATGGACGTATCGGCAGATTTTCTGCTTGCCGACAGCCTTACCTCTGTGGAAAAGGCTTCCATCCCTCACCATCTCAACGCAAATCAGCGCACCGCCATGCAGGAGATCCTCAGCGCGCTGCAGGGGCAGCTGGATAAATGGAATGCCCCTGTGCCCGAGCAGCCTGAGCAGGAAGATTAACCCAGCATCGCCAGCACGACGTCGCGCATGGAGTAAAGCCCGGCAGGCTTGTCCGCCAGCCAGCGTGCAGCCTTCAGCGCACCCTGTGCAAACAGCGCACGGTTTTCAGCACGGTGCGTAAGCACCACCTGCTCGCCGTTGCCGTAGAAGCCCACCTCGTGCTCGCCGGTCACTGTGCCGCCGCGCACCGCATGGATGCCGATTTCACCATCCGTACGCTTTTGAGTGCGGCCATAGCGCCCGTACAAAGGCTCCGTTTCGGGGCCTTTTTCCTTTTGCGCCGCATCATAGAGCATGAGCGCAGTACCGCTGGGGCTGTCCACCTTCATGCGGTGATGCTTTTCGACGATCTCGATGTCAAAGCCCTCCAGCGTGCGCGCCGCCATGCGAACCAGTTCGCACAGCACGTTGACACCAAGGCTCATATTGGCGCTGCGCAGCACCGGAATATGCTCCGCCGCCTCGCCGATCATGGCGATTTCCTCATCGGTATAGCCCGTGGCGCACAGCACCACGGGCATTTTGTTGTCCACTGCCAGCTTCAAAAGCTCCGGCAGCGCTTCCGGACGGGAAAAGTCCACAATCACGTCCGCCGTTTCCTTCACCTGTTCAAAGCCGGTGACCACCGGATAGCACACGGGCTGCCCGGTATAGGCAACGTCCACGCCGCAGGCAATGCCTACGCCCGCGGCCTCTGCCGCAAGGGAGAGCTCGCGGCCCATGCGGCCCAGAGCGCCGCCAATGATCATTTGCATGGTTTATCCTCCGTCAGTTCTGAATGAGCTGCAGGCCGCTGAGCGCGCTGCGCATCATTTCGCGGGTTTTTTCACCGGCAGGAATCAGCGGCAGACGCATTTCCTCGTCGCAAAGTCCCATGAGTGCCATGGCGAACTTGCAAGGGATGGGGCTGACCTCGTTAAACAGCGCACGCACCAGCGGCAGCGCTTCCAACTGCAGCTTGCGTGCACGGTCGTGATCGCCGTGCAGCCAGCTTTCAGTCATATCGCTCATCAGCATCGGGGCCACGTTGGACGCAACCGAGATCACACCCTGTGCGCCCAGCGCCATCATGGGATAGACCATGTCGTCATTGCCGCAGTATACGTCCATCTTTCCCTCAACGACGTTCATCTTTTCCATCACCCGGGGCAGGTCGTAGCTGCTTTCCTTCAGGGCGACGAAGCGGCCGCTTTCGCAAAGGCGGCTGAGCGTCTCGGGAGCGATGTCCAGATTGGTGCGGCCCGGCACGTTGTACACGATGATGGGCAGCTCAGTGTTTTCAGCGATGTGCATGAAGTGGGCGTAGAGCCCCTCCTGCGTGGTTTTGTTGTAATAGGGCGTTACCACCAGCTGGGCCGCGCAGCCCAAGTCACGGAATCGCTTTTCATTTTCAATGACCGCCTGCGTGTTATTGCTGCCTGTGCCGCAAATGACAGGAATCTGCCCGCGGGCTGCAGCGACGGTTTCGCGCACGACCAGCTCGCGTTCCTCCGCCGAAAGCGTGGAGGGCTCGCCCGTGGTGCCGCAGGCAACCAGCGCCGAAGTGCCGCCGGCGATTTGCATGTAGACCAGACGGTTGAGCGCCGCCACGTCTACCTTGCCGTCGCGCATGGGAGTGATGAGCGCCGTGGCGCTGCCACGGAACAAAGGCTCACGCATGGATATTCAGCCTCCTGAAAAAATCAGACGTCCTTCTTGGGAATGTAGCCCATCTTGCACAGGTATTCAGCGCTGAGCACGCCGCCGCCGGCAGCACCGCGCAGGGTGTTGTGGCTGAGGCATACAAACTTGTAATCCATCACCGGGTCCTCGCGCAGACGGCCGATGCAGATGGCCATGCCGCCCTCGGTCTCGCGGTCCAGACGGGTCTGGGGACGGGCGGGATCTTCAAAGTAGTGCAGGAACTTGCGGGGAGCGGAAGGCAGGTCCAGGCCGTAGGTCTGGGGCATGCAGTTTTCCCAGCGCGCAAAGATCTCTTCCATGGTGGGCTTCTTCTTGAACTTCACGCTCACGGCAGCCATGTGGCCGTCGCTGGCGGCCACGCGCAGGCACTGCGCACTGATGGCAGGCGCAGCAGCATCCACAATAGCGTCGCCTTCAACATGGCCGAAAATTTTGAGCGGTTCGCGCTCGCTCTTCTCGTCTTCACCGCCAATGTAGGGAATGACATTGTCGACCATTTCGGGCCAGGTGCGGAAGGTCTTGCCCGCGCCGCTGATGGCCTGATAGGTGCACACCATGACCTGCTCGGGCTCAAACTCGCGCAGGGGCCACAGGGCGGGCACATAGCTCTGGATGGAGCAGTTGGGCTTGACGGCAATAAAGCCGACCTTGGTGCCCAGACGCTTGCGCTGTGCTTCGATGATGGCAGCATGGTCGCCGTTGATCTCGGGGATCAGCATGGGTACATCGGGGGTGTGACGGTTAGCGCTGTTGTTGCTGACGACGGGAATCTCCGCCTTTGCATAGCGTTCCTCCAGCGCGCGGATCTCATCCTTCTTCATATCAACGGCGCAGAACACAAAGTCCACCAGCTCGGCGATCTTTTCCACTTCCGCAGCGTCCAGCACGGTCAGATTTGCAATGTTCTCCGGAATGGGCGTGTCCTCAAAAGCCCAGCGGCTGCCTATGGCCTCGGCATATGTTTTACCTGCAGAGCGGCTGCTGGCCGCCACACAGGTGACCTTGAACCAGGGATGGTCCTTCAAAAGCAGCGCAAAGCGCTGGCCTACCATGCCCGTTGCGCCGACAATGCCTACACGATACTGTTGCATATGTGAAACCTCCGTTTCCATATTTGCACACATTCAGCTTTTCCCGATGCGCCGCGCGTTATCATTCTATGCTGGAAAAGCTTGCGCGTGCCTTGTACGCAGCACATCAGGGCTTAGGATAACATGCCTGACACAAGATGTCAATTCTGGTACTCCTATGGAAATGTTCTGGCGTTGTATCGCGGTGGAACATTTGCCAGAAGCAACAAAAAACCCCGGTCCCGCAAGCGGGATCGGGGCAGATACCCAAAATTACAGAGCGCCGGTCAGCTGCGGCAGCAGCAGGCTGATCTGGGGAACGAAGGAGATCAGCAGCAGCGCAATGATCATGCACAGGTAGAAGGGCAGGGTCGCCTTGACAACCTTTTCCATGGGGCGCTTTGCCACAGCAGAGCCGATGAACAGCACCGCGCCGACAGGCGGGGTGAGCAGGCCGATGCCGCAGTTGAGCACCATCATGATGCCGAACTGAATGGGATGCAGGCCCACGCTGGTAGCCACAGGCAGCAGGATGGGCGTGGCGATCAGAATGATGGGCGCCATATCCATGATCATGCCCAGGAACAGCAGAATGCAGTTAAGCAGCAGGATGATGACCACAGGATTGCTGGAAATGCTGGTGATGAGCTGAGCAGCCTTGGCGGGCACGTGCAGCAGGGTCAGGCAGTTGCCGAAGGCCGCGCTCATGGCGATGAGGATCAGCACGATGGCCAGCGTTTCCACACACTTTTCAAAGCTTTGCCATACGCCCTTCCAGCTGATGCCCTTGTAAATAAATACGGATACAAACAGGGAGTAAACCACGGCAATAGCGGCAGACTCGGTGGCGGTGAACAATCCGCCCACAACGCCTACCACAACGATCAGCACCGCAGCCAGCGCCCAGAACGAGTCAACGATCTGTTTGCCAAAGGTCTTCAGGGAGAACTTTGCGCCCTTGGGGTAGTTGTGCTTGACAGACAGAATGTAGGAGCCAATCATCAGAGACAGCGCCAGCAGAGCGCCCGGCAGATAGCCGGCCATGAACAGAGCACCAACGGATACACCGCCGGCAGTGGTGGCGTAGATGACCATGTTGTGGCTCGGGGGCACCAGCAGGCCCTCGCAGGAGGAGGTGATGGTAACGGCGGTGGAGAAGTCGGGGTCATAGCCTTCGTCGACCATCATGGGGATGAGGATGGAGCCCAGAGAAGCCGTGTCGGCAGAGGCAGAACCGGAAATGCCGCCGAAGAAGTAGCTGGCCACGATGTTGACCATCGCCAGGCCGCCGCGCATCCAGCCAACCAGCGAGTTGGCAAGCGCAATCAGCTTGTCGGATATACCGCCTGTTCCCATCAGCACGCCCATGGTGATGAAAAACGGTACCGCCATCAGAGAGAAGGACCACACGCCCTTAACCATCTGCTGCGGCAGGCTGACGAGATTCTGACCCATGGAGGCCATGCACAGAACAGTAGAAATACCTACAGCGTAGGCAATGGGGAATCGCAGAAGAATCATGATCAGGAAACTGCCCAGCAGGATCAAGGTAGACAGAGTTTCAGGATTCATGCTCAGGCCACCTCCTTGTTCTCTTCATCCTTCACAAAGAAGGCTTCAATGTGCTGGAACACCTGCTCCAGTTCAAAAATGATCATGCCAACGCCGGCAACGACAACGGGAATATACTGCCAGATCTTGCTCAGCGTGGGGATGGAGGCATATTTGCCGCGGATGCTCAGGGGAGAATTGCAGAATTTGATGCCGTAAATCATCAGCACCACGCCCAGCGCCATAACGGCCAGGTCCGCCAGCAGGTCGGAGGCCATCAATACCTTTTTGGGCAGGTACTTGTCAAAGGCGGTCATACGGATGTGAGCATGAGTGCGGATGGCAAGCGTAGCAGAAAGCACAGCCATATACACCATCAGCGTCAGAATGATCTCTTCGCCCCAGAAGGGAGTTGCGATGAAAGGAACATAGCGGCCGAGAACAACCCAGGTGGTGATGATGATGTCGGCAGCGAGCAGAACCTTGCAGATGAACATAACGATTTTGTATGTCCAGTCATATACAGGCTTGACTTTGTCAAGCGCCCTGAAAAATGCAGGCATGGAGGAAACCCCTTTCTCAAGTGTGCCAAGAAAGGGGCGCAGGGGGAGGATCCCCCTGCGCCCCTTCATGGTTTACAGCTTATTGCTTACGCTTTCAGCTTACTGCATGTCCAGAATCTGCTGATACAGGTCAGCCAGGGCGGCGGTGTTGGCCTGAATCGTGGGCTGGCAGGCTTCCACCCAGGGAGCCTTGTCGGCAACTTCGATCACAGTGTAGCCGCCATCGGCCAGCTTCTGGAAGGTTTCAGCTTCGATCTCGGCGACCTTCTCACGGCAGACCTGAGAAGCGTACTTGGCGCCTTCCATGATCCAGCCCTGCTGCTCTTCGCTCAGCTTATTCCAGGCATTGTCGGTGATGATGATCTGCAGAGCGCCCAGGGTGTGGCCGTCCAGCAGCAGGTAGGGAGCAACCTCCGGGAAAGCGCCGGAGAAGTAGTTGGCGGTGGGCTGCTCAGCGCCGTCCACAAGGCCGGTGTTCAGAGCGCTGTAAAGCTCGGTGAAGGGAACGGTGGTGGCGGCAGCGCCCAGGTCGCTGACCATGCCGGTCATGACGGGGTCGGCAGAAACGCGAATCTTCAGGTTCTTGAGGTCTTCCAGAGACTTGACTTCGTTCTTGAAGAAGAAGTGACGGAAGCCTTCTTCGCCGTAGCACAGGCCGCGCAGGGGCAGGCCGATCTCCTGGGGCTCAAGCAGGAATTCCTGAGCCAGCTCGCTGTCAGCGAAATTCCAGAAGTGCTCTTCGCTCACGAAGGTGTAGGGGATGGACAGCAGGCTGGCCTTGCCGCAGCCGTACTGGGTCAGCGCGAAAGCAGAGATACGGCTGATGTCGGTGATGTTGCCGTAGCCCAGCAGGTTGTCCAGGACCTGGTCTTCAGCGCCCAGAACGCCGTTGGCCTGAATGTCGATGAGCACGTTGCCGGCAGAAACTTCTTCAACCTTGGCCTTGAAAGCCTTGGCCATTTCGCCAACGATGGTGCCTTCCAGAGGGTTGACTTCAGCGTAGGTCAGGGTGATGGGGTCGGCCATAGCGGCGGTGCAGCCCAGAACCATAACCAGAGCGAGAGCCAGAGCGATAAGCTTTTTCATGGGGATCTCCTCCTCGTTTTTCATTCTGCTTTTTGCAGACATTGTTCGCCGTTTTTTACGTGCGGCGTTTTGAATGTATCAATAATAACATATACACGCCACTTTGTCCATACTCATCCTATATTAAAACAAAACATAGACTGCTCCTGCAGCGTTTATTTTTCAAAATGCATTGTCTTTTGAGTCCGTCTGTGCCAAAATGGAAAAAAGCATTTTGTTACAGGAGGTTTTCATGGCCAAATCCAAAATCACCGTGCGCGTCAAAATGGATAAGCGCATCCTGCGCCGCTTTTCCATGTATGATACTTTCGTCAAGCGGCGCGCCATGCGCTCGCCCATCATTTTTGCATCGCTGATGACAGCCTTCTCGGTGGCCTGCTTTCTGCTGCGGCATATGGACGGCGCCGTCATGCTGGGCTGCGTGCTGCTGGGCGTAGGACTGATGCTGCCGCTAGCCTACCTGCTTACATTCCTGCTGTCGGTATCGGCAAACGCAAAAGCACAGAAGCTGCCGCGCTATGTGTATGAGGTCACTCTGACCGGCGCCGAGGACGGCATCTTCATCCGCTCGCTGGGTGCAAAGGAAGAGCAGCTCACTCTCAAATGGGCGCAGATGCATGCCGCGCACCGCACAAAGGGCTGCATTTACCTGTATGCAGTTCCCACAAAGGCCTTCCTGCTGCCTGACGGCCAGGCCAACGCCAGCCCCGACGAAGTGTGGAAAATGATTGTTGATCACATGCCCAAGCCCAAAGCATAACCGACTTTATATTATGGAGGGAATAAACTATGGAACGACCCAACGCATGGAAAACCTATGACGAACAGGCCCTGACCGAGCTGGAAGCCGTTGCCCGCGCCTACCGCAGCTTTCTTGACAACGGCAAGACCGAGCGCGAATGCGTGACCGAAACCATCAAAATGGCCAAGGCCGCCGGCTATACCGATCTGGCCGATGCCGTGAAGGCCGGCACACCCCTCAAGCCCGGTGCGAAGGTCTACTCCAACTGCATGGACAAGGCCATCATGCTGTTCCATCTGGGCGAAAAGCCCCTGACCGAAGGCATCAACATCGTAGGTGCGCACATCGACTCGCCCCGCATCGACCTCAAGCAGAACCCCTTCTATGAGGACAGCGACTTTGCCTACGGCGACACCCATTACTACGGCGGCATCAAGAAGTACCAGTGGGTGGCCCGTCCCCTCGCGCTGCACGGCGTGGTGGCCAAAAAGGATGGCACGCTGGTGAACGTCGTCATCGGCGAAGATGAGAACGATCCCGTTGTGGGCCTGAGCGACCTGCTCATTCACCTGTCCGCCGAGCAGATGAGCAAGAAGGCCAGCGAAGTCATCACCGGCGAAGGCCTCGATATTATGCTCTGCGGCCGTCCGCTGGTGGAGGAGGAAGAAAGCAAGGAGCCTGTCAAGGCCATGCTTCTGTCCATCCTGAAGGAAAAGTATGACATCGAAGAGGAAGACATGCTCTCCGCCGAGATCGAAGTGGTGCCCGCCGACAAGGCGCGCGACTACGGTCTGGACCGCAGCATGATTCTTGGCTACGGCCATGACGACCGCGTATGCTCCTACGCTGCGCTGGAAGCCATCCTGCGCCTGCCCGAAGTGCCCGCCTACACCTGCTGCTGCCTGCTGGCCGATAAGGAAGAGATCGGCTCCGTGGGCGCGACCGGCATGCGCGCCAAGTATTTTGAAAACGCCATGGCGGAGCTTCTCAACCTGACCACCGACGTATACAGCGAGCTCAGTCTCCGCCGTGCGCTGGCCGCCTGCCGCATGCTCAGCTGCGACGTGAGCGCCGGTTTCGACCCGCTGTTTGCCAGCGCCTTTGAAAAGAAGAACGCCGCTTTCCTCGGCCGCGGCGTATGCTACAACAAGTTCACTGGCTCCCGCGGCAAGAGCGGCTCCAACGACGCCAACGCTGAATTCATCGGCCGCCTGCGCAAGATCATGGACGACAACAACATCTGCTGGCAGACTGCCGAGCTCGGCAAGGTGGACGTGGGCGGCGGCGGCACCATCGCCTACATCTGCGCCCTGTACGGCATGGAAGTCATCGACAGCGGCGTTCCGGTCCTCAGCATGCATGCCCCGCTGGAGATCATCAGCAAAGCCGACCTCTACGAGGCCGTCAAGGCCTACACCGCCTTCATGAAGGAAGCGTAATTCCATGAACGATTACCAGCAGCGCCTTGACGCCGCCGTTGCGGCGGCGCGCAAGGCCGGTGAATATCTGCTGAGCCAGCCGGTGTTTTCGGTTTCGCACAAGCAGAGCAACGACTATGTGACCGACTGTGACCGTGGCAGCGAAGCCCTTATCCGCGAAATGCTGCTCACCGCCTTCCCTCAGGATGGTTTCCTGGGTGAGGAAAACGGCGAAAGTGCCGGTCAGGGTGGACGGTGGATCGTCGATCCCATCGACGGCACCACCAACTTCATCTGCGACCTGCCGCTGTACACCATCTCCATCGCCTACGAAGAGGCGGGCGAGCTGGTGGTAGGCTGCGTGTACTGCCCGCGTCTGAACGAAATGTTCACCGCTGTCAAGGGCGGCGGCGCGTTCATGAATGGTCAGCCCATCCACGTAAGCGACGAAACCGTGCTGCGCGACGCCATCGTCGCCATGGCTTTCGCCCACCGCAACGACGAAAAAGGTGCGCGCCTCCTGCGCGTACTGCCCCGCATGCGCCGCAATTTCTCGGACATGCGCCGTCTGGGTTCCGCCGCGCTGGATTTGTGCTTTACAGCCTGCGGCCGGTTCGAGGCTTATGTGGAGCTGGACTTGAACCTGTACGACATCGCCGCCGGCGTACTCATCGTGAAAGAAGCTGGCGGCACAGTCACCGGCTGGCCGGGAGATGCCGAGGAAAACCCGCTGCACTCCGGCAACGTCATCGCCAGCTGTCCGCAGCTGTATCAGGGCGTATGGGATACGCTGAAGGAAGAATAAAACCATTGGGAACGGCCTGACCGTTCCCTTTTTTTCTGTACAAGCCGCCTAAAATGCGGTATCATGGTACCAAATGCATGCGGGGAGGGATCACATGGATATCAGCGAAGTGCTGCGCTACGCCGGTGTTTCGACGGACGCGGATGAATCCCTCCGCCAAAGGGCAGAGCAAATCGCGCAGGAGCTGTGTAATGCCATCTCCCCAAAATGGGTATGGCGCGTGCTTCCCTCCATCGACCTGCCCGGGCAGACCGCGCAAACCATGCTTGCCGACTGCCACAGCGTGTGCATTCTGGTCTGTACCCTTGGCGCGGCGTTTGACGCACGGCTGCGCGCCATGCAGGCGCGCGACATGAGCGATGCGCTGCTGCTCAACGCTGCAGGCAGCGCCCTTGTGGAAGAGGGGTGTGACGCAGCGCAGCGCGAGATCGCCGCGCGTTTCCCGCAGGCCTTTCTCACTGACCGCTTCAGCCCCGGCTACGGCGACCTGCCGCTGACCGTGCAGCCCATGCTGTGCGAACTGACGGATGCGCAGCGCCGTTTGGGCGTGCATGTGACCGATACTTTCCTGCTAAACCCCGTCAAGACCGTGACCGCCGTCATCGGCCTGTCGGACAGGCCCCAGAAGGCCCGCATACGCGGCTGTGCCTACTGCGGCCTGCGCGATACCTGTTCATTACGCAAAGGAGGAAAACGCTGTGCGCTTTGATCGTGATTTTCTCATTCTGGACGGAGCCATGGGTACAGTGCTGCAAAAGCGCGGCCTCAAGCCCGGCGGCGTGCCGGAAGTGCTGAACCTGACCGACCCGGAGATGCTGATTGCCATCCACCGGGAATATATCGATGCAGGCAGCCGCGTGATCTATGCCAACACATTCGGCGCAAACGCCCACAAGATTGCAGGCTGCGGCCACAGCGCGGAAGAACTCATTACCGCCGGTGTGCGCAACGCCCAGAAGGCCGCCGAAGGTACCGACGCCAAAGTGGCGCTGGACATCGGCCCGCTTGGCGAGCTGCTGGAGCCCATGGGCACCCTGTCCTTTGAGGACGCTTATGCCCTGTTTGCCGAAATGGCCATTGCCGGCGAAAAGGCCGGGGCTGATCTGGCTGTGATCGAAACCATGACCGACCTGTACGAAGCCAAGGCTGCGCTGCTGGCGGTGAAGGAGAATACCTCCCTGCCGGTGATGGTCACCATGTCCTTTGACGACACAGGCCGTACCTTTACCGGCTGCACCGTCAGCGCCATGGCCCATACACTGGAGGGACTGGGTGCGGACGCCATCGGCCTGAACTGCTCCCTTGGCCCGGACGGCGTTGCGCCCATCGTGGCCGAGCTCAGCCGCTGCACGCGTCTGCCTGTGATCGCCAAGCCCAACGCCGGTCTGCCTGATCCCGTAGACGGCAGCTACAGCATGGGCCCCGAGGCATTCGCACAGGCCATGCTCGCCTGTGTGGAAGCCGGCGCTACCATCGTGGGCGGCTGCTGCGGCACCTCGCCTGAATACATCGCCGCAACTGCCAAAGCGCTTCAGGGGATCAAACCCGCCACGCATATCTTCGACAACACCGGCTGCATCTGCACGCCCACCCGCGTTTGCCGTCTGGACGGCGTGCGCGTGATCGGCGAGCGCATCAATCCCACCGGCAAAAAGCGTTTCCAGCAGGCCCTTCTGGAAAATGATCTGGATTACATTCTGCAGGTTGCCGTTGAGGAAGAGGATGCAGGCGCGGACATTCTGGACGTCAACGTCGGCTATCCCGGCGTGGACGAAGTGGCCATGCTGCCCCGCGTGATCAAAAAGCTGCAAAGCGCCGTAACGCTGCCTCTGCAGCTGGATTCCTCCAATGCCGAGGCGCTGGAGGCCGGTCTTCGCGTATATAATGGCAAGGCTGCCGTCAACTCTGTCAACGGCGAACCGGAGGTGCTTGCAAAACTTTTGCCCATCGTGCGCAAGTACGGCGCGGCGGTCGTGGGCCTCACGCTCGACAAGGGCGGCATTCCGCAAACGTCGGAAGCGCGCGTCGAAATTGCAAAGCGCATTCTGAATGCCTGCCTTGCGCATAACATCCCGCGTGAAGACGTGTGGATCGACTGCCTGACGCTTACCGTATCCGCCCAGCAGGAACAGGCTATGGAAACGCTCAAAGCCGTGCGCATGGTTCACAGCGAGCTGGGGCTGCAGACGGTGCTTGGCGTGTCCAACATCTCCTTCGGTCTGCCCAACCGCCCGTTCCTGAATCAGGCGTTCCTGCTGCAGGCGCTTGCTGCCGGGCTTACGCTGCCCATCATCAATCCCAACCTGCGCGAGCTGATGGATGCTGTGGCTGCTCACCGCGTGCTCAGCGGCGAGGACGCGCAGTGCAGCCGCTATGTGGAACGCTTTGCCGGTCAGCCTGCCGTGAAGACCGCCGTTTGCCAAAGCGGTCTCACGCTGGACGACGCCATCGTCCGTGGCCTCAAGGCAGACGCCGCCCGTCTGGCCAAAGAGGCGCTCGCACAGCAGGACGAGCTGTCCCTTGTGGAGCAGCGCCTGATCCCGGCGCTGGACAGGGTAGGTGCAGACTATGAAAGCGGCCGGGCGTTTCTGCCGCAGCTATTAAGCGCTGCCCAGGCTGCACAGGCGGTGTTTGAGGTCATTCGCACCTCCATCGCGCAAAAGGGCGGTTCTCCCGTCAAAAAGGGAAAGATCGCCATCGCCACCGTGCAGGGCGATATTCACGACATTGGCAAAAACATCGTCAAAACGGTGCTGTCCAACTACGGCTATGAAGTCGTCGACCTTGGCCGCGACGTTGCGCCCGAAACGGTTGTGCAGACCGTGGGCGAACAGGGCATCCGTCTGGTGGGCCTGTCCGCTCTGATGACCACCACCCTGCCCGCCATGGAGGAAACCACCAGGCAGCTGCTCGCCATGCCAAATCCCCCTGCCGTCATGGTTGGCGGTGCAGTAGTCACCGCTGATTATGCCGAAAGTCTCGGTGCATATTACGCGCACGATGCGCGCCAGGCGGTGGACGTGGCAAGGAAGGTGCTGGGATGATGGACGTACGCGCCTATCTGAAACAGGGAAAGCCGCTGCTGTTTGACGGCGCGATGGGCACGCTGTTCGCCGCTGCGCCGGGGCATGCCGACCTGTGCTGCGAGCAGGCCAGCCTGACTGAGCCACAGGCCGTGGCCGCTATCCACCGCGCTTATCTGGACGCCGGTGCAAAGGCCATCAAAACCAACACCTTTGGTGTAAGCAGCCTGTCCGCAAACGAACAGCCGCAGCTGATCGCCGCCGCTTGCCGCATTGCGCAGGAAGCTGCCGCGCCCTATGATGCATTCGTCTTTGCCGATATTGGCCCCGAGCCGCAAAGCCGTGACATGGCCGCCTGCTACATTGCACAGGCGGACTGCTTTCTTGCGCAGGGCGTCACGAATTTTCTGATGGAAACGCTTCCGACCGACGAGGGCGTCGCACAGCTGGCGCAGCATCTGCGCGCCGTCTGCCCGTGCGCTTATCTCATCGTCTCCTTTGCCGTCAGTCCCGACGGCGTAACGCCCGACGGTCTGCTGGGTACAGAACTTTTTCGCCGCATGCAGGGCGTGGCGGACGCTGTGGGCTTCAACTGCTTGAGCGGCCCCGGTCATCTGCTGCAGTACATCCGCCGTCTGCCGCAGCACAGCGCCGCGCTTTCGGTCATGCCCAACGCCGGTTACCCCACCGTTTTGGGCCGCCGCACGGTGTTCAAGGGCACGCCGGATTATTTCAGCACGCAAATGGCGCAGATTGCCCAGTGCGGCGCAGCCATCATCGGCGGCTGCTGCGGCACCACGCCCGAGCACATCCGCATGACGGCTGATGCACTTGCGCAGCTTGAACAGCTTCCCGCAGAGCCGTCCACGGGCGCGCGGGCCGAAACCCGCAAGGCGCATCCCAACGCCCTGAGCGACATGCTGGAAAGCGGCCGCAAGGTCATTGCCGTGGAGCTTGATCCGCCCGTGGACGATGATATCGGCTTTTTCATGGATGGCGTGCGCACCCTGCGCGATCTGGGCGCGAATGCCGTGACCATCGCCGACTGCCCCATCGGCCGTCCGCGTGCTGACTCCAGCCTGCTGGCCTGCAAAATCAAACGCGAGCTGGGCATGGAGCCTCTCCCCCACCTCACCTGCCGCGACCGCAACATGAACGCCACCAAGGCGCTTCTTTTGGGGCTGTCCATCGAGGGCGTGCACAATGTGCTGCTCGTCACAGGCGATCCCATCCCCACCGCCGACCGGGATGAAGTCAAAAGCGTGTTCAACTTCAACTCCCGTAAGCTTTCGCAGTATGTACGTGGGCTGAACGAAGAGGTACTCGCCACGCCTTTTCGCATTTTCGGCGCGCTGAATGTAAACGCTCCCAACTTTCAGGTGCAGCTGCGTCTGGCGCAGGAGAAGGAAGCCTGCGGCATGACCGGTTTTCTCACACAGCCGGTTCTGTCGCGCGAAGCCTTTGAAAACCTGCAGCTGGCCCGCAAAACCCTGCACGGAAAGATCCTTGGCGGCATCTTCCCGGTGGTGAGTCATCGAAATGCCTGCTTCCTCAACAACGAGATCTCCGGCATGCGCGTGTGCGACGAGATCGTCTCCCTGTACGAGGGCAAAACCCGCGAGGAGGCCGAAGAACTGGCAGTGACCATCTCCACCAGCGTGGCAAAGGCCATCGAACCATTCGTCGACGGCTTTTACCTGATGACCCCCTTCAAGCGCGTGCAGCTCATCGGCCGCATTCTTGAAAAGATCCGTGCATAGGAAATGCTTGCTATTTCGGCGTTTCAGCGTTATGATATAGAGGGACTACCTTTTTTACCAAAGGAGAACTGCCATGCTGTACAAACAGTACTACGAAAATGTACGGCAGCTGATGGAACAGGCCGTCAGCCGTCAGGAGGACAAAATCGTTCAGGCGGCTGAGTGGCTTGCCGATTCCATCGCCTCAGGCGGCGTGATCTATGTGTTTGGCTGCGGCCACTCCCACATGCTGGCTGAAGAGCTGTTTTACCGTGCAGGCGGCCTGGCCTGCGTAAGCGCCATTCTGGAAGAGGATATCATGCTGCACAAGAGCGCCGTGCGCTCCAGCACCATGGAAAAAACCGAGGGCATCACCCCGGCCATGATCGACCGCTACGGCGTACAGCCCGGCGACGTGGCGCTGGTCATTTCCACGTCCGGCATCAACCCAGGCCCTGTGGACGCGGCACTTCACCTTAAAAAACTGGGCGCGAAGGTCATCTGCGTTACCTCTTCAGCCTATGCCGAGGACAAAAGCCGTCACTCAAGCGGTCTGCGTCTGTTTGAAGCCGGCGACATGTGGCTGGACAACTGTGCGCCTCACGGCGACGCCAGCGTAACGGCTGAAGGCTGCAGTGTTGCTACCGGCCCGGTATCCACCCTTTCCAGCACCCTTCTCATGGAGTGCATGGTGGTGGAGGCGGTTGAGCTGCTTGCTCAGCGCGGCGTGCAGCCGCCGGTATTTACCAGCGGCAACGTGCCCGGCGGTCCCGAAAAAAACGAAGATCTCATCAAGCATTACCGGCAGCGCGTGCGGCTGCTGGATCCCTACATGGAGGTATAATACAATGGACAAAAAGGTGAAACTTGGCGTTATCGGTCTGTCTGGTCAGTCTGCGTTTTTTGAGGTGGATCATTTCCACAACCCCAGCGAAACGCTCAGCGCCGACAGCCTGTTCATGGAGCCCGGCGGAAAGGGTTACAACCAGGCCGTGGCCGCCAGCCGTCTGGGTGCGGAAGTGCTGTACCTGACCTGCCTGGGCCGCGATGATTTCGGCCGTCAGTGCCTGGATCGTCTGGGCAAGGAAGGCGTGTCTCCGCTGGTGAAGTGGAGCGACAAATCCACCGCTTTCGCCACCATTCTCACCGATGCCAACGGCGACAACCAGATCACCGTCTACGCCGGCGCCTCTGCCGACCTCACCCGTCAGGATGTGATGGACGCCGCCGAGGCTTTGTCCACCTGCGATATGCTGCTTTTGCAGCTGGAGTGCCCTGTGGAGACCGTCGAGGCTGCGCTGGATCTTGGCGAGAAGTACAACATCCCCGTCATCCTCAACCCCGCGCCCGTCAAGCCCCTGCCGCCTTCTCTCATCCGCCGCTTCAGCCTGATCATTCCCAACCGTCACGAGGCGGCTACTCTGGTGGGCATGCCCGAGCATTCCACCGTTGACTCTCTGGCAGAGGCCTTCCGCACCGCCGAGCTGCCGCCCGCCGTCATCACGCTGGGCAGCGAGGGCGCCATGCTCGTCGGCCCCACCCGCATCCAGCGTCTGGCCTCCAAGAGCGTGCTGGCGCAGGATACCACCGGCGCGGGCGACACCTTCTGTGCGGCGCTGGTCACCCGTCTGGCCGCCGGTGCTCACATCGAGGAAGCCGTTGCCTTCGCCAACGTTGCCGCTTCCATCAGCGTGCGCCACAGCCACGTGCTGGACGGCCTGCCCTATCTGGGCGACGTGGAAGAAGCCCTGCGCATCAACCGTTAACACCGCAGCAAACAAACAGACCGGGGTGCATATGCATCCCGGCCTGTTTTGTTTTTACCTGGCGTGATAGCTGGCGCACTCGCTTTCGTCGCACTTGCCGTTGTGGCAGTCGGCACGGGGCGCCACCTTGATGCTGTCCAGGCGGCACTTACCTTCGCTGGAATGGTGCTGGCAGCTGGTCACGTCGCAATGGATGACCTGATTCTGGTTGGGCATAGCCATGGGTTTCACCTCCCACTGTTTTGACAAAGGGAAGTATGTCCCGTGATTGTGCGTTGTATTCCCACCTGCTTTTGTGTTATACTGTGAGCGTTCGCTTTTCCCGAAAGAAACGGCAGGTTTTGCCTGCATTCGATCGTTTGATTTACCAAAGGAGGCTACAATACCATGCAAACTTTTCAGAAACTGCTTTCCCTGCTTTTGTGCGGCGTAATGCTGTTTGGCTGCGCCGTAGCTGAAACGGTGACCGCCCCCGAAATCAGCGCCGAGGAACTGGCCCAGTGGGCTGAGTGGGCCGAGAGCGAAGGCGGCGAAGAGGAGACCTACAGTTCCGACGAACAAAATGCCGGTAACCTCACCGCTGAAGAAGAAGCCATGCTGGAATCCCTTTCCAGCAAGCTGGAAGACGCCACCATGGACAGGGCCATCGACATTTCCGACCTTGAGATCAACGAAAAACTGCCCGATCATGTGGTCAACATTCTGCTCATGGGCGTTGACAACCGCAGCGTGGAGCTGGTCAGCGGCCGTGCCGATGCCAACATCATCTGCTCCATCAACAAGCTGGACGGCTCGGTGAAGCTCACCTCCATCGCCCGCGACACCGCCGTGGAAGTGCCCGGCTACAGCAGCCGCAAGCGCATCAACACCGCCTTCAAGTTCGGCTCCAAGGACGGCGACATCGCCTATGGCGCTGAGCTGGGCATGAAGACCGTCAACCGCAACTTCAAAATGAACATCCAGTACTACGTGATCGTCAACATTCACGGTTTGGCGGATATCATTCAGGCCATCGGCGGCGTGGATATGGAACTGACCAAGGCGGAAGCTTCCGCCATCAACTATGAGCTGTTCGACAAAGAACCCATGGGCTCCAACAAGGGCCGTCAGCGCCTGGAGCTGAAAAACGGCGTGCAGCATCTGGACGGCATGCAGGCTGTGACCTATGGCCGCATCCGCAACCTCAAGGGACAGAATGACTTCAACCGCAACGGCCGTCAGCGCGCGCTGCTGGAAACGCTGCTTAAAACCGTCATGGTCGACATGGACCTCATCAAACTGATGACCCTTATCGAAACCGCTCTGCCCTATGGTTACACCAACCTGACCATGGACGAGCTGCTCACGCTGGGCCTGGCCGTGCTGGGCGGCAGCACCATGCAGAAGCTCAAGGACGGCGGCGCGCTGGTGGACCAGTTCAGCCTGCCCATCGACAAGCTGTACGGCTACAAGGGCTTTGACGGCAACGCCCTGCTCTACATCAACGAGCAGCGCCTTGTGACCACGCTTACGCAGCTGCAGGAGTTCATCTACGGCGAAAGCTATCTGGATTAAGCCATTTTTCACACGCCGGAGCGCAGCGCGTTCCGGCGTTTTTGCATATTGGCCCTCTCAGGCGGAAAAACTGTTTTGGGTTCAAAATTTTTTGAGATTTTTTTGAAGCACATTGCAAGAAAAGGAAACTCTTATCCGTTTGATCAGTGAGCACAGTCGCAAAACGGAGGCTCGATGATGACCAGCTATGAAGAACTGTATGAGAAGTACGCTACCGACGTGCTGCGGGTAAGCTACTTCTATCTGGGCGACCGGCAGCGCGCCGAGGATGTGACGCAGGATGTATTCGTGCGTCTCATCACCAACGCGCCCCAGCTGGAAGAGGGGCGCGAAAAGGCGTGGCTGTTAAAAGTCGCCCTCAACCGCTGCCGCGATTTGTGGCGCGGCGCATGGGTCAAGCGCGTGGTGCTGGGCAGCCCCGTGTTTGAAACCATCCCCGCACCGGACGACACGGAACGCCGCGACGAGGAAGAGGCCATGATGAAGGCCATCCACAAGCTGCCCGCGGCATTCCGCGAGGCAATCCTTTTGTTTTACTATCAGGGCTATGGTATCGGCGAAATGGCCGAAATGCTGAACTTGCCCGAAGGCACCATCTCCAGCCGCCTGTCGCGCGCGCGCAAAAAGCTGGAACAAATCCTCAAGGAAGAAGAAGGAGGGCTTGCACAATGAAGCGCCTTGATAACCTGCCGCAGATCGCGCAAAGGCAGCTGGGCGGTCTGGAGGCATCCGCCGCTATTTTGGCCAAAGCAAAGCTGGAAGCTGCTGACCGGCGCGCGCCACGCTGGGCCATGACCCTCAGGCCGGTCGCGGCCGTTTGCGCCGCGCTGGTTCTTTGCGTGGGCGCTGTGGCTGCTTTGAATACCGAGCCTGTTAAACCTGAGGCTGTCACGCCCATCAATGTGCTGGACAGCCATTCCGCCGGCTTGTCCGTCCCCACCGCCATGCCCCGCACCCTGGCAGAAGTGCCCTCCGGTGTGATTTCCATGAGCGCCGGCATCCGTCGCAGCGGCGATACGCTGTTTGCTGAGCTGGGCAGCTCGGCCTTCCCGCTCATCACGCTGGATGGCGCGACCTACCGCCTGCTGGTCAGTCCCAGCGCCATTTCCGCCTCGCTGCTGGGCGAAGCAATCGGCACGGTGAATGAGTTCAACATCGAGCCTGCGCTGGGCAGCGGCGGCGTGGTAAGCAACGCCGTGGCCTGCGGCGAAACGGTGTACGCCATTTCCGGCATGAACGGCGCGCTAGCCGCCGCCAAAGTGGATGGTACGCTGCGTGTGTTCCAGCGTGTGAGCTACGCCGGCAACTCCATCATCGGCAATGAAACCCTGCAGGATACCCTCTGTGCCCCGGAAGCCGCCGCATGGATCGAAGTAAGCGGCATGGGCCGTGTGGATGATCCCGCGCAGGTGCAGCAGCTGATGCACACCCTGCTGGATTACGCCGACCTGCAGAGCACCAGCCTGAGCGGAGACGGTTCCATGCAGATCGGCCTGAACAACGGACTGACGCTGCAGCTGCTTTGCGGCAGCGACGCCGTCAGCGCCTGCGGCACATGGAGCTGCCCCGACTTCTTCGAGGCCTTTGCCGAAGCCGTACAGTAAAAATAAAGACAAAACACAGCGTTCTCTTGCCGGGGCGCTGTGTTTTATGGTTCCATTTTTCTAAATGATTTGTTTGCCCATATAACATACATTGTGCCTATACAGAAGGAATGAAATTGCAGAATTGCAAATTGATTCTGCAGATGTATAATGTAATACAGCAGGCATGCTGCTGTGAAGCCGTACGATGGAGGAAGCATGATGAGCAAAATGAAGGCGTGTGTCATTCAGCCCTATTATTCCATTGACCACAATGATACTGATTACTGCTATCAGGAAATGATCAGACTGCTGGACCAGTGTGACAGCAGCATGGACTTGATTGTGCTGCCAGAATACAGCGATATTCCCTCTGCCCAGCCGGACAAGGCACATTTTCACGCATCGATCCAAAAGTATAATGCCGATATCCTCCAGAAGGCAAAGGAAACGGCTGTACGCTGCAACGCCATCGTGTTTGTCAATGCAGGTTATGAAACCCGGACCGGCTGGCGCAACACCACCCATGCCATTGACCGCAGGGGCAACATTGTCGGACGCTATTTTAAAGAACATCCGGCGCCCAGCGAAGTCAAGACTGCTCAGCAGGGCGGTAACGAGCTGGATGTGGGCTATTCCTACGAATTCCGCGAGCCCTGCATTATCGAGATCGAAGGCCTCCGCTTTGGCTTCATGACCTGTTATGACTTCTATTTCTATGAGTATTTCGCTCGACTGGCCCGCCACAATGTAGACGTCATCATCGGCTGCTCGCACCAGCGCACCGATTCCCATGCCACGCTGGAAATGATCCATCGTTTCCTATGCTACCACACCAACGCTTATCTTGTGCGCGCTTCCGTCACACTGGGCCCCGAGTCGCCCATCTGTGGCTGCAGCACCATTACCGCACCCAGCGGCGAGGTGCTGGTGGATATGAAAAGCCGCATCGGCCTTGGCGTGGCGGAGATTGATCCATCTGTCAAGTTCTATAAGGCAGCAGGCTTCCGCGGCACGCAGAAGAGCCACTATGAGTACATCGAGGATGGTCGCCGCCCCTGGCTGTACCGCAACGGCGGCGCAGCCATCGTCAACTTTGATCAGTATATGCCTTATCCGCGCCTGTGCGCCCATCGCGGCTTCTCTACCCTTGCGCCGGAAAATACGATGCCTGCCTTTGGGGCTGCGTTGTCACTGGGCGCGGAAGAGATTGAGTTTGACCTTTGGCCTACAAAGGACGGCGAGGTTGTCTCCTGCCACGACCGCACGCTGGATCGTGTAAGCACCGGCACGGGCAATATTTTCGATCATACGCTGGAAGAATTGCAGAGCTATGACTTTGGCATCAAGTTCTCTGAGAAATTTGCAGGCCTCAGAGTGGTTCGCTTTGAGGAGATTCTGCAAAAGTACGCCGGTCACTGCATCATGAACATCCACATCAAGCCCATCGTTTATGAGGAGGAATATCCCCGGGCAATTATGGAAAAAATCGTCGCCCTTGTGCGCAAATACGACTGTGTGAAACACTGCTACTTCATGCTGTCGACAGACGTGCATCTGCGCCAGTTCAAGGCATATGCGCCGGATATTCCTATTTGCGCAGGCAATATGAAGAACCGCGAGTGGGAAATCGTCGAGCGCGCCATCGAGGTGGGTGCAAAGAAAGTACAGCTGTTCAAGCCGTACTTCAATCAGGAAATGATCGACAAAGCGCACGCTCACGGCATCCGCTGCAATGTTTTCTGGTCGGATGATATAGAAGAAGCCAAAAAGTTTATCGATATGGGCATTGATACCATTCTCACCAACGACTTCCTCAAAATTTCCAATGCCCTCCGCCCCTATATTGCGCAGAAAAAGCGTGGATGAGCAAAGAAGCGAACGCCCTTCCCGAAACCGGGAAGGGCGTTTTGTTATGCTGTCATCAGCGCATCTTCAGCTTTGATTTTTTGGGTCATGCGTTTTTTCACGATCAGGTAACAAATACACTGTACCGTGCCCGTCAGCAGCCAGCTGATCGGATAGGAAATGTACAGCACCGTCAGTGAACGATAGGCTGCAAAAACCGTGAAGATCCATACCACACGGAAAACGCATGCGCCAAGCAGTGAAATGATCATCGGCACGAACGAATTGCCCATGCCGCGCAATCCGCCGACAAACACGTCCATCATACCGGCCAGAAAATAGGTGATGGTGATGATGTCGTTGCGCTTCATGCCCATCTGGATCACATTCCAGTCAGGGCTGTAAATGGACAGCAGCTGCGGGCTGAACAGCTTTACGATGCTGCCAAGCGTCAGACCCGTCACAAATACACAGCACTGGCACACCAGCATGATGCGGCCAAGGCGTTCCGTCTTTCGCGCGCCAAGGTTCTGGCTGGTAAAGGTAAGGGCCGCTGTGTAGAACGCCGTCATAGCCACATACACAAAGCCCTCGATATTGGCCGCAGCGCCGTTTCCGGCCATGGCGTCCGCGCCGAAGGAGTTGATCGACGACTGGATGAGCACATTGGAAATGGAGAAAACCGCTCCCTGAAAACCGGCAGGCAGACCGACTTTGATCAGCGTCAGCGCCTTGTCCTTCACAATGCGCAGCTTGCGCGGTTCCAGCCGGATGCTGCTGTGCGTGCGCATCAGGCAGATGACGACCAGCACTGCTGACACGATCTGAGAAATGACTGTAGCCAGCGCGACGCCCGCAACGCTCATGTGGAAGAATACCACAAAAACAAAGTTGAGCACCACATTGACCAGGCCGGAGAGGATGAGGTAATACATGGGCCGGCGCGTGTCGCCCACAGCGCGCAGGATGGCCGCGCCAAAGTTGTATACCATGTTGAACAGGGAGCCCGCAAAATAAATGGTGACATACAGGCCGCTCAGTTCCAGCACTTCTTCGGGCGTATCCATCAGCCGCAGCAGGGGCTTGCCAAAGCACATGCCGATGATGCTCACCACCACACCGCACACAATGGCCATGGCGATGGTGGTGTGCACCGTATCGCTGACTTCCTTGTGGTCGCCCGCACCATAGGCCTTTGCCACTGAAACGCTCGCACCCAGCGAAAGGCCCATAAACACGTTGACGATCAGGTTGATGAGCGAGCCGGTGGAGCTGACCGCCGCCAGCGCCGTCGAGCTGGCAAAACGGCCCACGACCACCACATCCGCAGCATTGTAGAACAGCTGCAGCACGCCTGTGAAAATCAGCGGCAGCGCAAAGCGCAGAATCTTGCCCAGCAGCGGGCCGGTGGTCATATCCATTTCGTAGTGTGCTTTTCTTCGCATGACCTGTCACACCTTCTTCTTAGTCCAGCACGATCTGATCCAGCACCCAGATCTTTCCGTCCGTGCGCAGTCTCACAGCGCCCTCATCGGTATACACCAGCGGCAGATGGCGCTTTTCAGCGTCCTTGCGGGTGTTTTTAATGCTGTAACGTCCGTTGGTGATGACCGCCACCTCGGGGCTGATATGCTTGAGGAAGTTCCAGCCCGCCTTTGCCACGCCGTGATGCGGGTATTTGAGGATATCTGCATCCAGCACTTCAGGACGGGTTTTGAGCAGTTCGTTCTGTGCATCCAGTTCAACGTCGGCCGCCATCAGGATGCTGCGCTCGCCGTAACGCACCATCAGCATGGCCGAGCGATTGTTCTCGCTGAACCAGCTGGTGCTGCACTGGATGACGGTAAGCTCCGCGCCGCCCAGTTTGAGCACGTCGCCGTCTTTGGCGTGTTCGACGGGAATATGCAGTTCTTCCATCACCTTGAGGGTGTTTTTCATGTGGTTGTTGGCGTCCTCAGGGAAGGTGATGACCAGCTTGCCGATCTCTGCCGTTTCCGGCACATACTGAAAGCCCACAATATGGTCGTCATGCGGATGGGTGTTGAACGCCACGTCCACTTTTTTGATGTCCAAATATTCCAGCGCAGCCTTGACCCGGTCGCGCTGGCCGGCGGTGGCAGCGTCGATCATCATCACTTCATCGCCCATGCGCAGGATGCAGGCGTCTGCGCCCTTCACCATGGGAAAGAACAGCTCCAGAATCTCCGCGCCCTCTTCAAGCGCCCACTCAGCGTTGGGATTGTCAACCAGGTTGATCACCGCGCCCTCGCCCAGCGCGCAGAAGGGCAGGCACATCAGCGCCACAAGCAGCGCCAGAATACGTTTCATCAAATGCTCCTTTCCTTCTTACACCAGCGAAAGCGCCGGCACGGCGTTCAAATCCAGCCCGGCCAGTTCGCCCTTGCGCAGGCGGTAGTAAGCCGCTGATCCAATCATGGCTGCGTTGTCGGTGCACAGCCAAAGCTCTGGCATGCACAGGCGGAAATGCCGCTTCTTTGCCAGCTGCTCCATCTGGGTGCGCAGGCGCTTGTTGGCGCTCACGCCTCCGGCCAGGCACAGGGTGTTCAATCCGCTGTCCTTCAAAGCCAGCATCGCACGCTCGCACAGGGTATCCACCACGGCCTTTTCAAACGATGCAGCCAGGTCGGCCCTGGGCAGTTCCTCGCCCTTCTGATCCATCTTATGGCAGGCGTTGAGGAAGGCCGTCTTCAGGCCGGAAAAGCTGAAGTCATACCGTCCGTCAGGATGGGGATGAGGCAGCGTAAGGTAGGTATCGTTGCCGCCCTCAGCCAGTTTCGACAGCAGCGGGCCGCCGGGATAGTTGAGCCCCAGCACGCGCGCAGCCTTGTCGAACGCCTCGCCTGCAGCGTCATCCACCGTCTGACCCAGCAGCGTATAATCGCCGTAATCGTTGACACGCACCAGATGGCTGTGGCCGCCCGAAACCACCAGACAGATGAACGGCGGCTCCAGATCCTGCGTCGTAAGGAAATTGGCGCTCACATGGCCCTCGATATGGTTGACCGGCACAAGCGGCAGTCTGGTGGTATAGCTCAGGCCCTTCATGCAGTTCACGCCCGTCAGCAGCGCGCCCACAAGGCCGGGGCCATAGGTACACGCCAGCGCGTCAACATCCCCGAAGGTCATGCCGGCTTCCTTCAGCGCCTGATCGATCACACGGTCGCACGCATCCACATGCGCACGGCTGGCGATCTCCGGCACCACGCCGCCATACAGCGCGTGCGTATCCACCTGCGAAAAAATGACCGAGCTCACAATTTTACGGCCATTCTCAATGATGGCGCAGGCCGTCTCGTCGCAGCTGGATTCCATCGCCAGAATGCGCACCGTTTCCTTTTCGCGCAGGGCTTTCAGCTTCTGTTGCATTTCCATTTGCGTATTCATGGTATCGTTCCTTTGTCAGAGTTACGCCCAGGGGCTCTGCCCCTGGACCCCGCTCAAGGGGCTGAGCCCCTTGAGAATCCCATGTCTGAGGCCACGCTCGTGGCCTCAGGGTTTTCTTTTGCAGTTGTGCAGCATCACTAGCAGCACAATAACCATCGTTTCCATCAGCAACACAGCGGCTACGGGGGTGATGTACTGAAAAAACAGGCTCAGGGGGAACAGCTGCATCACCGGTTCGCCCGCCGGGAAGATGCCGCCGGGGATGAACACACGGTGCAGGATCATCCACAGGCTGTGAAAATCGACGAGCGCCCACGCGATCACAGCAAGGATCAAACCTGCAAATGTGCACGCTCCCGCGATAAGGCTGCGGCGTTCAAAGCCGCCAGCCCATAACAACAGCACCGCCAGCAACAATCCCCCGCCGATCAGCCACGGCAATGCCCTCACCCAGCCGCGTACCTCCGCCATATGCTCGCAAAAGGATTGTGGAATGCCTTCTGCCGGGATCTGCGGCTGCCAGTCGGGCTTTTCGCCCCGCAGGTAGGCCATGGTTTCCTCGCCAAAAGCGGCAAGCTGTTCATCCGTCACGCCGGTGCGGGCCTTGTCGACCGTCTGTGTCAGCGCGCGTACAAACAGGCCCGTGCGCGTGGCCGGGCCTGCTATGGCTGTGATCACCAGCACAATGGCAAGCACCAGCCCCGCGCAAAAGCACAATGCCCTGCGCATGATTACTGCATTTTGAGGAAGGCGGTGATGAAGCCGTCGATGTTGCCGTCCATCACGTCGTCCACATTGCCCATTTCAAAGCCGGTGCGGTGATCCTTCACCATCGTGTAGGGCTGGAAGACGTAGGAGCGGATTTGGCTGCCCCATTCGATCTTCTTCATTTCGCCCTTGATGTCGGCCATCTGCTCTTCACGCTCGCGTTCGCGCATTTCCAGCAGGCGGCTCTTCAGAATGCGAAGGCAGACCTCGCGGTTCTGAATCTGGCTGCGCTCGTTCTGGCACTGGGCCACGATGCCAGTGGGGATATGCGTCATACGCACAGCGGAGTCGGTACGGTTAACGTGCTGACCGCCAGCGCCGCCGGCGCGGTAGGTGTCGATGCGAACCTCTTCCATATTGATCTCGAAGTCGTCGTCATCCTCCATGATGGGAGCGACGTCCAGAGAGGAGAAGGAGGTGTGGCGGCGGGCGTTGGCGTCAAAGGGCGAGATGCGCACCAGGCGGTGCACGCCGCGCTCGGAGCGCAGGAAGCCGTAGGCGTTTTCGCCGTCCACCTGGAAGGTGACGGACTTCACGCCGGCCTCGTCGCCGTCGAGGAAATCGTTGACGGTGACCTTGTAGCCATGACGCTCGCAGTAGCGGGTGTACATGCGGTAGAGCATGCTGGTCCAGTCCTGCGCCTCGGTTCCGCCAGCGCCTGCGTGCAGGCTGAGGATGGCGGAGCAGCGGTCGTAATCGCCGCGCATGAGGGTCTCCAGCTCCAGCGCGTCAGCGTCGGCCGCCAGCGCAGCCAGCTCGCTTTCGCACTCTTCAGCGATGGATTCATCCTCGTCCTCAGCCAGCAGTTCCAGCATCGCTTCGATGTCGTCGCAGCGGCCTTCCAGGCTGGAGACGCGGTTGAGCTTGCCCTCGATCTGGCTGACCTTGCGGTTGACCGCGGTGGAGCGTTCCAGGTCGTTCCAGAACTCGGGGGCGTTCATTTCTTCCTTCAGTTCGGTCAGTTCCTCCTGCAGCAGGGGCAGGTGAAGCGCGTCGGCAGCCTTGGCGACGGTGTCGCGCAGCTTGGCAAGATCCTGCTTGATGCGTTCCTGATCGATGATCATAATCGTTTCCCTTCCTTGAACAATGTATCTCTATGTAAGTAACCACACATGCGAGCCTGTGCACCTGTATGTGCACAGGCGGTCTGCGAACGCAGCTCCAAACACTACGTTCCCCCGCGAAGCGGAAATGGGTGAAGGGCGTTAGCCCTTCCCGCAGCAGTGCTTGTATTTTTTGCCGCTGCCGCAGGGACAGGGCTGGTTGCGGCCGGCAGCGCCGGGGGTGGCCTTGTTCACGGGCGCGCCGCCCTTTTTGGCCTGACCGTTGGTGTTGCCTTCCTGCAGATTGGTCTGGGTGTTTTCCAGATTGACGGAACGGCGGCGTTCGGGCAGGCGCTGAATGCGGGCCTGATAAATGCGGCGCACAGTTTCCTCGCGGATGGCGTGAACCATGTCGTTGAACATGTCGTAGCTTTCCAGACGGTACTCCTGCACGGGGTCGCGCTGGCCGTAGGCGCGCAGGCCGATGCCTTCGCGCAGGCTGTCCATGTTGTCGATGTGGTCCATCCAGTGCTTGTCAATGGTGTTAAGCAGCACCACGCGCTCAAACTCGCGCATGTCGATGCCGATCTCGGTGATGACGGCTTCGCGCTCGGCGTAGCAGTCCTCGGCTTCCTGATACAGCTTTTCAACCAGTTCGGAAGAATCCTCCATGGTCTTGATGGCTTCGGCATACTTTTCAAAGGTGCCGGGCTTCATGCACAGGGTTTCAAGGTACTGCTTTGCATCCTCCAGCGCCCACTCGAAGGAGCCGTCGCCGGACAGGTTGCGCTCGGCGCAGGAATCGATGAGATGGTGCACCATGGAAATGATGTCCTTGCGGACGTCGTTTCCCATGAGGATGTCCTTGCGCTGGCCGTAGATCAGCTCGCGCTGCTTGTTCATGATGTCGTCAAACTGCAGCACGGATTTGCGGATGCCGTAGTTGCGGCCTTCGATGCGTTTCTGGGCGGCTTCGATCTGCTTGGTGAGCATGCCGGCTTCCAGCGCTTCGTTTTCGCTCATGCCCAGCTTTTCGATCATGGGCGCGATGCGCTCGCCGCCGAACAGACGCATGAGGTCATCCTCAAGGGCGATGAAGAACTGCGTGCTGCCCGGGTCGCCCTGACGGCCGGCACGGCCGCGCAGCTGGTTGTCGATGCGGCGGCTTTCGTGCTTTTCAGTACCGATGATGTGCAGACCACCCAGCGCCATCACGCGCTCGTGCTCTGCGTCGGTCTCCTTCTTGAACTCGGCATACCACTCGCGGTACAGCTTGCGGGCTTCCAGCACCTGCTCGCTCACGTTCTCGTTGTGGCCGATGGCTTCCATGATGATCTCGTCGGGGATGTTCTCCTGACGCATCTTGCGGCGGGCCAGGAAGTCCGGGTTGCCGCCCAGCAGAATGTCGGTGCCGCGGCCTGCCATGTTGGTGGCGATGGTCACAGCGCCCACATGGCCGGCCTGAGCGACGATCTCGGCTTCCTTCTGATGGTTCTTGGCGTTGAGCACCTCATGGGGAATGCCGCGCAGGCGGATCATATGGCTGAGCATTTCGCTGACTTCCACATTCACGGTACCCACCAGAATGGGCTGGCCGGTCTGATGGCGGGATACAATTTCCTCAACAACGGCGTTGAACTTGCCGCGCTTGGTCTTATAGACCACGTCGTTCATGTCCTTGCGGATCATGGGACGGTTGGTGGGGATCTGCACAACGTCCAGATTATAAATACCCTGGAATTCCTCTTCCTCGGTTTTGGCGGTACCGGTCATGCCGCTGATTTTGGCGTACATGCGGAAGTAGTTCTGGAAGGTGATGGTGGCCAGCGTCTTGCTTTCGCGCTCCACCTTCACATGCTCCTTGGCTTCGATGGCCTGATGCAGTCCGTCGGAATAGCGGCGGCCCACCATCAGGCGGCCGGTGAACTCGTCTACGATGATAACCTCGCCGTTTTGCACCACATAGTCAACGTCGCGCTTCATGATGGCGTGAGCCTTCAGCGCGGCCAGAATGTGATGATAGAGCTCGGCATTGTCCATGTCGGCGATGTTTTCCACGCCAAAGGCACTCTGCGCCTTGGTGATGCCCTGCTCGGTGAGGCTGACGGCCTTTTCCTTCTCGGCGATGGTGTAGTCCTCCTCGTTGCGCAGGCGGCTGACAAAACGGTCAGCCTTTTCATACATGTCGGTGGACTTGTCGCCCGCGCCGGAAATGATGAGCGGCGTGCGGGCTTCGTCGATCAGGATGGAGTCGACCTCGTCAACGATGGCGTAGGCATGACCGCGCTGCACCATGTCCTCCTTGCGGATGACCATGTTGTCGCGCAGGTAGTCAAAGCCCATTTCGTTGTTGGTGCCGTAGGTGATGTCGCAGGCATAGGCGGCGCGGCGCTCCTCATTGTTGAGGTCGTGCACGATCACGCCGACGGAAATGCCCATGAAGCGGAAGATATTGCCCATCCACTCACCCTGGAAACGGGCCAGATAGTCGTTGACGGTAACGATATGCACGCCGTTTCCAGCCAGCGCGTTGAGGTAAGCGGGCAGTGTGGCGGTGTGGGTCTTGCCCTCGCCGGTCTTCATTTCGGCGATGCGGCCCTGATGCAGGCAGATGCCGCCCATGATCTGCACCGGGAAGAGGCGCTTGCCGTCCACACGGTACACCGCCTCGCGGAAGGCGGCAAAGGCGTCGGGCAGGATGTCGTCCAGCGTTTCGCCGTTGGCAAGACGATTTTTCAGCTCAGGCGTTTTGGCCTGCAGCTGGGCGTCGGTAAGGGCTTTGTATTCGTCCTCTTTGGCAAGGACCTTGTCGGCGATCTTAAGCAGGCGCTTGACCTCGGCTTCGTTGCTCTGGCCAAACAGCTTTTTGAGTCCGTCCATGATACCCAAGGCAGTTGTTCTCCTTATGCTTTACTTTGGGCTGCCGGAAAAATGCGCAGCACGCCCCAAATTGTATTATACCATGAAGCAGGCCTGATACGCAAGAAAAACAGGCGGCTATTGACTTTATGCGTCAAAAACGGTATGCTTTCAACAGTCTTTTGAAAGGTGTGCCTTTTGATGAAAAAACGTTTAGGAAAGCTGGAGTGGAGCATGCTGCCGGTCATTTTCTCGCTGGCCTGGCCCACCATGCTTGAACAGCTGATGCAGACTGCCGTGCAGTACATCGACACAGCCATGGTCGGCTCACTCGGCACGCAGGCCACGGCGGCTGTAGGCGCAACCAGCACCGTGGGCTGGCTGGTAGCCAGTTCTATTTCTGCGCTTGGCGTAGGTTTCTTAAGTTTTATCGCGCGCGCCTATGGCGCGAAGGATCAGCAGCGCGCCGCGCGCATTGCCTCGCAGGCGGTGCTGGCCGTGCTGTTTTCCGGCATTCTGTTTACGGCGCTGGCGCTGAGTCTCAGCCCCATGGTACCGGTATGGATGCAGGTGGATCCCTCCATCCGTGAACTGTCGGCGCGCTATTTCTTTATCCTGTATACGCCCATGCTGCCGCGCGCTGCCACCATCATTTTCGGCACGGCGCTGCGCGCCGCAGGCGATACCAAAACGCCCATGCGCGTGGGCATCTGGGTCAACCTCACCAACGTAGTGCTCAACTTCCTGTTCATCTACCCTACCCGCCCGATGACGCTTTTGGGCCTTACCTTCACCATGCCCGGCGCAGGCTGGGGCATAACCGGCGCGGCTGTCGCCAGCGCCATCGCCTTCACGGTGGGCGGCATCATCATGACCGTCGCCTTCTGGAAGCACCCGGTCATCTCCCCCCGCGGCCAGAGCCTCAAGCCTGACTGGGAAGTGCTGCGTCCCTGCCTGAAGGTGGCCCTGCCCAACATGCTGCAGCGCTTTGGCACTTCGCTGGGCTATGTGGCCTTTGCCTCCATGATCAACTCTCTGGGCGAAATTTCCACTGCGGCGCACACCATTGCAAACACCGTCGAAAGCGCCTTCTACATCCCGGCCTACGGCATGCAGACGGCCACCGGCACGCTGGCCGGCAACGCCCTGGGTGCAAAGGACAGCAAGCGCATGCATGACCTGACCCGCATGATCCTCGTGGTGGAGGTCGCCATGATGGTGGTGACCGGCGGGCTGCTGTTTGCCTTCGCACCCAACATGATGAGCCTGTTCTCCTCCAGCGCAGAGGTCATCGCACTGGGCGCGATCGTGCTGCGCATGGTTGCCGTGAGCGAGCCGTTCTACGGCGTGTCCATCGTGATGGAAGGACTGCTTCAGGGCGTTGGCAAAACGGTCACGCCGTTTGTGTACAACGTAAGCGGCATGTGGGGCGTGCGCATCATCGGCACGTTCATCTGCACACAGCTTTTGGGCTTTGGGCTGGTATCGGCCTGGGCCTGCATGATCGCGCACAACCTGCTGCTGTTTGCGCTGTTCGTTATGCATTATTTCAGCGGTAAATGGAACCCGCTGAACACACCCAAAAACGCCGGCTGAAAAGCCGACGTTTTTTTGATTACAGCCTGTCGATGGTATGCTTCCGCACCCGCCTGTGCAGCGCCATTACCAGCGGAACGGCAGCTGCTTCTGCCAGCACGAATGCATACCACACCCAATTCACACGTCCCATCATCGAGAAAGCGTAGGCCAGCCCCAGCGGCAGCACGACCTGGCGTGCCAGTGTCAGCACAAGCCCCTCGTTTCCGCGGCCCAGCGCCTGAAAAACAGCGGTTGCTACGTTGCCAAACGCCTGCAGTCCAAAGCTGACAGCCATAATGCGTATGGCCGCAACACCCATTTCCATCAGCAGGTCGGAAGCATCAAAAATTTTCATCAGCTGACGGGGAAACAGTTCGATTCCCAGCACCACCGCAGCCATCGAAGCCAGCGAGTACAGGTACGCCCAGCGTATGCTCTGTTCGATACGGTCGCGTCTGGATGCGCCGTAGTTGTAGGCGACAATGGGAATCATTGCGTTGGTCACACTGTGAATCGGAAGAATGGCCAAACCCTGCAGACGGCTGCATATGCCCATTACCGCCACTGCCGTGGTGGAGAAAACCTGCAGGATGGTATTCATCAGAATCCCTGTACACGCCACAGCCGCCTGCATGAGGGACGTGGGAATGCCAACCTTCAGGATGGATACCACACTTTGCAGCGGTACCCTGATACGAAAACGCGCGTGGATCTCGGGGTTTTTCTTTTCATTGACCACAATGCCGGCAGCCGCGCCGCAGAACTGGCCGATCACCGTGGCGATTGCTGCGCCGGCAGCGCCCATCGCCGGCAGTCCAAGCCACCCGAAAATCAGAATGGGATCCAAAATCAGATTGACGCACGACGCAACTGACAGCGTAAACAGAAAGCAGGATGATTTTCCTGTTGCGATCAGAAAACGGTCGTATACCCACTGGCCAAAAGTGCCCAACGAACACAGCAGGCAGATGCGCAGATAGATGATGCCCTCACGCATGATCTCTTCATTGCCGCCCGCCTGCCATGCAAAGTACGGCCTGACCGCAACAATGCCTATGAACGCAACCACAAGCCATGCGCCAATGGCCAGCCAAATAGCAGCCGAGGCGGTTTGCCGCACCTTCTGCTCGTCTTTTTCGCCCATTGCGCGGGAGATGACCGCATTCAAGCCCACGGCAATTCCGCATCCCATCGCGCCGATGAGCGCCTGCACCGGCGCCGCCATTGAAAGCGCTGTCAACGCCGCCTCCGAAACATAGGAAACAAATACGCTGTCCACAAAATTATACAGATTGTGCGTCAGCAGTGAAAAAAACATCGGCACCGATTTTTTCAGCAGCAATGCAGGTATGTTTGCACTTTCCATAGGATGAACTGTTTGGGTCACTGCAGTTTCTCCTTCGTATTGACATTTTCTGCTGATTACTATAACATTGAAGTAAAGTTTAATGTCAATCCCCCCTTTGGAGGAAAACTGCGTGTATACCATCAAAGAAGCGGCGAAAATCGCCAATCTTCCGGCAAGCACCATCCGCTACTATGAAAAGCAGGGACTGCTGCCTTTTGTTGAACGCAGCGATACAGGCTACCGTCTGTTTTCTCAGAAGGATCTGGAGCTGCTGCGCATGATCGAATGCCTGAAAACCACCGGCATGCCGATCCGCGAGATCCGGCAGTTCACACAATGGCTGAAAATGGGCGATGCTTCTTTGCAGGAGCGGCTGCAAATGTTTCTGGACCGGCGTAAAGCCGTGCAGGAGCAGATTGCCGGGCTTGAAGAAGTACTCCGGGTGATCGACTACAAGTGCTGGTATTACCAGACGGCTGTCGACGCCGGTACGGAAGCCGTTCACAGCTGTACCATTCATACCGATCAATAAACAGGAGGAATTGTATATGGAAACCATCCGTCTGGGCCGCACGGGCCTTGTTGTGACCAAAAACGGCTTCGGCGCGCTGCCTGTTCAGCGCGTGGATATGGAAACCGCCAAAACCATTCTGCGCAAGGCGTATGAAAGCGGCATCAACTATTTTGACACTGCCCGCATGTATACCGACAGCGAGGAAAAAATGGGCTATGCCCTCAGCGACGTGAGGGAAAATATCATCATTTCCACCAAGACCATGTCCACCACAGTGGAAGGATTCTGGCTGGATCTGCGCGAAAGCCTGCGCATGCTGCAGACCGATTACATCGACATCTATCAGTTCCACAATCCCGCCTTCTGCCCCAAGCCCGGCGACGGCAGCGGCCTGTACGAGGCCATGCTGGAAGCGCAGCAGCAGGGCTTCATCCGTTACATCGGTATCACCAATCATCGTCTGGCCGTGGCGCAGGAGGCTGTGGAAAGCGGCCTGTACGACACGCTGCAGTTCCCCTTCTCCTATCTGGCCAGCGAAAAAGAAGAAGCGCTCGTTCGTCTGTGCGAAGAACACGACGTGGGCTTCATCTGCATGAAGGCGCTTGCCGGCGGCCTGATCACCCGTTCTGACGTGGCCTATGCCTACCTTGCGCAGTACCCGGTCGCGCCCATCTGGGGCATCCAGCGCGAAAGCGAGCTGGATGAGTTCCTGCGCTACAACGACGCGCCGCCTGCCATGAACGACGAATTTGCCGCCTTCATCGCCGAAGAGCGCAAGACGCTTGCCGGTGAGTTCTGCCGTGGCTGCGGCTACTGCCAGCCCTGCCCTGCCGGCATCGAAATTCAGACCTGCGCGCGCATGTCGCTGCTCATCCGCCGTTCCCCCTCCGCCGGTCATCTGACCGAAAAGAGCCAGGCCATGATGCATAAAATTGAAGACTGTATCAATTGCGGCCAGTGCAAAAGCCGCTGCCCCTACGGACTGGACACGCCTGAGCTGCTCAAGCGCAATCTGGCCGACTACAAGACTTTTCTGAAGTAATCAGGTGACGTTATGCTGCTGTATATCGTACGTCATGGCGAACCCATCTATGTGACCGACTCACTGACTGAGCACGGCCAAAAGCAGGCTGACGCGCTGGCCGACCGCTTTGCCGTCAATGGGCTGGACCGCATTTTCAGTTCCCCCATGGGCCGTGCCAAAGCCACTGCCAAGCCCACCGCCAAACGGCTGGGGCTCAAGATCAAAACCCTGCCCTGGACGCGTGAGATCTGGCCGGAGCTGGCGCTTCCGTGGACGGAGGATATCTGGGACGACACCGACCGCATCAAGCCCGCAGAAGACCTGCGCTTTGCCATGCAGCTGCCGGGCCGCTACCTGCGCAGCGAGGAAAACCACGACCTGGGCGAGCGCTGGCACGAGTTGGACAAGCTGTCCGCCATCGAAGCCAAAAAGGCCTATGAAGAGATCGTGGTGGCCAACTCCGACAAATTCCTCAAAACGCTGGGCTATGAGCGCGAGCGCGACGGCGTATACAAGATCGTAAAGCCCAATGATGAGCGCGTGGCCGTATTCTGCCATGCAGGCTTTACGCTGACGTGGCTGCCCCATCTGCTGGCCATTCCGCCGCACCTGTTCTGGGCTGCGTTCGACATCACCCATTCCAGCGTAACGCTTTTGGAATTCAAGGATGACGGCAAGGGCTACGCCGCCCCCAAGTGCCTGTATTTAAGCGACATGTCGCACATTCTGCAGGCCGGGCTTCCCTACCGCTACAACAACGAACTGCCCGTATAAAAAGAACCGCCCTGCGTTTTAAAGCGCAGGGCGGTAAACTTTTCAGGTTTTATTCAGCAGCAGCGTCGGCAGCCTGCTCGGCTTCCAGTTGGGTCATGCTGGGAATGATGCCGGTGTATTCCACCGCAGCGTCGGCCATCCACTTGTCGACGGTCTCGGTGTACAGGGCGTTCTGCTTTTCGTACAGCAGGCTGGCCTGCTTGGCAGCACGCTGTTCAGCGGTCATTTCAACGGGGCCGCCGGGCACGTCGGCCAGGTACTTCACGATGTGAATGCCATAGCTGCTCAGATAGGGCGCGGACACGCCGCCCACCTCAGCGATGCTCATGGAAGCTTCCACAAATTCAGGCACATAGTTGCTGGAGGCAGCGCACACTTCATAGCCGCTGGTCTTGTAGGGCTCAGAAGTCATGCCGGGGTCGCTGGGGGTGCCGTCGGCATTGAGACCGTAGGCGGCGATCAGCTCGTCAAAATCAACGCCATCGGCAACCTTCTGGTTGATCTCTTCGATCTTGTCGGCCAGAGAGGCAAAGATGGCAGCCTTGGCTTCATTGACCATTTCCTCGGTCACAGGCTCTTCGGCGGCTTCTTCGGTTTCCTCGGATGCTTCCTCAGCGGGCTCCAGCTCTGCGGCAGCCTGTTCTTCCAGACGGGCCTGCAGGTCGGTGTAGGCGCTCATGAGGGCCTCGTCCACAGGCAGCAGAATGTGCTTCACAGCGCGGAAACCGGCGGGCTTGTACCAGGCATAGTCCATCTCGCTGGCGCTGCCGTACATCATGGCATAGTAGGCCATCATGTCGACCTGATTGTTGTACTCGATGTAAGCGGCGATGTCGTTTTCATACAGCTCCTTGTCAGCGGCGACCAGCTGCTGATAGTGGGCTTCCACTTCTTCATCGGTGACGACGGCATACTGCACCATCAGGTCCTGCACCTTGCTCATCACGGCATAATGCTTGTACTCTTCCGCGAGGCCTTCCGGGCTGTAGCCATTGGCCTTGTAGTAGCCCTCGGCCTCGGCGTTGGCGGTCTTCCACTCGTCCTCAGGGCTTTCGGCAGTGAGGTCGGGATAGAAGTGGGCAATGTAGTTATCGATGGCAGCCTGCCAGTCAGCCGCAGCGGCGGCTTCCTCGGTGGCGATCTCCTCGGCAGTCAGCTCGGTCAGGCCGAACTCAACAGCCTTCTGGCTCAGCAGCGCTTCAACCAGATGGTTTTCCATGGCAACGGCACGGAACAGGTCGATATTGGCCTGCTGGGTCATGTCATAATAGCTGCTGTACTGCGCGACCAGCGCGTCATAATCGGTGGCGATATCGCCCCAGGTGATATTTTCACCGTTGATGGTGGCGATCACGTCTTCCGCGGCCAGCTCGGTCACGGCAGACACTTCAGGCTGCACGGCAGTTTCTTCGGCCACGGCAGACATGCCCATCAGCATGCACAGGCACAGCAGAAGAGAGAGAATCCTGGAAAGCTTGTTCATGTTGTTCAACGTTCCTTTCAGATGGATTGGGTTCATCACATCCATGATATTATGACACAGAAATTTGCATTCCGCAAGGGATTTGCATGCTTTGGGCAGAATGTTACACTCTATTCACATGCCTTTCACACTGGCGTGAACCATAGGAGAAAGGAGGTTTTGCATGCAGCTGCTGGTAGAAAAGTCCGCGCGCAGGCTGACGGTTTGGGAAAATGATCAGCTGATCTTTTCCTGCCGCATCGCGCTTGGGCGTGAGCCGCAGGGTCCCAAGCAGCGTCAGGGCGACGGCCGCACGCCGGAGGGCAGCTACTTCATCTGCCTGATCAAGCAGCCGGGCAAGTATGGCCGCAGCCTTGGGCTGAGTTATCCCAATGCCGCCGACGCAGCGCAGGCACTTGAAAATGGACTGATCGATCAGCGCACGCATGACAACATCGCCGCCGCCATCCGCGAAGGCCGCCGACCGCCGTGGGGATCGCCTCTGGGGGGTGAGATCTACATTCACGAAGGCGGCAGCCACGCCGACTGGACGCAAGGCTGCATCGCACTGGATGAACAGGACATGAACGTGCTGTTTCCCCTGCATGAGAAAATTGACAGGGTTGAAATCAAACCGTAAAATGAACTGCTTTATTATTGAAGGGGGTTCCATATGCTGTTTAACGAATTCGGCAGCAGGGAAAACCCGCCTATTTTGCTCCTGCATGGCATGATGCAGGACTGGCGGAGCGAATATGAACTGCTGAAACCATTGGAAGAACACTACCGGCTGATTATTCCCGCACAGGACGGCTTCTATGACGGAAGCTCGGATTTTACTTCTTTTGCCGACCAGGCCAAACAGATCGAAGAATACATCCGCCTCCATTACAGCGGCAGCATTCATGGTGCATACGGCGCATCGCAGGGTGGGCTGATGCTCACCGAATTGCTCACGCGTAACAACATCAATTTGGGTACTGTCATTATGGATGGCTGTTATGTTGCACATCAGGGAAAAATTTCCGGTTGGGTGACCTATAAGATGTTCTGCAGGATCAAAAACACCGGAAAACTGCCATGGGTGATGAACATCACGATGGCCCTGATGGGCAACAGCAAGGAAGACGTTACGGGAAGTTTCATGGATGCCATGTACATGAATGCCAGCGATGAAACCATACGGCGGAATTTTATGCAGAATTACACCTACCATACCCGGCCCGAAATTGCCCAAAACGAAACCATGGTGCACTTGTGGTGCGGAAGCAAAGAACCCTATGCCATCAAATCCCACAACATCCTCAAAAAGTATTTGAAAAATTACAGCGAGGAAATCATGGATGGTTTTGGACACGGTGAATTTTTGATAAAGCATACAGCTGCCTGCTGCCAGAAGATCCGCAGCACATTCGAAACGAAATAAGCAGAAAAACCTCCCTGCATTTACACAGGGAGGTTTTTTGACTTCCATGTTTTTTACACAGCCGGTTTGAACCAGCTTTCCGGATAGCGCTCGCGCAGCGCGTTCTCATCCACCTTGTAGCGGTTGAGATGGCGCTCCATCAGCTTGCGGGCCTGCGTGGCGTCGCCGGCGCATACAGCCTCCACGATGGCGCGGTGGTCGGCCACGTTGCGGTCGTTGCGCACGGGATCCAGCGCCATGCGGCGCACACGGTCAAAGTGCAGGGTGTAGCTGGACATCATGTCCCACATCTGCGACTTGTGTGCGATGAGGAACAGCTTTTTGTGCAGTTCGTTATCCAGCGGCATCAGCTGCTCGGCACGGCCCTCCTGCAGAAAGCGCTCCTGCTGACGAACATTATCCATCAGCTCCACTTTATCCTGCTCAGTTGCCGTTTTGGCAGCAACCTCCACCACTGCAACCTCAAAAACGCGGCGCATGAAGCAGGTTTCCTCCACCAGATCATAATCGATCAGGGAAACAGCGCTGCCGCGCTGGGGATAGACATCCACCAGCTTCACCTTGGCCAGCGCCATGAGCGCCTCGCGCACAGGGGTGCGGCTGAGACCCAGCTGGGCAGCGAGTTCATTCTCGCTGACCATGCTGCCGGGCTCCAGTTCCAAACAGAGTATATTATCCTGAAGGCTGCGCAGTGCATAGTCTCGGCCCGATTCGCGCGGGTCGCGCACGGGAATGTGCATAAAGGCAGCTCTCCTTTCGTTGTTTTACAGGTACTTCTTCAGGGTGGCACGCACGGCGCCGGGGCCGGCGATCATCTCGGCAAAGTAGCCTTCGACCTTCTCGGCCAGGCCCACTTCCACCAGATCCACGCCGAAGACGGCTTTATTGGTCAGCACGCCGCCCAGCGCGCCCTTAGCGGTCTCAGGAGCGCCAAACTTCACGCACTTGAGGGCTTCCTGCATCTGGGCAAGCATGGGATCGGAGGACAGCTGCATGGTTTCGCCGTTGTCATCCACAGCCAGCAGATAGCGCAGCCAGCCGGCCAGCGCCAGCGGGATGGCCACCAGATCGTTCACGTTGAGCTCATCGTGAGCGACGTAGCTCTTGATGGTTTCGCCGAAGCGGATGGCCACCTTCTGGGACGTATCGGTCGCGATGCGCTGGGGGGTGTCGGGGATGAAGGGGTTGGGCAGACGCTGGGAAACGACCTCGTCGATGAAGCCCTTGGGGCTGATGATGCCGGGGTCGGTCACGACGGGCAAACCTTCCACATAGCCGATGCGGTTGACGAGCTTCACCAGTTCCTCGTCCTTCATTTCGGCGGCGATGCTCTCATAGCCCAGCACGCAGCCATACACAGCCAGCGCGGTGTGCAGGGGGTTGAGGCAGGTGGTCACCTTCATACGCTCGGTCATGTTGACGACCTCGCGGGTGGTGAGGTACACACCGGCCTTCTCCAGCGCGGGACGGCCGTTGGGGAAACGGTCCTCCACGACCAGGTACTGGGGCACCTCGGCGTTGACGAAGGGCGCGATGTAGGTGTTGCGGCTGGTGATGACGGGAGCCATGTCCTCCACGCCCAGATCGTTCAGCTGCTTTTCGATGATCTCAGCGGGACGGGGGGTGATTTTGTCGATCATGCTCCAGGGGAAGGACACGCGGGTCTCATCCTCAACATAGGCCACAAACTCGGCAGGCACGAAGCCGTTCTTGTGCCAGGCATTGACGATCTCCACCACGGAGGCGCGCAGCTTTTCGCCGTTATGGCTGCAGTTGTCCATGCTGACCATGGCGATGGGAGCAGCGCCGGCGTTAAAGCGGTAGTACAGCATCGCGGCCACAACGCTCATGGCATGGCGGGCCTTTTCGGGGCCTTCGGCCATATCGGCGGTCACAACGCCCATCAGGTCGCCCTTGATATCGCGCAGGGCATAGCCCTTCTCGGTGATGGTGAAGCTGGCGAACTGCAGGCTGGCGTTTTCAAAAATGGCCTTGAGCTGGTTCCACTGCTCAGCTTCGGCGCTGCAGGCGCGCACGCCCTTGGCGATGGAGGCGACCACTTCTTTGTCGGTGCTGCCGTCGGGCTTGAGGGCAACGACCAGTGTCATGGAATCGTGGGGCTCGTAAATCTTGGTAATGATGTCGTAGTCGAAGGTCTCGGCAGCGACGATACCGCTTTCGCACAGGCCCTCGTTGAGCAGCTTCTGCTGCAGGGCAGCAATGAAGCCGCGGAAGATGTTGCCGGCGCCGAAGTGCACCCACACGGGCTTTTCTTCAGTCTTGGCGGCCATGGCCTTCCAGTCGAAGGCGGGCAGGGTGATGTTGGCAGCAGCAAAGGCCTGCTTGTCCTGAATGCCCTGATAGCTCAGTTTCATGGTGGTGATCTCCTTTTTGATTGAAACAAAGTCAACTCTGCGGCCCTTTTCAGGGCCGCAGTGATGGGTGAAGGGCGTCAGCCCTTCTGCCCGTGCTCCTTGCACAGGGTCTCCCAGATACCGTTGAGGTAACAGGCGCCCAGCGCGCGGTCGAACAGGCCATAGCCGGGACGGCCTTCCTCGTCCCAGATCATGCGGCCATGGTCGGGGCGGATGTAGGTGTCGGGGCAGGTGTCGTAAATGGCCTTCATGATCTCGTACATATCCAGATCGCCGGTGGAGGACAGGTGAGCGGCTTCGCGGAAATGGCGGTAGCCCAGGTACTTCACGTTGCGCACGTGCATGGCGCCGATGCGGTCCATCTCACCGAAGTGACGGATGATGGCGGGAATGTCGTTTTCGGGGTTGGAGCCCAGAGAGCCGGTGCACAGGCACAGGGTGTTGGCGGGGCTGTCGTACAGCTTTACGATCTTGTCGTAATCCTCCTGGCTGTGGGCGATGCGGGGCAGGCCGAAGATGGGCCAGGCGGGGTCGTCGGGATGGCATGCCATGCGAACGCCGACTTCCTCACAAACGGGGCACACACGCTCCAGGAAGTACTTGTAGTTCTCGCGCAGCATATCGGGGGTGATGCCTTCGTACTGCTTGAGGGTGGTCTCCAGCAGGGCCAGACGCTCGGGCTCCCAGCCGGGCAGGGTGAAGCCCTTGGAGTCTTCGGCGGTGCGGCGCACGATTTCCATGGGGCCCATTTCGCCCAAATCCACCTCGTTGAAGTACAGGCTGTTGGAGCCGTCTTCGGGGATCTCGCGGGCCAGGTCGGTGCGCAGCCAGTCAAACACGGGCATGAAGTTGTAAACGATGACCTTCACGCCATACTTGGCCAGGTTGCGGATGGTGGTGATGTAGTTGGCAATGTATTCGTCACGGGTGGGCAGACCCATCTTGATGTCCTCGTGCACGTTGACGCTTTCGATGACCTCAAGTTCGAGACCGCAGGCATGCACTTCATCAACCAGCGCCTTGATCTCGTCCTCTTCCCAGACAACGCCGGCGGGCTTGTCCAGCAGGCCCATCAGGCCGCTCATACCGGGAATCTGCTTCACATACTTCAGGGGGATGGGGTCGATCTGGGAACCATACCAGCGGAATGTCATTTTCATGGAAATTCGCCCTCCTTTGATGATCCTATTGTAGCACATTGTTTACTAGTATACAAGTTGGTTTGGTGAATAATACGAAATTTTTCCCCAATTACACAAAAATCGTACCAAAAAAGAGCCTTGCGGCTCTTTTTCACTTGATGATAATGCTCACTTCGCCGTACGCCGATTCATCGTCCTCCCCCACCACGACGCTCACGCCTTCAGCGACTGTCTCACCCGTAACCATAGGATGGTTCAGCGCCTCGGCCAGCTCAAACCACTGTTCATTGCGCTCGTCGATGATGGATTTGCGCTGCGCGGGCACGCAGTGCGGACAGGGATCCAGTTTGGCATAGGTGCTGTCCAGCTCGGCATAGGCAAAGCCGGTCAGCGGCAGGTATTTGTCGCGCACGCTGCGGCAGGTGGCGCTGGCATGATAGCTGGTGCCGCCGTTTGGGTTGTAGTACAGCTGGGTGCTGTCATCAGGATAGGGAATGGTGCGGCCGTCGTCATCCCAGATAACCACCTTGGTGTTGCGCTTCAGGTTTTCCCACAGCCAGCTGATGCACAGGCCGTCGTCGTTGGGAGTGCGCTGCACGCGCACACAGCCGTGGCTGGCCTTGCGGCCCAGCTGGGAACCAAACTTGGTAAAGCTGTAGCTGCCGTCGGCCATGGGCACGCCGGGCACCTCATGCAGCAGGTCGCCGCCGTTGAAGCGGATACCCATGGCGCAATACATGCCCTCACTGTCAAAGCCGCCCACCCAGTTGCCAATGAGGTACTCGCCGCTGGCGGTTTCGTTATAGGGCTGATTAAGTCTGAGATCCACCAGCCCCGTGGATACGGCGCAGTCAGACCAGAGCTTTCCGTCAATGAACATATACAGGCGCTGGGTCAGCTTGTCGATGATGATGCCATATTTTTCGTTGGGTGTAACGGTTTTGAGCAGGCTAGTCTTCACATAGCCGCGGATGACGCGATCGTAATAGTCCAACCCTTCAATCAGTGTCCACCCGTCCTCATCTTCGCCCAGTACATGCACAGCAGCCTGCGAACCGTTGATGAAGCCGCCCTGCCACTGGTTCACCACGCGGTTGCCGTCGGGCGCATCCAGCGGATAGACCGGGCTGTTTTCTTCAGCGTCCAGCACGGTGACGGGCCTTTGCAGAAGCTCCCAGCAGGCTTCCTCATTGGTGATGTCATAATGGAAGTCCTCGCCAAACCACGTCCAGCCGCCGTCAAACCCGGCCAGATCGCCAATGGGCAGGTTATCCTTGTTCTTTTCACCCGCAGCAAGGGCAAAAAGGGGCTGCAGCGCCATAAGCGCGCACAGCAGCACAGCAATGCGCTTCATGCGTACATTCTCCTTTGGTTGATCAGAAGCCATCCGTGATGGAAATGGAGACTTCTTCGGTGTCCAGATCGTCTACAACGATGGCTAGTTCGCTTTCGACAAAGGACTCTTCTCCCTCGTCCTCCAGCGCCGTGGCGATGGCCTCAGGATCGAGACCCATCTCGCGGTTCTGCTCGTCGATGACCGATTTGCGGCTGACCGGGCTGCAGTACGGGCAGGGCGTCAGGGACGCAAAGCCGTCCGCTTCCAGTTCGCCGTAGGCAAAGCCCGTCAGCGGCAGAAAGCGTTCCTTCACGCTGGAGCAGCGTGCCGTGGCGTGGTAATACTTGCCGCCCTTGGGGTTGTAGTACAGCTCCAGCGCCTCATCCGGATAGGGAATGGGCGTGAGCGCCGCCAAATACTCTTCCTGCGTGATGGCTCCGCGCGCCAGATTTTCCTTGGCAATCAGGCTTTTGCGGCGTGGCGGCTGGCAGGTGGTGCAGGGATCCAGCCCCAGAAACTGCACTTCGTCCAGCTGCACATAGGTAAAGTCTGCCAACGGCAGATACTTGCTGCGCACAGTATTGCAGTACTGATCGGCGTGATAGTAGTTGCCGCCGTTGGGATTGTAAAACAGCATGCGTTCGTCGTCCGGGTAGGGCATCTTTCGGCCCTTGTCGTCCCAGATGACGACCTTGGTGTTCTTTTTGAGGTTGTCCCACAGCCAGCGGGCGTTGAGGCCCTTTTCAGTTTCGATACGCTGGGTGCGCACGCAGCCATGGCTGGCCTTCTGTCCCAGCAATGCCTCCCAGCGCCAGTAGCTTTGGGTGCCGTCATAGTTGATCTTGTGCGGCACCTCGTGGATCATGTCGCCGCCATTGAAACGCAGAGCGGTCGCGCAAATCATGCCCTCACTGTCAAAGTCGCCCACCCAGCTGCAGATGAGATATTCGCCTGCGGCCGTTTCGTTGTAGGACTGCTCGTCGTTGGGCAACCCGGTGGAGATCAGGCAGCTGTCCCAGAGCTTTCCGTCGATGAACACATACAGCCGCTGGGTCAGCTTGTCGATGATCACGCCATACTTTTCATTGGGCGTAACGGTTTTGAGCAGCTTGGTGCGCACATAGCCGCGGATGACGCGGTTGTAATAGTCGATGCCTTCAATGAGCGTCCAGCCGTTTTCATCCTCGCCCAGCACATGCACGGCAGCCGACGCGCCGTTGATGAAGCCGCCCAGCTTATCGTTGTTCACCTTCTTGCCGTCGGGCGTCTGGCGGGGATAGATCTCCTCGCGCTGGCCCGCATCCAGAATGGTGATGGGCTTTTGCAAAAGCTCCCAGCAGGCCTCCTCGTCGGTGATGTCATAATGGAAGTCCTCGCCAAACCACACCTCGCCGGTATCAAAGCCCTCCAGCCACTGCTCCACAGTTTTGGCATGTGCCTGCGGCAGGTACGCCCCAAGCAAAAGAACAGACAAAAGCAGGCATACAGTCTTCTGAATAAATTGCTTCATAAGCAGCTCCTTTTCGTTACGGAAAGGGGTCACGTGATTCTAACGATGCCAGACCGCATTTTCATGCAAAAAACGGCATACAAATGAAGCATACCATGCGCATGCAGAAAGTGTCAACTGAAAAGCAGGTGAAGAAAAGCGGCTGCCGTAACGGCAGTCGCTTTCAAAAGGATTGCTTACGCTTCATGCACCTTGTTGCCGTCGATGAACACAGCCTTAACGGTGGTATTCACCTCGAAGGGAGAGCCATCGGTGACGACGATGTCGGCGTCCTTGCCCACTTCCAGCGAACCCACGCGGTCAGCCACCAGCGCATGCTCGGCAGGGTTGATGGTGATGGCCTTGAGCGCCTCAAAGGGATCCATGCCGGCCTTTACAGCCAGGCCCGCGCAAAGCGGCAGATACTGCTGCGGGATCACCGGCGCATCGGTGATGATGGACACATGGCAGCCGGCCTTGCTGAGCGCAACGGGGGTCTCCCAGCTCTTGTTGCGCAGCTCAAACTTGCTGGCATGGGTCAGCGTGGGCCCGACGGCCAGCATCACGTTTTCGCTGGCCAGCTCCTCCACCACCAGATGGCCTTCCGTCACATGCTCAAGGGTGATGTTTACGTCAAACTCACGGGCAATGCGCAGGGCGGTGAACAAGTCGTCCGCCTGATGGGCATGTGCCTTGAGAGGGATCTCCTTGCGAAGCACCGGCAGCATGGCGTTGAGCTTCATATCAAAGGCAGGCATCTTTTCAGGATCGCCGGCGGCGCGTTCCAGCTTCTGCTGATACTCGCGGGCCTTAAAGAGCATTTCGCGCAGGCGGGCAGCGGTGGTCATGCGGGCGGAGTTGCCCTTTTCGCGGTAGCAGCGCTTGGGGTTTTCGCCAAAGGCGCACTTCATGGCGACCTCAGCCCTGATGACCATGTCGTCAATGCGCTTGCCCACAGGCTTGTAGGCCGCAAAGGTGCCGCCCAGCACATTGGCGCTGCCGGGGCCGGCGCACAGCGTGGTCACGCCCGCCTCGCGGGCTTCCACCAGGCACTTGTCGCGGGGCTCAATAGCGTCGATGGCGCGCAGATGGCAGGCGACGATGTCGCCCATCTCGTTATAGTCAGCGCCTTCAAAGCCGATGCCGTAGCCATCCAGACCCGTATGGCAGTGCGCCTCCACAAAACCGGGGTACACTTCCAGGCCGGATACGTCGTACACTTCAGCATTCTCGCAGGCGATGCCCTTTTCGATTTTGACGATCTTGCCGTTTTCGACAAGAATATCCGCCTGATAAGGCTCGCGGTTGACAGCGTCGTGAATGAGACCGTTTTTGATCAGAAGCATGGTATTTCCTCCTCAGGCATTCATTTCATTGCGGATGCTTTCCTCGCAGCTCTGCATGGCGGCGAGGGTCTTTTCAAACAGCACGGACAGTTCCCAGCCCAGACGCTCTGCGCCCTGGGTGATCACGTCGCGTGAGCAGCCGGCGGCGAACTTCTTGTCCTTGAACTTCTTTTTGATGGAGCTGACTTCCATATCCATCACGCTCTTGCTGGGGCGCATGAGCGCAGCCGCGCCGATCAGGCCAGTCAGCTCGTCGATGGCAAACAGCACCTTTTCCATTTCGTGCTCGGGCTCCACATCGGAGCACAGGCCATAGGCATGCGAGCAGATGGCATGGATCATGTCCTCGCCCACGCCTGCAGCCACGAGCAGCTCAGGCGCTTTTTTGCAGTGCTCTTCCGGCCACTGTTCAAAGTCGATGTCGTGCAAAAGGCCCACCGTGGCCCAGAAATCAGCGTCGTCCCCGTAGCCAAGGTCACCGGCATACCAGCGCATCACACCCTCCACCGTCAGCGCATGCTGAATGTGGAATGCTTCCTGATTGTAGGTTTTAAGCAGCTTGAGCGCTTCGTCGCGCGAAAGGTTGGACTTCATATTCAACGCCTCCTGAAAAAGCAAATCATTTCTCCCATCATACCACCACCTTACCAAAAACGCAAACCTGTGGTACAATGTCTTTCCGAGGTGAATGCCAATGAATCAGCGCGACATTGCGGAAATCCGCCGCAGACTCAATCCCGACAAACGCTACCCCACCGTCATCCGCGGCTGCTATGCCGATCATACCGGGCAGGTCATTTCGACCTTTGCCCAGCCCATCTATCACCTGCCGCAGGAGGAGAATGAAAAATACATGTCCCTGTTCAAAAAAGTGCTGTCCGGCACGCAGGGGCAGAACCTGCTTACGATGGAGTTTTCCGCCTCGCAGGTCATGGACGGCGCAGAGCATAAAATTTTAAGCGACATGCGCGACAGCGGCCTGACCGACGAGGATGCTGTGAACGCCTATTTTGAGCGTGCGCTTCAATGGATCCGCGAAGAAGGCAACGCCGACGCGCAGTCCGTAAACGAGCAGCAGACGGCCAGCAACTATCTCATTTTACTTCTGCACGATGGCTATGACATCGCCTACAAGGACAACAACGGCGAAACGGACAATGAGCAGTCCACCGACGTGTTCAGCTACATTCTGGGCTGTATCTGCCCCGTGAAGCAGACCAAGCCTGCGCTTACCTATTTTGTGGAAGACAGCTTCTTCCACGCGCGTCTTGCGGACTGGGCCGTCGCCAACCCGGAGCTGGGCTTCATGTTCCCGGCGTACGAAGAACGCAGCGCCAACATCTACTGCGCCATGTACTACACCCGCGACGCATCCAACCCGCACGAAGCCTATATTCGAAACGTCTTTGGCGTGGAGGAGCAGCCCATGCCCGCCGCTGCGCAGACTGAAACCTTCCAGACCGTTTTGCAGGAATCCCTCGCCGAGGAGTGCAGCATGGACGTGCTGCAGGCCGTGCATGAGACTATGCGCACCATGATCGAGGAGCAGAAGGCCGACAAGACCGCCGAGCCCCTCAAGCTGGGCAAGCAGGAAGTCAAGCAGGTGCTGGAGGACTGCGGCGTGAGCGAAGAACGCGCCGCTGCCTTTGAAGAGCAGTACGACCAGACCTTCGGCGCATACGCCGAGCTGCCCGCAGTCAACCTGGTCACGCCCAAGCAGTTCAAGGTGGAAACGCCCAGCGTATCCATCCGGGTCGATCCCGAGCGCAGCGACCTCATCGAAACCCGCGTCATCGACGGCAAATGCTACATTCTGGTGCTGGCCGACGGCGACGTACAGGTCAACGGCGTGAACGTTAAATTCAACGCATAATAAAAAAGCAGCGGATTTTTAGTCTGAAGTAGTCAATAGTTAGTAGACAGAAAATAACCTAAGCCACCAGTTCTGTTCGAAACAGGACTGGTGTTTTTCCGTTCAATTTCCGAACGGGACGTTCATTGTTGAAATAGTAGATGGCTTGCGCAACGATCGCGCGC
>JAFWYA010000067.1 GCA_017517815.1 Clostridia bacterium | reverse complement strand
GGTTCCGGTTCGGGAATCGGTGCGCTGAAGGTGGACACGGTGCTCGGCGCATCCGTAAAGAACGCCTGTACCGTTGCATCGGTACCATTGAGATAGAAATCAGTCGTTTCACTCTTGCTGTTGTAGAAGTTGCCGTTGCCCTTCATGAGCTGCCAGTGAGTGAACACCTTGCCGGACGGCACTTCCGCAGTGATCCTCACCCTGGCGTCAACTGCCAGGCCCTCCGAATCGCCGCTGCCGTCAATCACCGTCAGCTTATAGGTGACCGGAGCAGAAACAGTGGTATAGCTGGCTTTGATCACAGTGTTAACATCCTTCATGGTGAAGGTCGTATTCACTGCAGTCGAATTGTAGAAGTTGCCGTCGCCACTGACGATCTTCCAGCCGGTGAACTGCTGGTTAGCCGCAGGCGTGTTGGCGCTGATGGCCACCGTGTCGCCAGCCTTGAGGCCGGTAGCGCTGCCGCTGCCGCCCTCAACCGTCAGCTTGTAGGTTTTTTCCGCCGTGTAGTTGGCGCGCACCGTGGCGTCGCTGCCATTAAGGTGGAACCAGGTCGTCGCACTGGTGCTGTCTTCGAAGTTGCCATTGCCCTTTTCCAGCGTCCAGCCGTCAAACTGCATGCCGGATGCAGGAGCGGGTGCTGTAATCTGCACTTTGTCGTTGACCTTCAGGTTCGTGACCACCGTTCCGGCCGGATGAATCGTCAAACTGTACACAACAGGCGCGGAGACCGTTTCATAGCGTGCCTTGACTTCGGCGTTGGAACCGGAGATGGTAAAGGTGGTGTTCAGAGCCGAAGCATTGTGGAAGTTGCCGCTGCCGCTCACCAGCTGCCAGCCGATGAACTTCTGGTTCGCACCAGGCGTATTGGCGCTGATGGATACCGTATCACCATTTCTCAGACCGCTCGTTCCTCCAGCGCCATTAATGACCTTAAGCGTATACGTGGGTGCAGGAGCTGCAACCTTCAGGGTGTAGCTCTTCACATCAGAGGTACCCGCAGCGTTGTAGGCGACCACAAAGAAGGTGGTGGTGCCAGCCACGGTGGGCTTGCCGCTGATCACGCCGCTGCTGCTCAGGCTGAGACCCGCAGGCAGGCTGGAACCGCTGACCAGCTGCCAGCTGATGCTGCCGCCGCCCTGTGCGTTGAGCTGCGCGGAATAGCTTGTGCCAACTTCACCCGCAGCAACGCTGTCTGTGGTGATCGTGGGCCTGCTGATGGAACTGCCGACATCCGCCGTCGCAGCAGAGGTCCTCGCACCAGAATAGGAGCCGTATCCAGTGACCGTAACGCTCAGCTGCGTTCCGATGTCAGCACTGGTGACCACATAACTGCTGCCGTTCGCGCCGTAGATCGCTCCCCCATTGCGCTTCCACTGATAGTTGACCGTCGCCCAGGAGGGGCTGACATTGGCCTGCAGGCGGTCACCCACAACAGGCGTGTAGTTGTTCAGGGTAACATTGGTCACTTCATTGCCGTTGTGATAACGCAGGAACTGGTTCATCATCCAGCCCACACGGCTGCCCACGCGGATTTTGTCCCACACAGCGCCCTTCTGCAGCACTGCAACAGTCGTACCCACGCTGTACACGCCAATCTTTTCATACCCGGTGCCGGGGCCGGTGCGCAGGCGCACGCCGTAACCGTTGCCGCTCCAGATGGAGGCATAGCAGACCACGGAGCCCGTACCAGGATCATAGGAACCGCCGCCGAAGCTGAGGTACTGGGTCATCATATAACCGACGAGGCCATTGATGCTCACCTTGCTCCAGTAGCTGCCGCGCTGCAGCACCATCACAGGCGTACCAACGCCATACGCAGCCACCACACGGTAGCCGGTGCCGGGGCCCTGGCGCATGCGCACCGCGCCGCCGTTGGGGCTGGTAACAACAGCGTTGCCCGTCTCTGTGGACGGAGCACCGCCGTCCACCTTCAAATAGTCGCTGTGCATGTAGCCGGTTCGGCCATCAGGCGTTTTGACCAGATACCAGTCGTCGTCGACACCCAGAATTTCCACCTGCGTGCCCGTATAAAAGCTGCTGATCGTTTCAGCGTCATAGCTGGCACCGGCGCGCAAACGCAGCCATCCGCCAACAACCGTGGCGTAGTCCATATCCGCAAGCGAAACCGCAGGCGCCATGCTGACCAGCATAACGGCAATCAGCAAAACAGCAAATAATCGTTTCATCTTCATATCCCTCCGAACTTCGGTTTACCCGGGGTGTTTTCATCTAATCAGACGAACGAAGCGGGACGTTTCTTCCCAACATCAGGAATTTCATTGTACATTTTTTTCTTCTACTTGTAAAGGGCGGAAAAGGGTACAAAAAGGGCCGTGATCTCCTTATCGGAGACCACGGCCCTTCTGTTTAACCGATCAGGCGTAGAGAATATTCTCTTCGGTTTCGGGGTTGAACAGGTGCATCACCTTGCTGGTGAAGCTGAAGTTCAGCTTCTCGCCGCCGTTGAGGTTGGCACGCTGCTCGCTGGTCAGGTCCATGGTGGGCACGCGCAGGATGACGTTCTGCTCGTTGCCGCAGGTCACATGCAGGTGGAGCTCGCTGCCCATCATTTCGTTAACGGTGATGGTGCTGGCGATGCCGCCTTCGCTGGCAATGGTCATATGCTCAGGACGCACGCCCAGCTTGATCTTGCAGTCCGCAACATTCTTTTCGTTGAGGATGGCGTTCTTCTCATCGTCCAGCTTGATGGAGGCATCCTGAACGTTGACGTAGTAACCGTCTTCCTTCTTCTGCAGCTCAGCCTCGAAGATATTCATCTGGGGCGCGCCGATGAAGCCGGCCACGAACAGGTTGCGGGGAGTCTCGAACACTTCCTGAGGCGTGCCGACCTGCTGGATGAAGCCGTCCTTCATGATGACGATACGGTCGCCCAGCGTCATTGCCTCGGTCTGGTCATGGGTAACATAGATGAAGGTGGTGTCCAGGCGCTTGCGCAGCAGGATGATCTCAGCACGCATCTGGTTGCGCAGCTTGGCGTCCAGGTTGGACAGGGGTTCGTCCATCAGGAACACCTGCGGATTACGCACGATGGCGCGGCCGATGGCAACGCGCTGACGCTGACCGCCGGACAGGTTCTTGGGCTTGCGGCCCAGGTACTGGGTGATGCCCAGGATCTCAGCAGCCTGGCACACGCGGCGATGGATCTCTTCATTGTCCATCTTGCGGATGCGAAGGCTGAAGGCGATGTTTTCATAAACCGTGATGTGGGGATACAGCGCGTAGTTCTGGAAAACCATCGCGATGTCGCGGTCCTTGGGCTCCACGTCGTTGACCACACGGTCGCCGATCTTCAGGGTGCCTTCGGAAATATCCTCAAGGCCGGCCACCATACGCAGGGTGGTGGACTTGCCGCAGCCGGAGGGGCCGACGAAAACCACGAATTCCTTGTCCTTGATCTCCAGGTTGAAATCATGTACGGCCACTACGCCGCCGTCATAAATCTTTTTGACATGTTCAAGGGTAACGCTTGCCATTTGCTTATCCTCCTTAACCCTTTACAGCGCCGCCGGTGACGCCTTCAACATAGTACTTCTGCAGTGCCATGAACAGCGCGGTGATCGGAATGGCCACCAGTACGCCGCCGGCGCAGAAGCGGGTGAAATAACCCTGATAGTCGTTGGTGTTGACCCAGCGGTACAGACCAACGGCCACGTTGTAGCTGGCCTTGTGACCAAAGGCAACGTAGGATGCGAATACATAGTCGCCCCACGGGCCCATGAAGGCCATCAGGATGGTGTAAATGACGATGGGCTTTGCCATGGGCATGATGATCTTCAGGAACACCTGGAAGCGGGTCGCGCCGTCGATGCGGGCGGATTCGTCCAGAGATTTCGGAATGGTATCAAAGAAGCCCTTGGAGATGTAGTAGCCCATGCCGGAGGATGCGCAGGAGATGAGGATCAGTCCGGGAACGGCGCCCGCCTGGGTCAGGCCCATCATCTTCAGCAGGTAGTACAGCACGATCATGGTCAGGAAGCCGGGGAACATGCCCAGCACCAGCACCACGTTCATGATGAGCTTGCGGCCCTTGAAGCGCATACGGCTGAGGGTGTAGGAAACGCTGAGCACCATGACGGTCTGAATGACCGCGCAGAACAGCGCGATGGTCAGCGTGTTCATGAACCAGCGCACAAAGTCGCAGTTGGTGGAGTCCACGCAGCGCATCACGTTGATGAGCAGCAGCGCGCCAAACACCAGCGCAGCAGCCTTGAAGTTGCCGCTGGCCTTTTCAAAGGGGTTCTTGGGCTTGCGGGTGAGGAACTTCACCATGCCCAGCACGCCGATGGCGTTGGTGACCACCGTCAGGATGATGGCGGGCACGTCCTTGATAAGGGCCTTCAGGCTGAAGGCAACGCCCTCAAACAGGAAACGGTAGTTGTCCAGCGTCCACTGCTTGGGAATGACGTAAGCAACCTGGCCGCCGCTTTCGCCGCGGAAGGACTGCAGTACCAGGAACACAAACGGGCACAGCCAGATGATGCTCATCACGATGAGGATGGCATAGATGCTGGCGTTTACGCGGCGCTCGTGACCCTTTTTGGAACGCAGGCGGGGAGCCTTTTCAGCGACTTCCTGAATGTTCATATCATTAGCCATTACTGAAAATCCTCCTCGTTCTTGACGGACGGAATGAAGTTATAGACCACCAGGTTGATCACCGCGCAGACGACGAACACCAGAATGCCCATAACAGCCGCCAGTTTGTAGTTGCTGTCGGTAACGGTCATCTTGTACAGCCAGGTGATCAGCAGGTCGGTGGTACCGGCGTTGCCGGCCAGATCCAGACCCAGTGGCTTGCCCTGGGACAGCAGGAAGATGACGTTGAAGTTGTTGATATTGCCCGTGAAGCTGGTCAGCAGGTAGGGACCAGTGACGAACAGCATGTAGGGCAGGGTGATCTTCATGTAGGTCTGGAAGGCGTTTGCGCCGTCAATACGGGCAGACTCGTACAGGTCGGCGGGAATGTTCATCAGAATGCCAGTGGCAATGAGCATCAGGTAAGGAATGCCGATCCAGATGTTGATGCCGATGATGGTCACGCGGGCCCAGGTGGGATCGGTCCAGAAGGGCAGCGGCTGGCTGATCCAGCCCCAGTTCATCAGCATGCCGTTGATCAGACCGTCAGCTGCAAACATCTTCGATACATACAGCAGAGAGATGAACTGCGGGATGGCGATGGTCATGACCAGAATGGTACGCCACAGCTTCTTGAACTTGATTCCCTTCTTGTTGATCATGATGGCGACCAGCATGCCCAGGAAGTAGTTCAGGAAGGTAGCGAAGAACGCCCAGATCAGCGTCCACAGCAGCACCTGCTTGAAGGTGTAGGAGAAGGAAGGCGTCTTGACCGTCATCAGGTCCTTGCCCACGAAGCTGACGCTTTCAGTCTCGCTGAACACCTCGAACTGATAAGTGCCGTCAGCCTGCTCAACCATGGTGAACTCGGTGTCGGCAGCGGCGGTCAGGGCTTCGGCAGCCTCAGCAGCAGCCACATCGGCAGTGTTCACGGTGAGGATATCGCCGTTCTTGGCAGTGATGGTCAGAGCAGCGGACTCAGCGGTGGAGCTGGTCATGTCGAAGGTGACCTTGCTGTCAGGGCTGGAAAGCAGGGTTTCAAAGTTGGCAGTGCCAACCCAGGTGAACAGCTTTCCCGGAGGCTGATGCTGGTTGTCGTAGTTGGTGAAGGCAACCAGAATCATGAAAATGATGGGCAGAATGGTGAACACAGTCACACCCAGCGTGGGGATGGCCAGCAGGGTCTTGTGGAACTGATTGTCCAGCAGAGAAGCCATGTCGTCCTTGGCAGACTTGAGCTGCTTGCCGGACTTGAGGATCTTCTCGCTCATCTTGTTCTGCTTGACATTGACGTACCAGGTATAGAGGAAAGCAGCAACAAAGAAAATGGTCAGTACGCCATAGAGCAGAATGAGGAAGGAGTTGTCGCCGTAAACGGTGACGCGGCCTTTCTTGGCAGTCTCTACCGTGCCCAGCGTGGCCAGCTTGCCCAGATAGGACGCGCCGAAGAACCACACATACAGGTTAAACACCGTCTGGAACACAAAGAACAAAATACCGCGCAGCCACTGGCCGCGGGCCACGGAGCCAAAGCCCATCACAGTGTAGGAGATCTTGGTCTTCCAGTCGCCGTGGATATAGGTGGTAACCAGATCGCAGATGAAGCTGCCGATTCCCTTGAACAGGTTGACAAACCACATCAGCAGTCCCTTCAGCGCGCCAAGCAGGCGGGCCGGGAGCCCTGCGAAGAACTTCTTCATTTTCAGGGCGAATTTCTGAGGCTTACTGAGCCTCAAATAATCCAGATCGTTCATGCTTTCACCAACCATTGCATTTTTATCTGTTGTTCGGTGACAGGGTACCTTTCCCCTATTGCCCTGGCAAAGTGGGAAAGATGCGAAAATGCGGACTGGAAGCATAGCGCTTCCAGCCCGCCTTTTTCAGGTGATTACTTTGCGATGTAGCCGCCAGCGGTGGTCTGGAAAGTGGTCATGACTTCCAGCAGCTGCTCGTCGGTGTAAGCATCGTACTTGCCAGCCAGGACGTCGTCGCCCAGAGCGGTAGCCAGAGTCCAGTATTCGCCGGGATACTGACCCTGACCGATGCAGTACTGCAGCTGGTCAGCCAGAGCGGACAGAGCCACGTTGGCCTTCACGCCTTCGGACTTCTGAGCTTCCAGGTTGGAGGGGCCCCAGCCCACAGCGTCAAAACGGGCAGCCTGAACCTCGCCGGAAGCCAGGTACAGAGCCAGAGCGTCGCAAGCAGCCAGCTTGGCCTCGTCGATCTGGGGCTTCACGCCCAGCATCTTGAAGCCGCCGAAGCCGCCCAGCTGATAGCCGTCGATGGTGGGCAGCTTAACAGCAGCGTAGTTGTCGCCCAGCAGGCCCTGCACAGCAGTGGCATCCCAGGTGCCGTCGATGATAGCGCCGATGTTGGTGGCGTTGGAAGCGGAGGAGCCGTTCACGTGAGCGGGGGACTTGGCCAGCTTGATCATGGACTTGAGGGCCTTCACGCCGTTCTCAGAAGCGTAGTCGCAATCCATGGCGATCAGGTTGCCGGTGTCGTCGGTGGAGTAGGTCAGGGTGCAGCCAGCGCCAAAGAAGAACGCAGTCTGGTACCAGCCGGAGTTGATTTCGAAGTAAACGTTCTTGCCGGCCTTCTCGCAGTCAGCCAGAACAGCTTCCATGTTGGTGGGGTCGGTCACAACGGACTTGTCGTAGTACATGAAGTAGCCGTTGTCGGAGGTCATGGGGTAAGCGTACATCACGTCGCCCATCATGACGGCGGACACGGAGCCGGCGTCGTTGGTGGCCTTCACGACTTCAGCGTTCTCGGGCAGCACGTCGACCAGAGCGCCGGCGGCAACCAGACGGTTGAGCTGGTCCTGAGCGAAGCCGAAGATATCAGCGCCGGCTTCAACGTCGGTCAGCATATTGGAGGCAGCATCGCCTTCGCCAACGGGCTCGACGACGACGGTCATGTTAGCATAGTCGGGGTTGGCAGCCTTGAAAGCTTCGACCTGAGCCTTGGTGAACTCAACGGTAGCCTCGGCAACCCAGATCTTGATTTCGCCGCTGAAAGCTTCAGCGTTGGCGCTGACGAGGGACAGAGCCATCATCATGCACAGAACCAGAGCAAGGAACTTCTTCATGGGGATTCTCCTCCTTTTTCATTTGCGAGTGAATATTCACTCATGCAAACAGACCGGCCGGTCTGTTTCGCTGGTTGACATTATACCACAATTTGTGGGATATGTCAAACGTTTGCACAATTTTCACATGTCTTTTTAGGGAAAATTTTCTTATTTATTTGACAAGTACAACAATTCCGTAAGGCTGAAGGGTGATTTGTGCTGTTTCAGCGTTCAACTGCACCATGCTGGATTGCGCATTCACATCCAGCGTACCCGCCAGCGAAAGCCCTGGTTCTTTCAGGCAGTAATTCTGTTCCTGCTTCGCAGAGAAGTTGATGATGATCCAGCTTTCTTCCCCACTCCATGTGCGCTTCATCACACATACATTCGCATCATAAAAAACAAATTCATTTCTGCCGCGTGCGATGGAGGGTACTTCCAGCTTGAGATGGTTGAGCGCTTTGCAGTAATTCAGCAGCGACTGTTCATCCGCCAGCTGATCGTCCACACAGGGATAGGCATATTCGATCTTCGTCACGCCGGGCGGCTGGGTGGTCATATCGTGGTCGTTCCAGTACATGGCAAGACGCTTGTTGGGATCGTCGCCAGCGCCCACCATGCCAATTTCCTCACCATAATAGGTGAATGTTGCGCCGCCCATCATGTTGACGATGCCCTCGGCAAACTTGGCTCGCTGAACGGACGAGCGTGCCTGCAGGCTGCCCACAGCACGGCCCGTGTCATGATTGCCGATGAACGGGGCCCACACGCTGTCACCAAGCGCATCGTGCACCTGCTGCATAAAGCTGACATAGCTGCCCGCCGGGTTGCTGCGCGCACGAATGACCTTTGCAATGCCGCCCTCCGCCTGAGATGCAGGAAACAGGAAAAAGCTGTCTACGCCGCTTTGATAATACTCCGCAATGGTGGAAAGCCCTGTCCATGCCTCGCCCACCAGATAGCTGCCCGGCTTCAGTTCCTCGGTCATCTGCTTGAGCCAGCTCAAGAACGCCACGTTGCGCTGCGTATCCGCCGCGTAATAGCTGGTGACTGCATCCAGACGGAAGCCGTCCACCCCAACGTTATTGAGCCAGAAATCAAAGATACGCCGAATTTCGGCGCGCACAGCCTCGCTGTCAAGATTGAGGTCCGGCATTCCGCCGCCGGAAAACTGTTCTTCGTAATGCCAGTCGGTACCGCTGACTGGGATATATTTCTGACCTGCCTTTTGAGAAAAGCAGTAATAATCCACCTTGGGGTCATCCATGCGTCCTTCGCGCAGAGCATTGCGTGCCTGCACAAACCACGGATGATCCTTCGATGAATGATTGAGCGGCATGTCAATGATCAGCCGGATGCCGCGTTCATGGCAGTCCTGCACCAACGCACGGAAGTCCTCCATGGTACCGTACTGACTGTCGATGCCAAAATAATCCGTCACATCATATTTATGATAGCTGGGACTAGGCATGATGGGCATCAGCCAGATGCCGGTATATCCCATCTGTTCAATATAATCCAGCCGCAAACGTATGCCGTTGAGATCACCGATGCCGTCGCCGTTGCTGTCCTGATAGGAATAGACAAAAATCTCATACCAGTTCTGGTAGGGATCTGCTGCAGCTACCGACGCCGGGATCATCAGCGCAGTCATCAGCAGACACAGGCAGCGCTTCATTTTTCATTCCCCCTTTTGATTGGTGGTATTACTATACAGGGAAAACAAGTTAAAAATCAAGATGGAAAGTTTGGCAGGGAATGCCAGCTGTGATTCGTATATATATGTAACAGACCAAAGGGAGGCGCGCCATCGATGAAAAAACTGGTCCTTTTCCTTCTTTTGATGCTGGCGCTGACAGGGCATGCCTGCGCTCAGGACGCTCTTTGTCCTGAAGCTGCCGCCCTGTTTCGGGCACAGTATCCGTCTTATACGATCTCTGCCGCTGATCAATGCGGCAAAACAGCTGCAGCTGTGCTGACCGAGGGAGATCAGCACGTATTGTGTATTGCGGAAGAGACAGATGGGAACTGGCAGCTGACAGTGAACAATCCGACTGCTCTTTGGAAAAAATCTCCCGCGCCTTCATTGCTGCTGGATACGGACATCACCCTTTTCTGGAGTTATTCCGGCGGAGACAAAATCATCACCTACCATGCATCCAAGGGAAACGGGCGCTGGATCGTCAGCGGGCTTATGAACGTGACGACACTCAGCAACCAGAATATCAGCGAGCATCATCTGACATACAGCAGCGGGATGCTGCATTACATGACCTGGCTTTGTGATGAAAACGAGAACTACATCTCCTCAACTACCTATCAGCCGGTACCGGCGGCATGGCTGGCTGAGAATATGGACCTGACAGTCTATGACGATGCGGTCTTCCCCGACCCCTATACAGACTATACTCACAGCTGGCTGAGCGCCTACGAAACGGAACTGGCCGCTGCCGAGCTGTTTCCGGAATACACCTGCCTGGGCGGCTGCGCGCAGGCAGAACAGCTGGAATTTCTACTGCAAAAGCCATCCGGCGAGCTGGTGTTTGCCGTATGCCGTTACCAAAAGGATAAGTGGAAAATCGTTCTGAGTTCCCCTCTCCCCCACGGCACGTTCTATGGCTGGGAAAACTTCTCCTCGGTTCTGCGCATCGGGGATCTGCTGGTGGATGTATCAGCCGTTGATGCAAATACCTTTGGCGTGACCTATATCTATAACACCGCCGATAACGCTTCCGGCGAAGGAATGTTCCAGCTGGGCCGAAACTGGGTTGCCAGCAATGTACCAGTCAGCCATAACTGCCGTTTCGGCGATCATCCGTGGTATGACATCACACTCATCGACTGGAATTCCCTTCCTCATTCCTTTGAAGAAGCGGTTGCCGCACTGGATACCTCTGACTGGGCCGTGGTCAGTAATCCCAACCCTGAAGACCGGCTTCACCTTCGCGTCAAACCCGACCGGAGCGCAAAATCGCTTGGTAAATACTACAACGGCACGCCCGTTCGCATTCTGGAAGAAAAGGGCAGCTGGTCGCGTGTGAACCTCTTTGGTGTAGAAGGATGGATGATGACAAAGTATCTTGCTGCCGGTCCAAGAATGCAGTCCGTCGAGCCTGTCTTCCCTGCCCGCATTGCTGACGGGGAGATGCAGTGGCATTCTCTCTTTGAAACTTCTGAAGCAACACGGACGATTGCTGTTCTTGAAACCAATCAGGTTGCATTCGTGCTGGGCGTTATTGAGGATGAATGGTACCACATCTGGCTGCCGGACCTTGCGCTGACCGGTTATGTGCAGCAAAGCGAATGGTGGGAAGGGAACGGCTGAGCACGCTCACGCTCAGCCGTTCCCGAAAAAAAGCATAGAAAAAAGCCTTGAAACCGTTGGGTTTCAAGACTTTTCCTTATGAAAGCATAGACCTATTCTGATACGAAAGGCACACCCCTCGGGTAAATCGTTAAAAGGTATGCCTTTCGATAAAAGGTGCAACGCTCATTTTACGGTGCAACGATCCTGCCGTTCCGAACCACCGCATGAGTATAGATATCCAGAGAAATCATTATGTCTCAACTGTGCGAAAGAGATTAATTCATAAACGCAATACCATTTTCATCCCCGAGAACATCCCGAATCACATCCGTCACGGTATCCTGACGGTCATTGTAATAATAGGCATAATTCACTTGATATCCTTCTTTTCCCGGCCATGCAACAAGGATGCCTCCCTCGTTCTGCACATAGGTGTTGCCGTCCAGCGTAGGCTGCCACTTCTCCGGCGCACCTGTATTCAGAAGCGGGCCGGTGCTGAGATAGAACACATTGTTGATAATGCGGAAGTTTTCCGAGGCATTTGGATAGCCATGCCCCTGATAAGCGGAACCCGCTGCACCCTTTGTGCGCGCAAACCAGCCATAGCCCGTATAGAGGAAATAGTTTTCCTCGATCAGCACATTCTCCATGCGATGCCGACCATAGCCTGCATCATCCTCCAGCGTGAAGAATATCTCAATCGGCATGTCGTTGTAGGCAAAAACATTTCTGGCATAAGTGACATTGCGCTGAATGACATCACGATACTCTGTATTTTCACTGCCTGTTACTGCGGGATCCTCGGAAGGATCTTGATTGGATACACCCGCGTCGTAGCACTGATAGATATAGCAATCTGTTACGGAGTAGTGGTCGTAACTGCCATCACATTCAACACCGTTTCCAAAAATCACAGGCTCTCCGTTGTCATAACGGTAATACTGGGGCGAGCCGCCGATCCAACCAATCTCACAGAACGACACATCATAGCCCATATCGCCGCCAAAGATACAATGTGCTCCCGTGTATTTCAGGCAAAGGTTATGAAACACAGCATCATCGGCAGGAAGTACAATATTCTGCCGCACAGCGAACTCTATGTTGTCAAACACATCACCCGGATTGCCCGCATCGCAGCGGAGATAAAGTGTACCGACAACGTCCTCGGGATATTCGCCGTGATCACAGGTATCCATAACAGTATAGCGGAAAGGCGCGCCGTCATAGAGAATGCTGTCCGCTTCGGAGAAGAACATCAGGTCTTCCGTCAGTTCTGTCCTGACGTCGAAGGGCTGTCCCTCGTTTACGGTGGACAGATAGCCGTTCATGTAATAGGGCGCAACCTTTGTGCCCCAGCTTTCGCCATCATTGAATACAAGGATGCCGCAGTCCATCATATCCATATGATAGACCCAGATATTGTCTGTACCCTCCAGCAGTGACCACTTGTTTGGATCGGCACCGTTTTCAGGTGAAGCAAAAATATTCGGCTTTGCACCCTCTCCGTAGGCAGAGTAAATCACGCCATCCTGTGCCCAAAGCTGACCTCTCCATGTACCCCCACGTTCAAAGTACACGCCATCACCACGGGAAAGGTTGGCAGTGTTTACTTTGTTCAAAGTTGCCCAGGCAGTTTCGGGAGAAAGTCCATCACTATCATCACTGCCATTGTTGGACACATAATAGGCAGTCCCCTCACAGGTCAACTCATCGGTATTGGCAAGGATGGCCTGTTTCATGGTATCTGCTGCTGCAAGCAGGGCTTCGTCTTCCTCGGTCGGTTCCCGCATTTTGATTGCAAGTGGATCATACTCAAGTGCCTCGGAATTATACAGGCGCACCACAGCCGTAATGGCATCTTCGCGAGTCAAAGGCTGATCGAGATGGAAATTCAGATCATCGTCACAATCAAAGAAATGCATTCGCTGAGATACATCCATGCGCCGTTGCATCCAAAAAACTGCCGAACTGGGAACATTGCCGATAGGATCTTCGTCCCCGCCGACCTCATTAAAGTACATGGGAATTTCCCGCTCCGCATCACAATAAGGATAGTCCCAAGAAATCTGCGAGAAGATGGCATCGTAATTTACATAGTTTTCTGTGCAGAAGCCGTATTCACGGGCATTATAGGTATTGTACTCCAAAGCTTCTGCTGCCAGCATCAGAAGAACAAGACCATCGTCACGCCGCATATTTCGCTGTGGGAACGCAGAAGTATCTACATTTTCATTCCATATGGACAAAGCGGCTTCGTCGCACAGTGTGATCAGAGAAGCCATCAGTTGATCGAAGCCTGCAAAATCGGCTTCAACAGATAAATCACCATCCCATTCTGCCGGAATCAATCCCATTTCCCGTGCCTTTATGGTTTCAGGCGGTTCTTCGACAACAGGCTCCGTGGTTTCTGGCTCTGGCGTTTCCTGGGAAGTCGATTCCTGCGTCTGAGTGGGCGTACTGCTCTCAGATGGTTCAGTACTGACAGCCGATTCTGCCTGACAACCGGCAAAGATGCTCAATACCATCACGATGGATAACATCAAACAAATGGTTCTTTTCAATTTCATATGCAAAGACCTCCTATGTGAGAATGGAATACCGCAAGTACATTTTACTTCCAATATATGTAATTTTCAATATAAAGCATAAAAAAACTCGACACCCGCTTCGATACGCGTTGTATCAAAACTGGTGTCGAGTTATGGCGGAGAGTTAGGGATTTGAACCCTAGTTACGCTATCAACGTAAACACGATTTCCAGTCGTGCGCCTTCGACCACTCAGCCAACTCTCCATGGTCTACAACGTTGTGTCGATCACAACGAACGTTATTATAGCGTCATCCCGAAAAAATGTCAAGACCTTGTTTTCATGTTTCGAAAATTTTTTCTTTATTTGCACCCAAACATATGTTTTTGACAAATGAAATGGTATAATCAGCCCGAACCCATTCATTCAGGAGTTGCGTACGATGAAAACACCTCTTAAAATTCTGGGAATCATCTTTTCTGTTGTTGCCTCGCTCGAACTGGTTGCACTTGCCGTATTCTGGCTGGTAGTTGCTCCCGTTGCTCCTTATGAGGCCAAACTGGTGCTTACGCTTGTTTTAGGCATCCAGTCCGTTGTGTTCGGCAGCATCGGCTTTGGTTTTCTGGCGCATATTCGCAAACGCAGCGCCTTGCGCGAGGATCTGCTTGCAGGCGGCTATTACGAAACCGCACAGGTCGTTGAAACCGAACGCGTATACAATGTGCAGATCAATGGCCGACGCCCCTACCGTGTTATCTGCCGTACGCAGCGCGACGGCGTGCTGCATGAGTACCGCAGCGAAATGCTTTCGGCCGATCCCGGCCTTATGCCGGGCGATGACGTTCGGGTCTACCTTGACCGCCGCGATGACAAACGCTACTATGTAGATGTGGAAAGCGCTGCCCCCACCATTATTCGTCACTGATGACGGGCTGATGGCGCACACGCCTGAGCCCCAGTTCTTCATCTCCGGAAAAACCCATCACAATCGAGCTGCGTCCGTATCTGCGGCGCAGCTTTTGCATCGCCGCCTCCGCCTGCTCAAACTTGTCGCGCACAGCAACGCGGCCATCTGTCAGATCCACCTGTTCCTGCAGTTCTTTATCGGCGATCAGCTGCTGGGCTGTCAGCGTCAGCGCACGCACAGGCGCCTTTTCACGCCAGTTGGCATGCAGCAGCCTCATGCCCTCTTCCACCAGTTCCTTTTGCAGATGTGTAGGATGCGGCAGCAACGTCTGCCGGCAAATGCTTTTAAGCTCGGGATTTTTGATGGTCACCTGTAAAACGCCACACTTCACCTGTTCCGCTCGCAAACGGCTGGCAACCTCGTCCGCCAGCGCAATGAGGGCGCTTTTCAGTTCATCCCAGCCCACAAGATCGCGCCTGAACGTCATGCCATTGCCAATGGACTTGGCCGGTTCGCGTTCTCCCACATGTAAAATCGGCGCGTCATCCAGTCCGTTGGCGTAGCGCCACAAAGCAGGCCCACCCTTACCAAGCATCTTTTCCAGCGTCGCCGGATCGGCCTGTGCCATTTCACCGATGGTACGAATCTCCAGCTTATGTAGCTGCTCAGCTGCCGTGTGGCCCACAAACAGCATTGCCGTCACCGGCAGCGGCCAGATAAGCCTTTGATAGTTTTCACAGGTGATAACCGTTGTTGCATCCGGTTTTTTCAGGTCAGAACCCAGCTTGGCAAACACCTTGTTGTAGCTGACGCCAACCGACACCGTAATGCCGATTTCTTCTTTTACCCGCAGGCGGATGCGGTCTGCCAGTTCGCGCGGCGTGGCGCGGAAATACCGCAGCGATCCCGTCACGTCTAGCCACGCCTCATCCAGGCCGAAAGATTCCACCTGGTCGGTATATTCTGCAAACAAAGCCTTCACCCGGCCGGAGACTTCCCTGTAACGCGCAGATCTCGGCGGCACCAACACAAGATTCGGGCATTTATGCTTGGCCTGATAAACGGTTTCGGCTGTTTGGATACCATAAGCCTTTGCCAGTTCATTTTTGGCCAGAATGATACCGCTGCGCGCCTCAGGATCACCCGCCACTGCCATGGGGACACTGCACAGCGACGGATTGTCCAGACACTCCACCGCTGCATAGAAACCGTTGCAGTCAATATGAAAGATCACACGGTCGGCAGCCATTGTTCGCCCCCCTCTGTTTATGATCACTGTAATTATAACACAAAACAGCGAACAAACGTTCGCTGTTTGAAAATTTTTATTCTGCAATGGTTTGTCCCTGCAGCGTCCAGTTGCGCGCAACGCGTTCCAATTCAAATGCATAGTCACGTCGTGCCAGCGTTTCACCTGCAACCAGCGGCACACTGCACACCTCTTTGCCCTTGGCAAGCAGCACCGCTCTTCCCACAGTTTCTCCGAGCTGCAAACCCGCCTGTACTTCGTCTGGCAGTTCGATCGCCAGCACCGGCACACTTCCTTTCGTCAGCGGACAGGCCAGCGCTTGTGCAGTCTGTATGCATACCGTTTCCTGCGTGCCATCCACTACCGGAAGCACACGCACCGTTTCTCCCTGTGAAAAAGCCGTAAAGAATTCATACTTTTCAAAACCGGCATCCATCAGCCGGGCTGCTTCGTCAAACCAGTTGCTGCAGTTGAGCACCACGCCTACTACTTCCAGCGCATTGCGTCTGGCGCCAAATACCAGGCAGCGCCCGGCTGCTTTGGTGTAACCGGTTTTGATGCCCGTCGCTCCCTCGTAGCTGGACAGCAGCCGGTTTTTATTGTTAAGTATGCGCGAATAACTGCGTCCCTGCCAGGGAATGGACGCCCGTTGTGTGCTGACGATCTGCCGAAACAGTTCATGGGACATTGCTTCACGTGCAATCAGCGCAAGATCATATGCAGTGGTATGATGTCCCTGCGCAGGAAGACCATTTGGATTGATGAACACTGTATCTTTACAGCCAAGTTCCGACGCACGCTGCGTCATCATACGGCAAAAGGTATCCACATCACCGCCAATATGTTCGGCGATCGCTATCGCAGCGTCGTTACCGCTAGCCAGCATCAGCCCGTACAGCAGGTCATGCAGGGTGATGTGCTCTCCAAGGTCCAGATAGATGCTTGTTCCCGGCACGCCATAGGCATTGCGGCTGACGGTGACGATTTCATCCAGCTTTCCATATTCCAAGGCCATCAGGGCCGTCATCACCTTGGTAGTGGATGCCATGGGCAATGGCTGCTGTGCATTGTGCGCCAGCAGCACCTGCCCCGTCGTCTGCTCGATCAGTATGGCTGATTTAGCGGAAGTTTCGACTTCCTCCTCGCCATGCGCACCGCCTGTGATCATTGTCAGCAGCGCGCAGCAAAGCAGTGCGGCCAGTGATCTCGGCTTTCTCATGCATCCTCTTCCCCGGTTTGCATTACCGTTTCAGTCAGTGTTTCTGTTTTGACTGTTTTCTTGGTTTCCCCGTTCTGGGACAGATCCTCCAAAAGCTGGGGCAGCAACTCCACCACACGCTCCATCGCACCGCTTGTCTGAGCCGGAAGCATCTTCACCGATCCATCACCCACCACCAGAAACCCTACCGGCTGTACCGACACACCCGCGCCCGTGCCGCCCGCAAAGGGAAGCACATCCGTTGCGACCGAGCGGTTTCGGCTGTCCTCCATGGTATATTCGCCGCCTCCGGCAATAAAACCAAAGCTGACTTTTGAAATAGGAATAATGGTTGTGCCCTTTGCCCCGGCAACGGGCGAACCCACCACCGTGTTTACGTCCACCATGCCGCGGATATTCTCCATAGTGGTCTGCATCATATTGTCAATGGGATGCTGCATGTTTTTCCTCCTCTGCTGCAAGGCCTGCCTTTGCTCTGGCCGCGTTGATCATCAAATGCGCGCCTGCAAGGCCTATTCTTCCCAACCGGCCAGCAAATATACAGCTGACATCTGCACGGGTTCCCCAGCCTCCAAAATCAGCCTGCACCGCACCTGTCAGCTTTCCTCTTTGCACACCGCAGCATGTCAGCGTCTGTGTCAGTGTTTTCAGAAAAGCAAATACCATTGCCGTTGCAGCTGCATCTTCAAAGGAAAGGCGGGCGTGAATACGCACCCGCTCCAGCGGCATCGAACGCAGCAGTCTTGCAGCAGAGCCATCCCGAACCAGCACAAACGCGAGTTTGTGTTTCTTTTTTCGTGCCATCAGGCTGACAGTCTGATGTGGTTTTTCTCTTTTTTCACGTTTGCCAACCGGAATCCCGGCGATATACAGCTGCATTGTCCAATCTATTTTCCCGTCATAGCGGATATGCACAGTCAGTGCAACGGGTGTGATAAACACCGCAAATATCGCAAAAGCCCAGAAATAAACATTCAAACCGTTCACCTTCCTGCTGTCAGTATGTCGGCCGTTCTGTTCATCCTATACGGCGTGCTTTATGGCAACAGAAGAATTCACAGTTTGTTCATATTTAGGTTATAGCTTCTCCATGCATATGAGGTATGCTGTTACAGTGCATTCGCACATCCGCATGAAGAATGCATTTAGGAGGAACCATTTTATGG
>JAFWYA010000066.1 GCA_017517815.1 Clostridia bacterium | reverse complement strand
CTCATATGTTTGTAAAATATCGTTCTTGTGAGTTAATTCTATTAGGTTCATTGCACGCACCTACAAATTCAAGTTTGTCGCTTTCATTCTATCACAGCAGTACACAAAACCGCAAACCAACAAAGGCTTGCGGTTTCGTTATTTACAAGATGCAAAGTGAAGGATAACTCCTTCCTTTCCATCCTCCCAGCTGGGAGGACTTTTTTGTGTGCAGCCGGTTACATGGCTGCCTTTTCTGCATGGGTCGCGGGACGGGGCCGGGGAAAAGCCGACTGTGTCGAAGTGCCTCCGGCGCAGCCGGTTATATGGCTGCCTTTTCTGCATGGGTCGCGGGACGGGGCCGGGGAAAAGCCGACTGTGTCGAAGTGCCTCCGGCGCAGCCGGTCACATTGCACTGGAAATCGCATCCAGAATGGTCTGCTCCTGCTGGGGCAGGGGGATTTCCGGGTCGTACTGCACGGGCTTGCTCACGGTGATTTTGTGGTTTGCATGGTCGATGTGCACGGGGTAGAACTTCAGCTTCAGCCCCAGCGTTCTCCACGCCATGGGCGCGATCTGCAGAAAGCCCTTGTTCAGCTGCATGTGGTGGCTTTTGTAGCCGCTGGGCTGCTGGGCGAAGATGATGAGATGCTCGCCATCCTTCAGGATGCTGATGCTCTGGCGGAAGGTTTTGATGACCTGCATGTCGTGGTACACCCTCACGCCGGGCACGGTATTCAGGATGGGCGGCAGCACCGCCGCGGCCAGATAGGGCAGCGTAGCGTTGTACAGCGGCTCCAGCTTGCAGCCGGGCTCCCACCAAAAGTCCTGCCGCACATAGGCGGGCACGGTTTTGCGGTCGGCGATGCCGGCGTTGAACCACGGGCGGCAGGTGTCGCACAGTTCAAAGTGCGCCATCATGTCGATGGGCCCCAGCGCGCCTGCGTGATTGGGGCAGAAGACCGCCGGTTCGCCGTCGAAGGGCTCGGCCCAGACGGTTTCCATTTTAGGGGTGAAGGCACGCACGACGCCGCGCACGGCCAGAAAGGATTTTTTCATTTCCATAAAGGATGCTCCTTCGTCAAAAAGCGGCATAAACCGCAGAATATGTTATAGCACACGCCAAAAGTGTTTTGCAATGAGAAGGGCGGTTTGTTTACACACCGTTCATTTTTTGATATAATCAGGCCAGCAAAAATCGGAGGTGTTCCGAAAATGAAAAAACGTATATGTCTGTTGCTGACGCTGCTGCTTTTGCTTGTGTGCGCGTGCGCGCAGGCGGGAATGCGCACGTTTACCAAACAGCAACTTCAAAACAACTACAAACCGGCCGACGGCTCCGTTACGCTGGAAGTGCCTGACGCTGCAAACGAAGGCGGCACGATTCAGGTGCGTTTTTCCAGCCTGAACGAAAACAAAATGCTGCAGATGCTGGAGCCGGTCGCAGATGATTTTTCAGGCGAACCGGACTGGCAGATGTATGTGTTTGAAGGCGGCTACGAACCCAGCTCAACATGGCTGTACTGGGTAAACGCCAACGACGACGTGTTCTATGTGGAGGCAGAGGGCAGGAATGCGCTGCGCTGCGTATACTACGAGCCCGGCTACGAACAGGCCCAGTACCAGATGTGGCATCAAAACGGCGCGCTGAGTTCTGCTACGCGTGAAGAGGGCGACAGCGCCAGGTCGGTTGATGTGAAAAAGCTGAATGAAACCTTTTCACCTGCGCCGATGGATGTGACCGGCAGCGGCGTAAACGACTTTTATGTTATGCACCAGGGCGCCTCCCGCAGCGCGGCAGCCCAAAGCACGGCTGCGCCCTCGGCCGGCTATATAGCAGAAAGAGAGACCAGCTTTAACCAGCATTTGCTGCAGAACAAATTTACACCCGCGACCGAACCGGTCATCTTCAAGGTGCGCAATCCCGTTGGCAATCGCCGCGAAGTAAAGATGCGTTTTTCGCATCTGATGGAAAACCAGCTGCTCAAAACCCTCATGCCCTGCTCTGCCGCCGAGGCGGACTGGACGCTGTATGTGCCCACCGATCAGCTTTATACCGACAGGCTGTACTGGCAGAGCCAAAACGGCGATATTCTCTATGTCAGCCGCAAGGGCGATTATGCGCTGCAGAGCGTGTATTACCAGCCCCGCGGCGATGGCAGCACCTACAGGTTCCTGCATATGAACGGCGGTCTTTCCGAAGTCAGCCGCGAATATAACGGCGCTTCGACCACGCTTGACCTTCAAACCGTCACCAGCGTATTCAGCCCCGTCGTTTTGGAAAATACGTCGGACGTGGTGGACCTCAGCTTCATCCGCTGGGATCCCTCCACGGAGGAATCGCCGCTGAAGGTCAAGCCCGGAGTGACCGCTACGCCCCGTCCCACCGCAGCCCCCACGGCTGAACCTGTCATGCCTGCCGCTCCCGCCGTGACTGCTGCGGACGGCATGATCGAGTTCAACCCGCCCATCGTGGTGGCCGATACCGCCGATGTGAAGATCGAGCTGATCGATTTCCATCAGGAGCCGATCAACTGGGGCAATGGCGAAGTGAATGAAAGCGTTGTCGCCTTTAAGATCTACAACAAGACGGAGCAGCAGATCCTGATACATCTGACGGCCTATCTGGGTATGGACGAGGCCAACGCCATTATGCTCCATGGCAATGCCGTGGCTGCGGGCAAGGCCGCCGTGCGTTCCTACTACATTCAGCAGTACAAGGGTTCCCGCGTAGCCGCGCTGGATTCGTTGGAGCAGCTGTATCAGATGGACGGCAATTTCAACCTGACCATCAATGAACCGGGACAGCCCACCCGTTTTGAAAACATAGGCTTTGCCTTCCAGGACCTGCTCAGCGCCCCGGCTCAGGCTGCGCCCGCCGATCAGCCTGCGCCTGCCGCCCAGGCCGTGCCTGCCGCACAGCCTGCGGCAGCCCCCGCCGCTCAGGCCGAGCCTGCGCACAGCATGCGTGTGCGTACGGTGCAGCTTGCGCAGGATTACCCCGTCCTCAAAACCGGCAGCAAGGGCGAGGCTGCCAAAAAGCTGCAGCAGGCCCTCATTGATCAGGGCTTCCTCAACAGCAAGGCTGACGGCGCATACGGCAAGGTGACCGCCGCTGCTGTGGCCGAGTTCCAGAAGAGCGTGGGACTGGAGGCTACCGGCGTGGCCGATGCCGCCACCCAGAGCGCCCTGTACGGTGAAAAGAGCGAAGTGCAGCTGACGCTGACCGGCATTTCTGAAACGGAAAAGATCCGCATCGAGGCGCTGGTGGCCAATGAGGCCTACGAACAGGAGCATCCTGGCTATGTGCAGCTGGCGCTGTGCTACACGCTGTTCGCCCCGGAAAACACCTTCCACACCAACGGCACAAAGACCACCATCAGCTTTGAACAGGGCAACAGCTACATCAGCGAACATGCGCCGAAATCCTGTCTGTACATGGGCAGCTACTACTACGGCACCTACAGTCAGGAAGTGGTGTACGGCAGCGAGTTTAAAATCGTGGAGACTTTCTCCGTGCCGCGTGCCGAACTCAAAACCGGCCGGAAGATCACGATCACAAACAAGCTCATTCCCGAAACGCTGTCGCTGATGAGCGACGACGTGCTGATGTGCCGTGATATGGAATACGCCGCCCGCATCGTCGACCCCGAAGGGTACGCCAATCAGGCCTACCGCCTGACTGAGGCCGACAGCGCCACCCAGAGCAAGGTGCGCAAGCATCTCAACGGCTATTACTGGGATTTCTGGATTTCCAACCAGGGCAGCTACCGTATTGAGTTTGCCAGCAAAACCTACAAGCTCCGGGGCACGGTGTTTGGACTCAGCAACACCACCAACGGTACCTACACCATCGCCAACGGCTACATCATCATCAAAAACAGCCACACCGACACGATCAACTACATTCCCTATACACTTGAAAATGGCAGCTTCAAGCTGGATCCTGTCGCGGGCATGAGTGTGCACGAAAACTGATTTTTTTCCGGGATGGACACATGCCTGCTGTGTGTCCATCCTTGTATAAAGGAAGCAAACCATGAAAAGATTCATCCTTCTGACACTCGTTTTTTGCCTGCTGCCCGCCTTTGCGCTGGCGCAGCAGGTGCTTGCGGCGGAGCATATCCCCCTGGAGGACGCACTAAAGCAGCTTGAGGCTGCACAGGACCCGGTTTCGCAAATGCTCAAAACCCGCCTTGCGCCGCTGCAGGCATGCGCGGGCCGGTATGTGCATCCGCCCGAGCCCGGCCAAAAGACTTATGTGGCCGACGTGGCGTTTTACCTGCAAAAGGGCGAGGTGTATGCAAGCGTCGACTATACCAACTACTCAGGCATCCTGTCAGATGCTCCGCTGTCGCCTGTGCAGGATGGCGAATATTTGTACCACTGCGCGCCAAAGGGCAGCTTTATGGGCAGCGAACAGGACTTCAGCATCCACTTCAGCCCCGAAAAGCTGCGCATCCAGTGGGGCGAAGGAGCGTGCGACTACCTGCTCATCCGCGGCGACGGCACCGAAACCACCGACGATCCGCCCTTTGAGGAAACGGACTTCTACGACACGCTGATGGGATCTCTCGACAAAAACTTTGACGGGTATGCCCACAACTGCACATGCGACGAAGAGACCGAAACCGTGTACGTGTACCTTGCCATGGGCCGGAGCAACATGTACGACAGCTTTGCTACCCGTGCGGGCGAGCTGTTTGAGTCGTGGCAGACCATCGTGGATGGCGTGACCCCCTACTGCCGCAATATGTATGAGGCCGTGAAGCTCGCGCTGCGCAAGGGCATTACCGACGTCACCCCCGCGCACTTCGTATTTACCATTGTGCAGACCCTGCGCCCCGGTGATGAATACAGTCAGCGCGATGTGCTGTGCGTGATCGAGGACGGACAAGTGACCTATGACCGTATGAGCGACGTGCTCAACAAGCCGTCCAACCCCGGCACGCCGCCCGCAGCCGCTACCGCCGGACAGCGCAACGCTCTCAGGCGCGCAAAGGACTATCTGGAAATTTTCGCATTTTCCTACGACGGACTGGTGGATCAGCTGGAATACGAGCAGTTCACCCCGGCGGAGGCGCGCTACGGCGCAGACTGGTGCGGCGCCAACTGGTACCGGCAGGCCGTGCGTTCAGCTGAAAGCTACCTCGAACTGCATGGCTTTTCCAGACAGGGGCTCATAGATCAGCTGGAATTTGAAGGCTTCACCCATGACCAGGCGGTGTATGCCGTGCGGCGCAACGGTTATTAATCAGCTGCCTCTTGCAAGCCCAACAGTTTATGATATAATAAAAATATCCGCGTGCGATCTCATTTTACAAAATGGAGGAATATATCATGGCGAAGATCATTGGCTCCGCTCTGCCCAATATGCCCTGGGAACCCAAGCCCGAAGGCTGCACCGAACCCGTGTGGCGCTACAGCAAAAACCCCATCATCAACCGCTTTGGCAACAAGCGCTCCAACAGCGTCTTTAACTCCGCCGTCGTGCCCTTCGAGGATGGCTATGCCGGCGTGTTCCGCTGCGACAGCCGCTCCATTTCGATGGACCTGTTCGCCGGCCGCTCCAAGAACGCCCTTGACTGGGAGATCAACGACGAGCCCCTGGTTTTCGAGGACGACTGCGACCCTGAGGTGCTCAAAAAGGAATACCGCTACGACGCGCGTATCACCCCCATTGAGGACAAGTACTACATCACCTGGTGCAACGGCTACCACGGCCCCACCATCGGCGTGGGTTGGACGAAGGACTTCAAAACCTTCCACCAGCTGGAGAACGCCTACCTGCCCTTCAACCGCAACGGCGTGCTGTTCCCGCGTAAGATCAACGGCATGTACATGATGATGAGCCGTCCCTCCGACAACGGCCACACCCCCTTTGGCGACATCTACGTCAGCCAGTCTCCCGACATGGAGTTCTGGGGCCGTCACCGCTACATGATGGGCACCGTGCCCGGCAACGACAGCGCCTGGCAGGCCACCAAGATCGGCCCGGGCCCCACGCCCATCGAGACCGATGAGGGCTGGCTGCTCATCTACCACGGCGTGCTCAACACCTGCAACGGCTTTGTGTACCGCATGGGCGTTGCCATCCTCGACATCAACGAGCCCTGGAAGGTGAAGTACCGCTCCAGCGACTACATCATGGCTCCGTGGGAGCTGTACGAGTGCGTGGGCGACGTGCCCAACGTCGTGTTCCCCTGCGCCACCCTGCAGGACGCCGACACCGGCCGCATCGCCATCTACTATGGCTGCGCCGACACCGTCACCGGCGTTGCCTTCACCACCGTGGACGAGCTGGTGAACTACGCCAAGGAACATAATATGGCCAAGTAATCAAGGCATTTGGGCGGCAGGCACTGCCGCCCAAACGCCTCTGTGCCCCAATTCAATCGACCGAGGTGATTTTATGCCTATGTTTTTTCTGGACAAGCGCGTGCAGGTCATCTGTGACCATCTGAAAAAGCAGGCCGTGGTGCAGAATGTGCGCCTGTCCGGCTGGCAGTACAAGGAAGGCAGCTTTCTGCGCCCTGCCGACGCCGACGCCGCGCCCGCGCCCTATCAGCCCTTTGACAGCCTCAGCATGCACTGGTACGGCCCCGACCGCCATTACTGGTTCACCGCACAGGTCACCGTACCCGACAGCTTCGATGGCAAGCCCCTGTGGATGCACGTCGCCACCCAGATCGACGAGTGGGACGACGGCAAAAACCCGCAGTTTCTGCTCTTCATCGACGGCGATCCCGTGCAGGGCATCGACATGAACCACCGCGACGTGCTCATCACCCGCGAGGCGCAATCCGGCCGCACCTACCGCATCGACCTGCAAAGCTACACCGGTACCCTGCACAGCGAGTTTAACCTCATCGTGTACCTGCAGCACATCGACCCCGACGTGATGGGGCTTTACTGGGATCTGCAGGTGCCGCTGCAGGGCCTTGCCCGCATGGACGAGCAGAGCCAGAGCTATATGGCGCTGGTGCGCGTGATGAACGAGGCCGTCAACCTGCTGGATATGCGCACGCCCTATCACCGCTCGTACCTCAACGGCGGCCCCTCCATGCCCGAGGACATGCCCGTGGTGCCGCACAGCGAGGCCTATTTTGAGTCTATCCGCGCGGCGCGCGCCTACCTCAAAAAGCATCTGTACGAGGATCTGGCCGGTCACGACGAGATCATCGCCACCTGCATCGGCCACACCCACATCGACGTGGCGTGGTGGTGGACCGTGGCGCAGACCCGCGAAAAGACCGCCCGCAGCTTTGGCACGGTGCTCAAGCTGATGGAGGAATACCCTGCGTACAAGTTCATGTCCAGCCAGGCGCAGCTGTACCAGTTCCTGAAGGAGCGCTACCCGGAGCTGTACGAGCGCGTGAAGCAGCGCGTGGCCGAGGGCCGCTGGGAGCCCGAGGGCGGCATGTGGGTCGAGGCCGACTGCAACGTCAGCAGCGGCGAAAGCCTGGTGCGCCAGTTCATCCACGGCAAGAAGTTCTTTAAAGAAGAGTTCGGCGTGGACAACAAAATTCTGTGGCTGCCCGACGTGTTCGGCTATTCCGGCGCGCTGCCGCAGATCATGAAAAAGTGCGGCATCGACTATTTCATGACCACCAAGATCGCGTGGAACCAGTTCAACAAGTTCCCCTACGACACCCTCATGTGGCGCGGCATCGACGGCAGCGAGGTGCTCACCCACCTCATCACCACGCAGGACCCCGGTCAGGACCGCAACAGCTTTTTCACCACCTACAACGGCAAGCTGCACCCCGAGGCCCTGCAGGCCGGCTGGAACCGCTACCAGAACAAGGATATCAACAACGACATCCTCGTTTCCTTCGGCTACGGCGACGGCGGCGGCGGCCCCACCCGCGCCATGCTTGAAACCGGCGACCGCCTTGCCTGCGGCGTGACGGGCATTCCGAAGGTGCGTCAGGAAGGCGCACTCACCTATTTCCGCGAGCTGGAGCAGCGCGTGGCCGGAAACAAGCGCCTGCCTACGTGGGAGGGCGAACTGTACCTTGAATACCACCGCGGCACCTATACCTCCATGGCCCGCAACAAGCGCTCAAACCGCAAGGCCGAGCTGCACATGATGGACCTGGAGCTCTTCGCCGTGCTGTGCGCCAAACAGCTGGGCTACCCCGCCGAAGAGATCGACAAGATGTGGAAAACCATCCTCATCAACCAGTTCCACGACATTCTGCCCGGCTCGTCCATCCACGAGGTGTACGAGGTCACCAAAAAGGAATACGCCCAGCTGGAAGAGCACATCGCCCGCCTGCAGGGCGAGCGCGTGAAGCTGCTCACCGCCCCCGGCGAAAATGTGACCGTGTACAACACCAAGGGCTTTGAAAGCAGCGAGATCGTCGAACTGGGCGACGTAGGCTGCACCGCCCTGCGCGACGAAAACGGTACCCTCTACCCCGTGCAGCAGACCGAAAAGGGCGCTGTGGCCTATGTGCGCGGCCTGCCCGCCAAGGGCTGGAAGGTGCTTGAAAAGGCCGACGCAGCCGCCGAGTGCCCCTTCAAGCTGGACGGCAATGTGCTTGAAACGCCCTTCTACACCCTCGAGCTGGACGACACCGCCGCCTTTAAGCGCCTGTACGACAAGCAGAATGACCGCGAGGTATTCAAGCCCGGTCAGGTGGGTAATCTCCTTCGCGTCTACGAGGACAAGCCCATCTACTACGACAACTGGGACATCGACATCTTCTACACCGAAAAGTACTGGGACGTGACCGACGTGCAGTCCCTCAAGTGGACGGAGATGGGCCCCGTGCGCGCCACGCTCGAAATTGAGCGCAGGTTCTCCGGCAGCCTCATCCGCCAGAAGATCCACTTCTACGCCGACAGCCGCCGCATCGACTTTGACACCTGGGCCGACTGGCAGGAGCATCAGCACCTGCTGAAGGTGCACTTCCCCGTGGATGTGCACAGCGACGAGGCCACCTTCGACATTCAGTTCGGCAACCTCAAGCGCAAGGTGCACACCAACACCAGCTGGGACTGGGCGCGCTTTGAAACCTGCGCCCAGAAGTGGATGGACTTCTCAGAGGGCCACTACGGCGTGAGCCTCCTCAACGACTGCAAGTACGGCCACTCCGTGCAAAACGGTCTGCTGGGGCTGACCCTCATCAAGTCCGGCATCGAGCCCAACCCCGTCACCGACCGCGGCGAGCATGTGTTCACCTACGCCATCTACCCCCATGCCGAGGGCTGGCAGCAGGCCGGCACCGTGCAGGAGGCCTACCGCCTCAACCAGCCTGCCATCGCCGTATGCGGCGGAGGCAAGGCCGGCAGCTTCTCGCTTTGCAGCGTGACCGCCCCCAATGTGGTGCTGGAGACCGTGAAGCAGGCTGAGGACGGCGACGGCTTCATCGTGCGCATGTATGAATGCGACAACGCCCGCACCCGCACCTCCTTCGTGTGGAACCGCCCCGTGGCCTCCATCGAGGAATGCAACTGCGTCGAAGAAAAGGTCTGCGACCTGCCCGTTACCGACGGCCAAGTCACCTTCACCCTCAAACCTCTGGAAATCAAAACCCTCCGCATCCGCGAGACCAGGGGCTGAGCCCCTGGACCCCCTCTCCCGCGCCATTTTATGGCGCGGGGGTCTTTTTTGTTTGGGGCGGGAACGCAGACCGCCGGTCGGCGACAGGCCTCCCGGCTCGCTTGGGTGGTGACAAGGATAATTGACCAACGCCTCCAACCCGCCCAAAAGAAAAAGACCCCACGCTGGGGTCTGGGGCTTTGCCCCAGCGCGGGAAGGGGGGAGACGGGGAGTCCAGAGGGGTGTCACGGGGGGACCGGTGCGGGGTCCCCCCAGACATCCCTCTGGCCCGAGCGGAGCGGAGAGAAACCGCTGCGCACCGGCAGTGCGCTCAATAGGCTGAGCAGCCAAGTCCCCTCAGCGGCGCGTCAGCTGCCGCCGTCAGCAACACAGTTGCTTATGCTGTACCGCAAGGTACAATCCCCAGGCAGGGGAGCTTGCAGCGTTGGGTGCTTTCAAGCACCTCCCCAAAACAAAACCCACCGGATAACCCGGTGGGCTGCGTTTATTTTACTTTGATCCATCGGATCCCCCTCGTGGGGAATCCAAGCTTTTTCAGCCATGGCTTCAGATGCACGGGGGCTTCCATCAGCCCTTCGTACAGCCGCAGGGGCGCCATGCGGTAGCCGCTGTGACTGTCGATCAGACAGATGCGCTGCCCGTCAAACACCAGCAGCTCCACGCGGTAACCGTCCCACAGGCGGTCGTGATAGTCAAAGGTGGGCACGTCGCTCGCCTGCTCCAACACCTTGCAGCCAAACGCATCGCGGCGGATGCGCACACTGCCGGTGATCTCCTCCGTGATCTCCTTGCGGAAGGAGGCGATGTCGGTGCATTCGCGGCTGCCCAGCCGGTAGGTGCAGCCGGTGCTGTCCCCCAGCGAGGGGCCGTGTGTGCGGACGGATGCAAACCCCAGCTCGAAACGCTGGCCGTTGCGCCAGTATATGTATTTTTCACTCGGTACGGCGGGACGAAACAACTTGCTCAGAAACATGGATGTTCCTCCTTCCAAAAAGAAGATAGGGCATTATACCGCTTTTCTTTCCGGGGCGCAACGGTTGCCCGTGCGCCTTTTTGTGGCATAATAAAAAGACTGACTTTATCAACGAGAGCAGGTTTATCACATGGCTAAGAAAAAAGGCGGCTTCACCGGCCGTATCGGCTTTGTGCTGGCGGCAGCCGGCAGCGCCGTGGGTGTGGGCAATATCTGGCGGTTCCCCTATCTGGCTGCCAAGGACGGCGGCGGATTGTTTTTGCTGATCTATCTGGTGCTGTTTTTGCAGTCGGTGGGGCTGCTGAAGTAAAAAAGATGAAAATATTGCAGTATCACACAGTTGCCGTGTGATACTGTTTTATTTTTCAACAAAAATATGCAGGAAGTATTGCAAATATTTACAAATGTTGTTATAATTCATATATTCGTAATATTTTTTACGAACAGAATACCTGGAAGGATTGCATACCCATGAAACAGCTGAAGAAACTGGCTTTTGTGATGATATTGTTGCTGCAGGTGGGGCTTTGCGCCTGTGCGCTGGCACAGGAAGTGCAGACAGCCACCATCACGGTGCATATGATCAATGAAGAGACCGGCGGACCCGGAGGAAGAAGCGTACGTCTGTTTCATGCAGACTGTCTGGATCACAGGCCCGATTGGAAAAAGCCGTACTGCGACTGCCTGCTGTGTCCCTGCGGCAATGACTGGTATGGTGATAACGACCCGGCCACGGTTTCCTTTGAGGACCGACATGTCGCCCAGCATGGCAAAACCATGACCTTTACCATTCAGAAGGGCCATGTGTACACCATTACCAGCAGCCATGGCATTGACTACTATCCTGTGGAATATGGCTACAAAAGAAAGGTCAGGCGCGTCATCGACTGGTATAATCAGGACGAAATCGTCATTTATACAGTCAACGATCCGCAGAAAACCAACCTGAACGCCAATGGCAAAAACGAGGTCACCTTTGTTTTCAAGCCCTTTTACACCCCTGTCGACTTCAAGCTGGCCGCAACCAAAACCATGGACGGGCGTGATCCCGGCGGACAAACCTTCCGTTTCAATATGTGGGAGCTGACGCAGGAACAGGCCGACCTGTTTTTGAACGACGACTTGAACTTTGGCGATGTGCTCACACCTGAGATCTTCCCGGAGATTCCGCCGGAAGCCTGGGAAGACATGGAATGGGCGCCTCCTCCCGAGTATGCTGACGAATTCCGCGAGTTTCTGCAAAGGGAAATTCCCCGCAGGGCGATGAAATTGCTGCGCGATGAGCTGGACACCTGCCCGGTGCTTAAAACCATCAGCAATCAGGGCAAAAACGTGCCCTTTGTGTCGACGCAGTTCACCTTTTACGATATGGATCAGGATTATGCCGGCCGCAAGTATACCCAAAGGTATTACGCCTTTGCCGAGGTGACAGAGTCCGGCCAGCCGGTTTGTTACGATGATTCCATTTATATTATGGCGCTTAACGTACATACCGACTATATACCCACGCCGGTAAGCCTTGATGAGGAAGAGGATGAGTACTATTTCTCCAAGGATGATGTGCAGGAGGATCGCCGCCAGTACAGCCGGCAGCTGACCGCGACCATTGACGAAATGGTCAAATTCAGCAGCGCCGAGGGAAGACAGTACTGGTACAGGCCGACTGATGCTGAACTGGAGCAGACGTTTGTCTTCCGCAACCGCACCTGCCCCTTCTACAACCCTCCGGCAGCCCCTGAAACGCCCGCCGCTCCTGCCGTGCCCCAGACCGGCGACAACAGCCCCATCCTTGTATGGCTGGCGCTGGCTTGCATCAGCGGCATGGCGCTGCTCGGCATGAACCGCAAAAAAGCCTGACCCCCGGGGTCAGGCTTTTTTGTTGCTTTTGCATGGTTTATGGGGTACAATGGCAAGCGAAAAATCCACCTTCAGGAAGGACGTTTGCCATGCTGCCCCTGTTTGTTTTGTGCCTTGTGCTGTTTTACACCTTCCAGTCGCTGTTCACGCGCCTGTACAACATCAATTATGCCCCCAGTGACAAGAGCATGACCACGTCGGTATTTGCCATCTGCTTTGGCGGCTTCATCGGCCTGAGCACGCTCATCGCCAACGGCTTTTCCTTCACGCCCGCGTGGCAGACGGTGCTGTGGGGCGTGGCCAATGCGTTCATGCTGTGGCTGTACAATGTGTCCATGATCAAGGCAGGCGACCGCGGCTCCTACGCGTTTATGATGGTCACTGCGGTTGTGGGCGCCATCGTCGTGCCGCTGGTGGTGGATGCGCTCTTTATGGGCGAGACGGTCACTGCACTGCAGGGCGCGGCCATCGCGCTGATGCTGTGCTCCTTTGTGGTGATGAACGCGCGCGGCATGTCGCTTGAAACGCTGCGCGGCGCAAGCGGCGGCTATTATATGTGGTGCGGACTTTTGTTTATGGCCAATGGCCTGTACGCCACCATCATGAATGTGCAGCAGGGCACCATGGGCAGCGAGCAGAGCCCCGAGATGATCGTGATCACCTATCTGGGCATGGCGCTCATCGTCGTCGCCCTCGAGTGCTTCCGCGGCGGCGCAAAGAAGCTGGCCGCCGGTTTTGCCATGGGCAAAAAGAGCGCGCTGTTCGTGCTGGGCTGCGTGATCGTGGCTACGCTTGCCAGCAACCTGCTGCTGTATACCCTCAGCCTCATGAACGCCAGCATCCTCTACACCATCGAAAACGGCGGCGTGCTGGTGCTGTCGGCCATTTTCTCGTGCATCTTCTTCCGCGAAAAGCTGCACTGGGAGCAGATGGTGGGCATCGGCATGGCCGTGGCCAGCATCGTGATGATCAGCCTTTAAGCGGGGATGTTTTCACGCATCAGCCGGTAGACGGAGGCCGCCAGCGGCACCGCCAGCAGCATGCCGAAGATGCCCATCAGGCTGCCGCCCACAGTGACGGCTGCCAGCACCCAGATGCCCGGCAGGCCGAGCGAAGCACCCACCACGCGCGGGTAGATGAGGTTGCCCTCCAGCTGCTGCAGCACCACCAGAAACACCAGAAAGATGAGCGCCTGCACGGGCGAGATGGTCAATATCATAAACGCGCCCACCGCCGCGCCGATGTATGCGCCAGCGACCGGGATCAGCGCCGTGAAGGCCACCAGCGCGCCGATCATGGTGGCGTAGGGCAATTGCAGGATCAGCATGCCCACGGTGCACAGCGCGCCCAGAATGAGCGCCTCGGTGCACTGGCCCACGATGTAGCGGTGAAAGCTGTCGTCTGCCACGCGCAGCACATAGCAGGCGCGGTCGTAGTGCTTGGGCCTGAGCGCAAAGCGCATCAGCCGGTGGCACTGCGCGCGCAGGCGGTCCTTGCCGGAAAGCAGATAGATGGTGAAGATGACGCTCAACAGCGTCGTCACCGCGCCGGAGAACACGGTCGACACCGTGCCCGCCACAAAGCCGACCACGCCGCCCAGACCGCTGGACACAAACTTCGTCAATTCTGCGATGCGCTCGCGCCAGTTGATGCTCTGCGTCAGTTTGCGGATCTCGTCCGGCAGCCATTCCAGGCTCTGCAGCCATGCGCTCAGCCGCTCCAGCGCGCCGGGCACCTCGGCCCACAGCAGTTTGACGGCTGAAATCAGCTGCGGCACCACCAATACCACGATCAGCCCCACGATCAACACCAGCGTGAGGGCGGCCGCCAGCATGCACACCGGGCGGCGGCTCTTCTGCGCCGCCGGGGCTTTGAAGTAGTGGCGCTCATAAAAGCTCATCAGGATATTCAGAATATACGCCGCCGCCGCGCCAATGATCAGCGGCGAGGCAGCGCCCGCCAACAGGCCCAGCAGGTTTACGAATGCATGCCAGTATGTGATGGCCACAAACAGCGCAAAGGCCGACACACCCACGCGCAGGCAGCTTTTCCAGCTGATGTTCACAGCGTGTCACTCCGTTTCATTTTGGAATTACCAGCTACAGTATAGTTTGGCACGCAGCCAAAAGCAATAAACAGTCTGTTAACTTTTTGAAGGAGGCAGCCCATGCACACCCGCGAATGGACGGCGCTTGAAAATATCCGCCGCGAGATGGAATCCATCCCCGGCCATCTTGGCTTTTACTACTTGAACCTCGTCACCGGCTTTGAGTACGGCGTGCGCGAGGACGAACCCTTCAGCGCGGCAAGCGTCATCAAGCTGCCGTTGTTTCTCTACATTCTGAAAAAAGCGGCGCTTGGCGAAATGAGCCTTGACGAGAAATTGACCATCACCGCTGAGGACAAGGTGCCCATCTGCGGCGCTTTGACCCTGTTTACCGGCGACGTTGAGGCCGATGTGCGCACCCTGTGCCGATTGATGATTTCCCTCAGCGACAACACCGCCACCAACAAGCTCATCCGCCGCTGCGGCCTTAAAAACCTGCAGCGCGGCTTTGCCGAAATGGGCCTGCACACCACGCAGATCAACCGGCTGCTCTTTGACAGCGAGGCCTCCCGCCGCGGCGTGACCAACTATATCTGCCCGCGCGAGATGGGCGCGCTGCTGAAGCAGCTGTACGAAGGCAGCTTTGTCAGCCCCGACGTATGCCGCGAGGCCCTCGACGTGCTGCTTTTACAGCAGGTGGATCACAAGCTCAACGGCAAGCTGTGCTGCCGCGTGGACGTGGCCCACAAGACCGGCGAGGACGACGAGCTGAGCAACGACGTGGGCATCGTCTACGCGCCTCAGCCCTTCGTGATCTGCTTTGCCGGACACCGCACCGACGTATACCTCTGGGAAGACCTCATCCGCCGCGGTACCTACGACCTGTGGGCTGCGCAGAGCGACATGTGAACACGAAAAAACCGTCCTGCAAAAGCGGGACGGTTTTTTGGTTGTGGGAGACGCGCAGGGGCGCTGCCCCTGCACCCCGCCCAAGGGCTTTGCCCTTGGGAATCCCGTTTCTGATGCCGTTTCACGGCATCAGGGGGGGAAGTTCAGCAGGTCTTTTTTCTGCGAAGTGCCATTGCTGTGCACAGGGCTGCAATCAGCAGCGCGGTCAGCAGTGCCACGGGGGTGTTATCGCCGGTCTGGGGGATGTTGGCGGGCGGCGCGGGCACGGCAGGCGCTTCGTCCTCCCAGCTGATGATGAAGGGGCTGAAGCTGTCGGTTTCATACATCAGGCCATATTCGGTGGGGATGACCGGGATGACCTCGCCCGTGGGGTTATCCACGTCGCCGCTGTAGAAATTGCTGTCATAATGGCGCAGCTCAAACTGCTTGCCCGACACCGTTTCATAGGTCACGCCTTCGGGATAGGGCAGGTAGATGAACACCTTCCACTTGGGCTGGATAGGCACATAATTTTCATCCAGCAGGGCCAGCTCGTAGTGGCGCGCGTTGGTGCCGGCCTGATAGTAGGTGGTCACCATCAGATACCACTTGCTCCACACATCCTCGTGGCCGGGAGGACCCTTGAAGATGGGCTGCTGGCCGAACTGCGGGTGGTCGTGGAAGTCGTCAAGCGCCTTCACGGGGGCGACGTAGGTGGTCTGCAATCCGCCGGTATGCGTGCGCCAGATGTACTCGCGGTGCGGAACATCGGAAGCATCGGGCGTTTTATACCAGTAGATGATCATGGCGATCAGCATGTCCGGGCCTTCGGCCGTGGGCGCATAGATGGTGATGGCGTCGTTATCCGCAGGGGTGATCTTGCGGAAGGCTTCCATTTCATCCGTGGGCAGGCCATCGTTTTCGATGGACAGACCTGATACGCGCCCGCGCCCTTCTGGTTGAGCTCCTCTTCCAGCCAGTCGAAATAATCTCCGCCGGTGCCCAGATTACCGCGCCAGCCGCCGCTGCCGCGCCACCAGTACTTATAGTACTTGTACTCGGGCGACGGGGGCGAAACGGTGAGCTTCAGTCCGCCTTCCAGCGCAGCGGTCGAGGGCGTGCTGCCGGGATTGCCCCAGTTGAGCACCAGTTCACCGCGCTTGCTCTTGCCGTCGTCGTTGTCATAGTCGGTATAGTCATAGCTGAAGCCTGCGTCAGCAGCCGTGTTGGAAAAGCTGATGCGCCCGTCGGGGAAGGGCTGGAATTGATCGTCATACGCAGGCCAGTAATAGTTTTCCACTGGATAGAGCGATGCACTGCAGCGCAGTTCCTCGACCACCTTATAGCTGCCGTCGGATTGCTGCTGATAGAAAGTGAGGAAGTCGATGTCGTTGATGTTGGCCATTTTGTCGCCCGCGCCGCCGGTGGACATGCTGCGCTGTGCATAGCCCGCGCCATTGCGTTCGATGAGCTGGTTGATCCTGCCGCCGTTGTAATAGCGCCATGCATAATGCGTTGCGCCTGCGGGAGGCGCGACCAGATAGTTGGCAGAGTAGCGTACAGACGGTTTTTGGGTATAGATAAAGTCCACCATGCCGTTGGCCTTTTGGAACTTGTAGAAGTCCTTCTGCGCGCACAGGGGGTCCGGCAGGATACGGCTGGCGGGCACCAGCTGGAACTGCGGCACCTTGATGGCGTTGAGGCTGCTGTGTTTGACGACGATATCCAGGCGTTCATAGCCCGCGTCATGCAGCACCTTATTGCCGTTTTCGTCTTCGGTAAACCATGCGACCATCACGGCCAGACCATTGTCGTAGGGCTGGGCATAGCTGGTGTTTACGTCAAAATCGCCAAAGTTTACACTGTCTTTGGTTTCCGGCGGCTGCCATTTCCTGTTGGCCTCTTCGCTGAACGCAGAGCCGTCGTCGTTGATGCGTTCAATTTTGAAATATACGTTATCTTGAATGTTCTCCTGCATCTTGTCGTACATGAACTGCGTGCTGGGAGCCGTGCCGTCGTCCTCATAGCTCCAGAAAAGCCACAGTGCATAGTCGCCCACGCCGATGCCCTCAGGCGCTTTGATCGACCAGAACACGCAGGGGTTGCGATAGGTGCTCACCAGCGTTTTCCAGTCAGCCTTGGGCGTATTGATATCCACCCGGAAAACGCCGTTTTGATAGCTGTGCGTTTCCGCGCCCTGCAGGCCGTCGAACAGGTCAAACGACACGCGGTCCGTCGGCACGGCATTCACCGTGGCAGCCGCAGCCGTTCCTGCCAGCAGCACCATCAGCACACACAGCACAAGAGTCAAATACTTTTTCATACGGGGAAACCCTCCGTTCCAAAGACATACACAATCATTGTACACGATGCCATTTGCTGCGTCAATCAAAAGCGCCCCTTTCCGCAAAGAAAGGGGCGGTTTGAGCTTGTGCTTCCGGCTCAGCCGGTTACTGTTCCTGCGGGATCTCGCCAAGGTCGAACGGCGTGGTCTGATACACGAAATAGTTCAGCCAGTTGGTGTACAGCAGGTTGGCGTGCGACCGCCAGCTGACGATGGGCGCTTGCGTGGGGTCGTCGCCGGGGTAATAGTTTTTGGGCACCTTGATGGGCTTGCCGGCGGCCACGTCGCGCTTGTATTCGCGCTCGAGGGTGAGCGGGTCGTACTCGCTGTGGCCGGTGATGAAGATCTGACGGCCGTTTTTGGTGGACACGGCGTACACGCCCGCCTCGTCGGACGAGGCCAGAATGCGCAGCCGCGCGTCCTTTTCGATGTCCTCGCGGTCGATGGTGGTGTGGCGGGAATGCGGCACCATGAAGGTATCGTCAAATCCGCGCAAAAGGATCGAACGTGCATAGTCGCGCCTGTGGGGGAACACGCCGAACATCTTTTCCGGCAGGGGCTTTTTGCCAATGCCGAAGTGATAGTACAGCCCGGCCTGCGCGCCCCAGCAGATGTGGAAGGTGGAATGCACGTGCGTTTTGCTCCACTCCATGATCCGGCACAGCTCGTCCCAGTAGTCGACCTGCTCAAACGGCAGGTGCTCCACCGGCGCGCCGGTGATGACCAGGCCGTCGAAGTTCTGCTGGCACACGTCCTCAAAATGCTGGTAGAAGGCCAGCATGTGCTCCTCGGGGGTGTTTTTGCTCTCGTGCGAGCGGGTGCGCACAAGGGTGAGCTCCACCTGCAGCGGCGTGTTGCCAAGCAGGCGCGACAGCTGCGTTTCAGTGTCGATCTTGGTGGGCATGAGATTGAGCAGCATGATCTTCAGCGGGCGGATATCCTGCGTGGTGGCGCGCGTCTCGGTCATGACGAAGATATTCTCGTCAGCCAGCGTCTGCGCGGCGGGAAGGCCGTTGGGGATCTTGATGGGCATGGGCGAAAAACCTCCGGAAAATCAGATCTGTTCGAGGGCCTGCGCCACGTCGGCGATGAGGTCCTCCTTGCTTTCCAGGCCGCAGCTGAGGCGCACCAGGTCGCCCGGCACGCCCGCGGCGATGAGCTCTTCCTCGTTCATCTGGCGATGGGTGCTGCTGGCAGGATGCAGGCAGCAGGTGCGTGCGTCGGCCACGTGGGTCTCGATGGCGGCGATCTTCAGCGCGCCCATGAAGGCCTTGGCAGCGTCGCGGCCGCCCTTCACGCCAAAGCTGACCACGCCGCAGGTGCCGTTTGGCATGTACTTCTGCGCAAGGGCATGGAACTGGCTGGAGGGCAGACCCGCGTAGTTGACCCACGCGATCTTGGGATGGTTTTCAAGGAACTCAGCCACGGCCTGCGCGTTTTCGCAGTGGCGCTGCATGCGCACATGCAGGCTTTCAAGGCCGAGGTTGAGCAGGAAGGCATTCTGAGGCGCGGGGGTGGAGCCGAAGTCGCGCATGAGCTGGGCGGTCGCCTTGGTGATAAAAGCGCCTTCCTTGCCGAAGCGCTCGGCGTAGGTGATGCCATGGTAGCTGTCGTCGGGCGTGCACAGGCCGGGGAACTTGTCAGCCGCAGCCATCCAGTCGAACTTGCCGCTGTCGACGATGGCACCGCCCACCTGCGCGCCGTGGCCGTCCATATACTTGGTGGTGGAGTGGGTGACGATATCAGCGCCCCACTCGAAGGGACGGCAGTTGACGGGGGTGGCGAAGGTATTGTCAATGATCAGCGGCACCTGATGCGCATGGGCCGCTTTGGCGAACTTTTCGATATCCAGCACGGTCAGCGCGGGGTTGGCGATGGTTTCGCCAAACACGGCCTTGGTGTTGGGGCGGAAGGCGGCGTTGAGCTCTTCCTCGGTGCAGCCGGGGTCGACGAAGGTAAAGTCGATGCCCATCTTCTTCATGGTGACGGAGAACAGGTTATAGGTGCCGCCATAGATGGCCGTGGAGGAGATGACGTGGTCGCCCGCATTGGCGATATTGAACACCGCAAAGAAATTGGCCGCCTGACCGGAGGAGGTGAGCATGGCCGCAGTGCCGCCTTCCATATCGCAGATTTTGGCCGCGACATAGTCACAGGTGGGGTTTTGCAGGCGGGAATAGAAATAGCCGTTGGCCTCCAGATCAAACAGCTTGCCCATGCTGTCGGAATCGGCATATTTAAAGGTAGTGGACTGAATGATGGGGATCTGGCGGGGTTCGCCGTTGCCGGGGGTATAGCCGCCCTGCACGCACTTGGTTTCGATGCGGTAATCACTCATGGGAAAAACCCTCCTAATAAACGACATGGGAATTGGGGTCATGATAACACGCAGGGGATGGGAAAGTCAAGACAGGGAGCGGCCCCCACTTGCCCCCCCTTGGTTGCTGCCGGTTGGGCAGCTGACGCGCCGCTTGGAGAGGCAGGTTGCCTCAGCCCTTTGACTTATCTAAGCTACGCTTAGGATTCTCTTCCGCTCCGCTCGGGCCAGAGGGGCGGTCGGGGGGGACCCCGCACCGGTCCCCCCGAGACCCCCCTCTGGACTTCCCCCCTCCCCCCTTCCCGCGCTGGGG
>JAFWYA010000065.1 GCA_017517815.1 Clostridia bacterium | reverse complement strand
TTTGAACCGGTGACCTCATCCTTACCAAGGATGCGCTCTACCTGCTGAGCTACATCAGCACACGCTGTATAAAGTTGCCGGGACGTTGCATAGAGTGAATCCTTACCAAGGATGCGCTCTACCTGCTGAGCTACATCAGCACGCCCTTCATTTGGGCAACGATGATATTATACATAAACTCTGCCCGTTTGGCAAGTGTTTTTTTCATCTTTTTCAAAAAAATTTTTGTAAATGACCGGAAAGCCTTGAAACTATTGATTATTGGGGTCATTCCATCGTATAATATGATTGGTTGAATTTGCAACCAAATTCAGCTGAACCTATCTGGAAATGGGTGATTATGATGTCCGAACCCCATATTCGTGATTATCAGGGCAAACACATCCACATGATCGGCATTGGCGGCAGCAGCATGAGCGGCCTGGCGCAGATGCTTTTGGAAAAGGGCTATATCATCACCGGCTCTGACGGGTTGGAGACCTACACCACCCGTCATCTGCGCGACGATCTGCACATTCCCGTCACCATCGGCCACTTCCCCGAAAACGTGCACGGAGCGGATCTGGTAGTGTATACCGTGGCCATCCTGCCGGATAACCCCGAGCGGCTGGAGGTTGCCCGCCTTGGTCTGCCCAACATTGAGCGTGCCACCCTGCTGGGCCAGCTGATGGAGGGTTTTGACACCGCCATCGGCGTGTGCGGCGCGCACGGCAAAACCACCACCACCTCCATGCTTTCTCAGGTGATGATGGAGTGCGATCTGGACCCGTCCATTCACATTGGCGGCAATCTGGACTTTATCGGCGGCAGCACGCGCATCGGCAAGAGCGGTACCTTCCTGGCGGAGGCGTGCGAGTTCAACGCCAGTTTCCTGCACATGCGCCCCACAGTGGCGGTGGTGCTCAACATCGACGCCGACCATCTGGACTTTTACCGCGATATCGACCACATTCAGGAGACGTTCGGCAAGTTCCTGGCCCTGCTGCCTGAAAACGGCTGCGCCATCGGCAACGGCGACGATCACCGCATCATGGAGCTGTTTAACGCGCTCAAATGCGAAACGCGCTCCTTTGGCCTGAATGCCAAGTGCGATTATCAGCCTGCCAATCTTGTGTGCGACGAGCACGGCTATGCCAGCTTTGATCTCAGCTTCCGCGGCGAGATCCTCGGCCACGTCACACTGAAGGTGCCCGGCGAGTTCCAGGTACTCAACGCCCTGGCCGCGCTCAGCTGCGCACACTATCTCAGGGCGGATATGGCCGTCGCCTGCAAAGCCATGTGCGACTTTAAGGGCGCGCATCGCCGCTTTGAGCTCACCGGCGAGATCAACGGCGTAAAGCTGTACCACGACTACGGCCACAACCCCACCGAAATGCGCAACGCCATTTCCGTTGCCGTGCGCCAACCCCACAACCGCGTGTGGGCCGTGATGCAGCCCCACACCTTCAGCCGTGTCAAGCGACTGTTTGACGATTACCTCACCTGTACCGAGGCGGCCGATATCACCCTTGTCACCGACATCTATGCCGCCCGCGAAAAGGACCCCGGCGACATCAAGGCCGAAATGGTGGTGGAGGGCATGCGCGCCCATGGCGTCAACGCCATCCACACCCCCACCTTCAACGACACCGAGGCTTATCTGCGCGCCCACTGGCAGCCGGGCGATCTGGTGCTCACCATGGGCTGCGGCAACATCAACCAGCTCAACGACCAGATCAACGCCCACGAACAGGGCTGACGCCCTGTACCCGTCACTTTGCGTTACATCATCGAATACAACACACGATAAAGGAGTTTACCCATGCTTCAGCTTACCGACATCAGCCTTCAGTTTGCCGGCGACCTGCTGTACAAGCACGTTGACCTCATCTTCCAGCCCGATCACTGCTACGGCATCATCGGCGCCAACGGTGCAGGCAAATCGACCCTTCTGCGCATCATCTCCGGCGAGCTTGCGCCCACCACCGGCACTGTCACCATGAAAAAGGAAGACCGCATGAGCGTGCTGGAGCAGAACCACTTCAAGTACGACGAGTATTCCGTCATGGACACGGTCATCATGGGCAATAGGCGCCTCTATGACATCATGAAGGAAAAAGACGCTCTCTACGCCAAGGAGGATTTCTCCGACGAGGACGGCGAGCGCGCCGCTCTGCTGGAGGGCGAATTTGCCGAGCTGGGCGGCTGGGACGCTGAGACCGAGGCTGCGCAGCTGCTCAACGGCATCGGCATTCCCACCGATCTGCATTACGCCCAGATGGAAAGCCTTGACGGCCGTCAGAAGCTGAAGGTGCTGCTGGCGCAGGCGCTGTTCGGCCATCCCTCTATCATCCTGCTGGACGAGCCCACTAACGGCCTGGACGTTGAATCCACCGTGTGGCTGGAGGACTTCCTGGTCGATTGCGACGCCATCGTCATCGTCGTCAGCCACGACCGTCACTTCCTCAACGCCGTTTGCACCAACATCGTCGACGTGGACCATCAGGCCTGCAAGATGTACGCCGGCAACTACGACTTCTGGTACGAGACCTCTGCTATGATGCAGCAGCTCATGCGCAACCAGAACAAGAAGCGCGAAGAAAAGATCCGCGACCTGCAGGAGTTCATTCGCCGCTTCGCTGCCAACAAGTCCAAGAGCCGCCAGGCCACCAGCCGCAAAAAGGTGCTGGACAGCCTGCAGCTTGAGCAGATTCCCGCTTCCAGCCGCAAGTACCCCTTCGTTGGCTTTGAACCTGAGCGCGAGGCCGGCAAGGATATTCTCACCGTGGAGGGCCTCAGCAAGACCATCGACGGCGTGAAGGTGCTTGACAACGTCAGCTTCACCGTCAAGAAGGGCGACAAGATCGCCTTCGTGGGCGATAACGAGGCCGGCGTGACCGCGCTCATGCGCATTCTGGTGGGCGAGCTCAACCCCGACGAGGGCAGCTTCAAGTGGGGCGTCACCATCAGCCAGAGCTATTTCCCCAAGGACAACACCCGCTTCTTCGAGGGCTTCGACGGCGACCTCATCGAGTGGCTGGCCCAGTTCTCCTTTGATACCACCGAAACCTACCTGCGCGGCTTCCTGGGCCGCATGCTCTTCAGCGGCGACGACGTTTACAAGCCCGCCAAGGTGCTCTCGGGCGGTGAAAAGGTGCGCTGCATGCTCAGCCGCCTCATGCTCAGCAAGGCCAACGCCCTGCTGCTGGACCAGCCCACCGACCATCTCGACCTGGAAAGCATCACCGCGCTTTCCAACGGCCTGCAGGCCTATCCCGGCAACCTGTTCTTCGCCGTGCACGACCACCAGTTCATCGACGAAGTGGCCAACCGCATCATCGAATTCCCGCTGGAAAAGGGCGGCATTCTCGATTATGAGGGCAGCTACGACGACTTTGTCGAATGGAAGAAGGATCGCGTGTGATGGACCTGAAGCCCGGTATTTATCAGCATTTCAAGGGCAACCGCTACGAACTTTTGTATGTAGCCACCCACTCAGAAACGCTTGAGCCCATGGTCGTCTACCGCGCGCTGTACGGCGATGGCGGCATATGGGTACGCCCTGCGCACATGTGGAGCGAGCACGTCGAAAAGGACGGCTACAGCGGCCCCAGATTTGCGCTGGTTCATGAATAATTCGTCAATCCTCCTTTCCGTTTGGGAAGGGGGATTGCTTTTTCCATGTTTTGAATTGACATTTCGGCCATTTTTCGATATAATTTTTCCACTTCTTTTAATTGTTTTTCGCAAATTCATTTATGGTGCTTTACAGGCTGCGGCCTGTTTGGTATAGGTATTCCCATTCTAATCAGGAGGTACACACACAATGACTGGTATTCCCCTTCTTATCGCATTCGTGATTGCCATCATCATCATGATCGTGGCCATCGCGAAGTGGAAGATCCATCCCTTCCTCTCCATCATGGGCGTTTCTCTCATCCTGGCCATCATCGCCGGCATCAAGCTGACCGACATCCCCAGCGTCATCGGCGCGGGCTTCTCCGGCACGTTCTCTTCCATTGGTATCGTCATCATCCTTGGCGCTATGGTGGGCGTCATTCTGGAAAAGACCGGCGCTGCCCTCAAAATGGCTGACGTTGTGGTTAAGCTGGTGGGCAAAAAGCACCCCGAAGCTGCCATGATCCTCATGGGCTGGATCGTTTCCATCCCCGTGTTCTGCGACAGCGGCTTTGTTATCCTCAACCCCATCCGTAAGGCGCTGGTGAAGCGCACCGGCACCAGCAGCGTTGCCTGCACCGTGGCGCTGGCTATGGGCCTGTACATCACCCACTGCTTCATCCCCCCCACGCCCGGCCCCATTGCCGCTGCCAACACCCTGTACGGCGGCCTTGGCATGGAAACCAACCTGCTGATGGTGATGGGCATCGGCGCTGCCTGCTCCATCCTGCCGCTGATCGCCGGCTACATCTTCGCCATGTTCATTGGCAAGAAGGTCAAGAGCAAGGACGAACTGGCTGCTGCTGAAGAAAACGTGCAGACCTATGAAGAACTGGTGGCCAGCTACGGCAAGCTGCCCAGCGCTTTCATGAGCTTTGCCCCCATCGTTGTTCCCATCATCCTGATGGGCCTGTCCAGCGCCATGAGCATGGCCGGTGCGAACGTCGGCCTGATCACCTTCCTGGGCACCCCCATCATCGCCCTGACCGTGGGCGTGATCGTTGGCATCATTCTGCTGGCCCAGTCCGGCAAGATGGCCGAGTTCTACGCCATGACCAATGATACCCTCAAGACTGTTGGCCCCATCCTGTTCGTCACCGCTGCCGGCGGCGTGCTGGGCAAGGTGATCTCCTCCACCGATCTGGTCAACTTCATCAAGGAAAACGCCACCGCTCTGCAGACCCTTGGCCTGTTCTTCCCCTTCCTGCTGGCTGCCATCCTCAAGACTGCGCAGGGTTCCTCCACCGTTGCCATCACCACCACTGCGGGCATCCTTGCTCCTCTGATGGCTACGCTGGGCTTTGTGACCGGTGCGGACGCCGCCATGGTGGTTATCGCCATCGGCGCTGGCGCTATGACCGTGTCTCACGCCAACGACAGCTACTTCTGGGTTGTCACCAACTTTGGCGAGCTGGAGCCCCAGGACGGCTATAAGACCCAGACGCTGGGCACTCTGGTCATCGGCCTTGCCGCCATGGTCAACGTGCTGATCCTCTCCCTCATCTTCTGATGAGTAACTGAGTCAACGCAAAAGCGCGGGCTGCAATTTTGCGGCCCGCGTACTCTTATTTTGGAGGAGGATTCCTATGCATAACGATGCCAAGCGCATCATCGACGCCGCACTTCGCGACGCCATGCCCGGCGCTGCCGTGCGTCAGGCCCTTGAAAAAATTGAATTTAACCCCGAAGGCAGGCTGATCGTGGTTTCCACCGGCAAGGCTGGCTGGGAAATGGCCCGCGCTGCTGTAGAGGTGCTGGGCGACCGCATCGATACCGGCGTGGTCGTTACCAAGTACGACCACTGCAAGGGTGAACTGAAGCCCCTGGAGCTGTACGAAGCCGGTCACCCCGTGCCCGACGAAAACAGCTACAAGGCCACCGCCCGCGCGCTGGAAGTGGTCAGCGGCCTGACTGAAAAGGACAGCGTGCTGTTCCTGCTGTCCGGCGGCGGCAGCGCTCTGTTTGAGCAGCCCCGCATTCCCTACGATGAAATGGCTGATGTCACCAAACAGCTGCTGGCCTGCGGCGCCAACATCGTGGAGATGAACACCATCCGCAAGCGTCTGTCCGCCGTCAAGGGCGGTCGCTTCGCGCTCAGCTGCATGCCCGCGCATGTGTACACCGTTGTGCTCAGCGACATTATCGGCGACCCGCTGGATATGATCGCTTCCGGCCCGGCCTATCCCGACGCCTCCACCTGCGAACAGGCTGTGCAGATTGTCGAAAACTACAACCTCAAACTCTCCAAGCAGGCCCTCGAACTGATCAAGTCCGAAACGCCCAAGGAGCTCACCAACGTAACCACCTACATCACCGGCAGTGTAAAGCAGCTGTGCCGCTCTGCCGCTGAAACCTGCTGCGAGCTGGGCTACGAGCCCATCTTCCTCACCGCCAGCCTCAGCTGCGAAGCCCGTGAAGCCGGCGCTTTCCTCGCCTCCATCGCCCGCGACCATCAGGATACCGACAAGTCCCTCGCCTTCCTCTGCGGCGGTGAAACGGTCGTACACCTCACTGGCAAGGGCCTCGGCGGCCGCAATCAGGAAATCGCCCTCGGCGCTGCCGAAGGTCTGGTTGGCTGCAAAAATACCTGCGTGTTCTCCGTTGGTTCTGATGGCTCCGACGGCCCCACTGACGCTGCCGGCGGCATCGCTGATGAAAACACCCTCGCCAGGCTGCAGGCCGCTGGACTCGACATCCGCAAGGTGATGGCTGACAACGACGCTTACCATGCCCTTAAAGCTATTGACGCCCTCGTCATGACCGGCCCCACCGGCACCAACGTCAACGACCTGACCGTTGCGCTGATCAAGCGTTAAGAGGGGGGACGGCAGGGGCGCTGCCCCTGCACCCCGGTTAAGGGCTATCGCCCTTAACAATCCCATGGTTTCGGCCATTTCATGGCCGAAAGGGTATTATGCCGTATATAGCAACACCTTCGGAACAATACGTTTCCGGAGGTGTTTTCTATTCTGCTCCCCTTGCGGTCATGAAATGACCGCAAATAGGGGTTTCCAAAGGGTGATAACCCTTTGGCGGGTGGTGTGGAGGGCAGCGCCCTCCACCGTCCTCTCCCCCATCACTCGTTCTCCGCTTCCTCCACGGCGAGTTCGGCGGCTTCGAGGGCTTCGTAAAGGGCGTCGGTTTTGTCCTGCTCGGCGCGATAGGCTTCTCCGATCTGCAGGGCTTTTTCGTTGTCGTTGTAAGTAGCAGGGTCAGCGAGGATGGCTTCGAGTTCGGCGATACGCTGCTCGTTGGCCTCGATGGCCTCTTCGGCCTTTTTGACCTGCGCTTTGAGTTCGCGGATGTAGGCGGACTGCTTGCGGTCGCGCTTGCGCTCGCGCAGGATAGCCGTTTTGGTGACCTCAGGCCCGCTGGTGTTGACCGGCGGGCGGGGGCGGTCGCGCTTTTCGATGTAGTCGTCAAAGTTTCCCAGATATTCGGTAACGCCGTCGGCGTTCATCACCATCACACGGTCAGCGAAGCGGTTAATGAAATAGCGGTCGTGGCTGATGGCAAGAATCGTGCCGGGGAAGTCCTGCAAAGCGTCCTCCAGCACCTCGCGGCTGTCCATGTCGAGGTGGTTGGTGGGCTCGTCCAAAAGCAGCAGATTGTCCTTTTTGAGCATCAGCTTGGTCAGCGCCACGCGTCCGCGCTCGCCGCCGGACAGGCTTTCGATGGTATCGAACACATCGTCGCCGCTGAAGAGGAACATGCCCAGCGCGCCGCGGATCTTGCTCTGCTCCATGGTGGGGAAGCTGTTCCACACCTCATCGAGCACGGTGTTGTAGGGGTTGAGATCCTGCTGGTGCTGATCGTAGTAGCCAAGATCGATATTGGTGCCAAACTTCACGCTGCCGCGGTCGGGCGTGAGGCGGTTGACCAGAATCTTGAACAGCGTACTCTTGCCTACGCCATTGGGGCCGATGAGCGCCACACGGTCGCCTGTGCGCATTTTGAAGCTGATGTTTTCAAATACCGGCTCGCCGTCGTAAGTCTTGGCCAGATCTTTGACTTCCAATGCTTCTTCACCGCTGCGGCGGCGCGCATCGAAGGAAAAGTGCACCTGGTGCTCTTCCACAGGCTTTTCCAGTCGCTCAATACGGTCCAGGCGCTTCTGGCGGCTCTCGGCCGCCTTGATGCTCTTTTCGCGGTTGAAGCTGCGATAGCGCTCGATGATGGCCTTTTCGCGCTCGATCTCCTTCTGCTGCAGATTGTAGGCCTTCATGCGCGTTTCAAAATCTGCAGTGCGCTTGCGCATGTATTCGGTATAGTTTCCGGTAAACTTGATCATCTTGCCGCCGAGGATCTCACCCATGGTGTTGCACACATGGTCGAGGAAGTATCGGTCGTGGCTGATAAGCAGCAGCGAACCCTTGTATTCAGTCAGGTATTCCTGCAGCCATTCGATGGCTTCCAGATCCAGATGGTTGGTAGGCTCGTCCATGAAGATAATGTCGGGCTTCTGCAGCAGCAGCTTGGCCAATGACAATCGGGTGCGTTCACCGCCGGACAGGGTGCTTACCTGACGGTCGTGCATCTCAGGCTTCAGGCCCAGACCGTTGAGCACGCCCAGCATTTCGCCCTCGTAGGCGTAACCTTCGGCCTCGTTGAAGCGATCCAGCAGGCGCTGATAATCCGCCGTCAGCCGCAGGGCAAGCTCCGGATCGCTGTTTTCCTCCATTTGCTTTTCCAGCGCACGCAGACGGTTTTCCATGGCGATCACGTCTTCAAACACACGCAGCAGCGCGCCCCACACAGTATCCGTCAGGGCGATATCATCCACCTGTTTCAGATAGCCAATGCGCAGATCCTTGTTTTTATGGATCATGCCGCCGTCGGACTCCATCTCACCGGTGATAATGCGCATCAGCGTGGTTTTGCCGCAGCCGTTGACGCCAACAAGACCCATCTTTTCACCTTTTTGCAGGCTGAAAGACACGCCCTTCAAAACCTCATGCGCGCCAAAGCCCTTGGTAACGTCCTGTACAGATATCAAAATCATGGGTAAGTTCCCCTTTGTGTTTTCCTCAGGCGGCCTATAAACCACCAGTTTGCATTATAGCATATCTTTCCTTCTGACTCAACGAAAAAACCCGCGCAGACACTGCGCGGGCGGATATCAGGTTTTGATGCGCGTGGCCTGTGCTACACCCAGCAGGAACGGTGCAGAAACGATGATGCTGTACACATACCGATATTCAGCATACACGGGCGACAGCAGCGTGGTAAGCCACACGCCCAGCAGGAACAATACGGGTGTCAGCAGCTTTGCGCGTTTTTTGCACAGCAGCAGTCCACACGAGATGAGCGTAAGCCACACGTAACTGCCTGGACGGTACAGCCAGCCGGTCACACGGTTCCATTCCAGCCGGTCATGGCGACTGCGAAGCGCCTGTGCAGCAGGCGTCGCGGGCGTGGCCAGCCCGAATTCGTTTTCATAAATGCCAACATAGACCGTCCAGTACGGCGTATCCGGATACCAATAGCCGTGTCCCTGATACAGGAAGGCGTCGAGATACACCAGTGGGTGCCGCAGCCCCAGCTGCAGCCACACCTTTGCGTAGCGCAGTGGATCGACGTTGAAGACATCCGCCTGGAACAGGTCCTTGACCGGGTCGGAAATGTGCGGAATGTACGCCCAGCGCACTTCCTCCACTGAGGGGAAAATTTCCTCGAGGATCGCCATTTCCTCGTCTGTCACGCTTCGGTGATGATAGCGCACTGTCCGGGCAATCTGCTGCAGCGGCACCGACAGCGATTCACCACTTTTGGATTTTTCAGCGCCCAGCACGTCAAAAATCAGCGACTGATAGGCATTGACGGCGATGAACACCGCAAGACCGGTCGCCAGCAGAGGCTTCCAAAGACAGCGGTTGAACAGAATGAAAAACGGAATGCCGAACAGGAATGCATAATACCCGTTGTTGCGGTACAGGCAGAACAGAAACATCGTACCGCCCAGCATGAGCCAGCTGCGAAGCGGCACTTTTTGCTCCTTACTTCGCTCGCACAGACGCAGCAGCTGCATCACCAGCAGCAGCGCAATGCCGCCAAACAGCACATCCTTCCACATGGAAATGCTGTAAAATGCGTTGACTGTGTGCAGCGCATACCATGCAAGCAGCGCCACGCGCAGCCATAGAGACGTGCCGCGGCGGCCCAGTTCCCAAACAGCATATGCAAAAATCGCCGACATTACCGCCATTTGAAACAGGCTGTACAGCGCCACGCCCAGTTCAAGCGAATTCAACGCCTGCCCAAGCAGCACAAAAGGCGCAATGGTCCACTGATGGATAAGCGGATGATGATTATTAAGAGGCAGCTGGCCAAGCATCGTTCTGATTTCATTGAAAGAGTCATTGCTGACACAGCCCGGGTAATACACCGCAAAATACGGAAGCCAGCACGCAAAAATGATCAGCCACAGCAGCCAGAACGGCGGGGTCACGTTTGACGACTTGGAGCGCATCAGCCCATGGTATACAAGCTGCAGCAGCGAACCGCTCAGGATCGCAAGTCCCAGCAGGCGTATGACTGCTTTGGGCATTTCGCGCAGGTCAATCAGACGTTCGATGGTTTCAAATGTGTGGATCTCACTGCCGACAACCATGAATGCTGCCAGCAGCAGACCGATTGCTGCTGAAACAGCACTGACTCTGCGCTGGGTTTTCAGCATACTTGCTGTCATAATGCAAGCTGCGCAAATCAGCATCCACACTGCAAAAGGGACGCCGGGTTGCAGCTGCCAGTGAATCATGCAGCCCAAAAAGGCCAGTACGCAGGCTGGCAGGGCCAGTGCCAGTCGTTTCAAGCTGTGCTGCATTGCCAATCTCCTTCGTTCAAAAAGTATGTGCTTATCATACCATAACTGTGTGATAAAAGCAAAAACCCTCCGCTTTTTCAAGCGGAGGGTGAAAGCTCTGATGATTAGAACTTCAGGGGGTTGACCTTGATGGCGGGGCCCATGGTAGCGGTCAGGTACAGAGACTTGATGTAAGTACCCTTGGCAGCGGCGGGCTTGGCCTTGTTGATGGCGTCCATCAGAACCTGCAGGTTCTCCTGCAGCTTCTCGGGGCCGAAGGAAGCCTTGCCGATGGGGCAGTGCACGATGGAGGTCTTGTCGACGCGGTACTCAACCTTACCGGCCTTGGTATCCTGCACAGCCTTGGCGACGTCCATGGTAACGGTGCCGCTCTTGGGGTTGGGCATGAGGCCCTTGGGGCCCAGGATACGACCGATGCGGCCAACGATGCCCATCATGTCGGGGGTAGCGATCATCACGTCAAAGCCGAACCAGTTCTCGGTCTTGATCTTCTCGATCATTTCCTCGCCGCCAACGAAATCGGCGCCGGCGTCCTGAGCAGCCTTGATCTTGTCGCCCTTGGTCACAACCAGCACGCGAACGGTGCGGCCGGTGCCGTGGGGCAGAACCACGCTGCCGCGAACCTGCTGGTCAGCATGACGGGGGTCAACGCCCAGGCGGGCGTGGATCTCGATGGTCTCGTCGAACTTGGCCTTGCTGGTCTGGATAGCCAGAGCAACGGCCTCTTCGGGATCGTAGGCGTTCAGGGAATCGATCAGCTTCGCGCTGTCAACATATTTCTTACCGTGTTTCATGCTTCTTTCCTTCCTGTGGTGCTAACGGCACTATTGTCCTCCCACATTTGACTCGTCTTACTCTTCGACGGTGATGCCCATGGAGCGCGCGGTACCCTTGACCATGCTCATGATGGACTCGATATCGGTGGCGTTCACGTCAGGCTTCTTGATCTCAGCGATCTTGCGGACCTGTTCCTGGGTCAGCTGGCCAACCTTGTCGCGGTTGGGGCGGCCGGAAGCGGTCTGCAGGTTCAGTTCCTTCTTGATGAGGACCGGAACCGGAGGAGTCTTGGTGATGAAGGAGAAGGTGTTGTCGGTGTACACAGTGATGACGACAGGAATGATCATGCCGGCATCCTTCTGGGTGCGCTCGTTGAACTCCTTGCAGAAACCGGGGATGTTCACGCCGTGCTGACCCAGCGCAGGACCGATAGGCGGCGCGGGGGTTGCCTTAGCGGCGGGAACCTGAAGTTTGATCATGGATTTGACTTTCTTTGCCATGGGAATGGCACCTCCTTATTGTGGTCATGGCGGAACGGCTCTAACGTTCCTCCCACTGCTTCCTTTGTGGAAGCTTCCAGCGTAAAATACTCGTTTGGTTTACTTGGCCGCGACCTTTTCGACCTCGGACAGGTCCACTTCCACGGGCATTTCACGACCCAGGAACATTTTGACCTTGACGGTCAGCTTCTGACGTACGGTATCCACGTCTTCGACCACACCGGTGAAGTTCTCCAGCGGGCCGCCCAGGATGCGTACTTCCTCGCCGATGGCAATGCCGAATTCCACGCTGTTTTTCTGCGTGGACAGCATCATTTCCACCTCGGCAGGGGTCAGGGGCACAGGCTTGGAGTCAGGGCCTACAAAGCCGGTTACGCCGCGGGTGTTGCGTACCAGATACCAGCTTTCGCTGGTCTCAATCATGTGCACAAGCACATAGCCGGGGTAAACCTTGCGCTGAGACTTGACACGCTTGTTGCCCTTGATTTCGACCACGTCCTCAACGGGAACGCGCACGTCGAAAATCAGGTCCTGCATGCCGTTGTTCTCAACGGCCTTCTCCAGAGTGTCCTTTACCTTGTTTTCATAGCCGGAATAGGTATGCACCACATACCAGCAAGGCTGTTTGCTGTTTTCAGCCATGGTGTTCTCCTTACAGGCTCATGATCAGGTTTACCAGCTGGGACGCACCCAGGTCCAGCAAACCGATGACGACCATCATGAACACGATGAAGAGAACCACGATGGTCGAATAGTTGACCAGCTTATCGCGGCTGGGCCAGGTGACCTTGCGAAGCTCGTGCCACATGTTCTTGAATGCGGCGCCGATCTTCTTGAACAGGTTCACAAAGCCGTTAGCGAAGCGGACAAAGAAATTGGGCTTGGTGTTCTTGGACACGGCCTTCTTTTCGCTCATGGTTTTCACTCCTCGCAAGCAAAGCGTTTCTTGCTTATTTGGTCTCGCGGTGAGCCGTATGCTTCTTGCAGAAACGGCAGTACTTGTTCAGCTCGATACGGTCGGGGGTGTTCTTCTTGTTCTTCATGGAATTGTAGTTACGCTGCTTGCACTCGGTGCAGGCCAGCATAACCTTGTTACGGGCAACGCTTGCCACGTTGGCCACCTCCTACTTCAGTGTGGACGGAAACCTGCCGCCCGCCCATTAACGGGCGGCAGGGTGAATTGTTACTGCACCCAATTTCCACGCGGAATCAACCTTGAAGAAAAGTCGACTCAATCGCGAACTGGGGTGCAGGGGCTCAGCCCCTGCTTATTCGATAACGCTGGCAACGACGCCGGAACCAACGGTGCGGCCGCCTTCACGGATAGCGAAACGCAGGCCCTGCTCGATGGCGATGGGGGTGATCAGGGTGATCTCCATGTCGATGTTGTCGCCAGGCATAACCATCTCAACGCCCTCGGGCAGCTTGATG
>JAFWYA010000064.1 GCA_017517815.1 Clostridia bacterium | reverse complement strand
GCAAAAAATAAGCCGCCCCTTTAGGGGCAGCCTGTAAAAATGGTGCGGTTGGCAGATCTTCAGAGCGCTCTTAGCGCTGCCGGTAATCCGCCCTTATAGGGCGTAATCAAGCCACCGGCTAAGCCGGTGGTTATGACTTATAATGTCTGTATGCAGATCTCCAGCGCGCGGACGATGTCGTCCAGCGGCATGGAAGGCACGCCGGGTTTGGCCTGCTCGGGCAAAAACGGCACATGGATGAAACCGCTTCGCACGTCCGTGCCGTTGAAGTGATGCAGCACGCTGTAGAGCACGTCGTTGCACACAAAGGCCCCGGCGGAATAGGAAACGGCGGCGGGAATGCCTGCTGCCGAAACCGCTTCGGCCATAGCGCGCACGGGCAGCGTGGCAAAGTACGCCGCGGGCGCGCCGGGCGCGACAGGCTCGTCCTGCGGGGCGCAGCCTACATTGTCGGCGATGCGGCCATAGCGCAGGTTGATGCCCACCATCTCCGGGGTGACGGCGGCGCGTCCTCCGGCCTGCCCCACGCAGATGACGGCGTCAGGCTTAATGCGCTGGGCTTCGGCGATCACGGCGCGGCTGGCGTCGGCAAAAACAGTGGGAATTTCAAGCTTGTGCAGCGTCCAGCCGCCGATGGTATCGGGCAGGCGCTTCACAGCCTCCCACGCGGGGTTGACGGTTTCGCCGTCAAAGGGATCAAAGCCGGTGATGAGCAGGTTCGGCATGGTTTGCCTCCTTTATAAATGGGAAACGATCGCGTCGTTGATGCGCTGGCGCAGCGCGAGCATGGCGTCGCTGGTCACGGGATATTGCGTGAGGGTGAAATCGCCCAGAAGCGCATTGGCTGCATCAAACCCGGCAAGGCTTTCCAGCAGCTCCAGCGCGCGCAGGTCCTGCAGGGCCTCGCGGCACACCATATAGCGGATGGACGGCCACGCCGTGCCGTCCGGCGCGGGATAGACCTGGAAGGTGTCGCCGCCGGGCACCCAGCCGTCGCCGTCGGTGATGAAGTACGGGTCGATGGGATAGTCGGAGTACTGCGAATTGTAGAAGTTGAATCCCCACTGCAAAAAGCCCTGCAGACGGTAGCGGAACAGCTGCGCGCCCAGCATGCGCGTGCGCGCCGAGGGCATGGCGATGAACAGGTTGCTCACGCCGACGTGCTGGCCGCAGCAGTAGTACATCCACAAATCGGGCACATTGGCGTCAAGGAAGGGCTGCATGTGGTTGCTGGCCACCACGGGGTGCTCCACCACGCCCTGCTGATAGAAGTCAAAGCTGCTCAGCGCGTCCATGATGCGCTCGCCCCTGAGCACGTCTTCCACCTGCTTTTTGGCAGCCAGATAGCTGGGCAGATGATCCTGCGAGGGTTCGTCGGAAATGTGCCACCACACGCGCTCGGCAATGCCTTCCTCGCGGAACACCTCGCGCAGCGCCGGAATGTACTGCCTGAGGAACGCGCCGTATTCTTCGCCGGCAGCATCGGTGTCCCAGCCAAAGATGCGCGTGAGCACGCCGTTTACATCCGCCACGATCTTGGGCGCATGCTGCGCGCCCCACTGCGTGAACAGGTGGGCGATCTCGTAATGCTCAACGCCCAGCTTTTTGCAAAGGGCGATCCAGCGGCGCACATTGGTCATGTCGAAATGGTAGGTTCCGTTTTCCACACGGATGCCCACCAGTTGCGTGGTGGTGCGCTCGCCGCCCACGCGGGTGTCCAGCGGCGGAGTGTGCACCGGCATCAGGATCATGTTGATGCCGCCCTCCACCGCCGTGCGCAGGAAGTTTTCGATGATGCGCCAGTGCTCCTCGCTGAAAACCGGCACATGGTAGTAATCCGCCAGACAGTCGGCGTAAAACCACTTGGTGTGGATGAGCTTCTGCCTGGGCAGGCTGGCGGGCAGAAGCGTGACGGTGTGCGCGCAGGTGTGCTGCTCCGTCTCGCTTTGCAGGTGGATCAAAATCTCATGGTCGCCCGCGGGCAGCGTGCCTTTGGGATCAAACGTCACCCACAGCACGGCGGGCTGGCCGGGGCGCACGCGCACGCCGTGGGGCGGCAGCGGGCACAGCAGATCGGGGTACAGCCCGGGCGTTTTGCGCAGGTAGTTGTCGTCGGTTTCGGGGTAGGCGGGCAGATGCACGGGCACCGTGCGCACCTGCTGCAGCGTGACGCAGGGGCAGTCGGTATGCGCCTGCACGTTGTGCAGCTCGTCGGCAGTCAGCACGATCTGCCAGCTGATGACTTCATTCAGGAAACCCTGCCCTGCCGGGGCGGAGGCATGGACGAGAACGTCCGGAAAAACCTTTTCCAGAGAACTGACGCACTGGATATGCAGCATGAGAATCCTCCCCTTTTTGACGGGATGGTTGTTATCAACAGTGTATCAGCCCGGGGCGAAAAGTCAATGATTTCATGGGCTTGCGCGGGCGCAAAAAATTTTTTGCGTTTTTTGAAAATTACCCCTTGACGGCGCAGGGGGTTTTGAGTATAATAATCAACGTCGCCTGTGCAGGCCGTTCTTTTACGGGGTGTAGCGCAGTCTGGTAGCGCACGTGCTTTGGGAGCATGGGGCCGGGGGTTCGAATCCCTTCACCCCGACCAGTTCGCGGCATTGATGCGTGGCTCCTTGGTCAAGTGGTTAAGACACCGCCCTTTCACGGCGGCTACAGGGGTTCGAATCCCCTAGGAGTCACCATTTTTCCTATCAGGTTTATGGGCCTTTAGCTCAGTTGGTTAGAGCGGCCGGCTCATAACCGGTTGGTCCGGGGTTCAAGTCCCTGAAGGCCCACCATTTACGGCCCGGTAGCTCAGTCGGTTTAGAATGCCAGCCTGTCACGCTGGAGGTCGAGGGTTCGAGCCCCTTCCGGGTCGCCATTTTCCCCCGATTGGGCGATATGCTGGTGTAGCTCAATT
>JAFWYA010000063.1 GCA_017517815.1 Clostridia bacterium | reverse complement strand
GTTCACCTTTGTGTTTTCGGAGGTAATTATATGTCCAGGCTGATCGGTATCGATCTGGGAACTACCAACTCCTGCGTTGCTTTTATGGAAAACGGCACTCCTGTCGTCATCTCCAACGCAGAGGGCGGACGTACCACCCCGTCCGTGGTTGCCTTTACAAAGGACGGCGAGCGCATCGTAGGCGCAGCCGCCAAGCGTCAGGCTGTGACCAACGCCAGCCGTACCATTGCTTCCATCAAGCGCGATATGGGCACTGACAACCGCAGCAAGATCGACAGCAAGTCCTTCACGCCGCAGGAGATCAGCGCCATTATTCTGCAAAAGCTCAAAACTGATGCAGAAGCCTATATCGGCGAGGCCGTCACCGACGCAGTCATCACCGTACCCGCCTATTTCAGCGACAGCCAGCGTCAAGCCACCAAGGATGCCGGCCGCATCGCGGGCCTGAATGTACTGCGCATCATCAACGAACCCACCGCCGCTGCGCTGGCCTACGGCATGGATAAGGGCGGCGCGCACAAGATCATGGTGTATGACCTTGGCGGCGGCACGTTTGACGTGTCTATTCTGGATATCAACAACGATGTGATCGAGGTGCTGGCCACCGCAGGCAACAACCGTCTGGGCGGCGATGACTTCGACAACTGTGTCGCCAATTATCTGGTGGAAACCTTCCGTCAGCAGGAGCGCATTGATCTCACCAAAGACGCCACCGCCATGAGCCGCATCCGCGAAGCTGCTGAAAAGGCGAAGATCGAGCTCAGCTCCGCCACGGCTGCATCCATCAACCTGCCGTTCCTGGCCTCTGACCGCAACGGCGCCAAGCATCTGGAAATGACACTCACCCGCGCCAAGTTTGACGACCTCACCAGCCATCTGGTCGAGGCCACCATGGGCCCCGTAAAGCAGGCCATGAGCGACGCCGGTGTGCAGCCCAACGAGCTCAGCCGTGTGCTGCTGGTGGGTGGTTCCACCCGCATTCCTGCCGTGCAGGCAGCCGTCAAGCGCTTTACCGGCCGTGAACCCAGCAAGGATATCAACCCCGATGAATGCGTGGCCATGGGCGCAGCGCTGCAAGGCGGCGTTTTGCAGGGCGAGGTCAAGGGCCTGCTGCTTTTGGACGTGACGCCCCTGTCGCTGGGCATTGAAACCATGGGCGATGTATTCAGCCGCATCATTGAGCGCAACACCACGCTGCCTGTGCAGCGCAGCCAGATCTTCACCACTGCCGCCAACTTCCAGACCAGCGTTGATATTCACGTGCTGCAGGGCGAGCGCGAGATCGCCAGCTGCAACAAAACGCTGGGCCGTTTCCGTTTGAGCGGCATCCGCCGTGCACTGCGCGGCGTTCCGCAGATCGAAGTCACCTTCTCCATCGATGCCAACGGCATTGTGAACGTGTCGGCCAAAGATCTGGGCACCGGCAAGCATCAGGAGATCACGCTTACCCAGTCTTCCAACATGTCCTCCGCCGAAATCGATGCCGCTATCCGCGACGCCGAACGCTATGCTGCCGAGGATGCCAAACGCAAGGAAAGCGCCGAGCTGCACAACCGCGCCGAAGAACTGCTGTATCAGGCCAAGGGTGCGCAGAAAAAGCTCAGCCCGCAGGACAAGGAACACATCGAAACTCTGCGCAGGCGCGTACAGACGGCGCTGGATCAGAAAAACGACAGTGAGCTGAAATATGCCTGTGAGGAACTGACACAGGCGCTGCAGGCTGTGGGCCGCTTTGTGGATAACGACGCCGCTTCCAGCGAGGACGGCGCGATGGACGCCGACTATACCACCGGCGGTGACAACTGATCATGTTTGGTTATGTGACCATTGCAGCAGGTGCGCTCACACCTGAGCAGCAGGTTCGCTATCGCGCCTTTTACTGCGGCCTGTGTCATGCTTTGGGCCGCCGTCACGGCCAGTTGGGCCGCATGACGCTCAGCTATGACGCGACTTTTCTCTACCTGCTGCTCACCTCTCTGTACGAGCCGGAAACCGCAGAAGGCTCAGCACGCTGCCTGCCCCACCCTTTCAAGCCGCATGCTTATGTGCAAAACGAGCTGGCGGATTACTGCTGCGACATGAACATCGCGCTGGCCTATCACAAATGTCTGGACGACTGGCAGGACGATCACAGCCTGACCGGCCGTGCCGAAGCAGCGCTGCTCAAGCAGGCCTATGACCGCGTCTATTCGCTCTATCCCGACAAATGCCGCGAGATCGAGCGCTGCCTGAAAGCCATCAGCGCATTGGAAAAAAGCGGAGAATCATCCCCTGATACCGGTGCAAACCTGTCAGCCCGCATGCTGGGCGTGATCTACCGTTTCCGTGAAGACATGTGGGCCGACGCTCTTGTAGCGCTTGGCGAAGGACTTGGGCGTTTCGTCTATCTGATGGATGCATATGACGACCTGGAGGCTGATCTCAAAAAAGGCCGTTATAATCCGCTGTGTGCTTATCATGATCGCGACGACTATGAAACCTTCGTCAAAGACAGCCTGACGCTGCTCATCGGCGAAGCCACGGAAGCATTTGAAACACTTCCTTTGGTTCAGGATATGGACATTTTGCGAAATATCCTGTATTCTGGTTGTTGGTCACGTTATCAGCTAAAACAGCAGAAGCGCAACGGCAGCGTGGCAGAAACCGGCAAAAATGCCGGACAGGCATAAGGAGGATGGGGCATGAGAGACCCCTATGAGGTGCTCGGGCTTTCCCCGGGCGCATCGGACGATGAAATCAAGGCAGCCTATCGCAGGCTTGCCAAAAAATATCATCCTGACCTCAACGGCGGCTCTGCCGAGGCGGAAGCCAAAATGAAAGAGGTCAACGAGGCCTATACTGTGCTGATCAAAAACAAGGGCCAGTATCAGCAGGGGGGATACGGTTCCTCTGGCGGATACGGTTCTTCCGGTTACGGCGGCCAGAGCAGCTATGGGCCGTATGGCTCCTCCGGCGGATACGGACAGTATGGCGGATACGGGCAATACGGCGGTCAGCGCCAGAGCAGCTATGATTTTGGCGGCTTCGGCTTTGATTTTGAGGATCTGTTCGGCGGCGGTCAGCGCCGTCAGTATCAGACCAGCACCTATACCGAAAACGATCCCGAGTTAAGGCCCGCTGCACAGGCCGTGCTCAGCGGCCGCTACAGCGACGCGCTCAACCTGCTGAAGGCCGCGCGCAACCGCAGGGCTGCATGGTATTACTGGAGCGCGAAGGCCAATATGGGCGTGGGCAACCGCATTGCCGCGCTCAACGACGCACGCACAGCCGTCAACATGGCTCCGGATGAACCTGCATTCCGCGAACTGCTGGCACAGCTCAATGCCAGCGGCGCATCCTACCAGCAGCGCAGCGCCCAGGGCGGCTTTTCCTCCCTGCTGTGCTCCAATCCCTGCCTGACGCTGTGTCTGGTGAATTCGCTTTGCAACTGCTGCTGCGGCTTCGGGCGCGGAGGCATGTTCTACTGCTGACCAACTTTGAAAAGAGGTTTTGTCATCTATGTCTTTCTGGGAAAAGATCAAGCAATCCCTTCGTTCCTTCATGAACGGCCGCAACGGTGCGGACCATTATTCCATGGCGCTGCTGTGGACGGGCCTGGCGCTGTATCTGCTCGGCGCCATCGTGGGTTCCATTCAGGCAAGCCCCGTTTTCCCGCTGCTGGGTCTAGTGTTTAACACGCTGGGCTTTGCAGCGTATGTGTACTGCATCTTCCGCATGTTCTCGCGCAACGTGGACAAGCGCCGCGCTGAAAACCGCCGTTATGTGACCTACTCCGAAAAAAAGCGCACCGAAATGCGTCAGGCGCAGGTGCGTTTCAAGAACCGCAAGCAGTACAAGTATTTCAAGTGCCCCGGATGCAAGGCGTGGCTGCGCCTGCCGCGCGGCAAGGGCGTGGTGACCATCACCTGCAGCCGCTGTCACACCAGCTTTACGCAGAAGGGCTGACACATCAAAAAGAGACTTCCCAGCAGGAAGTCTCTTTTTTGTATGTTTGAAAATCAGATTTGCCGGGTAACAGGCGGTGCATCCACCGTGCCGCCCTTGGTGAGGGGGCCGTCCAGCTGAACCGCGCGCCATTTTTCCTCAAACGCAATCACTGCTTCTGAGGGAAGGATCGCTTCCTTCCGGCCGAAAAAGCGCTGCATGTAGCTGTCCGACTGTTTAGCCTGCAGTTCGATCAGCGCCTTGTCGGCCTCGCCCATAGCATAGGCGCGCATGGCAGCGCCTTCGCCCTGACAGATGCGCGTAAGATTGGGGAAGTAATACTTCAGCAGGAACTGCGCATAGGCCACCAGTCTCAGGCTGCCGTAGCAGCGGTAATGGCGGCCGTATTCCTCGCCTGTCGCTTCGACGGCCACACAGCTGCCGTTGCGCACCGCATCAATGATGGCGTCGTTCGTCTTTTCCTGCGCAAAGCAGATGGTGAACAGATGCGGGAATTCGTTGGACTTTTCCAGCCCGTGCACGTCGCTGGAGCCTACCACGGGAATGCGCAGGCCCTCGGCACGCAGCTCATTCCACATAGCAACGGATTCATTATTGCCCGCCTGCCCCATGCCGCCCACCAGCTCGTAGGCGTCAAACATGCCGCTTTTGAGCAGAATACGCGCAAATTCGCTGCAGACGTTATGCATTTTGGATGCGCCCGGCCTCCAGAAGGGGTGCGGGAAGATGGCCAGTCCGCCAGCTTCGTGGATCTTGTCGGTGGCCCACATCGCCAGCGCATAACGCTCCTTATACTTTTCAGGAAGATCTGCCGGGGTCTTCTGCCGGTATTGTTCCACCTCGCAGTCGTAGGCCTCGCGGTGATGCACATACAGATCCGCAACGCTGCTCTTTCCGCCCACATGCACAATGTGGACGATGCTTGGCGGCGCATGCACCTCCTCGCCGTATACGCGGGTCAGGCCCATGCGCACGCCTGCGTAGGTTTCGTCGATCTCGCCGCCTGGATAGTAGCGGTTATGATCGGTCAACGCCTGGAAATCATAGCCCTGTTCGCGGTAATGACCGGCGAGGGCAGAGGGATCCTGCTGTCCGTCGGAACGGAAGCTGTGGGAATGCAGGTCACCCTTGAGCGGAAGCAGACCGTACAGATCCGCCTTCAGCGAATAAATCACCAGATCCGCCAGCTTCTTTTCGCTGTTTTCCAGAATGATGAGGTGTTCCTGCTCGTCCGGGAAAGCATAGCTGAAGCGCAGCACGCCGCCGTGTGCCGCTACGGTCAGATGCTCATGAGCGGAGCAGTGGTAATAGTCCGGCTCATCACCATCCACATGGACGATGGTCAATCGGTATTCTTCATTCTCTTTCAGCAGAAAAGCCTTTTCCGTAGGAGCGATGGTCATCTGGCAGGGCTCATCCGCAGGCACCACAGAGGGCCACACCGCATAAATGCGAGGGGTTGGAAGCATGTGCAAACCTCTTTCTTTCTGTTACTTTGCGTAGGCGGCCGCCATCACCTGTGTCAGCCGCACAGCTGCGTCAATGCCAAAACCGGCGGGCAGTTCCTCGGATGTTTTGGCCGCAGCCCACTGCTGCAGCGGAGAAGGCAGGGCTTCAGGCAGTTCAGCCTCCACCCATGCATTGCCCGTTTCAGGGCAGCACCAGCGCACCGTTTCACCCTGCATGATCAGCGTGCCGTCAACGCCGCCGATTTCAAAAATCAGCGGATAGCCAGCCGACACAAAGCCGGTTTCCGAAACGCCAATGGCGCCGTTTGCAAAGGTCAGCAGGCTGACGGCGTTGTCTTCAACGCCCCTTCCAAGCGTTTGCGTAAAGGAGGACTGTACGCGCACAGGCAGTTCGCCGTACAGTTCGCACAGCAGATACATCGGGTGTGCGCCCAGGTCGATCATCGCTCCGCCGCCGCAGGCAACCGGATCGTAGAAGTGCGGCGGCAGCCAGCCGGCAGTCGCGCCGTTGTGCGCCTTGCGGAAGCGCGCATAGTTGATGGCACCCAGCTTGCCGGCCTTGGCCGTTTCAAGGGCGAATCGCACCTGCGGCTCGCTCAGATGCGGGAAGGAAATGCCAAAGCGCGTGTTGTTTTTCTTCACCGCTTCGCGCACCTTTTCCGCGCCTTCAACGCTGAGAGTGAGCACCTTTTCGGTAAACAGCGCTTTGCCGCTTTCGCACACGCGCAGCATCAGAACATCGTGCTCGTTGGTAGCGTTGCAAACCACCACGCCCTCAATTTCGGGGTCAGCAAGGATCTCCTCCACCGTGGAACTCACGCAGCCGTTGCCCAGGGCAGCCGCCCATTCTCTGGCGGTCTCTTCATTTTCATCCCATACTCTGGCAACGCAGCAGCCGTCCAGGCGGTTGATCTCATCGGCATACTGCGGGGCATGCACATGCCATTTGCCAAGCATTGCATATTTTCTCATCAGCTTGTCCTCAGCGGTCGAAGTACACAGGCTCGCCGGTCTTGGCGGAGGTGTAGATAGCTTCAAGGATCTCGCTCACCACGCAGGCCTGCTCAGGCAGCACGACGGGATCGGTGTCATTTTCCAGCGCATCCAGCCAGCGCATCTGCTCGGTGATGGGCGGGGTTTCCTGCACGCCGTCGTAGAAGGCTACGCCGCCGGCCGCCATATTGGGGCAGATTTCTTCCTGACGGTTGAACTCAACCTTGTTGATGACGACCTTATTGGGACGGATGGTCGCACCGGCCTTGCTGCCGCACAGGTTGCAGCTGCCCTCGGGAATGGGCTCGTCAGTATTGAGCGCCCAGGTGGCGTCCAGCGTGATGGTCGCGCCGTTTTCCATGACGATGAAGCCAAAGGCAGTGTCTTCCAGCGTTTTGTTCTCGTCTTCGCCCCAGCCGCCCCAGGGGTTGCCCTGATCGGCGTTTTCAACCTTCTTGTACTTGGTGCCCACCACCATGCAGGGCTTGTAATTGTTCATCAGGTACAGGGTCAGGTCCAGGCTGTGGGTGCCGATGTCGATCAAGGGCCCGCCGCCCTGCTCATACTCGTTGAGGAACACACCCCAATTGGGCGTGCCGCGGCGGCGGATAGCCAGCGCCTTTGCATAGTAGATCTCGCCCAGATCACCGCGGTCGATGCAGCTCTTCACATAGGCGCTTTCAGCCTTGTGACGGTGCTGATAGCCAATGGTCAGCTTCTTGCCGGTTTCCTTGGCAGCGGCTACCATGCGGCGGGCATCGGCGGCAGACTTGGCCATGGGCTTTTCACACATGACGTGCTTGCCGGCACGCATGGCGTCGATGGAGATATCGGCATGGCTGCGGTTGGGGGTCAGCACGTAGCACACGTCGATGCTTTCGTCCTTGAGCAGTTCCTTGTAATCGGTGTACACCTTCGCGCCAGGCACGCCGTACTCTTCGGCAGCCTTCTTGGCACGTTCTTCTACCAGGTCGCAGAACGCCACCATATCCGCACGGTTGATGGCCTTCAGAGAAGGCATATGCTTGCCGTTTGCAATGCCGCCGCAGCCGATGATACCAATTTTGAGCCTTGCCATGATTCAGTTCCTCCTTGAAAGATATGTATATGAAAAAACGAATGGATCACTATTTCACAGTATAGCATACTTCCTGCAAAAAACAACGTGCCTTCGATTGTGCTTTTACTGTTTCATATTGCTTTTTCCAGCTTTATCCGTTATTCTGTATGCATGCCAAAATCTGAAATGAGAGAGGCAAAAAAATGGACATTATGAATTTTCTCAAGGAACAGGCCGTACAGCACGGCCCCAGCGGTCATGAGTACGAAGTTGCCGCGTGGTTCAAAAAACAGTTTGAACCCCTGTGCGACAGCGTGACCATCGACCCGCTGTACAATGTGATCGCCCTGAAAAAGGCGACCCGGCCCGTAAGCGAAGGCAAGCGCGCGCCCCGCGTGATGCTGGCCGCCCATCAGGATGAAATCGCCCTGATGGTGGCGGACATTCTGCCCGACGGCACGCTTCGCATGGGCGAGGTTGGCGGCGTGGACCCGCGCATCCTGCCCGCCTCCACCGTAACGGTGCATGCCCGTCAGGGAAAGAACGGCTACGAAAAGCTGCTGGGCGTGGTCGGCGCCATGCCGCCCCATCTGCTCAGCGACGCCGACCGGCAGAACAACTACAAGCGCGAAGACCTGTTTGTGGACCTTGGCCTGCCGGCTGAGGAAGTGACCGCCCGCGTGCATGTAGGCGACCTGATCACCCTCAACGGCCCGGCCCGTGAACTGCTCAACGGCCGCTGCGCCGCCAAGAGCATGGACGACCGCGCCTGCGGCGGCGCTCTGCTGCAGGCTGCCGAACGCCTGCAGACCATGACTCACATTTGCGACGTGTATTTTGTCATCACCTCGCAGGAGGAAGTGGGCGCGCAGGGCGCGACCTCCGCCGCCTACGGCATTGATCCTGATTTGGGCATTGCGCTGGACGTGACCCACGCTCCCCTGCCCTCCAGCCGCCCGGACACCACCTCGCCGCTCAACATGCCGGCGCTTTGCTGCGGCCCCTATCTGCAGCCGAAGGTCTTTGCCCGCATACGTGACACTGCAAAGGCGCACAGTGTGGAGGTTTCCATCGACACCGCCAGCCGCCGTACCTACACCGACGGCGACGCGCTGCAGATTGTGCGCGCCGGTGTGCCGACCGCGCTGATCAGCGTGCCGCTGAAGTACATGCATACCTCTGTAGAGCTGCTGGACACCAACGTCATCCGCGAAAGCGGACGGCTGCTGGCACACTTCCTCAGCGAACTGGATGAAGGGTGGGATAACGACTTATGGAGCTGAAAACCCTGTGCGAACTGCCCGGCATCAGCGGCCGTGAAGAGCCTGTGCGCATGGCCATCTACAACGAATGCGTCGAAAAACTGGGCAAGGAAAATGTGACCATCGACCGCATGGGTAACGTCATCGCCCATAAGAAATGCGCCGATGAAAACGCCAAACGCCTGATGATCGCCGCCCACATGGACGAAGTGGGCCTGATGGTGATCTCCGCCACCGAAGATGGCCTGCTCAAGGTGTGCGCCATCGGCGGCATTGATTCCCGCGTGCTGGTCTCCAAGCGCGTGAAGGTCGGCTACGGAGAAAACGCCCTCAGCGGCGTGATCGGCGCAATGGCCATCCATCAGCAGACTGCTGAAGACCGCAAGCATGTGCTGCCCATTGAGCAGCTCTACGTAGACATTGGCGCAAAGGACAAGGCGGAGGCTGAATCCGTGGCGCCCATCGGTACGCCCATCATTTTTGAAACGCCCTTTACGCCCTTCGGCGATCACAAGGTGCTTGCCCGCTCACTGGACGACCGCGTGGGCTGCTATACCATGCTTCGTCTGCTGGACGACGAAACCAATTACGACACCTGGTTTGCCTTCACCTGTCAGGAGGAGGTCGGCTGCCGCGGCGCTTACGGCGCTGCATTCCGCATCCAGCCGGATATCGGCCTTGTGCTGGAAGGCACCGCTTCCAACGACGCGGGCGATATTCCCGAGCATGAGCAGGTATGCGTGCTGGGCAAGGGTGTTGCCATCAGCTTTATGGATCATGCCTCCATCGCCCAGCCTGAAATGTTCAAAACCATGCTGGCCGTTGCTCAGCAGGCAGGCGTGCCTCATCAGGTCAAGATGGCCGTGACCGGCGGCAACGACGGCGGCCCCATTCAGCGCACGTGCATTGGCGCGCAGACCTGCGCACTCAGCGTCCCGTGTCGCTACATTCACAGCCCCTCTACCATTTGCGACCTGCGCGATCTGGATGCGCAGTATGAGCTGGTCAAAGCCTTTCTGCAGAAATGAGGTTGATTGAAATGTTTGAACTCATCAAAAAAATTGCGGACGTTTACGGCGCTACCGGCCGCGAGAGCGCCGTTGCCGATACCATCGAAGCTCTTCTGAAGGACAAGGTCGATTCCATCACCCGCGACGCAATGGGCAATCTCATCTGCGAAAAGCGCGGTACTGATCCGGGCGGCAAGCGCATCATGCTGTCCGCTCACATGGACCACATCGGCTTCATCGTGGCCGCAGTCGAAAAAGAAGGCTTCCTGCGCGTTGCTCCCGTGGGCGGCATCCGCGTTGCCTACAGTCACACCCGCCATGTATGCTTTGCCAACGGCGTACAGGGCGTGATCGTACAGGAGCCTGTGGCCGACAATGAAAAGCCCGTGATGAAGCACATGTTCATCGACATCGGCGCTGCCGATGCTGAAGAAGCGCTGAGCCTGGTGCAGCTGGGCGATATCGCCGTGTATGCGCCGGATTGCTTCCGTCTGGGCGAATACCGCGTGGCCGCTCCCGCTATGGACGACCGCATTGCCTGCGCCCTGCTGGTAAGCGTGATGCAGCAGCTGGGCGAAACCAAAGATACCGTGTATGCCGTTTTCTCCACGCAGGAGGAGGTGGGCTGCCGCGGCGCAAAGACCGCTGCCTACGGCATCAACCCCGACGTGGGCATCGCGCTGGACGTGACTGGCAACGGTGACACGCCCAAGACCAAGCTGCCCTCTGTGAAGCTGGGCGACGGTGCTGCTGTCAAAATCATGGATAACGGCAGCATTTCCAGCCCCGAGGTCGTATCCGCCCTGCTGGCTGCCGGTGAAAAGGCCGGTGTGAAGACCCAGCGCGAAGTGCTGCCCTATGGCGGCACTGACGCCATGGCCATGCAGACCACACGCAGCGGCGTGCGCGTGGGCACGGTGAGCATTCCCTGCCGCTATGTGCACAGCGCCTGCGAGGTCATTGACCTGCGCGACGTGGACGCAGCCGAAAAGCTGCTGCTGGCGTACTTGCAGTAAGAAGGCATAAGTCATAACCACCGGCTTAGCCGGTGGCTTGATTACGCCCTATAAGGGCGGATTACCGGCAGCGCTAAGAGCGCTCTGAAGATCTGCCAACCGCACCATTTTTACAGGCTGCCCCTAAAGGGGCGGCTTATTTTTTGC
>JAFWYA010000062.1 GCA_017517815.1 Clostridia bacterium | reverse complement strand
TGGTAGGCAGCTCCGGCAACCGCCGACTTGCCTTTACTTCTCTGAACAATTCGTATTTCCAGATGGGGAACCGGCATTTTGTTTGAACCTCCTCTCGGTGAATTATCAACTTGTTGCCGGGGAATGATTGTGCCTGTAATCGTTCCTTTGCGTCAAGTCACAAAGGGGTAGCTGGCAGAGCCAGCGCAGGGGAAGTGTAGCTTCCTCTGGATGATTGGAGCAAAGGACTTTTGCGGAAATCATCAAGCTCCCTGCAAGGGGCTTCCGGCAGGACGCAATCACCATCTTTAGGTGGTGTATAATTGCGCCCTATTCAAGAATAGGGTTTTAGCCTCCGTCCAGTTGCTCAGATTCCTTTCGGTTCTCAATCAGCATATTCAGCTTCTTTTGAACCGCTTCGCTGTGGAAGATGAATGATAAAAGCTCCATCACATCATCATCGGTCAGCATGGTCGGTTCTCGCAAAAAAGCTTCCAACATTCCGGCACGAGTACACAGGCGATGCGTTCGCTCACTTCTGGTCAGTCGCTTCAACTCGCTTTCTAACTGCTTCTCTCTGTGCTTGGCTGCGGTCAACTTCTTTTCCGCAACATACTTGTCGTGCTTCAGCTTTTCCAATTTTTCATTAGACATCAGGTCAGTTCCTTTTATAATGGGTAAAGCAAAAGCGACCAACCACATAGAGTTGATCGCCTTTGTTTTAGTCATTATGAAGTTTTCTAAAAGCAGGTCAAACGCCTTATCTGTTCGACAAATTGGTGTTTGTCGGGCTGCCTCAAACAACAGAAAACCTTGTCATCCTGAGCGAGGCGGAAGAACCAGGGGATTGCCACACCAGTGTGCGCACTGGTTCGCAATGACAGCGTTATTTAGCGTACACTTTCAAGCACCAATTTGTCAGGCAGCTGAGTTAACCCGATAAGAAAGCTTTTTCATTGAGGCGTAGAAAATGCAGCCGCCAAAAGGCTGTGGGAGAATTGCCCCACCGGAGGTTGGCGGAAAGCGGAAGGGCGCTTCCTTTTGGAAGCGCCCCATTGGAACGATACAATTACTTGTGCGCCCCGCCCTCCACGGCGGCGGTCTTGGCGGACAGATCCTCGCACAGGTTCAGCTTGGCAAACTCCTCGTTCTGCGGCAGGATGATCTCATAGGCATCCAGCCGGTTGAGCTTGAACGCCAGAGAGGCTGTGCTCAGTCCCAAAATGTGACCGCCCTTCGTCCTGTCGCCGCTGAGGAAGTGGAAGTGCCAGCCCGGCATATTGATGCCGTTGACATAGGCCGGGCAGTACACGGCCACCAGATCGCCGCGCACCTTTGCGTAGTGGAACTCCCGCTGGTGACTGGCCGCCTCGGACAGGGTCGGGTAGGGCTTTTCGCAGACAAAGCAGCTGCGTACATGCATGGTGTTAAACTCGGCATGTCCTTTCAGAATGTAAAACACATTTTTGTTGCCCGCGATGTATGGCTCCAGCTTCTGCTTCAGCAGCTCGATGGAAGCAATGTCCGTCAGATGCTGCTCGGGCACATGCTCGTCAAAGTGCGCTACCGTGCCGAACGCCACGCCATCCTCGGGCTTCATCACGGTCACCTTTCCCTCCGCCGTGGCACGGTAGGCCACACCGTCCTCAAAGATGGCCTCGCCGTCCAGGCCCGTATAGGTGCCAATACCGGTGTCGCAGGCGTGTAAAAACTCCTTCACGGAAATGGTACGGTCAAAATTGCCCAGCATCAGCGCGTTCAGTGTGGATGCCTGAATCATCTTGCTCATCATGAAAACCTCCTAAAATACAGTCGATTCCTGTTTGGTTGACTTCAAATCATTCCGCCTGCTGTGGATCTGCCGGATGGCGCTTCAGTGAGAAGCGGACCAGGAACGGGCACAGCACATTGGTAATTGCCAGTACGAACGCCAGCGTGGCGATTGTGCCGGATACATAGGCTTCCAGCGAAGCGTTGGATGCCGCCGCAATGGTCGGGATGCTCAGCGCCACGCCCGCCAGCGAGGAACTGGCCACGGAAGCGTAGCCCGGACGATGCAGCACGGCACGCTCGAACACATAGGACGGGACGATGGTGACCGCGAAGAACACCAGGCTCATCAGCAGTCCCTGCGGAATCATCTTGAACGCCTCAAACAGATTGACCGTGGAACCAAACTCAAAGCCCAGAAACGGCAGGATGATGGCGTTTCCGCCCGCAAACACCTTGCGGATATCCCCATCCAGATTGCCCAGAAGCATGCCCAGCACAAAGGGGATCAGCAGGGAGATAATCTGTTCCACCTGCGCGATACCGAAGCCCGACGCGCCGAAGAAGCCCAGGAACAGCAGCGGCAGCAACGGCATGGAGCAAATCAGCATCACGCCGAAGCTGGCCTTGTCGGCCTTGTCGCCAAAGGGCTGAATGATTCCCATGTACAGCGCCGCATTGGAGCTGGTGACGGCGCAGACAAATGCCAGAAACGAGATGCCGAACACACCGTCATAGCCGAAGGCCAGGAAGAATAGCGCCGACAGCGCGTATGCCACGCCCAGCCGCACCAGGATCAGCAAAACGCCGCGGTGCAGCGCGTCCTTCAAATCACTCAGCCGCAGCGAGGTGCCGGTGCAGAACAGCATCAGGCCGATCAGCAGCATCTGACCGCTGGAAGAAAACATATCCTTCATCGGGTTGCCCAGCGTTGTCCACAGGTTGAAGTGGAACACGCCATTGGTGATCGTTGTGATCAGCGCACCAATAATCAGCGGCACAAGCATGGTGCCTGCCGGAACCTTCTGAAGCGACTTCCAGATGTTCACATTCTTTTTTTCCGATTCCATAACTCTTACACCCACCTTTGATTTTCCTTTATGTGCTTACCGGCTTTCCCCAGCCATGCGGCAAATTGGTGTTTGTCGGGCTGCCTCAAACAACAGAAAACCTTGTCATCCTGAGCGAGGCGGAAGAACCGGGAATTGCCACACCAGTGTGCGCACTGGTTCGCAATGACAGCGTTATTTAGCGTACACTTTCAAACACCAATTTGTCGGGAAAGCTGAGTGAAACCGATATGCACTTTCCTTTTTCAGCATTTTTCTGCGGTTTCTTTCCCGGTACGCGCATTATTATACTCGCCGGACTTGATTCCACAAGATTCCTGCAGTATAATTCTATCGCATTTGATTGTGCGATGC
>JAFWYA010000061.1 GCA_017517815.1 Clostridia bacterium | reverse complement strand
TCCCTATGATGAGAATGTGTCTGGCATTGAGGCAGTTGACGCCTACTACATGGCTGTCGACGAAGGAAAGCCTGCCGGTGTAGTGTGCTATTCCGTCTATCCCTCCGATCATTGTACCACAGGCGATGGCATTGATCTCCCACCGTGGACGGAGCAGACAGATACGCTTCCGGATGGAAGCACACTGTTCCTGCGCGAATTTGAATGCCCACTGCCGGAGGATGCGCAGAATCAGGAGAGTTTGGAACTGCACATCAAGCTCTGGCAGATGCCCAGCTACTATTACTTCGACGGCATCAACCACTACGAACTGTACGATACCCAGCAGGGAGTTGGGGAAATATCTACGGTTGTGAAGCGTACAGATGCCATCTTCAAAACATTTACTAGCACTGGAGAATACAACGATGTTTCGTTTACTGCCGATCTTCAGATTAGCGCTGTACGCGCAACACTGGACATTTCGGCTGTTGATACTGTCTTTGAAGATCCCGGAGATCACTGCTGGTATGATGCTCTGTTGATTACTGAAGATGGAGCAGCCCTACGTACGGAAGAAGTTGCCTTCTCTGATAAAGGAGCCACGGTTTCCTTCAGAGGCAATGGAACGCTGCCTGAACAGCTCACGCTATACATTGGCATCGATAAAGAAGGTGAATGGAGCCAAGCGGATTTCATTTCAAATGCGACTAAAATTGAGCTAACTCAAGTTGCAGACTGAGCAAACGGCAGCCCCTTCGGGCTGCCGTATACTATTATAAGGACAGACAGCATAGTAACGAAAAAACGCTCAGGTTGTAAGAATCGAACATGATGTGTCGAAAAAGAGAAATTTGCTTATTCTGATCCTTGTCAGCTTAACAGAACAAATGTTCGATATTATACTTTTAGATAAGAAGTACCCCACCTTACGAAAGATGATGAAAAACAGGGCAAAATCCCATTTGCCTTTATTTCTGTATTCTTTGGAGGTGATGGCATGGCGAGGGTAATACTTCATTGTGACGCCAATTCCTTTTACTGTTCCTGCGAACTCTGCTACCGACCTGAGCTGCGTCATCTGCCTGTTGCCGTTGGCGGTGATGTTGAGGCGCGTCACGGAATTATTCTGACTGCCAACCCGCTGGCAAAGAAGAAGCTCGGAGTGAAGACCGGCGAGGCACTGTGGCAAGCACGACAGAAATGCCCGCAGCTCGTCATCCTCCCTGCCGATTACTCGCTATACATCCATTTCAGTAAGCAGATGCGCAGCATCGTCGAAGAGTATTCGGATCGTGTAGAAGCGTTTGGTCTGGACGAAAACTGGATTGACATTTCCGGACCGCGCGTAACGCTCGATGATGGAGAAAGAATCGCCCAGGAGATTCGTCGCCGTGTGAAAGAAGAATTGGGGATCACAGTATCCATAGGCGTCGCTGACAATAAAATTTTTGCAAAACTCGGTTCAGATATGAAAAAGCCGGATGCTGTTACTGTGATCCGCCCCGATGATTTCAGGGAAACTGTGTGGAAGCTGCCGGCAGGTGATCTCTTGTACGTTGGTCCTGCTACACGCAAGAAACTTGCTGCCGTGGGCATCCTGAGTATTGGAGATCTGGCGAACTGCGATACCAGAATCCTGTCTACCATGCTGGGCAAGAACGGCTTGATTCTGAAACTCTACGCTATGGGCGCAGACCAGACACCCGTCATGCCGGTTGGTGCAGAAACGGCCATCAAGTCCATTGGCAATTCATTGACTGCGCCGCGCGATATAGAAACATTCGCAGATGCGAAATGCGTCATCTATCTCCTGTGCGAAAGCGTCGCTGCCCGTATGCGGGAACATGGTTTCAGAAGCCGCTGCATTTCCCTGAGTGTACGATCAACAGAGCTGGTTTGCAATTCCTGTCAATGCTCCATCGACACAGCAACGAACCTGACCGGCGAAATTGCAGAAACAGCTTACAGGCTATTTACCACCCGCTTCGCTGATCGCCTACCGTTGCGTTCTCTTGGAGTAAACTGCGGACGGTTGTCACCTGATACTGCGCCGGTACAGCTTGATATGTTTGGGGACAACGAAAAACGGCTGCGTGTTGAGGATCTTGAGCGCGCCGTTGATGGTCTGCGAGGTCGGTTCGGGCATCAGGTGGTACAGCGAGGTATTGTGCTTTTTGATCGAAGGTTCTCCGAAGTCAATCCCCGCGAGGAACATACCATTCATCCCGTGCCGCTCTATACGGGTTAATGCTGGAGGTGAGAAACCATGGAACAAAGATCGCCAGAAGGCGTCCTGCTTACAGAAAATCAGTATAAGCGATTCGTCAAGGTGCGCGCCGATCATAATTCTGATGTATCAGCATTCTCTTATCGAATTATGTACAATAGAACCATCAGGTCAACGCTATGTCAACAATCCAGCTTCGGCATTCTTCAACAATAATAATCATTCGATTCTAAAACAATTATCGGAACATTGGACTGGCTAACCATCGTCTAATATCAGAAGTACTTAAGCAATTCACACATCCCGGAAAGGAGAATCAGAATGAAGAGAAAAGTATTACTTATGATGATTGCAGTTATGCTGGCCATTATGTCCGGTGCCTGCAGGGCAGAGCTACCAACTATACCCGGAAATCAGAGTGTCGTAGATTATAGCGGATCTCCCGATGAATGGATCCATATTCCGGAAACAGAAGATACCACTATTGCTTGTCTAGTCGCTATCGCTCAGTGCCGATACGGTTCAGCAGGTGCATCCCTTTCGCAGGCAGATGCAGCCTGTAAGCTTTTGAAGCTGACCCATGCAGAAGATATCGAAACTGCGTT
>JAFWYA010000060.1 GCA_017517815.1 Clostridia bacterium | reverse complement strand
GGGGGTCTTGCGCAGCTTCAGACCGAAAGCCATGTTGTCGAACACGGTCATGTGGGGATACAGAGCGTAGTTCTGGAAAACCATGGCGATGTCGCGATCCTTGGGAGCAACGTCGTTGACCAGACGGTCGCCGATGTACAGTTCGCCGCTGGAGATTTCTTCCAGACCGGCAACCATGCGCAGGGTGGTGGACTTACCGCAGCCGGAAGGACCAACCAGAACGATAAACTCCTTGTCTTCGATGTCCAGGCAGAAATCGCTGACAGCGGTCACGTTGCCGGAATATACCTTATAGATGTGATTGAGGGATACGCTTGCCATAGCAGACAGCCTCCTTTAAATTTGAGATATGCACACTGAACGTACACATCCATTTGAACTGTCTGTATTATATCTGTTTTTTCTCAAAAATGAAATAGGCTAAATCCACCAAGATTCGAGTGCCCATTTGTACAGGATGTACACTGTGGACAAAAACCAACCAAAAGAATGACCAGAAATTTCATTCCTGACGGAGGGCGTCCACAGGTTTCATACGGGCGGCGGCTGCTGCAGGAGCCACGCCAAAGATAAGCCCAACCGCTTGTCCAGCAAGGAAAACAAGCATACAGTCAGCTGCCTGTACCGTTGGAATGACCCCAATGCTTTTACCCGCAAAAAAGATCAGCAGAATGCCCAAAATAATCCCGGCCATTCCGCCTGATACTGCATACATCAGCGCTTCGCACAAAAACATATAGCAAATTTCCTTGTTTGCCGCACCCATGGATTTCATAATTCCGATTTCCCGCTTTCTTTCTCGTATGCTGACAAGCAGTATGTTCATAATGCCAATTCCCCCGACCAATACACATATCACTGCCACCCAGCCAAGCACCTTTACAAACGTATCCAGCACACTTTCTGCCGCCTGAATCTGTACATCCAGAGTCATTGTTTCACTTGTTCTTCCCTTCCATGCTGCAAGTGTCTGCTGCGCCAGTTGTGCAGTCTGCACAGCTGTTCTGTCTGTCGGTACATCCACAATGATCTCATGAACGTATTGGCCGGATAAATTCAACAATATCTCCGCAGGAATCATTACACTTGCAGCAGCGTCCACCTGTGAAAATCCATTGCTGCTTGCTGCAACTCCGACTACTTCAAATGTTTTTCCTCCAATACTGATCCACTCGCCCGGAGATGTTTTCAGTACTTCTGCCAAATCTTTGCCGACAAGCGCACTGCGGCTGCTGCTCGTCCATTCATTCGCAAACAATTTTCTTCCCTTGATTACATCTATTCCGGTCATTTCCATATAGGTCTTTGAAATACCGGCAACGGTGCTCTGTTTCTCCTCCGTTTCACTTCTGACAACTGTTGACAGATAGATTTGTGCCGTTGTTTTTGTTCCAAGCCTTTCTGACAAAAGTTCAGCATCGCCACTCCTTAGTGCACTATCGTCTGCTGCTGTAATCCATACTCTGTCAATTCCAAGACGGCGCATTTCGGAATCCACCTGCGCACGTCCCGCTTCACCCAGCGTGATCACCGCAAGCACCGCGGCGATGCCAATTGCCATACCTAGTGTTGTCAGTACCGATCTGACAGGCGCTGCGCTGATGGTTTGCAGACCCATACGCCAGCATTCATTTCTTTGCATTTTTTACAGCGCACCCCTCCTGCAGTCGATACTGATCCGGCAGCAGCACAACTTGTCGTCCATCCCATTCATGCATAGGCACAGCAACAAACTGATTATTATATTTGCCGTTCTCAAGTCCGACAGAATACACCCTGTCATTTTCAATCATCCAGACACGTTCATTGCTGTCAATCGCCGCCAAAGGAATCAGTGCCTGTGAGGGGATGGAATCCGTCAGTACTTTCACAGAAATGGACGTACCCGCTTCATATAAATCAAGGTCGTTTCCGTCCATCGGCACGAGTGTAATCTGTTGCCGAATCCCCTCTGTTGTCATCACTGGTGCACCAATTCTTTCAATCTTTGCCGCCCCTGTGTATTGTCCTTGATGGGTCATAACAGCAGCCGTTCCACAGTCAATACCCGCCAACTCCGAAGGATCGGCAAGTACTTTTATACATTTTTCCTCACCCCTGACAACAACAGCCAGTTCACCCGTTTGTGCATATGTTCCCTCTTTTATATATACAGCCTCTACGACTCCTTCTGCCTCACTTCGCATGTGAGAAGCCTTAATTCTTTGCTTTAGTTCTACTTCCTGCCTAAGCAACTCGTATTCGCTTTGCAACGTCATCAAATTGGCAACGCTGCCCATATCCCGTATTGACTGTTGCTGATAGCGCAATTGCGAGAGCTTTGTCATCGCATTTTCTTCATCACTCATATCAAGGGCAAACAGCAATTCACCCGCTTTTACCTTCTGTCCTTTCCTTACATATACCTTTGCGATTTTTCCATTGCGAAGAACAAAGCTGTTATGCTGCTGTTCGTATTCCACCGTACCGATCATTGGCAGCGTCTGCAAAAAATCTCCCGTTCTGATCACTGCTGTCTGCACAGTGATTGCTTCGTCCTGATGCGTTGCAAAGCCCATAAAAAGTACTGTGATGCCTATCGAAAGCGAAGCCACTGTCGATCTGCGCATGACGCTTGCCCTCCCCAAAATGCTATTCCCGCATATTATTGGCAATGAACAACGCAAGCAACCATGACAACTTCATGTTTCTTTTCCATAAAAAGAAAAACATCTGCAGTAAAAAACTGCAGATGTTTGTGATGATTCATTTTACCTGATCGACATGCTCTGGTCAATCTGCTGCCGGGTCATGCGAATGTCGGTCAGCTTTTCGCTGATGGAACGGTCAAGCTGCACAAGCACTTCATCGATGTGCTGATACACATCCGTGTACAGTTTCTCGATTTCTTCCTGTGTGCTGCGGCGCATTTCTTCCGCTTCCATGTTTGCACGCGCAGTGATCTCCTGCTCACTGATGAGCTGACGGGCACGGTTTTCAGCATCATTCACCATTTTGGCGGCCTGTTCCTGTGCTTCGCGCAGCATTCCGTTCGCCTGCTGCTGGGCCTGATGCAGCATTTCCTGAGCCTGCTGCTGCGCCTGTGCAACCATCTGCTGAGCCTGATTCTTGGCATCAGCCACAAACTGATTAGCGCGCGCCGTCGCGCTCTGCTTTGTCTGCTCAGCGCGTTCATTTGCTTCGGAAATAATGGAAATCTGGTTTTGGACAACGCCTTCACACTCCGTAAACACAGTGGGAAGATCGTCCATGATTCCCTGCATGATGTTCATGACGCGGTCACGGTCAACCATGCACATGCTGCTCAGCGGTACACGCTTGCCGGAAGCAACCGTTTCCTCCAGGTCATTCAGATTTTTGCGGAACGCGGAAATGGCATCCTGCTGCATAATGAGTACTCCTCCTTAATGTTGACAAAGAATAGAAACAACATCCGGCACGATGCACGCCGGCACAAACGGCGAAATATCGCCGTCAAACGACCCGATTTCCCTTACAGCGCTTGAACTTACATGGGCATATTCCGGCGCAGTGGTCATAAACAGCGTTTCAACTTCCGGCTTCATCTGGTGATTGAGCTGCGCCATCTGAAATTCGCTTTCAAAATCGGCCGTGCTACGTAAACCTCTGATCACAACCCTTGCGCCACAGTTGCGCATGAAGTCCACCAGCAGGCCGTCAAAGCTGTCAAAACAAACGTTGGATAAATGAGCGCAGGCCTTCCGAAGCAGTCTGATACGCTCTTCCGCTGGAAAAAGGCCGGTCTTTGCCGGATTGTAAAGCACAGCTACAATCACTTCGTCAAACAGGCGGGAGGCCCGTTCAATCAGATCCAGATGGCCCTTGGTAACCGGGTCAAAGCTGCCGGGAAAAACGCAAACAGCCATTGATTTGCCGCTCCTTTCTGAAGCCTGCAGGTTATGCCTGATAAAGGTAAAAGTGGATTTCCGTATCGCCGTATGCACGTTCTTTAATCAGTTCAAAACGTTCATCCGGCATGCCAAACGGACCGGTGCGGTGTTCAAGCACCATCATGGCATCCGGCGCAAGCAGCCCTGCATCGGCAAGTGCAGCACAGCATTCGTTCAGTTCTGTCATGCGGTATGGAGGGTCCAGAAAAACCAGATCGAACTTCCGCCCCTCTGTCTTCATCTGCACAATTGCCTGCTTCCAGTCAGCCTTCAGCACCTTTGTGCATTCCGCATAGCGCAGTTTTTCAATATTGCGGCGGATGCACTGATTCGCCTCACGATCCATATCAACCATCACAGCATAGGCAGCGCCCCGGCTGAGCGCCTCCAATGCAAGGTTTCCGCTGCCTGCAAACAGATCCAGCACTTGCGCATCCGGCACATAAGCCTGAATGATGTTAAACAGCGACTCCTTGACTTTTGCCTGTGTAGGACGGGTATCCATCCCCTTGGGCGCGAACAGCTGCGCCCCACGGCGATCACCTGCAATGATATGCATAGGTCAGATGAGCTGTTCGGGGGACTTGCTGCGCTGGCGCTGCTTGCGTGCCTTGCGTTCCCTGCGCTTTTTCTTTTCGTCGCCCATCTTGATGCCGGTGTTGATGCGCGTACGCAGATTCAGACCCTGAGAGTAGCCGAGGGCATACCCCATCGGCGCCACCAGAATCAGCAGGGGGCTGAGCCGCTCCGCAAGCAGCGAAGCCTGTGTGCCATAATACGCAGCTACGTTGATAAACGGCATGATCATGGCACGGTCGATGATTCGCAGTACGTCCATCGTCTTCATGCCGCCCAGCGATTCATAATAACACAGAGCGTCGCGAACCTCAGTCTGGCTGACAAGGGAATCCATCCAGCCAGGCAGCGCGCCAAGCTGATAGACTGTCACCTTGGTTATACAGGCAAAAACCAGTGTAAACAGCACGAAGGGAACCGCGCCTACAACCACTGCAAACAGGCCCTTGAGGGGGTGGAAGCTGCGGTCGATATCCTCAGCGGGCACATTGTGTCCATTCTCGCGGCGACTGTAGAGGATCTCGCCAAACGCAGCGTCCGTCTGACCCTGTGCCAGACCAGACGCATACAGATAATACGCAGCCGCAAAAACGATCATAACGCAGCTGAAAATACGGCCTGCAAGGCCGTCAAAGCCCAGCAGCATGCCGCCAATGAGGTAGATTGCAGTAACGGCCAGCATATTCAGTGCGCGTTTGCCCGCAAGAGACCACGCATGCTTTCCGTGCCACGAACCGGTGATGATCGGTTTTTTGACCTCCTGCACCTGTGGCTTCTTTTTATTTGTTTTGTTCTGCATTCCTTTTCCCTTTCCTTTTGTCACCTGTAAAACAGGGATATTTTGGCTAGCACTGCAGATGCCTATTCATCCGCATTCACGTAAATACGCGGCACACGCTGCGTAACAGCCAGCAGCACCTCATAGCTGATGGTACCCGCCCACTTTGCAACCTGCTCAGCATCAATCGTTTCTGCGCCCTGCGAACCGATCAGCGCAACCTCATCGCCCGCGCATACGTCCGGCACATCTGTTACATCAACCATTGTCTGATCCATACACACGCGTCCAACAATCGGTACCCGCCTGCCGCGGATCAGCATCCATCCCCTGCCAGACTGCGCACGGTGATATCCGTCGCCATAGCCGACAGCTACCGTTGCAATGCGCATGTCACGGTCTGCCACAAAAGTACGGCCATAGCCGACCGCATCGCCGGCATGAATGGTTTTGACATTAACGACCTCAGTCAGCCAGCTGAGCGCAGGCCTGAAGGGCAGCTTTGTTTCCACAGGCGGATAGCCATACAGCGCAATTCCTTCCCGAATCATGGAAAAATACGCCTGCGGAGCCAACAAACTCATGGCGCTGTTGGCCACATGTGAAGGGATCGCTGCATCAAAGCAGGCGCGCAGCTGTTTGAAACGTTCAAGCTGTCCTACGCTGAAGGCATTGATTTCACCGTTTTCCGGAGCATCCGCATCCGAAAAATGGGTAAAGATGCCAGTCGGTTTTACATGCGCAGCCTTCACAAGAGCTGCCGCCAGCGCCTCCGCCTCCTGTTGTGTACGCAGCCCAATACGGTTCATGCCGGTATCCAGTTTGATGTGCACAAGCGCATTCTTTCCCTGGATGGCAGCTTCTTTTTCAAGCATTTCCACCATTTCAGGGGTAAACACAGTCTGCGTCAGTTCATGTGCAACGGCTTCCTGCGCGGCAGTCGGCATTGCCGCGCCCAGCACGAGGATTTCTCCTTCAATTCCGCCAAGGCGCAGTTCAACCCCTTCGTCCGGCGTAGCTACTGCAAAATGATCAGCGCCCAGCTTCGACAGCGCACGCGCTGTTTCCAGCATGCCGTGACCATAGGCATTGGCCTTGATCACGGGCATCACTTTGACCTCTGCAGGGACAGATTCCTTCAGGATCCGGTAATTATGCCTGATCGCATCCATGTCGATCAGCAAGCGATTTTGCCTGAGCATTGTACGACCTTCCTGCTGATATCAAATTTCAGGCTTCCAGTTCACGGCCGCGCGTAAAGGCAGCCAGATTGACCGGCAGCGTTTTTGCCGGTACGCAGGCAGCAATCGCCTCGTGCCATGCTTCCTTCCCGAAGGGCAGATGTTTGGACAGCATGCCCAGCAGTACCAGATTCAGCGCCTTCTGGCTGCCGCATTCAACGGCAATGCCCAGCGCATCGGCACATTCGATTTTATGGCCTGCAAGCGGCGCGAGCGCGTCTTCAGGATACGCAGTCGAGCCCGTGATAACAGGCATGGGCAAAATGCACTGCGTGTTGACGATGGCAACGCCATCCTCCTTGAGGAAGGACGCAGCGCGGGCAGCTTCCAGCTGTTCAAAGCTAAGCAGAAAATCCGCCTCGCCAGGAGTGACAATGGGAGAATGCACACGGTCGCCCACGCGCACATGCGTGATTACACTGCCACCGCGCTGGCTCATGCCATGCACTTCGCTTACCTTTACGCCGCAGCCGGCCTTCAGGGCGAGACGGCCCAGAATTTTACTGGCCAGCAGCGTACCCTGACCGCCCACACCGACGATCACCAGATCAAACTTCGTCTGACTCATATTCAGGCCTCCTTGGCTTTAATGGCATGGAAGGGACATACCTGCGCGCACATACCGCAGCCGATGCACAGCGCCGGGTTGATAATGACCGTCTTGCCATGACGTTCGATGGCAGGGCAGCTGAGCTTCATGCAGGCGCCGCAGCCCTTGCAGCCGTCAATGGTGAAGGGCGGCTTGACGGTCTTGTCCAGCAGCGCGCAGGGACGGCGGGCGATAACCACGCTGACCTCTTCGCGGGCAACTGCCTCACGAATGGCCTTTTCCGTCGCCTTCAGATCAAAGGGATCCACAATGGTGATATCCTTCACGCCGCAGCTTTCCACCAGTTTTTCAATGTTGAGCTGAGGTGCAGGCTGATTGTGGATATCCATGCCGCTGGCAGGATTCTGCTGATGGCCCGTCATGCCGGTAATGCGGTTATCCAGAATGATGACGGTAATGGTTTCCTGATTGTACACAGCGTCGATCAGCGAGGTAATGCCGCTGTGAATGAAGGTGCTGTCGCCAAGCACCGCGACCGTCGAGCGGGAGAAATCCTTGCCGTGCGCGCGCTCTGCACCGCCGGCCATGCCGATGCTTGCGCCCATGCACAGGCAGGCGTCCAGCGCAGACAGCGGAGGCAGTGCCGCCAGCGTGTAGCAGCCGATATCGCCCATCACACGCAGGCCCAGACGGTTGAGTTCATAGAACACACCGCGATGCGGGCAGCCGGGGCACAGCACCGGCGGGCGATTGGGCAAATCCGACGCCTGAACCTCGGGCTCCTTCTCGCCATTGAGAACGCAGCGCAGCTTTTCAACACTCAGTTCGCCCTGAAGACCGGTGAGGTTCTTGCCTTCGCACTCAATGCCGGCAGCCTTGATATCCTTTTCGATCAGACCTTCCAGTTCTTCAACCACGATGAGCCTGTCAACATTTTTGGCAAACTCACGGATGAGCTTCATAGGCAGCGGATAAACCATGCCCAGCTTCAGCGTGCTGGCGTAAGGCATGGCTTCGCGCACATACTGATAGCACACGCCGCTTGTGATGATACCTACAGAGGTATCACGCATACGCACCACGTTGATGGGCAGCTGGTTGGCCGCCTCCGTCAGGAAACTTTCACGCGCCTCTACCTTGGGATGGCGCTTTTTGGCCATACCGGGCATCATGACATACTTCATCACGTCCTTCTGATAGGGACGCACCGGCACGTCATTGCGCGCTCCGGGCTGCACCGGGCTGCGCTGATGGGCAATACGGGTGGTCAGTCGAAGGAACACCGGCGTATCCAGCTCTTCGCTCATGGAAAAAGCCAACTTGGTAAAATCGCGGCACTCCTGACTATCGGCAGGCTCCAGCATGGGAATATGGGCAGCGCGCGCATAATAGCGGCTGTCCTGCTCGTTCTGGCTGGAATGCATGGCGGGGTCATCCGCACAAACGATGACCATTCCCCCGTTCACGCCCGTATAGGCAGCGGTAAAAACGGGGTCAGCAGCCACATTGACGCCCACATGCTTCATGCAGGTAATGGAACGTGCACCAGACATGGCGGCGCCAAAAGCAACCTCAGCGGCAACCTTTTCATTAGGAGCCCACTGGCAGTTGATTTCAGAAAATTTGGCCAGACACTCGGTCACCTCAGTACTGGGGGTTCCGGGATAGCTGGACGCCACGCGCACGCCTGCTTCCCATGCGCCCTGTGCAACAGCCTCGTTGCCAAGCATCAGGCGCTCTTCTTCTTCCACGGCGGCAACAGTTTCCGCAGCGATGATTTTGTTCTCCATTGTGCATCCTCCTTGTTCAAGGCAGTCAAAAATGCCTTTGGGCAGGTTACAGATTAGTATAACACAAACCTGCATGAAAGAAAAGTTTTAACCTTGTTTCAGAATGAATAAACAAAAACCGGGGAGATTTTCTCCCCGGTTTACCTGCGTTTGTTTTTTATTTCACCATAAACATTTCCTGATACCCTGGATTGATGGTATCTTCCGTCGCAAGCGCCTCGTCCCACACACGCAGAATCATCCTGTCAGGAATCCTGTCCAGTGAAAGCATCTGAGTATAAACGACCGTGGGCAAACTCTCCACATCAATACCAGTACTCAGGCTGATGCCGGACGGAATGTCGCTGCCTTCTTCATCCAGCCAGCGGGGAAGTTCTCGGCTGAAAACATCATCAGCAGTGATGTTCTCCAATGCCTCAAACGTGGTGTACAGATAGAGCCCGGTGCCAGTCAGTTCGGCCTTCACGCCTTTAAGCAGCAAACCGCCCGCGACAAAAGCGCCGTTGACCTCATAGTTGTATTCTTCCAGAGGGGCTTCCAGAAACACCTTCAGTGTTTCGCGATTTGTGAATACTTCGCTTTCCGTTTCGCTGTTTACGTCAAACTCCACCACGCGCATATACAGTTGCATTCCAATTGTTTTGCCCTGTGCTTTTCCGTTGAGTTCCGGCATGCTAAGGTACACGATGCTGCCGTCCTCATTCCATAGCACGTCCTCCATTGCACAGCCACCATCGATTTCAGCCGGCCCCTCCAGAATAGCCCGCACAATATACAGCTTGCGGTTCAGCTGACGAGCTGCTTCAATCCACGTCGTATCTGCCGATACGCCCAGCCGCTGTGCCATGAGCCTGCCGTTTTCGCCTGTAGCGCCGATTGCATCATATGGCTCAGCGCAAAGCAGCGCGTCGCTTTCACCGTTCACGCTGATGTGTGTGGAAGCCATGGCGATATGGCCGTCGCAAAGCAGCTCCTGTGTAGTAAAGCTGACCGGTCCCAGCGTAAAGCTGTGTTTGTTCCATTCCTCCTGCATGACTCTTTGAGCCGTGTCCGGCACATAGGTACCATACTGTTCGTCAAAGTAATCCGACCATCCCAGCAGCCTTCCGGCAGCAACAGCAGCAGCCATTGCAGCAATCATGATCACTGCGGCAATCAGTGCCGCACGCAAAGAAATTTTTCTCACCCCTGGTTCCTCCTCAACGGAGCGGGCTGCACGCATCAGTGCAGCATGGCATTCTTCCGGCTCGCTACGAAATGCATTGCGCAAATTCATTTCATCTACATTTCGTTTCATTGTGCATCCAGCTCCTTTCTCAGTTGGACTCTGGCGCGATGGATCCTTCCGCGCACAGTTGCCACCGGCACATGCAGCGCCTCGGCCGCCTCGGCATAGGTCATTCCTTCCGAGCAGCACAGCACAAGAGGCAGGCGCAGTTTTTCAGGCAGGCTCTCAAGCGCCATGGCCAGCAGCACATCCGGCGGAGATGACGATGGTTCAGGGATCTCCTCAAGTGAAACGATTCTGTTCCTTTTTCGTTTCGTGTCGTAACACGTATGGATCAGGATACGCGTTACCCAGGTGCGGAAATAGCGTGTTTCCCGAAGGGTATATCGCTTTTCCCACGCCTTGAGCGCGGTATCCTGCATTGCGTCTTTACAGGCATCATCGTTTCGAAGAATCGTATAGGCCACTCGGTAGAGCATACCGCTGCAGGCTTCGATTTCCTGTACAAAGAAGTCCTTGTCCACCCGATCATCTCCTTGTAACGTTACGCCTGTTAGACAGCCCGGAGCCATTCTTCGTCACGCCTACATAAAAATTTTTTAAAGTCTCAGCAGCGTTTGGTGAATCCAGTTGAACAGCAGTTCAAAATCCTGCTGAAAATCAAGCGGTTGGCCATTTCTGGCAGCTGCTGTTTTTTCAAAAACAGCTTTGTCTGTTTCGCCGACACATTCCCGCATCTCATTCAGCGTGCCCGGAAACATACCGTTCTCAAGCCAGCACATCCCCTGAAGAATAAAGAATACCATTTTGTATGCCTGTGGCAGACGTGTGACATTTTTCTCATCAGATGCATGAATACGCCGATGGGTCAACTCATGCAGCAGATTATTCAGGCTCAGCCGCACGTAACAGCGCACATCCTCCGCCGAAAAATCCGGCACAAGCAGTGCAAGCGTTCCATAAATATCGTACGTCGAATGCAGCAGATGGCAAATCTCCAGCCTGTTCCACACAGCCAGCTGCGCCTTTGCGCAAAGGAAACCGCACGACTTTTCAGGTTCGGCCATTTCTTCAATCATTTGCCTGTAGGCAAGCAGGTCATCCGGCGTCAGATCATCAATAACGACCATCGGATCAATATCGCTGTATTCTGTAGCATCACCCCGCAGATAGCTCCCCTGCAAACCCACATAAACCAGCCGCTCGCCAAATCGCTCTTTCATTTTCTGGACCAACGTGTGCATGTACTTTTGCGCGTCAAGCATTTTGATTCTCCTTACATACATGTAGAAAAAAGCCCCCGCTTTGCGCCTGTACCGGTCAAAGCTGAGGCTTTCCGTTTCTGGTGGGGGCGAAGAGACTCGAACTCTCAATCCCATAGGGCGGCGGATTTTAAGTCCGCATTGTATACCAATTCCAACACACCCCCGCGTAAAACTCATTATATCATCTTTTCCATCCCAGCGTCAACGGCTTTTCCATGTGCATTCTTTGTGTATCCACCGGACAAACTATGTTTACTCTGTCAAATGAAAGGATGCGTGAAAATGTCCATCGGGATGATTTTTCTGACTGCAGCAGCTATACTGGTATTCTTTGGCGCTGCTCAAAGAGTACTGGATAAAATGTATCTGAGCGACCGGGCGGCGCTTGTGCTGATCGCCCTCATGTTTTTCGGCACACTGATCCCGAATATTCAGTTGGGAATGGTTCAGCTGAGCATCGGCGGCGCAGTGATTCCGCTGGGAATCTGTGTTTATCTGCTTGTACGTGCAGGAACGGCAAAAGAAAAAATTCGTGCCATCGTGGGTGCAATAATCACAGCGGCTGCCATTTATGCGCTTTCCATGTTTACTCCTGACGAACCCGAAGCCATTTTGATCGATCCCATGTACCTGTACGGGCTGACCGGCGGCATCATTGCCTATATTCTCGGGCGTTCCAGACGCGGGGCATTCATTTGCGGCGTACTGGGCGTTATGCTGGCAGATACGGCGGTAGCCATCATCAACTGGCGAAATGGCATTAACCAACCTATTATTCTGGGCGGTGCAGGCGTATTTGACGCAATCGTCATCAGCGGTTTGCTTGGTGTTGTGCTTGCAGAACTGGTAGGCGAGGTTTTTGAACGTCTGACGCGCGGAAACAGACGACCAGTCTCCAGCCCCATCCACAATCCCGTTCGCAGCAAGGAGAAGTGAGCCATGAAAAAAACTTTTTTTCTTCTTTGCATGCTGCTTTTGTCTGGTCTTGCCGCAGCCGCGTCAGCAGAAAGCACAGTATACACATTAGTGGACGACAATGCAAAAATCATTACGCAGGTACAGTGCGAATGTGAAACCGGCGATGAATACATCAGCAGTTCAAACGATCATTATCAGGTCGTCAGCGTGGATGAAACCAGCCGAACAGCAACGCTTAAACACATAGGCCAGGCGGACATGCCGGATGTCAGCTGGCTTGACATGCAGCAAAGCCTGCCTGTAGCTGCGCTGGGTGAAAAAAAGATCGCCCTGTACTGCACGCACAGCGATGAAAGCTACATCAAGGGCGACGGTACGGAAAGCATTGAAGGTAAGGGAGGCATTTATGATATTGCTGATGCCTTCGGCAACTCGCTTGAAAAGCTGGGCGTGACGGTTGAAATCAGCACAGAAACTCACCTGCCGCACGATGCAGGCGCCTACCGGCGCAGTCGCCAGACAGCCGTTGCGCTTTTGAAAGGGCAGCCCGGTGCAATCTTCGACATTCACCGCGACGGCATTCCAGACCCGGACGAATATGCCACAACCGTCGGAAACCGGAAAATGAGCAAAGTTCGTCTGCTTGTCGGCAAGAGCAATCAGAACAAGGAGGCTAACCTCAGCTTTGCCAAACAGATCAAGGCCGTGGGCGACAAAATGTATCCCGGCCTGATCAAGGACATCTATATGGGCAAGGGTACCTATAATCAGGATCTTGCGCCCAGAAGCGTTCTGCTGGAATTCGGAACACATACGCTGGATAAGGAACGCGTTCTCAAAGCTGTAACGCCAATGAGTGAAGTGGTGTACAAAGCCATGTACGGCGGTATAACCGGTTCAGCAGGAGCCAGCGACGTATCCGGCGTCAGCAAAAGCAACGAACCCTCAGCCCCTGCGTCCGAGGACAACACCGGTGCCAGCTGGGGTATATGGCTGGTCATTGCTTTGCTGGCAGGACTTGGTATTTTTGCTTTTCTCTCCACAGGAGGCAGGGGCACGGCAGGCAAATTCGGCCGCAGCATCAGCGAAATGACCGGTGGTGTCATTGGTAAAAAACCGCGAAAAGACAAATAAACTCCACCTGCGGAAATCCGGTTTTGGTTCCTTTCTTTTCAAAAATATGCTATAATGGTATCAGGCAAAGTTTTGCACTGTTTGACCGGAGGGGAAAAGCCGTGTTCACGCCACGATACCAAAATAAACAAACCGATCGTCTGGTGGATGCCCTTCTTTCGCTTGAAAACACTGAAGAGGCCTACCGCTTTTTGGAAGATGTACTCACCATTCAGGAAATGAAAAGCATTACGCAGCGGCTGGAGGTCGCTGTGATGCTGCGCAGCAAAGAAACCTATCAGGAGATCGTACGAAGGACCGGTGCCTCCACTACCACCATCGGCCGTGTCAACCGCTCGCTTCAGTACGGTGCAGAAGGCTACAGCCTGGTGCTGGACCGTCTGAACGACGCAAGCGGCACACAACAGAAGTAAAGGAAAAAAACGCATGAATTTGCAGGGTTTGAATCAGGAGCAGCGCAAAGCCGCTGAAACTTTGGAAGGGCCCGTTCTCATACTGGCAGGCGCAGGCAGCGGCAAAACGCGTGCGCTGACCTATCGAATCGCCAATCTGATCGATCACGGCGTAGCACCGTGGAACATTCTGGCTATCACCTTTACCAACAAAGCCGCCCGTGAAATGCGTGAACGTGTAAGTTCTCTGGTTGGTGAAGGAGGCAGCGAAGTATGGGTAAGTACATTCCACGCCATGTGCGCGCGTATCCTGAGGCGTGATATCGAAAAGCTTGGTTACACGCGCTCCTTTACCATTTATGACGACGATGACCAGACTGCCGTACTGAAGGAACAGTTCAAGCTGCTCAACATCGACGATAAGCAGCTGGCGCTGCGCGACGTGAAAGCCAAAATCAGCGATGCCAAAAACAAACTGCTTACGCCAGATGAATGGTTTGCCGCATCGCCGCGTGATTTCCGCAGCCAGCAGATCCACGATCTGTACAGCGGTTATGAGCGCAAGCTGCGCGCAGGCAACGCGCTGGACTTTGACGATCTGCTGGTGCGCACGCTGGAACTGTTCGCCGATCATCCGCCCGTGCTGGAAAGCTACCGCGAGCGTTTCCGCTATGTACATGTTGACGAATATCAGGATACCAACTTTGCCCAGTATTCGCTGGTCAAGCTCATCACGCAGAAGAGCCGCAACCTGTGCGTTGTAGGCGACGACGACCAGAGCATCTACGGCTGGCGCGGCGCAGACATCCGCAACATCCTTGATTTTGAAAAGGACTATCCCGACGCCACCGTCATCAAGCTGGAGCAGAACTACCGTTCCAGCGCCAATATTCTGGACGCTGCCAATCAGGTGATCGCCCACAATGAAGGCCGTATGGAAAAGGCCCTGTGGACCGAGCGGGATGCGGGCGATCCAATCCGCCTGTTCTGTGCGGGCGACGAGCGCGAAGAAGCCGCCTGGATCTGCGACCGCATGCAGCAGCTCAAGCTCACCGGTCATGATTTTGGCGACATGTCCATCCTGTATCGTTCCAATGCGCAGAGCCGTGTGCTGGAAGACATGCTGGTGCGCGCGGGTATCCCCTACCGCATCTATGGCGGTTTGCGCTTTTACGACCGCAAGGAAGTCAAGGATATCGTGGCTTATCTGCGCTGCATCGTCAATCCTTCCGACGATGTGAGCCTGCGCCGCATCATCAATCAGCCCAAGCGTTCCATCGGCGACAGCACGATTGCAGAGCTTGTGCGCTATGCCGCCGAGGAACAGATGCCGCTTTACAGCGCGCTTATCGACGTGCCGGACACGCTGTCTGCCCGTCCGCGCAAATGCGTCAGCGAGTTTGGCGACCTGATGAACGAGCTGGTCATGGAACATGAAGACATGGGGCTGCTTGACTTTGTGACCCATCTGATCGAACGTACCGGCCTGAAGGCACAGTACGAAAAGGATCAGTCCGACGAAAGCAAGAACCGTATCGAAAACATCGATGAATTCCTTGGCGCAGTGGCCGAGTATGAAAAGGCCGCCGAGAATCCCTCTTTGGAGGATTATCTGGAAAATGTTGCGCTGATCTCCGATTTGGACAACGCGCAGCCCGATGCCAAAGCGGTTACGCTCATGACCATGCACAGCGCCAAAGGCCTGGAGTTCCCCATTGTATTTATGGCGGGTCTGGAGGAAGGTATTTTCCCCACTGCGCGCGCCTTCCAGGATGATGAAAAGCTGGAGGAAGAGCGTCGTCTGTGCTATGTGGCCATCACCCGTGCACAGCAGCAGCTCTATATCAGTTATGCCGCGCAGCGCATGCTGTTCAACCAGGTCAACTTCAATGCTCCCAGCCGTTTCCTGAAGGAAATTCCTCCGCGGCTGCTGGACGAGCATCAGATGCACAAGCGTGAACGCAGTTTCCCAGGTGTGATGGAAAGTTATCATCATCCCGTGCCCAAGCGTATGCCGCGCCATACGATGGAAGCCGGTCACGGCATCGGAGCCGGGCGCAGCGCTCTGGGCATTCCCGGCGTGCAAAAAGGCTTCACGCCATCTGCAGCATCCAGAATCCCCTCCAGTGCTGTTCCCTCTCTTTTTAAGGTGGGCGACCGGGTCATGCACCGCAAATTCGGCGAGGGCAATGTACAGGAAATCCGAGGCAGCGGCAGCGACGCCCGCATCATTATCGGCTTCGCAGCCTACGGCCAGAAGGAATTTGTGCTGTCCATCGCTCCGATCGTAAAGGTGAACGAATGATATGATGAACCTCAACGAGCGCATGCAAGCGCTGATCGACGAACTGAACAAGGCGTCCGTTCTGTACTACACGCTGGGTGAAAGTCCGCTGAGCGATGCGCAGTGGGACGCCAAATACAATGAGCTGTTACAGCTCGAAAAAGAGTCGGGTACTGTTTTGCCCGGCTCTCCTACTGTACGCGTTGGTGCAGAGCCGCTTTCCTCCTTTGAGTCTCATAGGCACATCAGCCGTCTGTGGAGCATGGACAAGGTTCAAAGCAAGGAGGAACTGCTCTCGTGGCTCAAGCGCACCGAAAAACAGCATGAGCAGCTCAGCGACGGCCGTGAAACACCCTTGCCCCCTCTGCGTTATGCAGTGGAGTACAAGCTGGATGGCCTTACCATCAACCTTACCTATCGCGATGGGCAGCTGGTTCAGGCTGCCACGCGCGGAAACGGCGAGGTCGGCGAAGGCATCCTGCCACAGGTACGCACCATTCGCTGTGTGCCGCTTAGCATTCCCTATCAGGGGCTTCTGGAAGTGCAGGGAGAATGCATCATGAAGCTGAGCACGCTGGAAGAATATAACCGCACAGCCGATGAGCCGCTCAAAAACGCACGCAATGCTGCCGCAGGCGCCCTGAGGAATCTGGACCCTGCTGTAACCGCGAAAAGAAAACTGGATGCATTCTTCTACCAGATCGGTACCATCGAAAACGCCCCGTATACCGATATGGATGGCATGCTCGCCTTTCTGCGCGAAAATGGATTCCCCACCAGCCAGTATGAAGAGCACGCTGTGACATACGAAGAACTGTGCGACCGCATCGACAAAGTAGAGGAAAAACGCAGCTCGCTGGACTTCCTCATTGACGGCGCCGTTGTGAAGGTTTGTGATTTAGCAACCCGCCAGGCAATTGGTAACACTGAAAAATTTCCACGCTGGGCGGTTGCCTACAAGTTTGCCGCCGAAGAAAATACCGCAACCCTTCTGGACGTTACCTGGGAGCTTGGCCGCACCGGCAAGCTGACGCCTCTTGCCCACCTCACCCCCACCGACATTGGCGGTGTGACGGTCAAGCGCGCCACGCTGAACAACTATGGTGATATTCAGCGAAAGAACGTTGCTATTGGCTGCGAGGTGTGGATTCGCCGCAGCAACGATGTCATCCCGGAGATCATGGGTCGTGTAGGCGAGGCCGGAGAAAATGAAACCGTCATTCTGCCCCCAACTCACTGCCCTTCGTGTGGAGAGGACCTCACAGAACGCGGCGCACATCTGTTCTGCCTCAATCGCCGCACCTGCAAGCCGCAGGCTGTGGCGCGTCTGGCTCACTTTGCCAGCCGCAGTGCCATGGATATCGACACCTTCTCAGAAAAAACGGCAGAGCTTCTGTATGATACACTTGGCGTGCGCGACTGCGCCGATCTGTACCGCCTGACAGTCAACGATCTGCTTCCGCTGGACGGTTTCAAGCAGAAGCGCGCCGAAAACCTGATCGCTGCGCTGGACAAAAGCCGCCATTGTGCACTGGACGCCTTCCTGGTAGCCATCGGCATTCCCAACATCGGTACCAAAACCGCCCGTGATCTGGCGCAGCACTTTGGCTCGCTGGAAGCGCTGAAACAGGCTGCGCTGGAAGACCTCACCGCCATTCAGGACATTGGAGAAATCGTGGCGGCCAGTGTTGTGGAATTCTTCAGTTTCCACGAAAACGTCGAAATGGTAGATCGGCTGCTCGCGGCCGGCGTTACTCCTGTATACGAAAGCGATGCAGTTTCTGACACACTTGCCGGAAAAACCATCGTTGTGACAGGCACGCTGCCTACACTCAGCCGCGAGGAAGCTGAAAAGCTGATCGTGCAGCACGGCGGCAAGGCCGGCAGCAGCGTCAGCAAAAAAACGGCTTATGTGCTGGCAGGTGAAAAAGCCGGCAGCAAACTGTCCAAGGCACAAACGCTGGGCATCCCTGTGATCGACGAAGAAACCTTCCGAAAGATGCTTGGCCACACAAATTGATAAAAAAGCGACAGATTTCGCTTTTCCCCTTTTCACCAAGTCGGGATATATGCTATAATAAAACGGTGTCTATCCCACATTAATCCATTAGGAGGCTGTGAATCCATGCAGTATTCCCGCGAAGTCGAGGAAATGGTATGCGTGAAGAAGGGCCCCAACCATGGCCCCGCGCCCATTCCTGAAGAAGGCAAATGGATCCAGGCGAAGGAAATCAAGGACATTTCCGGCCTGACCCACGGTATTGGCTGGTGCGCTCCCCAGCAGGGCACCTGCAAGCTGACCCTGAACGTCAAGGCTGGCGTCATCCAGGAAGCCCTGGTCGAAACCATCGGCTGCTCCGGCATGACCCACTCCGCCGCCATGGCCAGTGAGATCCTGCCCGGCAAGACCATTCTGGAAGCGCTGAACACCGACCTGGTGTGCGACGCCATCAACACCGCCATGCGCGAGCTGTTCCTGCAGATCGTGTACGGCCGCACCCAGTCTGCTTTCTCTGATGACGGTCTGGTCATCGGCGCTGGTCTGGAAGACCTGGGCAAGGGCCTGCGCTCTCAGGTCGGCACCATGTACGGCACCCTGGAAAAGGGCCCCCGTTACCTGGAAATGGCCGAAGGTTATGTGCTGCAGATCGCTCTGGACGCTGACAGCCAGATCTGCGGTTATCAGTTCCTGTCTCTGGGCAAGATGATGGACGCCATCAAGAAGGGCATGTCCCCCAACGAAGCCTACGAGAAGAACATTGGCACCTACGGCCGTTTCAAGGCCGAAGACGGCGCGGTCGCCTGGATCGACCCGCGCAAGCAGTAAAGGAGGCGTGCTGAATTATGGCTCTGTTTGAAGGTTATGAACGCCGCATGCCTCAGCTTCAGCCCGTGCTGGAAAAGTACGGCTTCAAGGATTTTGAAGAGCTGAAGGCTTACAACAACTCCAAGGGCATCGATGCTTACAAGATCGTTGAAGGCATCCAGCCCATCGCTTTCGAAAACGCCAAGTGGGCCTATGAACTGGGCGCCGCTATCGCTCTGAAGAAGGGCGTGAAGACCGCTGCCGAAGCCGCCAAGTGCATCGGTGAAGGCCTGCAGGCTTTCTGCATCCCCGGTTCTGTTGCTGACCAGCGTCAGGTTGGTCTGGGCCACGGCAATCTGGGCGCCATGCTGCTGGATGAGAAGACCGAGTGCTTCGCCTTCCTGGCTGGCCACGAGTCTTTTGCCGCTGCCGAAGGCGCCATTGGTATCGCCCGCAGCGCTAACAAGGTTCGCAAGACTCCCCTGCGCGTCATCCTCAACGGTCTGGGCAAGGACGCTGCCATGATCATCTCCCGCATCAACGGCTTCACCTATGTGCAGACCAAGTATGACTACCTGTCTGCCGACGTGAGGAAGATCATGCTCTGACCATCGTCAGCGAGACCGCCTACTCCAACGGCGAGCGCGCCAAGGTCAAGTGCTACGGCGCTGACGACGTGCGTGAAGGCGTTGCCATCATGTGGCATGAGGGCGTGGACGTTTCCATCACCG
>JAFWYA010000059.1 GCA_017517815.1 Clostridia bacterium | reverse complement strand
TTGCCATTTGAATGACCTCCTTTTGCTTTTGTTGCAGTTGTCAGGCCGCATCATCATTCTAGCAAAAGGAGTTTTTATTTCATACTCATAGCTATAAGCTTTTCTGAACCCCACGCCTAGCGTGGGGTTTTCGATATACAATAAAGGTTCCCGGCTTTTGTACCGGGAACCTGTTTTATTTGGTGCTTTTCAGTATGTCTCCTGTGGAAGCATCCAGTGGGATGCTGAAATCCCTCGGCGGACAGCGCCGGTAGCGCAGCTCTGCGTCCGGCATTTCTCCCTTGTGCCATTTGTGGTACTGGGTATCGTAGCCAAACACCCGCCAGATGGGCGTGATAACAGTTGCGCCGTTTTTCTTCTGTTTGCCGTACCACAGTTCAATACCGTCTACGGCCTTGAGCTTACCGCTGTCCATACGCCGCTGAGTCCAGCTTATGATCTCCTCAAAAGGAACAAAATCGATTTCCCACGCTTCATCCGCTGGTACATCCATATATGACATCGACAGTTTCCAGCCGTCTTCCTGACGGCTGAACCACATGTAATTGCCCATTCCCGCACCATTGCACACGGGTATGCCATTGGCGAGCACAGCGCAGTTGAGCCTTGGCCAGTTTTGGCCGGTGATGGTTTTATGAACCGCAAAATCCCACGGCAGGTTCAGCTTTTGCATTGCTTTTTCAAACATGGCATGAATACTGTCGTGGGTGCCATCGTCAGGCAACAGCAGATGGATGCGTCCCATTCCCGTATCGCGCTGCACAGCATCGCCAAAAACAGCCGTGAGTTTCTCTTGATCCACCGGCATGGTCTGGATATACATGGCAGGTGCAGCGGTGAAATCAGGCACAGTCACAGGCACTGTCACATCCGTTCCATCCAGCTGAAATGTCACGCTCTCTGGAATCTGCAGTTCATCAAACGTAAGGGCACATGCGCTGCCGCAAAGCCAAACGCCCGTCAGAATCAACCACAGCCATTTTTTCATTCCATCCTCCCCTTTCTGCCTGTAAGACGCCCGAAAGTCTGAAAACATAACAGCTTGCAAAACTTTCAAACCCATGCTATAATACCATTCGCTATGACGAAGAACGCCCCCGCACAGCGCTTTCGTTTCAGAGAGGACGGCAATTGCTGCAAGCCGTCTACGCAAGGCCGCGGGTCATTCGCTTCCGAGCTTTTCCTTTGAACATTGCAGTAGGAGGAAACGGTTCAGCCCCGTTACCGGCCCAGAGCGCGCAGACTGTGTCTGTGCGGAATTTGGGTGGTACAACGGAGCAGACCTTCGTCCCATGAGCGTCATGGGAGCGAGGGCTTTTCTTTTATCACCGAACCATACAACGAGGAGGAACTTACCATGTCTGTTGTGGATACCCTGCGTGAGATCCGCGAGCGTGTCGAAAGCGAGCTTGGCTCCATCGACAGCTCCACTGCGCTGGATGCCCTGCGCGTAAAGGTGCTGGGCAAGAAGGGCGAGCTGACCGCTCTGCTCAAGGGCATGGGCCAGCTGGCCCCGGAAGACCGCCCCAAGGTCGGCGCTCAGATCAACGAAGTGCGCGCCTGGCTGACCGAAAAGATGGATGAGGCCCAGGAGCGCATCCATAACGCCGAGCAGGAAGCCGCCATGAAGGCCGAAACCATCGACGTGACCGAACCCCGCGCCCTGCCCACCGTGGGCAGCGCCCACCCCATCACCCTGGTGATGAACGAGCTGATCGAGTGCTTCAGCGGCATGGGCTTTGACGTCATGGAAGGTCCCGAGGTCGAACTGGATCATTACAACTTCGAACTCATGAACCTGCCCAAGAACCATCCCGCCCGCGACGCGCAGGATACCTTCTACATGGACGACAACATCGTTCTGCGCACCCACACCAGCCCCATGCAGGCCCGCGCCATGCTCACCCGTCCCCTGCCCATCCGCATCATCTGCCCCGGCCGTGTGTACCGTGCCGACGAAGTCGACGCCACCCACAGCCCTGTGTTCCATCAGATGGAAGGTCTGGTCATCGACGAGCATGTCAAGATGAGCGATCTGCGCGGCACGCTGGAAGCGTTCGCCAAAAAGCTGTACGGCGAAGGCACCACCACCCGCTTCCGCCCCAGCTTCTTCCCCTTCACCGAGCCCAGCGCCGAGGTGGATATGACCTGCGTGGCCTGCCACGGCAAGGGCTGCTCCATCTGCAAGGGCACCGGCTGGATCGAGGTACTCGGTTCGGGCATGGTGCATCCCCACGTGCTGGAGATGTGCGGTATCGACTCCACCAAGTATGCAGGCTTTGCCTTCGGCATCGGCCTGGAGCGTATCGCCATGCAGCGCTACGGCATCCGCGACATGCGCCTGCTCTATGAAGGCGACGCCCGTCTGTTCAGCCAGCTGAGGTAAAGGGGGACACCGTGGGGCTCCGCCCCACACCCCGCTTAAGGGCTTTGCCCTTAAGAATCCCACAATTGGACAGCTGCGCTGTCCAAAGCAATTCAATCATTCTGCTTCTGCGCGAAGCGCAGTAAAGGGTCCAGGGTGAAACCCTGGCGGGTGCAGGGCAGCGCCCTGCAAAAAAGGAGTTAGATAAAGATGAAACTTGCTATGAACATGCTCAGGCAGTATGTAGACATTCCCGTCACGCCTGAGGAATACAGCGAACGCATGATCATGACCGGCACTGCCGTCGAAGGCATCGAGGACATCGCCGAGGGCATCGAGAAGGTCGTTGTGGGCCGTGTGCTCACCTGTGAAGACGTGGAAGGCACCCATCTGCATCAGTGCACCGTGGATGTGGGCGGCGAAGAACCCCTGCATATCGTGTGCGGCGCGCCCAACGTAAAGGCTGGCGTGCTGGTTCCCGTTGCGCTGGACGGCGCGAAGCTGCCCGGCGGCATCAAGATCAAGAAGGGCAAGCTGCGCGGCATGGTGTCCGAAGGCATGCTGTGCGCTGCCACCGAGCTCAAGATCCCTCAGGAGCTCTACCCCAGCGTGGGCGATGAGGGCCTGCTGATTTTCAATGAAGACTATCCCGTCGGCAGCGACATCCGCCCCATCGTCGGCATTGACGATACTGCGGTCGATTTCGAAATTCTGGCCAACCGTCCCGACTGTCTGTGCGCCATGGGCATCGCCCGCGAGACCGCCGCTGCCCTGAACACCGAGTTCAAGGCTCCCGTGGTCACCGTGAAGGAAGCCGGCGGCAGCTTTGATGATGAAGTCAAGGTCACCGTTGAAGCGCCCGACCTGTGCCCCCGCTATGCTGCCCGCGTTATCAAGAACGTGCGCATCAAGGAAAGTCCCCTGTGGCTGCGCAAGTATCTGCACGGTGCCGGCCTGCGTGCCATCAACAACATCGTCGACATCACCAACTATGTGATGATCGAGTACGGCCATCCCATGCACGCCTTCGACCTGAGCAAGGTGCGCGGCCGCGAGATCGTGGTTCGCCGCGCCCACGAAGGCGAAATGCTGACCACCCTGGACGGCAACGAGCATGCCCTGCGTACTGACGACCTGGTTATCTGCGACAAGGAACGCGCCACCGGTCTTGCCGGCGTGATGGGCGGCGAGGAAAGCGAAATCGTCGAAGGCACCACCGACGTGATGTTCGAGTGCGCCAGCTTCGACCGCACCGCCATCCGCCTCACCAGCCGTGCCCACGGCATGCGCACCGAGGCCAGCGGGCGTTTCGAGCGCGGCGTTGCCTGCGGCACCGTGATGGACGCCCTCAACCGCGCCTGCCAGCTGGTCAACGAGCTGGATGCCGGCGACGTTGTCAGCGGCTGCTTCGACTTCTATCCAAACCCCAAGCCCCAGAAGGTGATCACTGCCAATGTGCAGCGCGTACAGGAACGCGCCGGTGTGGACATTCCCGCCGAGGACATGGTGAAGATCATGCGCAAGCTGCAGTTTGGCTGCGAGCTGGAAGGCGATACCCTCACCGTGACCGTGCCTTCCTTCCGTGAGGATATGGACGGCGAGGCCGACGTGTGCGAAGAATGCCTGCGCATTTATGGCTACGAGCACATCGGCGCCACCAATCTGCGCGGCGAGACCACCCAGGGCGGCGTGAGCCCCATGAAGGCTCTCAAGGACCGCATCATGCGCCTGCTGACCGGCCTTGGCTATCTGGAGATCATGAACTTCTCCTTCACCGGCGTAAGCGAGATCAAAAAGCTCGGTCTGCCTGAGGACGATCTGCGCAACCAGCCCATGCCCATCCGCAATCCTCTGGGCGAGGACACCGCCGTTATGCGCCCCACGCTGGTTTGCGACATGATGCGCACGCTGGCCTTTAACCAGAACCACTCCACCGAGACCGCTTGCCTGTATGAGATGGCTGCGGTGTTCGATCATCATCATCCCACTGAAGAGGGCCTGCCCACTGAGACCCAGACCCTGTGCCTTGGCGCTTACGGCCCCAATGTGGACTTCTTCACCGTGCGCGGCGCTCTGGAGGCGATTCTTCGCATGTGCGGCATCACCTGCGAAGTGGAAGCCGGCGGCGACTGCTACTATCACCCCGGCCGCAAGGCGAAGCTGGTTCGCGGCAAGGACGTATTCGCGGTACTTGGCGAAGTGCATCCCGCCGTTCGTGAAAAGTTCGACATGCCCAAGCGTGCCGTGGTGGCCGAGCTGAACCTGCAGCTGCTGCTCACCTACGCCAAGCCCATGGGCGAAATGAAGCCCCTGCCCCGTTTCCCCGCCATGCAGCGCGATCTGGCTCTGGTGATGGACGAGGCTGTGACCGTCGGCCCGCTGATGGCTGACATGCGCAAGGCTGCCGGCAAGCTGCTGGAGAGCATCGAAATGTTCGACGTCTACCGCGCCGCCCAGATCGGCGAAGGCAAGAAGTCCGTCGCGTTCTCCCTCACTTTCCGCGCGCCTGACCGCACCCTCACCGATGAGGAAGTCACCAAGGCCATGGACAAGGTGCTCAAGACCTGTTCTGACAAGTACAGCGCCAACATTCGCTAAGGAATGTGCTGTTTTTGCGAGAGGGGGAGCTTCTTTTGCAAAAGAAGCTCCCCCTCTCATACTCTCCCCCGAAGAAAACTGCTTTGATGACCAAGGAGAGAAGATATGCTTACCAATCCTGTTGAGACTTTGAAAAAAGTAATCGACCAGCCCAGCGGATCGTTTGATGTGGAAGACGTGGCCAAGGTGGCGCACATTTTCAAAGAAGAGTTTGAAGGGCTCGGCTTTGCCGTGACCATGCATCCCGGCAAACAGACCGGTCCGGCGCTGGAATGTGTTATCGGAACAGGCAGCCAAACCCTGATGCTCATGGGCCATATGGATACGGTTTTCCCACATGACGTTTATGTGCCTTTCCATGACAATGGCGACGGCACTGCACTGGGTTCCGGCATCAACGACATGAAGGGCGGCATCGTCATCATGCTGTATGCGCTTAAGGAAGCTCTGCCGCAGATTGATCTGAGCAAGTACTCCATCCGCGTCATTCTGAATGCAGACGAGGAAATCGGCTCACCTGACAGCCATGAGCTGATTCTTGAAAGCGCAAAGAACAGCTTTGCCGCGCTCAGCTTTGAACCCTGCAGCTGGCCCCCGCGCCTGACCTGCGCACGCAAGGGCGTGACCAGCGCGCTCATCTCCTGCGAGGGCATTCCCGGCCACGCAGGCGCGCAGTACAAAAACTGTGCCAGCGCCATTCAGAACCTGTGCACGCAGATCACAAAGCTTTACTCTCTGCGTGACGACGAGCGCGATATTTCCTTCAATGCCGGCTTTATCTCCGGTGGCACAGCAGAAAATGTGGTTGCTCCAAGTGCTTACTGCAAATGCGAATTCCGCTACTACAACGAAGCCTACAAGCAGATGCTGATGGACAAAATCACCGCGCTGTGCGCCGAAGAACCTGTTCCCGGCTGCAAAACCACCGTCACCTTCAGCGCTTCGCACCCTGCCATTGACCTTAACGTGCACAGTCAGATGCTGCTGGATCATGCGCAGGCAATCGCCGCGCAGCAGGGCCGCACGCTGCCGCATGAGCGCGTAGGCGGCGCTGGGGACATTTCCATCGCCGGACAGGCTGGCATCGGCGTGCTGGATGGACTGGGAATGCCCGGTGGCAAGATGCATACCGTTGAAGAATTCGGCGTGATCCGCGATATGCCGCTGCAGATTGACCTGGCAGCCCGGCTGATTCAGGCCGTATGCAAGTAAGCGCAAAAGAACCCTTCCATACGGAAGGGTTCTTTTTCTTTAACGCATGTTGTCAAGCAGATAGCCCATCAGCTTGGCCGTATTATCTATGTTGCCGCCGGTGATGAGCAGGCCCATCATCTTGCCGCTGGGGTCGATGTGGTAATTCAGCAATCCCTTCAGCGAATCCGTGGGGATGCCCACCAGATAGCGCTCGCCGGTTTCGGTATCCGTGATATAACCGTCGGTCAGGTCGATGCCATCTACGTTGAGCGTACCGTTGTCGATGTAGGGCTGCAAGTCGCACAGCATGCCGCCTGCAAGGCTGGCGAAGCTTTCCTCCGGCAGCATGTACAGGTCGCCCTGACCGGCCGCCGACCACACCATCAGCTGCATCTGACCGTACTGTTCATCCATACCCACCAGCATGAAGGTCACTTCCTCCATGTCGGGGAACAGCTGCGGGGTCACCTCTGCCAGCAGCTCGTCCGCCAGCTGCTGAGTGTATTCGCTGGTAGCGCCTTCATAGTACCATTCCACCTTCAAATGCTCCGGGCTGCGGTAGCGGGTGGTGGTGTAGATAAGGTTCCAGCCGAAAATGGCAATCACCAGCAGCAGAGCGTACTGCCACCAGTAATACTGAAAGTGATTCTGAATTCGCTTTTTGGTAATCGTCAGTTTGGGAGCAGCCATGCTTTCCTCCTGCGTATGTTGCATCAATTACCGCATTTTATGCGGCTGACTCAGTATAACACAACAAAGCATGAATTTCCACCATTCAGCTGTAAACGTACCGTAAACAAACCGGCATGCGTCGGTGGCACATCGATCCAGGCACAGGAAATCCAGTTCCGTCCCGCGATACAGACCTGACTTTTCTGCAACAGTACAGCCCGGAGAGCTGAAACATCTCCGGGCTGCAGTGATATTCTATTACTTGGAAAGCACTTCGGTGATCATCTGATCCACCATGCTCAGGCAGCGGGGCAGGTGGAAGGGGCCCTTGAAGGTGCTGCCCTTGGTGGAGGGCATGGTGGGCTTGCCGTCGCGGCGCAGATAGCCGTACCACTCGCCGTTTTCAGGGTCGGAGAACACTTCCTTGCAGTAGTCCAGCGTCTTGGTAAACCAGTCGTAGTAGCGCTCATCGCCGGTATCGCGGTACGCCATCATGGACGCGATGAGGATCTCGTTGTGGGGCCACCACAGCTTCATATCATGCTCGTAGGCTTCGGGGGGCAGGCCCTTGCAGTCGATGAAGTACAGCAGACCGCCGAACTCGTCGTCCCAGCCGGCGTTGATGGCAAAGTTGAACACGTTCTGCGCCTGCTGGTGCAGTTCCTTGTCGCCCATGTGGTTGGCATACTCCATCAGGAACCAGCTGCACTCGATGTCGTGACCGGGGTTGACGATGCGGCCCTCGGTCACGTCGCCGCGGAATTCGCCGTCGGGGCCCACATTTTCCAGCGTGCAGCCCAGTTCAGGCTTGTGATGATAGGTGAAAATGTCGTGCACGCACACCTTGGAACGCTCGTCGTACTCGGCGGTGTTCTCAGGATCGCAGCGGCGAAGCACAGAGCAGATGTTGAGGTAGATCATCGGCAGTGCCAGGCCGCGGCCGCTGCGGGTTTCCGGAATGGTCTTGGGGCCCATGCCGGTGGGATCCTCGCCGATACCCTGATACAGGTTCCAGAAAATCTCGTAGGCAGAGCGGGCACGCTCCAGATACACCTTTTCGCCGGTGAGGGCATAGTATTCGGCGTTGGCCACAGCATAGAAGCCTTCGGAGAAGAAGTAGCGGCGCTGACGCAGGGGCTTGCCATCGGCGGTCACAGTAAAGTACATGCGGTTGCCAGCTTCGCGGTTAATGCAGTGAGCCTCCATAAAATCAAGGCAGCTCTTGGCAAAATCCATCCACTCCTGCTTTTTGCCGTACACATGGCACAGGTAGGAGTAGGTCCAGGCGCAGCGGCCCTGCATCCACACGCTCTTGTCGGTGGAGTACACCTTTCCCCAGCGATCCAGGCAGGTATACACACCGCCATTTTCATGATCCCAGCCGTTTTTAATCCAGAAATCGGCACAACGGTCCAGTTCAGCACGAATCCACTGCTGCTGCGCAGCAAGCAAAGCCTTATCCATGTTGCAGTTCCTCCTTCGTAATCTCCCTATCGGCAGGCGCTGTAAAGCGCTTTTGAATTCCAACAGTCATTGTAGCCTCAACCCTTTGCTTTGTCAATGTACAAACACAGGTATTGACATTCCTCATAAACCGTCATAAAATTTAGGTACCTAAATAAATGGAGGGAGATGCCGGAAGGATGCAGCACGAACTTACTGCCGAAGAACTGCTGATGCGCAAGCTGCGCCGCTGCGGGCATCTGCTGTACCACCGGTTCAGCCTGAACTTTTCCCAGAACCGCATCCTGCTTTTGTGTCAGGCCGGCCCTGTTACCCAAAAGGCGCTGGCCTGTGAAATGCAGCTGCAGCCCGGCAGTCTGAGCGAACTGCTCAGCAAGATGGAACAGGCCGGACTGATCGAACGCCGCCGCAGCGAAGGAGACAAGCGCAACTGTGAAATTCTCATCACCCCGGCTGGTCAGGCGCAGGCCGATGCCTTCTGCAAAGAGCGGCAGGAGCTGGCAAAGCGTTTGCTTGAGCCGCTTGACGATGCCGATCAGCAGCAGCTGGACCGCATTTTGACCCTGCTGATCGACCACTGGAACAACCAACCCGACCGAAAGGAGTAAATAAATATGTCTGAACCCGTTGTCACCCAGGCCAAAAAGCCCGGTCTTCTCAAGCGCTTTTTGGCCTACTACAAGCCCCACAAAACCGTCTTTACCATGGATATGGCCGCATCGCTGCTGGTATCCATCATCGGCATCGCCTACCCCATCGTAACGCGCACCATGCTCAACGACCTTATCCCCAATCGCAATTACCGCATGGTGGTCATCTTTGGCCTCACGCTTTTGTGCCTGTATTTCTGCAAAATGATGCTGAACTTTTTCATTCAGTATTACGGCCACATCATGGGCGTGCGCATGCAGGCGCAAATGCGCAGCGACATGTTCAACCATCTTGAAAAGCTGCCCTACAGCTTCTACGACAACAACGAGACCGGCCGGCTGATGTCGCGCCTGACCAATGACCTGATGGATATCAGCGAGCTGGCGCACCACGGCCCGGAAAACATTATCATTTCCAGCATTTCCATCGTAACGTCGTTTGTGTACCTCAGCACCATCAACCTGCCTCTTACGCTGATCATCTTTGCGTGCATCCCCTTCCTCATCGTCATTTCGATGACGCTGCGCAAAAAGATGCGTCAAGCCTTCATGGACAGCCGCAAATCCATCGCCAAGATCAATGCGGCGCTGGAAAGCAGCATTTCGGGCATTCGCGTTACCAAGGCGTTTACCAACGCCGACAAGGAGCGCGAAAAGTTTGAAGAGGGCAACACCGCCTTCGTCAACGCCCGCCGCGCAGCCTACAAGGCCATGGGCCAGTTCCACTCCGGCAATACCTTCGTGACCGACATTTTCAACGTTGTTGTGCTCATCGCCGGCGGCCTGTTCCTGTACAACGGCACCATCCGCTTTGGCGATTATTCCGCCTTTATCGTTTCGGTCAATATGTTCATCGCACCTGTAATGACCCTCATCGGCTTCATGGAGCAGTATCAGAACGGCGTGACCGGTTTTGAGCGTTTCCTGGAGGTGATGGACGCTGAGCCCGAGCACGACGCCGAAGGCGCCCATGACGTGGACCGTCTGGACGGCCGCATCGAGTTCCGCAACGTCACCTACAGCTACGACGAAAGCAAGGGCGTGCTGGACAATGTGAGCCTGACCATCGAAAAGGGCAAAAAGTTTGCGCTGGTCGGTCCCTCCGGCGGCGGCAAGACCACACTTTGCCACCTGATTCCCCACTTCTATGATGTGACGGATGGTCAGATTTTCATCGACGGTCAGGAGCTTCACACCCTCACCCTTAAGTCTCTCAGGCGCAACATCGGCATTGTGCAGCAGGATATTTACCTGTTTAATGCCAGCATGCGCGACAACATCCTCTACGGCCGTCTGGATGCTACCGATGAAGAAGTGATCGAGGCCGCCAAGCGCGCCAATATCCACGACTACATCATGAGCCTGCCCGAGGGCTATGACACGCAGATCGGTGAACGCGGCGTGCGCCTGTCCGGCGGCCAGAAGCAGCGCCTGTCCATCGCCCGCGTGTTCCTGAAAAACCCGCCTATTCTCATTCTGGACGAGGCCACCAGTGCGCTGGACAACACCACCGAGATCCTCATCCAGCAGGCGCTGGATGATCTGTGCCACGGCCGCACCACGCTGGTGGTGGCACACCGCCTGTCCACTATCAAAAATGCCGATGAGATCGCCGTTGTGGCGGATGGAAAGATCACCGAGCAGGGCACCCACGACGAGCTGATCGCGCTGGGAGGCACCTACAAGGAACTGTACGAAATGCAGTACCGCGCCAACAAAATTGCGTAATCATATCAAAAGAGCTGTGCGAATCCGCACAGCTCTTTTGGTTATCTGATTCCCTGCCACAGCATCTGATGCTCTGTTTCAAAGGCTTTTTTCTCCGATCCGTCCAGTTTGACGGTTTCTTCCCACATAAGCTCCCCTTCGTATTCGCCCGAAGAATAGTCGCGCACCGTCACACGGACTTCATCCATGTATGTATGAAGGGTATACCGATCGCCCGAATGCTCCGCTTCCATGCGTTCCTTGCTTACAGCGCGTCTGATCAATTTAAGGTCGTTCCCCTCCCAGCGGAACAGGCAGGTTTCATGCAAAGCGCCCGCATAGCCATTGTTGGCTTGCGTCTGCACAATGCGCAGTTCAGGAAGCAGCGTGTAATTGCAAAGTCCGTTTCCTATGCCGTCATGCCCAGCCTGGTGATACTGCCCGTTTTCAAAGATAAAAAACTCGCAGAAGTGGTTGCTTGCGCCCATTGCAACAAAAATGACCACATCGTTTTGACCGTCAAAATTAACGTCCTGCATTTTCACCACCGGCTGCGGCTCAATGGTTGTAAAATAAATCTGCTGGCCGTTATCAGCCGTATATTGCATGATGTGGTCTCCCTCGCTGGTGCGGCCTACGCTCACACAGCGTCCTTCATCACCGGCACGGCGAAGCATGCTGGCCAGCATGAACCCCCGCTGCCCTCCTGCCTCCACCAGATACCAGCCGTCGCCGTTATCACGCTTCACATATACAGTGGAGCCGTTGTTGTATTTCCCAAGCGAAAGCGATTTGGTTGTGGGTTCCTGCCGCAGGTGCACCCAGCTGCTATGCGGATTGGCCACGACATAAGTGGACGTAGCCTGTGCCGGATATATTGCAGCCAGCAAAACCAGCATACACAGGCATGCCACAAGTCGTTTCATGATCCATTCCTCCTAAAAACCGACTGCTATGGAAACGAATGGAGCAGGCAGTTTCATCCCTTTTTTTCAGAAAAAGGCTGTGCACACACTGTGAAGTGATAGTCATAACCACCGGCTTAGCCGGTGGCTTGATTACGCCCTATAAGGGCGGATTACCGGCAGCGCTAAGAGCGCTCTGAAGATCTGCCAACCGCACCATTTTTACAGGCTGCCCCTAAAGGGGCGGCTTATTTTTTGCCC
>JAFWYA010000058.1 GCA_017517815.1 Clostridia bacterium | reverse complement strand
TTCGACGTCTGCCGCGAGGTTCTGGATGAGGTGCTTGATACATCTGAGCTTGATAGGGCCGCAACGAGGCTGCAGGATCAGGCGCTTGGCATGGCGGAGCGCGTCAGGAAGCTGGTCGAAGAGAACGCCAGGGTGCGAAGGAATCAGGATGAGTATCAGCGGGAATACGATGCGCTGGCGGCGGAACATGAAAAGCTCAGCGAGAAGATCCGAAGCGTTGAAGATCAGAGGAAGGACAAGGCTGACCGCAGACGACGGATTGAGGTATTCCTGCGCATGCTGGAGGAACAGGAAGGATGCGTTGTATTTGATCCGTATGCCTTTGTGGCGCTGATCGACAAGGTAGCTGTTGGACAAGATAGGACGCTGGAGTTCATTTTCCGAAACGGGATGAAACACGAGTACACGATAGCCGGATGACGTTACCAATAAAGCCAGAAACATTGTACAGAGCAATGTTTCTGGCTTTTTCCTTTATAGAACATGTGTATACTTACGAATGAATTTCAGCAAGTGCAGCATTGAACTCTGCCCCGAGAATCAACACCAGCGCAGTCATATACAGCCACATCAGCAGTACGATCATTGCTCCCATAGTTCCGTATATGAGCGAGTAGTGCGCGAAATTCTCCACATAGAATGAAAAGCCGATGCTTACGACCATCCATGAAATCAGCGCGGCGATAATGCCGGGCAGGATCTGTTTGATCGGAGGGCGTTTGTCCATTGAAAGGGCATACAGCGCGCCTAGCGCAGCGAACATAAGCAAAGCCATCGGGATAAAGCGCAGATATTGCCAGAAATCCGGAATGAAGCCACTTATACGAGGCGTGTTTTCAGGCAACAGCCTGCCTATGTATCCAAGGACATGTTCGCCCAGTGTGGAAAGCGCCAGCGTTAGAATGATGACGACCAGAAACACAACGGTGTAAATCAATTGGCGCAGCCGGTATTTCAGCGAATTCGGCGGCTTGCTCAGATGGTGGGCCAGCCTTACATCATCCATAAGGCCTTTGACAGCGCGCATCGGGAACCATATTGAAAATACCAGCGAGAACCATAAGAGCAAATGTCCGGAGGTATGAGAAATGTAGTCCAGATAGCTTTCAATCAATCCGACAATATCCTTCGGAAGGAAATTGCTGAGTGTCTGCGTGATGGCATATACATCCAGCTTCAAAAGACCCAAAAGGTTGCTCGCAAAAATCAGCAGCGGAAAGATCGCAAACAGCAGGTAGTATGCCAGTGCTGCCGCGTTCTTTCCGACATTGTGCTGACTGTAATTGCGAATCAGTAAAAGAACGGTCTGCTTCAATCTCGATTCTGCCGGAGGGGTGCTGTGTGCCTTCATTGATTCAACTCCCTGTATTTCTGGAGAAATCCCAAGCCTTCCATCAACTTACCGTTTGCATGCAACAGCTTGTCCATGGGTTTTTTATGATAAGCATATTCACCGCAGCGGTATTTGTCAATGACGATCTGGTATCGTTCCATAGCAATACTGACAGCCGTTTCCCATGAGAGGTACAATTCCCTGCCAGCCGTCAGGCCAACATCTTTCACTTTTTGCCTTTGGTGATGAAGTGTTACCAGACAAGCGGCAAGACTGTCTGCGTTTTCATCGATCAGAAATCCGTTTCTGCCATCAGCGACACCTTCGGATGCAGCACTGCCTCTGATCAATACGGATGGAAGGAAGCAAGCGGCGGCTTCACGCACCACCAGTCCGTTTCTTTCCATGGCACAGAAGAAAAGCACATCGGTGATCCTACCGAAACCGCCATTGTGCTGGCCGCCCATAAGAACGGCATGCCCAAAGACGAACTGAACAAGCAGTATCCGCGCCTTGGTGAAATTCCCTTCGATTCCGACAGAAAGCTCATGACCACTATCTGTCGGATCGACGGCAAGCTGGTTGCCATCGTAAAGGGCGCTTTCGACGTCATGGCTCCCCGCTGCATTGTCGGAGATATGAAGACTGCACGCAAGGTCAACGATGAAATGAGCAGCAATGCTCTGCGCGTGCTGGCCATTGCAACCCGTGAACTGGACGAAATGCCTGCTGAAATCACGCCCGATGCGCTTGAAAAGGATCTGACCTTCATGGGCCTCGTGGGCATGATCGACCCGCCGCGTCCCGAAGCGAAGGAAGCCGTCAAGACCTGCCGGAAGGCTGGCATCAAGCCCGTCATGATCACCGGCGACCATGTGGTCACGGCTTCCGCCATCGCGAAGGAGCTGGGCATTCTGGAAAAGGGCGACCGTGCCATCACTGGCGCAGAGCTGGACGCCATGTCCGACTCCGAACTGGACAAGCAGGTGGAAAAGATTTCCGTCTATGCCCGAGTTTCTCCGGAAAACAAAATCCGCATCGTCAAGGCATGGCAGCGCAAGGGCCAGGTTGTCTCCATGACCGGCGACGGCGTAAATGACGCGCCTGCACTCAAAGCCGCCGACATTGGCTGTGCCATGGGCATCACCGGCACGGACGTCGCCAAGGGTGCAGCCGATATGACCCTGACCGATGACAACTTCGCCACCATTGTGGACGCCGTCCGGGAAGGACGCGGCATCTATGCCAACATCCGCAAGGTAGTCGGTTTCCTGCTGGGAACGAATATCGGCGAGGTCATTACGGTATTCATGGCGATGCTGCTGTGGCATAAGACGCCGCTTCTGTCCATGCAGCTTCTGTGGATCAATCTCGTCACCGACAGCCTGCCCGCCATCGCACTGGGTATGGAAGCGGTTGAAAATGACATCATGGATCAGAAGCCGAAGTCAAAGGATGAAGGCATCTTCGCCCACGGTCTCGGCGTGCGCACTATCATTCAGGGCATCATGTTCGATACGCTGTCACTGATCGCCTTCTGGCTCGGCGAAAAGATGACAGGTCAGCTGGCAGGCGGACAGACGATGGCATTTATCGTGCTGGCTCTTACGCAGGTCGTGCAGGCGTTTAATATGCGCTCTGAACACTCTCTGTTCAAAATCGGCCCGTTCACCAACCGCAAGCTGAACATGGCGGCGCTCACATCTCTCCTTCTTGTGCTTCTGGTGGTATTCACGCCCCTGTCCGGTATGTTCGGACTGATTGCTCTGCCGGGCAAGTGCTATGCCATTGCACTGGGTCTGATCCTTGTTCCGCTGCTGGTGATGGAATGCTCCAAGGCCTTTGGGCTGACGAAGCACCACAAATAACCGGGTGCAAAATGCACCCTGATTTCTCAACCGGGCGCAACTGTCCCTTGTATCATAATCAACCGGATTAGCCAAAGTCTCTCAGAAATGAGAGACTTTTTGTTTTATCTCCTCGCCCGACGCATCCAAAATGATCATCCAACGACAGGAGACAAATGATGATGATGAAAGAATTCTTTGTTTACTTCTTCGGCGCAGGCAGCGAAGTGGAGTTTTCGCTGTTTACCCCCGCACACTTTGCCCCCATCGTACTCATGCTTTTTGTTATTTGGCTGATTTATCGCATGCGCGGCAAAATCCGCCTCAGCAAACACGAGGAAAACCTGCGCTTTTTCCTAGCCTTTGCTTTGATTATTTCAGACATGTCCTATTACTGGAGGCTGGTGGGCGCGCCCTGGCTGCAGCCGGGCCCGGTGGAAAATCTGCCCATAGGCGTTTGCACATGGACGGTTATTTTCTGCAGCTATATGCTGGTGGGCAAAAAGCAGTTTCTGTTTGACATCTGCTATTTCTGGCTGCTGTCGGGCTCTTTGTTTGCGCTCATCACACCGACGCCGCTCACCTACACCGGCATTACCCGCTTCCGCTACTATCAGTTCTGGCTGGAACACACGCTGGGCTACATCGCTATTTTCTATATGATCTTTGTGCACGGCATGCGTCCGACGGTCAGGTCGGCCATCCGCTCCTACGTAGCGCTTGTGATCATGGCGGTGATCGCTTACTGGGTCAACAGCATGATTCCCGGCGCCAACTATCTGTACATGGCCCGCCCGGAGGCAGCGCCCTCTGTGCTGGATATTCTGCCGCCTAACTTTGCGCTGCGCCTGGTCATTATGGCGGCGGCGATTTCCGCCATGTATGTGCTGGCTTATCTTCCGTGGTATCTCAAGGACCGGCGTGCAGTCAAGACGGCTCAGGTGATGTAAACCAAAACGCAGTTTCTTCGGAAACTGCGTTTTTCAATTGTGCAATGATGGATTTTTTCAAACAAAATTGCCTCTTTCTCCATTTATTCCTGTCAGCGTTGCAGATATAATAAAGGCATACGCTTCACAGGAGGCTTCCTTATGGTTGAGATTATCTATGAAAAGGGTATTCCATTTATTGATATCAATGGTCAGCGTTTTGATCCGATGGCTTTTCGTTCCTTCCGCCCGCGGCCGGACAATGTGCAGCTTGCATCGCGTACGGGAATCCGGCTTTATCAGATTCTTGTTTCCGGCCTTAACTGCACGCTGGATGTGCCGTACTCCCTGTATGGGGGCGTATGGAAAGGCGATGGGGAGTATGACTTTACTGCTTTTGATGAGCAGTTTGAAATGTTTTGCAGCAATGTGCCCGATGGATATTTCAATGTGATGCTGCAGCTGGATACATGCCCGTGGTTTGCTGAGAATCATCCGGGCGAAGATGCAGACAGTTACCTGCATTTGGGCGAACTGGTGCTCAACGAGGACTGGAAGCGCTCCGCTGCGGAGTATCTGAAAGCATTCATCACCTATGCCGAAGAAAAGTACGGGGATCGCATCTGGGCATACTCCATTGCCGCCGGACTTTGCAATGAATGGTTTGATCATTCGCTGTATGATTTGTCCTTTGACCGTTCCAATACTCGTATGACCAACCTGTGGCGAACGGAAATCGGTAAGCCTGATGCGCTTGCGCCCACCATCGCCTCCATGGATGCGGGGGATGGTCTGCGTGCGCCGGACAGCGATGACTTCCGCTATCTGACCCTTTCCAATGAGCTGCTGAGCGATCTGGTATGCTATTTTGCCCACGAGGCGCAGAGCGTGCTGAAGCACGAGAAGCTGTTTGGCTTGTTCTACGGATATATTCTCATGCAGGACAATCATCAGGTGTTCTGGAACACCAACGGCTATGAAAAAGTTTGGCGCTCGCCGGATATCGACATGCTGTATTCGCCGGCTGCCTACAGCTATCATCGACAGCTGGACAATGTAAGCTCCTGGCAGTATGCAGTGGATTCCATCCGTGCCAACGGCAAGCTATATCTGCATGAGAACGATCACAGGACGGCATTGGCGCGTTTTCCGATGGAAAACGGCGCTGTGATGAAAGAATGCTACAAGACATTTGAAGAATGGCGCGAGGTATTTCGCCGTGAACTGGCGTTGGTGATGCAGAAGCAGTCTGCTTTCTGGTGGTTTGACTTTTTCGGCGGTTATTACAGCGCGCCGGAATACGAAGAAGAACTGAAGTTGGAATGCGAGATCTATCATCAGCTGGCGCAGGAAGAACGGCATTCCAATGCTGAAATCGCTGTGTTTATCGACCCGACATCCATGCTTTGCGCAAAAGAACGCACAAAACTTTGCTTCGATCTGGGTAAGTACTGCATTGACGAACTGCACCGCTGCGGCGCACCGTTTGATCTGTACAACCTGAGCGATCTCAAGCATCTGGATATGAGCCAATATAAGGTCTGCGCATTTCTGAACGCCTATCTGCTGCCGGATGAACTGGTAGACTGCATCACCCAAAAGTTGAAAGGAAAAACAAAGATATATCTGCATGCGCCCGGCTTGTGGGACGGGAATACATTCAACATCAGCCGTACGGCCGGCCTGTGCGGCATGAAGATCGTACCTCGCCTCAACAAAAGCTCTAAAACCAGTTATTTGGGTACGGAATACAGCTTTTCCGACCACATCGAGCCCCTGTTTCAGGTGGAGGACGATGAGGCCGAAGTGCTGGCGCTCTATGATGACGGCGCTGTCAGCTGCGCCCGCAAGGGTGAGGTGGTATATTCTGCCGTCGGTCGCCTGACGTGGCAGCTGTGGCGTGACATCGCCAGAACGGCAGGCGTGCATATCTGGGACGAAAACGGCAGCGGAACGGCCATCTGCTCGCAGTTTGTGTGCAGCTATACAACCCTGAGGGAAGATTGCGAACTGCACCTGAAGGAAGATGGCCTCTACCGCGAGGTCTTCAGCGGTCAGCTTTATGAATGCAGGGACGGACTGCTGCGATATCACGCTCCTAAGGGAACCACGATGCTGTTTATTAAGCAATGAATATAATAACGAAAACCATCCTATACACAGGATGGTTTTCATTTATCCTCCGTTTTTGGAAAACTGTTTAGGCGTTGTGCCGGTTACCTGCCTGAACTGACGGATGAAGTGATACACGCTGCTATAGCCCAGCTGCTCGGAGACGGAGGAGACGGTAGATCCATTTTGCAAAAGCATTTTTGCTTTTTCGATACGGATAAGAATAAGATCACGCCTTGGCGATATTCCAAATACCGCCTTGTATACCGCATGCAGGCGCGACTGGCTCAGGCTGACCGCATGCGCCAGTTCGGGAATGCTCCACGAATGCCAGGGACTTGACAGGATCCGCGTGCGAATCTCTCGCAGATGTTCGGCGGTTTCATAACGCACATTCGGCTGCAACTGGGGCGCGTTGACGCAGTGAGATACCCGAATAAGCATTTCGTGAAATTTGGCCTGTGAAAGCTCCTCCCAGTAGGGCCTCCGGGCGAAAAATTCATTTTCCAGAAAGGCGATGATATCGCTGATACCGGCAGTTTGCGAGGGCTGATAGAGCGTATCAGGTTCAAGGCCATACTGCCGCATCAGTTCATCCACATTGCCGGAAATATGAATCCAGTCATGAAAAAGCGCTTCATCTGCCACAAAACTGTGAGGGGTGCCGGGCGCAAAAACGATGAAAGTACCTTTTTCCACCGGCTGTGCATGCTCATTAAAGCTAAGTTTTACCGGGGTGAGAAAATGCAGCAGAATATATTCTGTACTGCCTTCCGGTCGGTTGAGTGAAAAGCCCGCAGGCTCTGCCCAGCGGTGCCGCACGCGATTGATGGAAATCTCCATATGCAGCCCTCCTTCTGTCTTAGCTTATCAACAATAATAGAAAATGTCAATTTTTTAATAAATGAAAGGCTTGTTTTGACTGAACATAAAGGCTATTGTATAAATACATACTCATCGTTTTCAAAAGGAGGATATGTTGATGCAGTGCATTCCCAAGCCCGAATTTCCCCGTCCTGAAAAACGGCGTGATAATTGGATGAATCTAAACGGCAGCTGGCAGTTTGAACTGTTTGCCGCTGGAAAAGAAGCAGATGAGAAGCAGTTTTTTGCAAACCGTTCCCAGTACAGCCGTGCTATTCAAGTGCCTTTTTCTTGGGTGTGCCCCCTCAGCGGTGTGCAGGAAAATGTGGCTGGTATCGGCTGGTATCGCCGCACAGTGGAATATGAAAAGAAGAACCGCCTCTTCCTGTGCTTTGGCGCAGTGGATTACAAGGCAGACGTCTATGTCAACGGTCAGCATGCCGGTTACCACCAGGGAGGATATTCTTACTTTGAGCTGGAAGTTACCGAACTGTGGAAAACCGGTGCAAACACCATCGAAGTACGCGCTGAAGACTACCGCTGCGAAACCCAGTTTTACGGCAAGCAGGGCTATGGCGAAATTCAGGGCATCTGGCAGACGGTGTGGCTGGAGGACCGTCCGCAGAACTATATTCAGGACTACCGCATCACCACTCGCATCAGCGGCGAAGTGAAGGTGAGCGTAGAAGCTGACGCACCTGACGGAACGATGGTATCCGCCTGCTTTGACGGCGGATGCTGGAGCGGGGAAGTCAAACAGGGCAAGGCCGAGATCGCAATTCAGCTGTCCGAGCCGCGCCTGTGGTCGCCGGATGATCCTTATCTGTACGAGGGCAGCCTGAAGATGGGCGAAGAAGAGGTGTTTACTTACTTTGGTGTGCGCGAAATTACCTGCGCCAACGTCGATGGACGTGGCTACAAGTGGATTTTGCTCAACGGTAAGCCTGTGTATATTCAGGGAACGCTGGATCAGGCCTTCAACCCCAAGGGACACTTCACTTATCCTACTGATGAAGACATGTATCAGGAAGCCTGGCGGCTCAAGCGCCTTGGCCTGAATATGGTGCGCATCCATATCAAGCCGGAGGAACCCCGCAAGCTGTACTGGATGGACAAGCTGGGTATTCTGGTCATGGCGGATATTCCGTGCTTCTGGGGACCGCCCATCGCCGAGGCCCGGGAAGCCTACGAGGCTGAAATGCCTGAGATCATGCGACGTGACCTCAATCATCCCTCTATTTTCTCGTGGGTGGTGTTCAATGAAAGCTGGGGCCTGCTGGACAATGTGGATGGCGAAAAGGTCTACAAGCCTGAAACGCAGGAATGGGTGCGCCGAATGTATCACAAGGCCAAGGCGATCGACCCGGAGCGCCTGGTGGAGGACAATTCGCCCTGCCGTTATGACCATGTGGAAACGGATATCAACACCTGGCACTTCTATCTGAACACCTACGAAGTGGTGCGTGATCACATCCGCAAAATTGCAGACAACACCTACCCCGGCTCGTCCTTCAACTATATCGGCGAGAATCGCCAGAGCGACGCGCCGCTGATGAACAGCGAGTGCGGCATGGTGTGGGGCGTGGAAAACTCCGCCGGCGACAGCGATCTGGCATGGCAGTATCACTACATGCTGAACGAATATCGCCTGCACGAGAAGATCTGCGGCTTTGTTTTCACGGAGTTCCATGACGTTGTCAATGAATTCAACGGCTACTACCGTATTGACGACAGCGACAAGGATTTTGGTTATCAGGATCTGTGCCGCGGTATGAGCCTGCGTGACCTGCATGCGGACGACTTTGTGGCAACCGACTGCCCGCCCATGCAAACTGTGCAGCCCGGCGCGAAGGTCGGCATCCCGCTGGTGCTGTCCATCTTCAGCGACAAACACCACGGCGAAAACTGCACCATCGCGTGGGAACTGTGGCATGACGGTCTCAATGGCCGCGTGACCGACAGTGTGGGAGAGATGGAGGTTCCTGCCTTCGGCTATGGCGCAACAGCACTGGGCGATCTGCAGGTGACCATGCCCTGCGAAAACGCCGCGCCCGTACTGTCACTCTACCTGAAGGACAGTGCCGGAAACGTGATTTCCCGCAACTTTGTTGCCTTTGACGTACAGGCGGCGCTGCCGGGCAATATGGTCGAAATTCCGGTCTGCACTGGCAAAGCCAGCGGCTTTGAACCTGTGTGGAACGCCATCGTCAATGACAAGCTGTGCATGGGCGGCAGCGGTGAAGTGACCTATGAAGTAGCCATGCCTGAAACAAATGGACTTGTTCGTGACATCGTCCTGCATATGGAAGCAGGCGCCAAGCGTGTTTTGAAGAAGGACTGCAAGGAGATCGGCGATCCTGAAAAGGACCACGGCTTTATGCGCGGCTATCTGGTGGATCGCGGCGCGTTTGAAAACTCCTACTGGATGACCGACGAAAGCCGCTTCCCCTCGGATGTGGAAGTGCTGGTCAACGGCGAAGTGATCCATACGCTGCATCTGGAAAACGACTGGGCAGACGTGCGCGGCATGCTCAGCTGGCATCGTCAGCCCGAGGAACGCCATCTTGACGAGGCAGGCTCTTACGGCGAGCAGCAGCATATCACGATTCCCAGCCGTATGCTCAGTACAATCAGCAAGGCTGGTACCTTCCAGCTGACCTTCCGTGTGAAGGGCAAGGGCGGTCTGGCCCTGTATGGCCGCAATTGCGGCCGCTATCCCTTCGGCCTGACGGTGGAAGTGAAATAATATAGAGAGAACCTCCCCGAGGATCCCGGGGAGGTTCCTTTAGGCATGCGTCATTTCGCGGGCTTTGGGCTTGCGGCCCACTTCCACATTGTCGTGTTCGCGGTCGCGCAGCGCTTCAATGGGGTTGGGCGCAAGCTCAAAGCGGTAGTCCTTGCCAAACTTGCGGATGTGTCGCTCAATAACGGAGTGGCTTTCCACATCTTCTGCATTTGCGTTGACTTTCTGCTGATAGCAGAAGAAATCGGCATCGCGTTCCAGATCGTTGATATGAGCATAGTTTTCCCGGCAGGCCGTCAGGTTGACGGTTTCGGCAAGAATGCCGCGCACATGGTCGATGTTGCTTTCCAGCCTAAGCGGCGCGGGGAATGTGCCTTCGCCCACGACCTGCTGATACTCCTTCTGCTCCTTTTTGCGCAGCAGATCAACGGCCTTGTGAAGGTGGCTCAGTTCCATTTCAAACAGCTGCTGCCAGATGCGGCGAATCTTTTCGTTGGTTTCGGTTTCGTAGCAGCTCCAGTACAGGTAACACTCGGTATACTGATGCATGACCAGGTTTTCATACCAGGTGCAGTTGACATCCATCAGGCTGCCGTACTGAGATACATGCTGCTCTTCAATCATGCCGATCTCGCGATACAGCGCGCGGCCCGGCGTGTTGGGGTAAGCGGCGCAGACATTCATGTAATAGTTCATGGTCTGCTGCTCAGCAGCGGTGATGATGCCGACGCACAGTTTGGTGTCCAATGCGGCCTGCTTGCTGTCGATGGGGCGCTTGATGGAGTCAAACGGATAGCGGTGATGGGCGATCGTGGGACGGGCCGGCATGATCTCAGTATAGCCGCCCACAAGCGTTTCAGCTCTGGTACCGGTCTCCATGTCCAGAAAATCCGCATAGCGGTACAGATGATCGAAGTCTTCCAGAAGGGCAAAGTTCAGGGCATTTCGCACATGCTCGTCGGGTTCGCGCTTGGCAAGGTGCGCAGTCAGATCAACCGCCAGCTGCTCGTAACCGATGGTGTGCTCCAGCAGGGTTTCGTTGTCCGGTTTGAGCGCAGCTACCATTTTCTGTTGCTGCTGTTCGCTGCGGCGCAGCAGCGCGAGCGCACGGCGCACGTCGCCATCGGGACAGTTGCGCGAAAACTGGTGTGAAAACCATACGTTTTCAAATTCGGTTCCGTTCATCAGGATCACGCGCGTACGGGTGTAGGGATCTACCGCGTATTTGTCGTAAGGTGCAGGCGACATGGCTTTCCAGTCCAAAAGGCAGTCATCCAGGCGCGGCGCGTTTTCTTTGAATGGATTCATCGTGTTCTCCCTCCCTGTGAGTGTTGCAGGGATAGTATGCACAGCTTTGAGAAGGATATACTTTCCTGTTGCGGCAGGGAAAAGACAGATGCACACCGAAAACATAACACAGAACCTTTTGAAAAGGAGAAATGACATATGGTTTGTCTCAAACATAATGGTGCGGAAATGACCATCACCAAATTCGGCGCAGAAATGCGCAGCTTTAAGATTGGCGGACGTGAATTCATCTGGCCGGGTCATCCCGACGTGTGGAAGAGCAGCGCGCCTGTGCTGTTCCCGGGCATCGGCGCCATGAAGGACGGCGGTGCGACCATCGCCGGTGAATGGTACGCTGTGCCCCGCCATGGTTTTGTAAAGTTTATGGACTTCGAAGTCGCTGAACAGGGTGAAGATCACGTTACCATGACCGTTCATCAGACCGAAGAAACTAAAAAGGTGTTCCCGTTTGATTTCGAACTGAAGGTGACTTACCGCTTTATCGAGGGCGGATTTGAAACCGTGTTTGAAGTCAAAAACAACTCTGATCGTGTGATGCCCTTCCTGATCGGCGGACATCCCGGCTTCACCTGCCCCATGAACGAGGGTGAAACATTCGAGGACTATGTGCTCCATTTTGAAAAGGAAGAAACCATCGGTACGACACTGTGCGACGGCCCCGGACATACGCTGGCCGGTACGGAACCTGTAGACTTTGGCGCGGACGGCCGTACCCTTGCACTGGATCACAAGGATTTTGACCGGCTGGATACCTATATCTTCTCCGGTCTCAACAGCCGTAAGGTCGACCTGATCCATAAGGTGACCCGCAAAGGCATCCGTTTCAGCTTTGATATGGACGTGCTGGCCATCTGGACCTCCCCCGGAAAGAACGCGCCGTATGTGTGCATCGAGCCCTGGCAGGGCAGCCCGGCCTATGCGGATGAGAGCGGCCGCTTCGAAGACAAGCCCTATCATGTGGAACTGGGCGCAGGAGAAACTTATACCTGCGGCTACAAGATGGAAACTCTGGATTAAAAATGATCACACAAAAATCGCAGCAGACGTGTGTCTGCTGCGATTTTTACATTGAGTGCCTAATGTTATACACAAAATCTCCCCGCCCAAAACAGGCGGAGAGACACAAAATATATGAATGAGATTCTTAAGGGCGACAGCCCTTAAGCGGCGTGCATGGGAGGCAGAGCCTCCCACCATCCTCCCTCGTTACTCCTTGTCCTCGTAACCCAGGGTGCGCAGGTCATCCATGCGGTTGCGCCAGTTTTCGCGTACCTTTACCCACAGCTGCAGGTGAACGTGGCTGCCCAGCAAAGTTTCGATGTCACGGCGGACTTCCTGACCGATGAGCTTGAGCATGCTGCCCTGCTTGCCGATAATGATGCCCTTGTGCGCAGGACGTTCGCAGTAAATGGTAGCGTGAATCTCAATAAGGTTGGGGGAGAGGTTCTTGATGGACATCATTTCGACGCCGATGCCGTGAGGCACCTCCTCCTTGAGGTGATACAGCGCCTTTTCACGGATGAGCTCGCCGCAGATAAGGCGCTCGGGCTGGTCCGTAATGGCGTCGGAGGGGAAGTACTGCGGGCCTTCGGGCAGATAGCTGATGAGCAGCTCCTTCAGCTGGCTCATGCCGCCGCCGCTGCGGGCACTGACGGGAATGATGTCATCATAACCAGCGTCAGCAAAGCTGGCGATGAGGGCCAGCAGGCTCTGAGGCTCAAGCAGGTCGATCTTGTTGAGCACCAGCACTTTTTTGACCTTGTGCTTGCTCATATCCTCTACCACGGTACGGTCCTGCTTGCCGACAGCGGTGGCGTCCACCATCACGATCAGCGCGTCAATGCCCTGCAGAGCATCCTGTGCGCTTTTCATCATGTATTCGCCCAGCCGGTTGCGGGGCGTGTGCAGGCCGGGAGTATCCAGAAAGACGATTTGGCTGTCTTCCTGCGTGCTGATGCCCATGATACGGTTGCGGGTGGTCTGGGGACGGTTGGAAACGATGGCGACCTTTTCACCCACCATGGCATTCATGAGGGTGCTTTTGCCTACGTTGGGGCGGCCGATAATGGCGATGAAGCCGGAACGAAATGCAGACATTGTTGATTCCTTTCTGTATGTACGGTCAGCCCAGAACGTCCTTGGGGCCAAAGCCGTGGGGGAGAAGGGCAGGCAAAGTGGTTTTGTCCACATGGCCTTCGCCGTCGATCACCAGCACGCGCAGATTGGGCGCAAACTCATTGAGCGCCTGACGGCATGCGCCGCAGGGATAGGGCATGGAACCTGCAGAAGCGATGGCAATGGTGGTGAATTCGTGTTCGCCTTCGCTGACGGCCTTGAACAGCGCGGTGCGCTCAGCGCAGTTGGTCAGACCGAAGGAGGCGTTTTCAATGTTGCAGCCAAGGTATACGCGGCCGCTTAAGCTGAGCAGCGCTGCACCGACGGGATAGTGGCTGTAAGGGGAATAGCTGTTTTTCAGCGCGATCTGAGCAAGCTGCAAAAGTTCCTCATCGCTGACAGGGGAGGCGGTCTCCTCACGGGAGATTCCGGCCATGTGCAGAGCCTTTTCTTCCATGCTGCGCATCTCCTTTTGTTCTTCAGGTTCCATGTGATCATAGCCCATCAGGTGAAACAGCCCATGGGCAAACAGGTAACAAAGTTCGCGGCGCACACTGTGGCCGTATTCAGCAGCCTGTGCCTGCGCATGCTCGTAGGAAATAAGGATGTCGCCGATCATGCAGCCGCCAAGCTCCGGGTCATATTCGGCGCGCAGGCGTTTTTCGCAATGGCGGGCCGTTTTACCGTTGGGATAGTTGACGGTTGGGAAGCTGAGTACGTCGGTCGAACGGTCGATACCGCGGAACTGGGCATTGACGGTGCGGATGTCCTCATCATCAGTCAGGATTACGTGAACGGCAAGAGGAAGAGGAATGCCCTCAGCTGCCTGACAACAGGACGCCACCAGATCAAACGGCGCAAAAGCCTGTGCAGCTACGCGCTGCTCCCATTCAATTTTCATGCCTGCTCGCCGCCTTCCTCAGTTTCGGCAGGCTTTTCAGGCTCCGCCGGTTCGGCTGCGACGGGTTCAATGGGCTTGAGCTGCTTTTCTTCCACCGCGCTGACAATGGGCGTAGGCGCATTTTCCAGAGCAGCCACATGCGCAGCAGCGCTGGGGCTGATGGTGGGATATTCAATGCGTTCATGGAACACGCCGTTGAGCACGGTGGCAAACGCATCGCAGATAAGCGAGATATCGTTGAGGGTGAGGGGCGCATTGCTCATCTGGCCATCCTCCAGCTTGCCGTTGACAAGCTTGGCAATGAAGGCGCGGATGGCGCCTGGCGTGGGATCGGGCATGCTGCGTACGGCAGCTTCAACGGTATCCGCCAGCATGATGATGGCGCTTTCCTTGGATGTAGGACGCTTGCCGTCGTAGCGGAAGTCGGCAATGTCGACAGCCTGTCCGTTGGCCTGCTTGACAGCTGTGTGGTAGAAGTAGGCAACGGGCGTGTCGCCGTGATGCTCTACAATGATCTTCTGAATTTCCTGCGGCAGATGATACTGCTGCGCCATGAGCAGACCATCGCGCGTGTGGGCCGTTACGATGGCGGCGCTCACATAGGGATTGGTGTGCTCGTGGGGATTTTCGCCCATCTGGTTCTCCTTGAAATACAGGGGGCGCTTCAGCTTGCCGATGTCATGGAAATACGCACCGGCACGGGCCAGCAGGGGATTGCCGCGAACAGCCTCGGCGGCAGCTTCGGCAAGGTTTGCCACGATGATGCTGTGGTGATACGTGCCGGGCGCTTCAATGAGCAGCTTGCGCAAAAGCGGATGATTGGGGTTGCTCAGTTCCAGCAGCTTGGTAGGCGTTGCCAGATGGAAGATGCTTTCCAGCAGCGGATCCAGCGCGATGCACAGCACAGAGGAAAGCAGCGCACTGCCGCCGCACCACAAAGACTTGACAAACACGTCTGCCACAGAAGTATTCGTCATAAAGCCGATGGTCAGGATGATCAGAATATTGGTAAATGCAGTCACAATGCCGCCCAGCAACACCTGCTGACGATAGGGCCTGCGCTTGATGATGTAGATCGCTACAAGGCCGCTGATAAAGGATGTGAACAGAATGTTGACCATGGCTGCACCGTAGGTGCTGTCGCCGCCGGCGATCAGCGCGCTTACCAGCACGCACACGGCAAGGTTGCCGGCCACGGCGCTGTTGGCGCTGATGAGGCAGGCCAGCATCATGGGCGCAAGCAGGGCGGGCGTCAGATAGGTATGTACCAGACGGCCCAGAATGCACAGGCCCAGCGTGACGCACAGAATGATGCTGGTGATAATCAGACGCCTGGGGTTGGCAAGAGTCTCGCGGTCAAACAGCAAAAGGCCGATCACAAGCACTGCCATACCTAAAATTACCAGCAGCGCGCCGCCGATGTACATCATTACGTCAACGTTGTCATCATCAAGCAGGCCCAGGCTGGAAAGCATGGCCAGCTGGTTGGCTGTAACGCGTTCGCGGGCCAGTACAATGTTCTGGCCCTGCTTGTAGATCACCGGTTCCACGGCGCTGCGGGCCTCGTCACGCAGCTTTTCAGTGGCGGCCTGGTCGATGACCATGTTGGGCTGGACGACCTTGCGCAGGATGGGCGTGACGATATTCTGCAGCAGGTCGATCTCGGTCTTGTAAGCTACGATCTGCTGAACATACTGGATGGTTTCGTTTACATAGCCTTCACGGATGGTGGTGTTCAGGCTGTTTTCAACGGCGGCGGACAGGTTCTCGCGCATGTCGGCCATGGCGGCGTCGGTGGTGGTGAGCAGCGTTCTGAGCTGATAGTCCGCCAAAGACATGTGGCTCAGCAGCGTGCGCACATAATTAAAGTCTGCTTCGGTAAAGGTGTAGCTGCCGTTGTTCTGCCCCAGCAGCTTGCTGCCGTACTGCTGCACTGCGCTTACCTGCGTAAGTACAGTGCCCAGTTCCTGCATCACTTTGTTGGCCACGTCTTCCTTGAAAACGTAAGTGGGCTCCACGGCTTTGGCCGCTTCTTCGCGCTGGCGCGCCGTACTTACCTCGTCCACAACGTCCTTGCTGGCCGTGATGGTGGTGTGGGAAATATCGCCCACCTTCAGGTCGTAGCGCTGCGGCGTGATGGCCAGCAGGAACATGCAGCATAGCAAAAATGTGCAGCCAAGCAACACATATACGCAGTGCGCTGTATTGGAGCGAAGCGCCTGCATCAGCTTTTCAGTGCTGAACTGATTCTTTTTTCGAATGGAATGTTTAACGGGCTTCATTTCCTCCACCTCTCCGGGCTCTTTCGTAAGCCTCATATGCTTTCACAACGGTCTGCACCAGGTCGTGACGCACAACGTCAGACTGGCCCAGTTTGACAATGGCAATTTCAGGAACGTCCTTCAGCACGTCCAGCGCCTGCACAAGACCGCTCTGCTTGCCCAAAGGAAGGTCAGTCTGCGTTACGTCGCCGGTTACGACTACGCGGCTGCCTGCGCCAAAGCGTGTAAGGAACATTTTCATCTGTTCAGGCGTGGTGTTCTGTGCTTCGTCAAGAATGATAAAGCTGTCAGACAGAGTACGGCCGCGCATGTAGGCCAGCGGAGCCACCTCCAGCACGCCGCGTTCCACAAGGCGCTGATAGCTTTCTGCGCCCATCATTTCATACAGTGCGTCAAACAGCGGACGCAGATAGGGGTCAACCTTCTGGCTGAGGTCGCCGGGCAGGAAGCCCAGCTTTTCACCGGCTTCCACGGCAGGACGCGTGAGCACGATGCGTTCGATTTCCTTGTTGCGCAGGGCTACTACCGCCAGCGCCATAGCCAGATAGGTCTTGCCGGTACCGGCAGGGCCTACGGCAAAGGTCAGCTCATGCTCACGGATAGCCTTGACATATTCGTACTGGCCGAGCGTTTTACAGCGCACAGGACGGCCCTTATGGGTGATGGCAACAACTTCAAAGGCGATATCATCCAGCTGATCCAGCTGGCCGGTGCGCACAAGGCTGAGAGCGTATCGAAGCGTGGTGCGGTCGATCTGTGCATGGCGCTGATGCAGATCCATCAGCTTTTCCACCACAGCGGCGGCCATCATGGCGTTTTCTTCACTGCCGTCGATCAGCAGCTCCGAACCGCGCACGGTAAGCTCCACATCCAGCTCGGTTTCAATCATGGGAAGATTGCGCCCGTTGGCGCCAAAAAGAGAAAGATATGCGTCCATACTGGTCAGTTCGACGCGTACAGCAGGGTTCACAGACAAAGGGGCATGCCTCCGATCACGGCGTTTGTACAACGCCGATATCCATCAGCCATTCACCGGTGGCGGTTGCGGCCAATGATTCACCTTCTATCATACAATAATCTACCCATTTGTCAATGATCTCATAGCCAAACAGCCGTAATTTCAAGCGTTTCAGCGCTGCTTCGGCTGCTTCCTGACGTACGTTTTCCAAATCTCGGGGAATGTAGTGCATACTGACCTCACGCTGCGTGATGCGCTGCAGGACAATGGGGAAAAAGCTTCCGCCTACGGGCATTTCTTCCATATAAGTATTGTAGGCCAGATAATCGGCGGTTTGAACAGGCTGCTGCCATACAGGAGTAACAATCCGGGTGAGAACAGTTTGACGGCCGGTTTCTTCGCTTGCGATCTCGTATAGAGGCGTCTGCACGGTACACGACTGCCAGCAGCGTGCATTTATCAGCCCTTCGGCAGCAACGTCAACCGTCGCTCCGTCGAAGGAACGTTCGATCCCTCGAATCAATGTCTGCCCTTTCCGAACGATGTCGCCGGGCTTGACGGCAGCGGTTCCTGCGTAGACCTGAATGGATTCAACGATACCGCCGCGGGATGCCACGATATCACACGGAACATCAGACGGCAGATCAGGCATGGGGACGCCAGGAGTGACATCCACCGTCAGCGTGACGCCGGAAACATAGGCGTGAAACCATGCGATTTTTGGATAACGGTGGGTGAGCAGCTGCTCCAGCGCTTCGGCATCAATGGAATTGCGGGTACGCCCCGCTGAATAACCGCTTTCTTTTAAAAAAGCCAAGATATCAGCCTGATAGCTGCCCGCCCCGTGAATCTCCACGCGCCACACAAAACCGGACAGGATCATTACGGCCACAAGCGTCAGCACAACACCAGCCGGAATGCCCGGGCGCTGCCTGAGCCACCTAAGCCGTGCCGACCATCTTAGCGGAACGCTGTGATGAATGCGCCATCCTTTTTCCTGCGCAAGTGCACAGATGACGGATAGATCACACGAAAAGCATTCGCACACAAGTGTGCGGCTGTCCGTGCGTCGAATGCTCACAAGCGGGATGCCGTTTTTGCTGAGAAGATTCAGAAAACGTTCCAGATTCAAACCTGTGACGCAGAAGCGATGGATAAAGCAGCCAAGACGAACTGGCTTCAAAGGCCTCATCCTTTCGGGCGGTAGGACAACTTTTCAATCCTGCCGAAAACCACCAGACCGTCGCGGTCGTAACGCGAGAGCGACAGCCTTTCGCCGGTGATGACAAGGTGTCCGCAAAGGGTTTTGAGAATGATCTCCTGTTCTGTGCAGGCGTAAATGCCCTGATGCTGCTCCACGATCAGCTTTTCATCACCCAGAAGCACAGAACGCGGCCACCCGAACACCAGCTCCTGCGGAATATCCGCCTGTCTGAGCCTGTCGAGCATAAAAAAACCTCCCCAAACACAGTTTTGGAGAGGATATGCGGCATATTTGCCAAACTGAACTATTTTTGCATGAGCCGTTCCCAATAGGCCGGAAGCACCTTTTCAAACTGCACGCCATAGCGCAGCGGTTCGCCGCTGGCAAGTGTTTCGCAAATGCCGGCATGGGTAAAGTCCAGCGCGGTGTTTACAGCTGTTTCCAGCGGCTGATTATTCATCAGCGCACCCAGCAGGAAGGATGCAAACACGTCTCCGGTACCATGAAACACGCGGTCGATGCGTTCGCGGAAGAGGTAAACAGGCTGAGCCATTCCCTGCGAATAAACGGCTACACCGGTCTGGCCGGGGCGGAAACTGACGTCTGTGATGACCACATTTTGCGGTCCCAGCTGTGCAAGCCTGCAGCAGTAGTCCGAAATACAGGCTTCATCCGCTCCTTCGCCGGGATAGGGCTCGCCCAGAAGGAAGGCGGCTTCGGTCTTGTTGGGCACGATGGTGCGTGCGCGGCTGACCAGCCTGCGCATCTGCCGCGGCATGCTTTCATCCATCAGCGAATACATACGCCCGTGGTCGCCAAAGGCGGGGTCGACAAAGATGTGCGTCTGCGCATCACAGAGCAGGTCCATCATGCGCAGTACCTCATCCACCTGTGCGCCATTGGCCAGATAACCGGAATAAAAAGTATCGTAATGCAGCTCCAGCGTGCTTAAATGCTGCGCGATCGGGTGCAGCTGGCTGCTGAGATCCATATGGGTATAGCCGGTGAATTCGCCTGTGTGCGTGCTTAAAAGAGCAGTGGGCACCACGGCGGTATTAAGCCCTGCTGCCGAAAGTACCGGAAGAGCCACCGTCAGGGAACAGCGCCCCACGCAGGAGATGTCGTGAACTGCGATTGCGCGTTTTTGCATCTACAGGCCGCCTTTCTGAAGAATACCTTACAATGATACACAAAAGTTGAAAAAATGCAAGCCAGCCTTGACAATTTGCAGCCCGCGCGGTAAAGTAACACCATTCTCGTATAAGGAGGAGAAACCCATGCAAAAGGCTCTGGTTTCTGTAACCGGCAAGGATAAGCCGGGTATCATCGCCAAGGTAAGTACTGCGCTTTTTGAAATGAATATCAATGTTCTGGAAATTTCCCAGACCATTTTGGACGGTTATTTCACCATGCTGATGATTGTGGATATGACTGATGCAAGCGTTGCGTTCAGCACCGTTGCTGAGAAGCTCAATGTTGTGGGCGAAGAGCTGGGCGAGGTCATCAATATTCAGCGCGCCGATATCTTCGACGCCATGCACCGCATCTGACGGGAGGCTGATGACATGATCGAGGTCAATGAGATTCTGCAGACGATGCAGATGATCCACGAACAGCACTTTGACATCCGCACCATCACGATGGGTATCAGCCTGCTCAGCTGCAAGCGCAACACCGACCGTGAAACGGCGGAGGCAGTGTATGAAAAGGTGACCCGCCTGGCCAAAAATCTCGTCAGGGTGGGTAATGAGCTGGAAAGTGAACTGGGCGTGCCGATCGTCAACAAGCGCATCAGTGTAACGCCTGTGAGCATGATCAGCGGCGACGATCCCATGCAGATCGCTGTGGCGCTGGACAAGGCCGCTCAGGAGGTTGGCGTAAACTTCATCGGCGGCTTTGGCGCGCTGATGCACAAGGGCGCGACCCGCGCTGAAGAGATCCTGCTGGAAGCCATGCCTGAGGTGTTTGCCAAAACCGAGCGTCTGTGCGGCAGCGTGAACGTGGGCTCCACCCGCAGCGGCATCAACATGGATGCCGTGCGTAAGATGGGCCATGTGATCAAGAAGACGGCAGAGCTCACAGCTGATACCGATGCTTTCGGCTGTGCCAAGATCGTGGTTTTCTGCAACGCTGTGGAGGACAACCCCTTCATGGCTGGCGCTTTCCACGGCGTGGGCGAGCCGGAATGTGTGGTGAACGTGGGCGTAAGCGGCCCCGGCGTGGTGCAGCGCGCTCTGGCGGAGGTGCATGGTCAGCCCTTTGACGTGCTGGCTGAAACCATCAAGCGCACTGCCTTCAAAATCACCCGCGTGGGCGAACTGGTGGCACAGGAAGCTGCCAAACGTCTGGGAGTGCCCTATGGCATCGTCGATCTGTCGCTGGCTCCCACCCCCGCGCGCGGCGACAGCGTGGCCTACATGCTCAGCGAAATGGGCCTTGAAATGGCGGGTGCTCCCGGCACGACCGCTGCGCTGGCCATGCTTAACGATATGGTCAAGAAGGGCGGCGTGATGGCGTCCAGCCATGTGGGCGGCCTGAGCGGCGCGTTTATTCCCGTCAGCGAGGATATCGGCATGATCGAGGCGGCTGCCGCCAAGTGCCTCAGCCTTGAAAAGATGGAAGCCATGACCTGCGTTTGCTCCGTGGGCCTGGATATGATCGCCATTCCCGGCGACACCAGCGCCAACACCATTGCGGGCATCATTGCGGATGAAGCTGCCATCGGCATGGTCAACAACAAGACCACCGCTGTGCGCGTGATCCCTGCCCCCGGCAAAAAGGCCGGCGATACCGTCAACTTTGGCGGCCTGTTCGGTTATGCTCCCATCATGAACGTCAACAATTACAAGAATGACGAGTTTATCGAGCGCGGCGGCCGTATCCCGGCACCGCTGCACAGTTTGAGGAACTGACAACAACAGGCACAGCAGATCGATTCGCTGTGCCTGTTGTTGTATGGCATAAAGATTTTATCAGGTTAAAACGAAGGGGACGAAAGATGAACTGTATATTCTGTCAAATTGCAGCCGGAGAACTCTCCTGCCTGAAAGTGTATGAAGATGAGCATACGATGGTTTTTATGGATATTGCCGGAGATGTTGATGGCCACATGCTTGCAATTCCCAAAAAACATGTCAAATGCATTCTTGACTGTGACGATGATACGCTCGCCCAGTTGATGTCGGCGGTCAAAAAAGTGGCAAAACATTGCGTGGAACATTGCGGATACGAAGGTGTCAATCTGCTGAACGCGAGCGATGAGAGCGCAGGGCAGTCGGTTCCGCATTTTCATATCCATATTATTCCCAGAAAAAGCTACGATGGCATTGATGCTTGGCCTCACTTTAGCGGAGCGACCAGCCAAAGCGAGGAATTCTTCCAAAAGCTGCGTTTTTGACATAATACTTTTAAAACAAACGCCAAACTGCAACTGCAGTTTGGCGTTTGTTGCATTGTTTGCTTCGGCGTAAAAAAACCACCAGCTTCGCTGGTGGTTTTGGTATATGCAGGTATGTCAAAAATCTCTATCATTTATTTGTGGTATAGCCAAAAGAGGCTGTCCGTCTGTATACTGTCAATGGAAGGAGAGAAATGAATGAAGTATCAGAATGCCGGTGAACTTTTACCGGAAGCTTTATTGAGAGAGGTACAGAAATACATTTCTGGCAAATTGATGTATGTTCCAGCACGTCAATGCAGACAGCAATGGGGAGAGGTCAGCGGGTGCCGCCAAATGTTAATCGAGCGCAATTGTGAGATTCGTTCACATTTTGCTGTTGGTGAAAGCGTAGAGCAACTGGCTGATAGCTATAATCTTTCCTGCGAATCAATCAGGAGGATTGTTTACAACAGAAAGGAGGGGGCGAAGATGGAACATCATGGCACACTCTCATCGGCACAGGAATGGGCGCGACAGGGAAAACTGGAGGATTGGGTACATGCCTATCTGCTGTCTGATGGAGATAATAAACCATTTTCCGATGGACTAAAGATCGTTGACCGAATTTTTATTGGTCCTATTAAGATGCCACTCACTTTTTTCAAAAGATGTACAGGTCCTGTGGAAGAAAAGTTACAATATCGGGTGGATCCTGAAACGTGGGAGAAGCATGTGCAGCAGCTAATGAATGCAATTTTGCAGGATGCGGATATTCCACCACTTGTGGTACATTTTATGATTCCGTATGGTCAGACGACAGGAATATTTGAACTTAGCGATGGAAACCATCGCTGGGAAGCTTATAACCGCTTGGGGATCGAACAAGCTCATGTGATCGTTTGGATAACGGATGAATATGAGTTTGAACAATTTATGGAACGTTTCGGGAACTATGTAAAGTGAAAACAGAACAAACGCCAAACTGCAGTTTGGCGTTTGTTGCTTTTCAATTCGGTGACTTAGTCCACGCGCTTATCGCCCTGGAAGAACAGGGCGACAGTGCCGGGGCCGGTATGGCTGCCGATGGTGGTGCCAACGCTGTTGATAACCACCTTGCCGTCAAGGTTTGGGAAACGCTCTTCAATCAGCTTGGCAACCGCCTGCGCATCCTCCAGACAGGCGGAGTGGGACATAAAGCACTTGCCGCTGTAGTTGAGGCCGTCTTTAGTATGCTTTTCCATGCTGGCGACGATCTCGCGGATGGCCTTCGGTTTGCCGCGCAGCTTCTGGCGGGGAATGAGTCGGCCTTCGTTATCCATATTGAGCAGGGGGCAGATATGCAGCATGGTGCCAAACCAGCCGCTGGCCTTCGAAATGCGCCCGCCCTTGACGTAGAAGGTCAGGTCGGTGGAGAAGAACCAGGCATGGAACTCCAGCTTGTGTTCTTCCACCCAGGCATACAGCGTCTCCAGATCCATGCCCTCGTCGCGAAGATCAGCCAGTTTGTCCACCAGCAGGCCGAAACCAGAAGAAGCGTTCAAAGAGTCCACAATGTAGATCTTGCGGTCGGGATACTTTTCCACCAGCTCGGTGCGGGCGATGCGGGCGGAATTGAAGGAACCGGAAATGCCGCTGGACAGGGAAACGTGCAGGATGTCCTTGCCTTCCTTGAGAAACTGCTCAAAATACTCGGCATATTCCTCGGCGTTCACCTGAGAGGTGCGGGTCTCAGCACCGTCCACCATTGCCTGATAGAACTGGTCAAAGGGGATGGACTTGCCCAGATCGTCGGCATAGTTTTTGCCGTCCAGCATGTAGTGGAAGCAGATGTAATGGATGTCGCGATCAATAAAATGCTGTTCGCTTAAATCGGCGGTGGAGCAGCAGCTCAGTACATAATTGGCCATGGGTGTTCACTCGCTTTCTTTCATATTGCAGTAAGTGAAGGCTAATCGCTTATTTCGATTCGCAGGCACAAAATTCCTGCCATTCATCAGCGTAATAAACGCGCGTGAGTTCCAGCCCGCAGGCGGGCGCAGTGATGCCCAGTTCGAGCCGGTCAAGCGTTTCAAGCGCCTTATGGAAAGCGTCGGGTTGTTTGCGGCCCATACCGATGTCTGTCAGCGTCCCGGCGATAATGCGCACCATGTTGTACAGAAAGGCGTTGCCACGTACGACGAGCGTGAGATCATCGCCGTTTTGTTCAAGGGTGGCTTCGTACAGCGTACGTATGGTGGTCTTGGCGGTACCGCCGGATGCCTGAAAGGCGGCAAAATCATGTGTGCCCAGCAGATCGGGCAGGGCCTGACGCATACGGTCAATATCCAGCTTTTGAGGAACATGCGCGGTCACGTTGCGATAAATGGCGCTGGCATGAGGCGCGTTGTGGATACGGTAGGTGTAGCGTTTGCCCTTGGCATCGAAACGTGCGTGAAAGTCGCCGCCGACTTCCTTTCCTTCCAGCACGCGGATGTCTGGTGGCAGACAGGTGTTGAGCGCGAAAGGATATTTATCGGCAGGGATGCGGCTGGTGGTATCAAAGTGTACACGCTGCCCCAGCGCATGCACGCCCGCGTCTGTGCGGCTGGCGCCCGTTACGCGGATGCATTCGCCAGTCAGCTTCAGCAGCGCTTCTTCCAGCCGCTGCTGAACGGCCACGGCATTTTCCTGCAGCTGCCATCCGGCGTAATTCGTGCCATCATAGCTGATGGTCAGCAGGATGCGGCGCGTGCCTTCCGGCGGCTTTTCCTTGATGATAGGCGGCAGTTCACTCATGCGATCCACTTCCCGGCAAGAATGGTCACAATCAGCGTGGCTACGGTGACAAGGCCGGCCCACAGATCATTCTGCGTGTATTTAAGCACGCGCAGACGGGTGCGGCCTTCACCGCCGTGATAGCAGCGGGCTTCCATGGCCATGGCCAGGTCGCCTGCACGGCGGAAGGCGCTTACAAACAGCGGCACCAGCAGGGGAATCATCGCCTTGGCGCGCTTGAGCAGGTTTCCGCTTTCAAAGTCTGCGCCGCGGGCCATCTGGGCCTTCATGATCTTGTCGGCCTCTTCAATCAGGGTGGGAATGAAGCGCAGGGCGATGGTCATCATCATGGCCAGCTCATGCGCAGGGAAATGGATGACCTTGAGCGGCCTGAGCAAAATTTCAATGCCGTCGCTGAGTGCTACAGGCGAGGTGGTTAGCGTCAGGATGGAGGTGCCTGCTACCAGAAACACCAGACGCATGGCGAAGTGAATGGCTGTGAACAGCCCCTCCTTCGTGATTTTCAGGATGCCCCAGTGAAGCCAGACTGTTTCACCCGTGGAGAAGAAAAGATTCAGCACAAAGGTGAGAATGAGCAGAAAACGCAGCGGCTTGATGGACTTGAGCAGGTTTTTGGGTTTGAGCCCGCTCAGGTGCGTAGCCAGCAGGATGTAGACCAGCGGGATTACATACCACAGGGGGCTGGCAACGCAGAAGATGATGGCGATATACAGGATGGTCAGAATGATCTTCGTGCGAGGGTCCAGCCGGTGCACAAGGGTGTTGCCGGGCATGTACTGGCCCAGGGTGATGTCTTTGAGCATCAGCGCACCTCCTTATCAGCAAGGGCAAGAATGGCTGTGCGCACCTCGTCCAGCGTATACAGGTCTTCGGGCAGATCAAAACCCTCGGCGCGAAGCGCATGAGCCAGTTGGGCAGCCTGCGGGATGCCCAGACCGATGGACTGCATCAGCTCCTGCTGCATGAACACTTCGCGGGGCGTGCCGGTCAGCACCAGTTCGCCCTTGCTCATAACCACCAGACGGGTGGCGAGGGTGGAAATGTCGTCCATGCTGTGGCTGACCATGATGACCGTCAGCCCGCCTGCAGCGTGCAGGTCGCGGATCATGTTGAGGATGCTGCGGCGGCCAGCAGGATCAAGGCCTGCAGTGGGCTCGTCGAGAATGAGCACCTTGGGCTGCATGGCCAGTACGCCTGCGATGGCGACGCGGCGCATTTGCCCGCCGGAAAGCTCAAAGGGGGAAACGTCGGCGATGGTGTCGTAATCCAGCCCCACCTGCTGCATGGCATGACGCACACGGCGGTCGATTTCATCAGGCGCAAGACCCAGGTTTTTGGGGCCGAAAGCGATATCCTTGGCAACGGTTTCCTCAAACAGCTGATACTCCGGATACTGGAATACCAGTCCCACCTTGCGGCGGACTTCAAGCAGGCTGACGCCTTTTTCAGTCAGGTCGAGGCCGTCGACCACAATGCGGCCTTCAGTCGCCTTGACAAGGCCGTTCAAATGCTGCACCAGCGTCGTTTTTCCGCTGCCGGTATGGCCCAGCAGGCCGATGAGTTCGCCGTCCTCGATGGTCAGGTTCACGTCATGCAGCGCCACGGCGGCAAAGGGGCTGCCGGGCATATAGGTATGCGTAAGATGTTCTATCTGGATAGGCATAGCTTCTGCTTCAGCTCCTTTACCATATCGTCAACGGTGAGAATGCCTGCGGGCAGGTCAAGCCCTGCCTGACGCAGCTGCATCGCCAGCTCGGCCATAGGCGGCACGTCCAGCCCCAGCGCCTTGATGGTATCTACCTGGGCAAATACGTCGCCGGGTTTGCCTTCAAGGGCAATGTGCCCCTTGTCCATTACGATGATGTGATCAGCAACTGCAGCTTCCTCCATGAAATGGGTAATCCATACAACGGTCATACCCTTTTCACGGTTGAGCTTGCGCACGGTTTTCAGCACGTCCGCACGGCCGGAGGGGTCCAGCATGGCGGTGGCTTCGTCAAGAATCATCACTTCGGGCTGCATGGCCAAAACGCCGGCCACAGCCACGCGCTGCTTTTGTCCGCCGGAAAGCATATGAGGAGCCGAACCGGCCCGGTGGCTCATGCGTACAGCCTCCAGCGCTTCATCAATGCGGGTGATCATCTCGGCCTGAGGTACGCCGAGGTTTTCAAGGCCGAAGGCCACGTCTTCGCGCACAACGTTGGCAACGATCTGGTTGTCAGGGTTCTGGAATACCATGCCTGCATGGCGGCGCACGTTCCATACTTCCTCTTCACAGGCAGTGTCAAGGCCGCAAACGAGCACCTTACCGTCCGTAGGCAGGAAAAGAGCGTTCATCATTTTGGCCAGCGTGCTCTTGCCGCTGCCGTTGTGGCCAAGCACCGCCACAAAAGAACCTTTTTTGATATGCAGGCTCACATGGTCGACCGCCTGACGGTCGGCTTCTTCATACTGATAGCAGACTTGCTGGGTCTGCACGGGAAATTCATACTGTGCCATTGGTTGCTCCTTTAAGTTAGGGTAGCAGTTCGGGCGCGCACTCACGGGCCCATGCGATCGCGCTCTCCCGATCTTTTGCAAGCTGACTCTGCAGATCCTCGAGTGTGGGAAAACGATTTTCAGGCCGCAGATAACGGCAGTAGGTCAGGCTGAGCCTGCAGCCGTACAGCGCTACGGGCGGATACCCCAGCAAATGCGCCTCGACCGTCGGCGCGCCGCCGGGCGCAGTGGGGTGGCTGCCCTGATTGAGGATAGCTGCATAGCTGCGGCTGTCGCCTTCAATGCGGGCAATACCTGCGTATACGCCCTCTTGAGGCCATGCGCGGTCGCTGGGGTCATAAGCGATGTTGGCCGTAGGAAAGCCCAGCCGGGTGCCCAGCTGCTTGCCTGGAACGACGATGCCTTTAAGCTCAAATGGTTCCATCGCACTCACCTCCGCGCAGAATATGGACGCTTTTTCCATGTGTGAAACCACATAAAAAAGCGATTGTATTATACTGCATAAGCCTGAGAAACGCAAATAAAAACATGCTTTTTGTACGGGAAAGGAGTCTGTACACTGAGTGTATCCGGATGATGAAGAGGACTGAAAACAGCGCATTATTTGCATCGGTAAGCTGACGGCGCTTTCAATAGAAGTGAAAATGGGGTGGAAGCTGTATGTTTTTTGTGATATGATATAGAAGAAGTTCCTGAGAACAAAGCATATACAGGAGGTAACCGTATGGTTTTTTCTGATTTTCATTTTTACAGTGAAGCTCTTGGTGTACAGACAGCTGTTTACGTACTGATGCCTGAAATGGACGTGATGGCAACGCAGAAAAAGCCGCTGCCGGTGCTTTATCTGCTGCATGGCCTCAGCGATGACCACACCATGTGGATGCGTCAGACCGCTGTGGAACAGTATGCCAAGGATTACCGCATCTGTATCGTGATGCCTGCGGTGAACCGCTCCTTCTATATGGACATGGACCGCGGCGCGAAGTACGATACTTTCATTGCTGAAGAGCTTCCGCGCGTGATCGAGCGCTACTTCCCGGTGAGCAAAAAGCGCGAGGACCGCTTTGCTGCCGGCCTTTCCATGGGCGGATACGGCGCGCTTAAGCTGGGCCTGAGCCGCCCCAATCGCTATGCTGCAGTCGCCAGCTTTTCGGGTGCGCTTGCAATGGAAAAGGTGTTCACCCGCCGCAATGAGCTGTCCGCCGGATATATCCGTGAAATGGAAAACATCTATGGCGATGAAAAGAAGCTGGTCAGCGGCAAGGGCAACCTGAGCAGGCTGGCAGAAAAGATGTGCCGCACGCCTGAAAAGTGTCCTCGCATCTACATTTCCTGTGGTACGGAGGACTTCCTGTTCCATGCCAACGAAAGTTTTGTGGAACGCTTCGGCGAAAAGCTGAATATTGAATATCACACCGAGCCCGGCACGCACTCGTGGCTGCTTTGGAATGAAAATATTCGCCGGGTGCTGAAGTGGCTGAATGTTGAAAAGGCGGCTCGCGCATGAAAAAGAACAGTACTGCCATCGAACGGCTGCTGAATGAAGGTTTTTTTGAAACGCGCGAGGCTGCGCTGCCATACATTATGAGCGGAGCGGTATACTGCGGAGCCGTGCAGGTGACCACCGGCGGCCAGAAAGTGCCGCTGGACAAGCCCATGACTGTGCGTGGGCTTAATGAGCGGTATGTCAGCAAGGGCGGTTACAAGCTGGAAGGCGCCATTGCCGATTTCGTCATTGATGTGAACGAGAGAATCTGTATCGATGCGGGCGCCTGCACCGGCGGTTTTACAGACTGTCTGGTCAAGCATGGCGCAGCGCTGGTGTATGCGGTGGAGGTTGGCTTTGGTCAGCTGGCCGATTCGCTTTCGCAGGACAGGCGCGTGGTCAACCTCGAAAAAACCAATCTGGGAGATGAAAAACTGCTGACACTCGAGCCGGTGCCTACGCTTGGCAGCGTGGATTTGAGCTACCTGTCGCTGGTGAAGGCGGTTCCGCAGTTCAAAGCGGTCATGCATGGCGCAGGCGAACTGATGTGTCTGGTCAAGCCGCTGTTTGAAACGGACGATCCCGTGGCGCGCCGTACGGGCGAGATCGACCCGGCTGGTTATCCTGCGCTTTTGCGCACGCTTTGCGACACGCTGGACGCCCAGCCCGGAACGCATGCGGTGGCTGTCACGCACAGCCCAGTCACAGGCAACAACGGCACGCATGAATTTTTTCTGCATGTGTGCTTTGGCGAGGGGGAATATCCTCACGTGACAGACGAAGCGATCGCGCAGGCTGTTGCACGGGTGATGGCGCTGGAAAAATATCGCAAATAAAGTTCAGTCGGGATGATTTTCCATTGCTGAAGCGTTCTATGGACAGTCCTTGCTGAAGGAGGGAGACCTGATGAAAAAGTCTTTTGTGAAATGGTCGCTGCTTCTTGCACTGCTGCTGGCGGTGGGGGTTGCCTCTGCATCGGCGGCAGAGTACGGTGTGATCTATCGAACGGATACGCTCAACCTGCGCGCGCAGGGCAGCTCGTCCAGTCAGTGGCTGGGCAGTTATTCGCGCGGTACCTGGGTGCAGATCAACGGGTCGCAGAATAATTTTTATTCTGTGTACACCCCGGATGGCCGCGTTGGCTATATGAGCAAAAACTATATCGACGTTGTGGACGGCGATGATTATGTGTGGATGGTGAAGGTTACCAACCCCAACGGCGGTGCGTTCCTGAATTTCCGCAATCAGCCCAGCTACACGTCGCAGGTGCTGGACATCTTCTACAATGGCGTTCCGCTGTATGTGCACAGCTATAACAACGGCTGGTACTGCGTAGAGATCAACGGTCAGACCGGTTACGTGCGCAGCGAATATGTGGCCGATATGGGTGTGAGGACGCTGGGCAGCAGTACGGTCGCTACCATCAAAACGCCTAACAACTCCGCCATGAACATGCGCAGCGGCCCCAGCATGAATGATCCGGTGATCTATCAGGTGCCGGGCGACACCTATGTGTCTGTGCTGGCCAAGGGCAATGGCTGGTGGTGCGTGAGCGTGGACGGCATGTGGGGCTTCATGAGCAGCGACTATCTGAATGAAGGCCTGACAGCCGCACGCGACCTGTCTGCCAACAAGGTCACCACTGCCAACGGACAGCCGCACGCCATGGTCAGCAATCCCAAGAGCACGCAGGCGCTCAATCTGCGCCAATATGCATCCACTGGTTCGCGTGTGCTGGACAAGCTGTACAACGGCCGCAAGCTGTGGGTGGATGAGTACGGCAGCGAATGGTGCGCTGTAACCGATCAGGTCACGGGCCTTTCCGGATATGTGATGACCAAATATATCACCCTGTATAACCTGCCTTCCAAGGCAACGCGCAGGGTGGTGCATCCCAACGGAAGCTATGTCAACCTGCGCTCGGCACCGGATATGTACTCCGGCAATGTGCAGGTGCGTGTACCCAATGGTCAGTATGTGTCCATCATCAGCCCGGGACCTGACTGGTGCAAGGTGCAGTATAACGGTTATACCGGTTACATGCTCAGCTATTTCCTGCCATAAGCAGAGCATGTTTCATGGAAAGCTGGCAGTAAAGCCCCTGAAGACATGAAAAAATGAGCATGCACAGCATTTCCAGCGCACAGACGTAAAACAGTCTGCCGCGTGAAAACAGCAGCGCCAGCGGCGTATGGACCGGGGCAGCGCTCAGAAACAGATAATTGGTTTGAAAGGCGCAGTTAAAGGCGCTGATGAATAACAGATAGCCGTTGCCCAGCACAAAAGCCCTCTGAGGCCGTTTGGGCAGCGGCTTTCCTGTACAGGTAAGGAATACAGGCGTGAGAGCTACCAGCACATGCAGCTGGTAAAAGGCGAATGCCATCAGCTTTGGATGAGTACAGGGAATGACTGCCGGAAAGAACAGGGTGATGAAGGCCGCCGGTGCAGCCAGATAGGCTGATAATTCCCACAAGGGTTTGGGCGCATACCAAAGCATGAGGATGGACAGTACACCAAACAGACCGCACAGGTGCAGCGGCAGGGCTGTTTCCAGTGTGAGCATGTTATCCAGTTTCAGAAGCCAAAGCTGCAAAAGCATTGATATTCCCAGTCCGCATGCCATCAGGATGCGAAATGGCTGTATCAGGCGTGTCGAATGTGCGCACAACACCACTCCAATCCCCCAAAACACTCCGATGATCCACTGCATACCACAAACCTCGTTTTGAAATGCTTTTTTTGAGAAAGCGCCTCCACTTTTGAAGTGAAAACAGGGGATGTATGTCATGACTTTACCACCGCTGGAAAATATGTTATAATACCGGCGTAATCTTTTTTGGAAAGGAGGAAGCCGCAATGATGCGGTATTCCCGTTCGCGCAGTTATAACGTGGGTTCCCGTTCTGACCGGCTCAAGCCGATCCTTGTCATCCTACTGGTACTGCTTGCCGCCTTCCTTATTTTCAAGGCGACCGGCGTTGGCGGCATCAATGAGGGCAATTTTGAGGCACAGCGCAACAGCAAGCTGCGCAGTGAAGTGCAGGCGGCGCAGAACTGCGTTAATTCTCTCAGCCGTCTGGGTGCCAGCTCCACGTCGTCAATGCTGGGCCGTATTCGCCAGCATGTGCATGGCATGGAAGTGATCAACGACCTCAACGTCGGTATGTACGGTGAGGTTGGCCGTCTGTATCCGCAGATGGTTTTTGATAATGTGTATTCCATTATCGAGGAGTATGACGCCAAGCTCACCAGCGGCCAGAAGGTCAGCGATACGCTTACTTCGCTCAGCGCTGCTGTCACAGAGCTTGGAAACATGACAACCACGCTGCTGGACGGCATGGAACAAAACTGATTCAGCGCAGCTTGAACAGTACCACGCCGCCCAGCATCAGCCCAAGACCTAAGAACTGTTTCAGCCCCATGGCTGCCTTTTCCTGTCCCATCCAGCCGAATGCGTCGATGCATGCAGCGACCAGCAGCTGTGAGATCAGTATGACAGAGATGGCGACCGTGGGGCTGAGTCCTTTGATGGAAAGCATCACAGTGATGGTGATCACCAGCCCAAGCACGCCGCCCAGCCAATAGCCTTTGGGAACATCTGTGATGGCTGAAAAACGGCCTGTGCCAACCAGCCATGCAGCGGCCAGTGACAGTGCGAAAGCTGTGCCTTGCACCCATGCGTTAGCCTCCCACAGGCCGATGCCGTCCTGCAGCCGGGTATTCATCACGCCCTGCACACTCATGGCAGCACCTGCGATGACGCTGAACAAAAAACCGATCATAAAACCGCCTCCCCCTGCAGTGTGTCCGGGGGAGGCGGTTTGTTATTCGTGTTGTTCGGCCTGAGCGACCCATTCCACCATCTGGTCGTGAATGTGCTGCATTTCACCATCCAGCGCAGCGATGCGCTCGGCAGCATCATACAGCTGGCGGTTGAGCGAATCCGGCGCATGAACGGTTTCCTTATAGCGCAGCTGGTGCTCCAGACTGGCCCAGAAATCCATTGCAATCGTGCGGATCTGCACCTCAACCGGAAGCAGCAGCTTTCCAGTGCTCAAGAATACCGGCACCTCCACAATGATGTGCAGGCTGCGGTAACCGTTTGGTTTTGGATTGCGGATATAATCACGCGTTTCGATCAGCCGCACGTCATCCTGACTGGTGAGAAGGTCTGCAATGGTGTAGGCGTCGTTGAGATAAGCACACACCACCCGGATGCCGGCGATGTCGCGCAGGTTTTCCATGGCAGCTTCAGCTGTGATGGGCAGCCCTTTCCGCACCAGCTTTTGGGCGATGCTTTCCGGGCTTTTGATGCGGTATTCCATGTGATGAATCGGGTTGCGGCTGTGGCGCATCTGAAACTCATCATCCAGAATTTCCAGCTTGGTGCGCACTTCGCGCAGCGCAGACTGGTAGCGGTAGCGCATGGTCATAAACCCTTCCGCCATTGCGCGCCATTCCGCAGGGATTCCTTCAAAAGGCGAGCGCTTCACAGGCGATGCCCCCTTTACAGCGCCAGTTCATAGATTGCTTTGCAGTCCTCGGGCTTCAGGGGAACAAAGGCACCCAGCACACCGCCGGCCATGGCGCAGGCGCGCTCAGCCATGCGGTCGAAGTCATCAGAACCGATGCCGTTTTCGTGCAGGGTGGTGGTCAGCCCAAGAGAACGATAGAAGGCTTCCAGACGTGCGATGCCTTCTTTGGCGATCTCTTCCAGAGTGCCAAAATCTTCCGGCACGTCCAGCACGCGGGTGGCAAACTGCGCCAGCTTCTTTGCGCCGCCGCGGGGCAGCACGTATTTCATCCATGCGGGGAATACGATGGCCAGGCCTGCGCCGTGAGCGATGTCATACAGGGCGCTGAGCTCGTGCTCGATCTTGTGGCTGGCCCAGTCGCCAATGCGGCCGGTCTGGAAAAGCGTGTTGTGCGCAAGGCAGCCGGTCCACATGATCTCAGCGCGGGCATCGTAGTTTTCAGGCTGCTGTATAACGATAGCGGCATTGTTGATAGCCGTACGCAAAGCGCCTTCGGTCATGCGGTCAGTCAATTCAACATTTTCCACCTGAGTGAAATAACGTTCCATCATGTGCGCCATAATGTCCACCACGCCGCAGGCGGTCTGGAAAGGAGGCAGGGAATAGGTGTATTCAGGATTGAGAATGGAGAATTTTGGGAAGTTGAGCTCGGTGTTGCGGCCTCGCTTGCACTGATCCTCCTCACGGGTGATCACGCTGGAATTGCTCATTTCGCTTCCGGCGGCCGGAATGGTCACCACGGTGCCAAGGGGCAGCACTTCAGTATTGGAACCCTTACCGGTGAACAAATCCCATGCATCGCCATCATAGCAGGCGCCGTTTGCAATGGCCTTGGCAGTATCGATGGCGCTGCCGCCGCCTACAGCCAGCACCAGCTGCACATTGTGCTCACGGCACAGCTCAATGCCCTTGTAAACAAGCGACAGACGGGGGTTGGGCTGCACGCCGCCAACTTCCCATACCTGTGCCTGTTTATCGGCGAGAATATCCATCACCTGATCATACAGGCCGATGCGCTTGATGCTGCCGCCGCCGTATACCAGCAGCACGCGATTGCCGTAGCGGTCAATTTCTTCGCCCAGATGGCTGAGGGAATTACGGCCAAAATGGATGCGGGTGGGATTCTGAAAGGTAAAATCAATCATGCTGGTTTGCTCCTTTGTATTAATAAAATTGCTGTGTTCTTTTTCGAAGTGCCCGGCGGTTCATGCCGGCTTCGTAGTCAAGCTTTTCAGCTTCGGTCTCCGGCATAAGCTGCGGCACAGGTACGGGCTTGCCATCCTTATCAACGGCCACCATGGTCAAAAGCGCGCGGTTGACGTACAGACGTTCATCCGGACAGCTCATGCGTTCCACAAAGGTATCCACGCAGATTTCCATACTGGTGGTGCCTACAAATGTCACGCGTCCGGCAATGGTAACGATGTCGTTGATATATGCCGGTGCGATGAAATCCAGCCTGTCAACGGCGGCCGTACGCACCTCACAGCCGCTGTGACGGCGGGCTACCACGCCTGCGACGATGTCGATCCACTGCATGAGCATGCCGCCGAAAAGGGTGTAAGAGGCATTGACGTCAGCCGGGGTAATGATGTGTACCTGCTCGGCGCGACTCATCGAAACAGTTTTGGAAGCACGTTCCATAGACATTTCACTCCTTGAATGGCTTTTGGGTACGCGTTGAAGCACGCCTTCCATCGGCGGCGGTTCCCAGAAAGGGTTTGGGCAGGTCTTTGAGTAAGGCGCGCAGCGATTGGCTCAGCAGACGCTGGTCAAACAGGCTCAGGAACAGGAGCCTCCTGCGGGGCATGGGATGGATGCAGAACCATTCTGGTTTTTTGATGAACAACCGTTCCCATAGCAGATCTTCACTGAAACCGCGCTTGAGTTCGGCGTCGAGCAGGGTGATGGATTGCACTTCTCTTGCAATGGCGCTGAGGTACTTGCGCGGGATCAGGATAAAGCTGCCGTCCGGTACGCCGGCGACAGTGGCCAGATGGATGCGGTCATCCGCAAGGCTTTCCAGATCGGGCATGGCGTCTGCACATACTGGATGGGGAAGAATATCCATGTCAAGCCAGGCAAAGTGGGTGAATTCTTCATGACGGCGCGCCGCACGCAAAAGCAGCAGGGATTTGCTTCGCAGGAAGTGCTGCTGGGGCGTCATACCTTCTGCAAGCAGCGTGCGCGGGAGCAGTGCGTTATCCGGGTAGCTTTGCGTGTTGGGGTAGGCTGCACGCAGCTGACGTTCCTGTTCGCCGCCTGTGTACATCAGCAGCGGCAGACTGGCAACATTTTTTAAAAAACCAAACCGCAGCAGGTAAAACGGCACCGGATGACGTGGGGAGGGCAGGTCGACAAAAGCAGTGACCAACAGAGGCATATGCACTTCCATCAGTTGTTGTTTGAAAGCATAGGCCTTCTGATTCAGTTTGAGCGCAGGACCCATGCGCTGAGGGTAGGTATCCTCAGGGCCGAACAGGCCAAGCGTTGCTTTTGCACTGGCAATGGGATGGCCGTAGTGGAAGCCCAGCAGCTGCTCAAAGCGGCTAAGGGTACTTCCTGGCATGGCCTCGGCAGAGGGTCGGCTGAGAATGCGGCGGGGGAGTTCTGCAATGGGCCATACATAGGGAGTGTCCGGCACACAGCAGCGCCAGCTGGTCAGATAGGCAGCCAATGACAGTGTGGACAGGCTCAGACTGTTCTCAAACAAAAACCTGACCGGGCCAAACAGAAAGGCAGGGTCGATCAGCAGAGTGGTGACAGGCCCTGCACTGCACACCAGCGGCAGGCCGCGGCCAATATACACATTTTCATCATCAAGGCTTTCCTTGAGCGAAGGCAGACACACTTCGGGCGGATGGGTTTCTTCTTCCACGACACCAGCACGTCTGCGGCGGATTTCCGGCAGGGACTGACGAAGCGTGTTCAACCCGCCGGGATTGATTTTTGGCAGGCGCACGGTGGGTGCATCTTCTGAAATGGAAGGTACAGGATCGCTGCAGGTACCCGGTGTGATGCTGCCGGTAAGAACGGTGGGTTTGTCACTGAGCGAGCGAATAGCAGAGAAAAGCGAAGCGTCCCAATGATGGGCAAAAGCATGAGCGCCGGAAAGCAGCAGAAAATGCGTTTCATCCGTCACCTGATCGACGCAGGCCTCCAGAGCTTCGTTGCCAAGGTAAAACAGCGTATCGGGGTCTTCTGCCATTTCCTGAAGGGAGGCGGGCAGAGCAAAGCGCAAAAGTGCAGGGCGCATGGCAGCGGCTTTCGCGCGGGCAACAGTTGCCTGTGCGCTCTGCGCATCGATGGGCGGAGCCAGGATCACCAGCAAGCGTGATGCAAACACATTTTGCCGCCTCCTTTTTGCATTTCTGTTGCATTCATTATAATGTACCCGGAGAGGCGCGTCAAGAAAGACACAATTTCAATTGACAGTCCAACAAAAGGTAAGGTATGATATAAAAGGCAGATAAGGCTTTTCCGGGAGGGAAAACAGATGTATATACTCATTACAGGCGCAAAGGGATTCATGGGACAAAATCTCATGTATACCCTCAAAACAGCGCGTCCCGATGACGTGCTTCACCCGATTGACGTTCACTCCACGCCTGAGGAACTGAGCGCAGCGGCCCGGCAGGCGGATTTTGTATTTCATCTGGCCGGCATCAACCGCCCGCAGAATCCGGCTGAATTCATGACCGGCAACCGGGATTTCACGGCGTCGCTGCTTGAAATGCTGGAAAAGCACCCTCCGGTGGTGATCAGCAGTTCCATTCAGGCAGCGCTGGACAACCCTTATGGGCAGAGCAAGCGTGCGGGGGAGGACGCCGTGCGTGCATATGCGCAAAAGACTGGTGCGCAGGCGTATATTTATCGCCTGCCCAACGCGTTCGGCAAGTGGAGCCGCCCCAATTACAACAGTGCCGTGGCAACCTTCTGCTACAATGTGGCAAGGGGGCTGCCCATCACCGTGAACGACCCGTCAGTGATGCTGAAGCTGTGCTATATTGACGATATCGTGGCGGAGTTCCTTCGTGCACTGGATGGTGAGCCCACCCGCACGCAGGATGGCCTGTGCGAGGTACGTCCTGTGCATGAGGTCAATCTTGGCCAAATGGCAGAGATGATTCAGTCCTTTGCGGCCATGCGCGACCATCTGGACAGCCCCGATCAGTCTGATCCATTCACGGCCAAGCTGTATGCGACCTATCTCAGTTTCCTTCCGCCTGAGGATTTTGCGCGTACGCCTGTCGTACATTCTGATGCACGCGGTTCTTTTACTGAACTGATCCATCTGGGCGGCCACGGTCAGATCAGCCTGAACGTGTCAAAACCTCATATCACCAAGGGTGAGCACTGGCACCATACCAAGCACGAAAAGTTCATCGTCATTTCCGGCGAAGGCATCATCCGCTTCCGCAAGCCGGAGGAGAAGACGGTCATCAGCTACAAGGTGTCGGGTGAGGTGCCGCAGGTGGTGGATATTCCTCCGGGATATACACACAACATTGAAAACACCGGCGATACGGACATGCTCACCGTAATGTGGGCCAACGAATGCTTTGACCCGGCCAGACCGGATACCTTCCGGCTGCCGGTTGATCCTGCAAAGGAGGAATGAATGAAATGAACAAGCTGAAACTGATGACGGTGCTGGGCACCCGGCCGGAGATCATTCGGCTTTCTGCAGTGATGCGCTGCGCCGACCGTTATTTTGACCATATCGTTGTGCATACCGGTCAGAACTACGATCCGGCTCTGAACGAAATTTTCTTTCAGGAACTGGGCCTGCGTGCGCCGGACTATTATCTGGGCGCTGTAGGTGTTGACCTGGGCGAGACCATGGGCAACATCATTGCTCAGACCTACAAGATCATGGTAAAGGAAAAGCCCGATGCCGTGCTGATTCTTGGCGATACCAATTCTGCACTGTGCGCCATTTCCGCCAAACGTCTCAAGATTCCGATCTTCCACATGGAGGCCGGCAACCGCTGCTGGGACTGGAATGTCAGCGAAATGATCAACCGCAAGATCGTTGACCATATCAGCGATATCAACCTGCCCTATACCGAAAACAGCCGCCGCTATCTGCTGAGCGAAGGCATTGATGGCAAAACCATTTTCGTCACTGGTTCTCCCATGCGCGAGGTGCTCGCCGCTCACATGGATGATATCGAAAAGAGCGACGTGCTGGATCGTCTCGGCCTTGAAAAGGGCAAGTATATTCTGGTCAGTGCTCACCGCGAAGAGAATATCGACCTGGAGGAGAATTTCCTGTCGCTGATGAACGCCATCAACCATATGGCGGAGGTCTATCAGGTGCCGGTGATCTACTCTACCCATCCGCGCAGCATGAAATTCATCCGCCAGAGAAATTTCAGGTTCCATCCATTGGTACGCAGCCTTACGCCTTTCGGCTTCTTTGATTACAACCACCTGCAGATGAACAGCCTTGTAGTACTCAGCGACAGCGGCACCCTCAGTGAGGAAAGTGCAATGCTTGGCTTCTGCGGCGTGCTTATCCGCACCTCCACCGAGCGCCCTGAGGTGCTGGACAAGGGCACGGTGGTTATCGGCGGTATTACGCAAAACAGCGTACAGCAGGCTGCCGAACTGGCCATTGCCATGCAGCGCAACGATGAACCACGCGCCATGCCTTTGGACTATGAGGACACCAATGTTTCAGCCAAGGTGATCAAGCTGATTCAGAGCTATACGCCTATCGTTAATCAGACCGTATGGCTGAAACAGCCAAATGCATAATTGAAACAGAAAAATACAGGTTTGCGTTTTTTCGGGATGACAAGCTATCTTGAATGCGTTATAATGTTCGTACCTGAATGGCACAAAAGTAAGGAGGAAAACAAATGATTCGCAAATGGCTGACAACTCTTATGGCTTTGCTTCTGGCAGTGATGCTGCCCGTGTGTGCGCTGGCTGATACACAGCACACTTTCTCTGTAATTCCTGGTGATGCCATGCCCATGGATCAGGCGATCGTTGATTTGCTGGACTGCCTTTCCCTTACGTTTGTGCAGGGCAAGGAAAGCGGCGCATTGACGGTGAACGTGGCCGATGAGCCCATCCTGATGATTGGAGCCACTGCAGATGTGACCGGCCTGTATGTACAAAGCAATATTCTCAGTGATGACGTGCTCTACGTTACCTGGGACGATGCCTTTGCCGTAATCGGCCAGGTGATCGCTGTTCAGGTGGAGCCCTCTGAAGCAGAATTGATGCAGCAGATGATGGATCAGTATAAGCAGATGATCGTTATGGCCTTGCAGACCGGCGTGCAGCCTGCCCAGACTGCCACGATGGAAGAGGGTATTGCTGCTGTTAAGGAAATGTTCAAGGATGATCCCGGCATGGCTGAATATGTGGAGAATATCTACAGCGACCTGACGAATGAAGCGGGCGTGTTTACCGCTGAAGGCCGCGATGCAGCCACAGGCAAGCAGACCCTTAAAATGGATAATGAAGACCTGCTTGCGATCTGCGACACCAATTACATGCGTTCCATCGTTGAGCAGATCGTTACCTCCGAAGCGCCCGAGCTTACCGGCGACGAGCTGAGCAAGGCTACGGATGCGGCGCTTGAGGAAGTGCGTCAGATTTACCGCGACATGGATTTCAACGCTACTGTTACCATCTATACTGTGGATGATGGCATGACCATTGTTGGCCTTGAAATGGATATGCCCATGACCATTACAGCGACTTACACCGATGAAAACGGCACCGAGCAGACCGACAAGGCGAATGTTGTTGTGAACATGAACTACGACCGTCTGACTGATGCCAACGGCGTTTCTCACAAGGCCGGTATGATCATGACCATGGACGACCAACAGGCTGCCGAGATCGCTTTCAACCTGTACAAGGGTGCTGACGGTGTAAGCACCGGTTCGCTGGCCATGCTGGCCGATGGCGAAGAGATCACTGTGCTGTACAAGGCTGCCAACGACGGCGACGTGCGCGCCCGCCGCGCGGATCTGTATCTGCGTTCCGGTGCGACCGCCATCATTGAGCCTGCAGCTTCTGCCCGTCCTATCATCGGTTTCTCTGTCATCACCGAACCTGCTGACCCTGCAGTGCTCAAGGCGCTGGAAGAGGCAAACTCTGAAACGGCTGTCAATGTGATGAAACTGTCAGAGGAGCAGATGAACGAGCTGATCAGCGGTGTTGAAACCCGCGCGATGCAGCTGGTGTACACGGCGATGAGCAAACTGCCCGCCAGTGTGATGAAGATGCTGATGAACTCGGCGAACTGATCGACAGCAAAGGAGCATGCCGAAAAGCATGCTCCTTTTTTCGTACGGAGGCAAAACGAAAATGTTCCAATGCCTGGCACTTGCGTGTCTTGCCATTTTTTACGGCTGTTATTTTGGGAAAATGCTTTTGCAGAAAAGAAAGGGTATTCAGACAGACCAGATTGGAAAAGGCAAGAGCGGAACAGCCAAACAAATCGAGATCGTTATGAAAATTGCCACCATACTGGTGCCGTTTGCGGAAGTGATCAGCATAGCAGTAAATACAACAGCATTGCCATATGTGTTGCGTATTGCAGGGCTGATTCTGGCTGTTCTGGGTGACATGGTCTTTATTGTGTCGGTGATGACCATGCGCGACAGCTGGCGTGCAGGCGTATCTGAAACGGAAAAGACGAATCTTGTAACAAACGGTATTTACCAGCTGAGCCGAAATCCGGCATTTTTGGGCTTTGATCTGATTTACCTCGGCGTGCTGCTCATGTTTTTCAATGTGCCGCTGCTGCTTTTCTCGCTTTTTGCGGCGATTATGTTTCATGTGCAGATCGTTTTTGTAGAGGAGCCGTTTCTCATGCGTCAGTTTGGTGACGTCTATCAAAACTATACTCGAAAGACCAGAAGATATCTTGGTTGCAGAAATAAGGAAGAGTGAAAAGTATGTTGATCATGCTGTTGATGCTGGAAAGCGTTGTGATGTGCTTTGTGCTGCTGCTTGTGTGTGCAGTCGGCATTGCCAATGGACCGGTGGGTTTGGTGGGGTTGTATGAGGCTGACGTTCAACAGCGGGTCGTTGAGCTTGGCTATACAACAAAGGAAAAGATACGCAAAAGGCATGCACTGATGGCGACTGCCTTGTTTGTTCCTGTTCTGATCCTTCCGCCCGTGATGGTGTACTTTTTGAATGGAGCAGTGGGTTTTTGGGCTGGTTTCTGGCAGATGACGGTGATTCTTTTGACAATGAACCTTTTCGACAGGCTTTTTATTGATGCGTACTGGGTTGGTTGCACAAAAGCATGGATCATTCCTGGTACGGAAGATCTGCAGCCGTACATTCCGAAAAAAGTTTTGATTCGCAAGTGGGCGGGAACCTTCATCAGTTTTCCTGTGCTCGCAGCCATACTCGCCGGAGTAATGACATTTCTTCTGTAAACGATCAAAAACAGCGCATCAGGTACATTCGCCTGATGCGCTGTTTTTTTGATCACAGATTCGCCTTGATCTTTTCGATCATTTCAGCGTACTCAGCGTCGCTGAGCAGCGTTTGGCCGGGGTTCATGGCAAACACGCCGCCCCATTCATACTCGTCCTTATATTTGGGAACGAGATGAAAATGCAAATGACAGCCGGTGTCGCCGTACGCACCATAGTTCACTTTGTTAGGCTTGAAGGCAGCATGAATGGCCTTGGCGGCACGATTGACATCAGCAAAGAAAGCGTTGCGCTCCTCATCTGTCAGGTTGATGATTTCACTGACGTGATCCTTGTAGGCCACGATGCAGCGGCCAGGATGACTTTGTTCCTTGAACAGAATCAGCGAACTGACACTCAGGTCGCAAATATGAATGCCAAAGGCATCCAGCAGTTCGCCTCGCATGCAGTAACCACAGTTATGATCTTTCATGATATAGCCTCCTTACGGCTGATACATTTCTTCAGGAATATCAAAGAATGTGACAAACTGGTCATAGTCATCTGTGCGAGAATAAATGCGCATAATGATGTCCTGACACTTCTGTGCGTCAATGATGCGCACTTCAGCGTTTCCGAGCTTTCCGAATGTCTGTGCGCCTTGAGAAACAAGTGCTTTCTCAAAATTAATAAAATATTCGGAAATGCCGTCTGTTTTGGTACAGTAGTGCGGGTGCATGGGGTGACGAATGACGTTGCCATTCCAGTCGATACAGGTGACCTCATAGGGAATGGGCTGGATGCGGTCTGGAATAGCAGCCAGCTCATCAATGGAATGGATGAAGGTATCCCGCGCATGGGTCACGCCCAGCAGAAGGATCTTCGCCCTGACATTGGCCAGCCTTGACCATGCAAAGCCCACGGGACAGGGTGTTTCGGCATGCTCTTCACCCTGAATGAATGTCTCTGCGCCTTTGCCATGCGCCCAGATGGAGTGGGTGACGTGCAGCGAACGGATACCATCTTTTCGGAAAGCGGCTACACGGGGGAGTGCGCCAATATTTGGCACGGTGGAACGTACATCGTAGACAGGCTGATTTTTATTCACAACACCCCATGTGTGCGTGGGTACCAGAAAAAGGCCATCTGGCAGACATTCAATAAAAGCGTCGATAACGGTGTCAGCACCGCCTTCCACTTCGCCAATAGCTTTCATGGAAGTATGAATCAGCACGGTGTCATCGGGCTGCACACCCATCTGGCGAATCTGTTCTTTCAGCTGTTCTTTGGTAAACATGGCATTCTCCTGCTTTGAAAAACCGCCCATGGCGGTGAAGCCATGGGCGGTTGATTGAATAGATTATTAGCCCTTGATAGCAGCCTGCGCCGCTACAATCCTCGCTTGGGGAAATTTCCCCAGCAATCATAACCTTTGCAGACTTCTTCCTCTTGCCCTCGATCTGGCAGAAGAGGGGCTTGTCCGGTTCGCCCTCGAACCGCAGAAACCACTCAAAGCCATCGGGGGAAGCCACGATTCTCTCCACAAAGGCTTCGATGACGCTTTCGGGAACATCCTTGCCTTCGTCCACGTGGGTGTACTGCTCCAGGGCGTACTGCAGCACGGTCAGCTTCTCCCGGTAGTTGGTCACCGGCTTGGGCTTTGCCCGATGCTCCAGCTTGGAAAGCTCATCCTGAAGCTGCTTGATTCTGGCATCCACTTCGGAGGCCTTCCGGGTGAACATCTCCTTGCTCATCTCCCCTTCGGAGCGCATCTCGATGTAACCGTCCAGCTTCTTTTCCAGATGTGCCAGTTCCTGTTGCTTGGCTTCCATCAGTTCCTGAGTGTTGTCTTCCTCTTCCGGATCGTCAATGTGGGCTTCCAGCATGGAGTTAGCCAGCGCCAGCACCTTTGCCTTGTTGTTCAGATAGTTGCGGAAGATCAGGTTGGCCATCATCTGCAATCGCCATTCAGGGATCATGGGCGTGCGGCAGATGCCCTCCACCGAAAGTCCCTTGTTGAGTCTGGTCTGGTAGGAGCCGGAGCGGAGGCTGCCATAGCACTGGAAGGAGTGCTGCACCTGCCGGTCCTTCTTGTTCCAGAAGCGCATGTTGAAGTTGTGTCCGCAGGAACAAACCAACAGTTTGCCCCATACGGTTGTCCGGTTTTTCTTGCCTTTCTTCGCCGCCGTGTTGTTCTCGGTGGGGTAGCTCATCTGTCTGCTTGCCATGATTTTCTGCACCCTTTCAAATTCCTCTACGGTCACGATGGGTTCGTGGGTGCCCTGCACCCGCGTGTACTCCATCTCACCGTAATTCTTTACCTTCTTCTGCTTCAGGTAGTCCGGCGTGTATTCCTTGTGGTAGGTCATGATGCCACAGTAGAAGGTGTTTTTCAGTATGTGGGAGATCACTGTGCCGTGCCAGTTGCTCTTTCCCGTGGAGGTCTTGTAGCCCAGCTTTTCCAGCTCGTATTTGATGGCTATCAGACCTTCGCCGGCCAGATACATATCAAAGATGGTTCGTACCGTTTTGGCCTGCTCCGGGTTGATCCGCATCTCTACATGTTTCTTGTCCCCTTCCTTCCATTCATATCGTGTATACCCAAGAATGTTGCCATTCCCGTAGATAACGCCGTTGTCCATAGAGGTCTGCTGACCGCTTTTCACACGGATGGATGTCTTTCGGCTTTCGTCCTGCGCCAGCGTTGCCATGATCGTCAGCCGTAATTCGCCGTCGCCATCGAAGGTGTTGATGTTGTCATTCAGAAAGAACACGGCTACACCATGCTCTTTCAGCATACGGGTGTACTGCAGGGTGTCCACCGTGTTTCGGGCGAAACGGGATACCTCACGGGTGATGATCATATCGAATTTCTTGTGCTTGGCATCTTCGATCATCCGCATGAACTGGGGACGCTTTTCAGCCGATGTGCCGGTGATGCCTTCATCAATATAGTGACCGGCCAGCTCCCATTACGGTCTTGCCTCCAGAATGGGCTTGTACCAATCAATCTGGTTTTCCAGCGCGGAAAGCTGGGCTTCGTGTTCCGTGGAAACACGGGCATAGATGACCACTCGGGATTTTCCAAATGCTGTGTACATTATGCCATCTCCTTTTCTGCCAGTACGGTGAACTGAGACAGATCCACCACATCGGCGTAATCATTCAGAATGTTCCGGAACATGAATGCCGGAATGTGACCGTCCTTGTGTACCTGCTCCAGCAGCTTCAGCGCCGCGAAGCAGTAAGCAGCGTCATGGTTCTTCATCATTTTATTCATATCAATTTCCTCCTACAAATGTGTGGATTTTTTATCGTGCTTCGCGGCTCATTCGCCGGCGATATTGCGCTTCACAGAGCTTGATGATCTCTTCTTCCATCCGGGCGGTGGTGTAGCTCTTGGGAAAGAACTTCTTCACCCGATCCACAGGGATCCGGAGCCGTTCCTTCTGATTGGCTTTCTCTTCGCTCAGGATGGCGCAGATCACATCCGGGGAAAGCCTGCCGTCCCGGCTGAAGATCCGCAGCCGCTGAGACTGGGAAAGGTTCGGGGTGGCATCGGTGCGCCCCATCTCATCAAGCAGCTGCCGCTGCTCATGCTCCTGCAAAAAGGAAAGCTCCACAGCCGGAGTCAGGGCGATCTGCCCATTGTCCACCTTTTGCAGCAGTTCTGGGATCAGGTTGGTCAGGCGGATGTAGCGGCGGATTTGGCTCTTGCTGTCATCCGCTACCAGTGCCATCATTTCGGCTGATTCCAACTTCGGACCAACTTGGTCGGAAGATAAATCACTGCGGTATCCCTGATGCTTCATGGCATCCAGCTTCATCTTGTAAGCAAATGCCTTTTCGCTGGGCAGCAGCCGTTCCCGATGCAGGTTGCAATCCACCAGCATGATGGCGGCGGCGTTCCGGTCCAGGGCATAGATAAAGGCAGGAACTGTTTCCAGCCCTGCCTTCATTGCTGCCCGGTATCGACGATGCCCGGAGATGATCTCGTATTCATCGGTTGTGTTTTCTTTCTTGCGGACGATCAGCGGTGTGAGAATCCCCTGCGACTGGATGCTCTCCACCAGTGCGTCCATTTCCTCGTTGTCCTGCACCTTGAAGGGATGATCCTCAAAGGGATGCAGCTTGCCAATATCCATTTTGACTGAATTCATTTTTACCTCCTTGTTGTTTCGTGCCCAGTTTCCTGCTTGTGCTGGTGGTCCTGCTGTTTCAGCGGCCTTCGTCCCAGCGTCAGGAGAGAATCAATAAAAGCCCGAACCTTTTCGGATGCGATTTCCAGTGCATCCAGATAAGGCTGGGCTTTCTTCTTGAGTGCTTCGAATTTCTCCGAAAGTGTTTCATACCGTTGCTTCCAGATGGAGATATCTTTCTTGGCGGTGGTCAGTTTGTTCTGCAACCGGCGGTTCTCGGCCTTGGCGGCGATCCCGGTAATGGCGCAGCGTTTCAAAGCGTCGCACTGCTCGGCAGTCATGGAGATATTCCCGGTCAGAGGATTCTTCTTTCCTATGTCCTCGATCTCATAAACCGTCAGGGACACCTTCTGCGCTACCTTGGTTTCCTTTTTCAGCGCAGCCAGTTTCTTCTGTTGCTCCTCCGTGGCAGAGGTCACATCGTCCAGTTCCTGCTCGGCCTGCTCCACCTGACCGGTAACAGCTGCCAGCCGTTCCTTCTCCGCCAGTACCTTGAACTGGGTAATGGTCAGGTGTTCCTCTGTGCTGAAACGCTCGCCCCGCTCCACATCCGTATAGCCAGCAGACCGTATATATTGGAAGAAATCATCCTGCAAAACACTGTAGGAAGACTTCAGGATCTGCTTGCCCTTGCTGTTCAGCATGGGCTTGCCGTCCGCATCAAGGACGGGTTTGTTGCCCCACTTCTTGCTGCGGCTCACCTGCATGATGGTTTCCTTCACCGTGCCACGTAGGGCTTCATCCTTGCAGCGTTTTGACCAGAGGATCTGTTTCTCCACCACCGGGATGTAGACCACATGAAGATGGTAGTGGTACACATCCTCACCCAGCTTGTCGGAGATGCCGGTGTTGCGTTCGTCAGCGTGCATCACAGCCGAGAGGATGTACTCCTCGCCGCCCACGATCTTCACCGCAGCTTGGTAGGCATCCGCATAGAACTGCTTGGCGAATTCATAGCCGCCGTGGTTGTGGAAGTAGGCCGAGTTCACATCCAGAACCAGCTCGCAGAACTTCACCGCATCGGGTTTCAGTCCCCGTGTGGAGATCACGCCTTCCTGCTCCATCCGTTGGAACATCTCCTGATAGTCACCGTCCGGGGCTTTGTAGTGGACGTTCATGGGCGACCTTTCCGGGATGATATCCGGATTGCTGTATTCGTCTTTTTCTCTTTCGTTGTGTTTTTGTGCGTTGACCACATCGTCAGCCGAGGCCAGGAATTGGTGCCTCGCTACGGTGCGGTCGATCCCGTCGTTTCTTGCCATGGGTTCTCCTTTCTTACGGGGGGCACGACCAGCCGGGGCTGCGGGGATGCACTTTTGCGAAAGTGTAATTACCCACTAATGATACTTTCATCGTGTCGCCCTCGAAAATCAAAGATTTCCGAGGGTACAGCGCATCAAACACAAGTGTTTGACACGCTTAGTCAGCCCAAAGGCTGACCTCCTTCGCTGCAAAGTACCGTGGGCTCTCCGAGGGGGATGTTCGGTTGCTGCGGCAACCGGGGCTGACCCCGGCTCCGACCGTGTTCATCCCTCCAGAAACAGCCCCGGCTGATGTGTCCGCCGCTGTTTCTGCATAGAGCGTTTTACGCTCTATGGCTACGTACATACGTACCAATCAGAAAGGATGATGCTCACGCTCCCCCTTCCTTCGGTACGTACGTACGCACCGATGCGTCGGTAAACCCCGCTTTGCGTGGATCTACCAACGCCTCCACGCCCTTGTAGCCCCACACCCGCCGTTTGCCTGAAAGCAGAATGTTGTTGCAGTGTTCCAGGCCATACTTGGCGGCGACGGCTACCATGGCGTCGCTGAAGCTGCGGGACTTCAGCGAAGGGAACATGTTCTGGTTGCACCAGAACGTGTACACATCGTACAGTTCCTTGGAACTGATCGAAGCGCCGGGGCGCAGATGAACGAAACCTTCGGATTCCAGAAAGTCAAAGATGTTGTTGCTCTCTCGCTTCACCGCTTCCCGGTTTTGCTGCACTCGCTGGCTCTCGGTGAACTTGAAGTTGTTGGCTACCAGCCGTTGCAAGCCCTCAAACGCCCACAGGAAGATGCCTTCCGCTTCCGTTTTCATCTTTATGGACAGATCGGGATCGTCCGTCCTGTCCTTCGGCTTTTCCTTGGCGGTCAGCACCAACTGCCTGCGGTAAAAGCCGTCGCTGTGGTCGTAAAGTGCGTGCAGATCGCCGTTACTGAAGGCCATGAGCCGGGCAAACATCCACCCCTGATGGCTCTGCTTGCCCTTGCGTTCCAGATCCATTTTCCCTTGTGCCGTCACGATGGACTTGACATAGTTGGTCTGGCGAAGGGCTTCCATTTGCATATCATCATCCACACACAGCAGGATGTGTTCCAGATCAGCACGGGCAAAACGGTTCTCGGAGATTTTGCCGATGCTGCCATCCTTCATGTTGGAGCCGAAGATGCGACCCAGCACAGCGCCGATCTGCGACTTGCCCTCGCCGCCGTTGCCCTTGATGACCATCATCCGTTGTCCCTTGTTGGAGGGGATCAGGCTGTAGCCGATGAACTCCTGCAAGGTGGGAATGTCTTCCTCGTAGAGCAATCCGTTCAGAAAGTTCAGCCACAGGTCAGGGGCTGGTGCGTCCGGGCGGTACGCCACCGGCAGACGGCTGCGCACGATCTCCGGTTTCCCTTCTGTGAAGGTACCATCCAGCAGCAGCGTACCGTTGGCAACGTGGATGCGATCCGGCTCAGGTGGAAAATCCTCCACCTGAGCCTCCAGCTTCAATACCTCCACAATGTTGCCGATCCTTTTGGCAAAGCCGGTCTCCACGCAAGTACGCAGCTTGTCGTAGATCTCCCGCCGAAGCGGCAGGGGGTTGGTTACCCTGCCGTCCGGCGTGAAAAAAGCCCCGTTTGTGAAGAGCATCTTATGTTCCCGCAGGAACTCTTCACAGAACAGGGCTTCATTGACGGTCTTGCCGTTGAACCAGACCGGATATTCAGTTGCCTGCAGGCTCTGCTCCATCGGCAGCTTCCTCCTTTGACGCTTTCAGCAGACGAGACACCACACGCTCAATGGTTCCATCCGCAATCAGGTTGGTAACCATGTCTGCCTGTTCGTCGCGGTCGCTGTACATCAGCAGATCCACCAGGTACTCCACGGTGTTGATCGCCATGCAGGCTTCAACAAACCGCTCGTCCATGTCGTCCTCCAGCGACTCCGGCGCATACTTCTGCTTCCATTCTTCCAGCAGATGCAGATAGTCCGTCAGCGCACCAAAGCAGAGCTTGTACATCCGCTGGTACTCCTTCAGCAGCGGATGCTTGGGCACACGCTTCATCACATTGCTCCCATCGCTGTTGCTGATTCCGAAGTCGGTAACCAGCCGCTTGGCTGCTTCGTAGTTGCCTACGCCCAGCAGCTTGGCGGTGAGGTCGATCACATCGCCGTGAGCCCCACACCCGAAACAGTAGTAGTAGTCCTCGTTCAGTTTCAGGCTCGGGTTCCGATCGTCGTGGAATGGGCAGCAAGTCATTCCGCTGTGCTTCACCTTCAAACCGTAGTGTTCAGCTGCCATCCTGGGTTGTACCGTTCCTTTAACGGCTTCGTAGAGATTCATGGGCAATTCCCCTTTCAAAATGATTTGACAAATTGCTTTGTCACCGGAGTATACGGAGAAAATGCCCATCAGCCCTGAAATCAGGCAGTATTGCAAGCAAAACAAAAGAACCCATCCCTTCCCTTGCAAAAGTGCAAGAAAAAGGATGGGAACTTTTGTTCGTATTTTTATATACAAATCAGAAAATGGGGCGTATAATTTGTTGTGAAGAAGCATATATGTCATTTCACCTGCATATGCTAATCATGACAACCATTACCAACGAGCACAGGAGGTACAGACGTGGAAGAACAGGTTTTTCTTCAAGGTACAATTCGTGAACGACTTCAGGATCTGATGAAATCAAGCAAAATCACCCAAGCCGAGCTTGCCACCCGTATTGGCTGCTCCGATAGCCTTTTAAGCCGGTTTCTCAATGGCGTAACGGATAAGCTGGGCGATGAGAATATCATCCGTATTGCCCGTGTTTTCAACGTGTCTACGGATTTTCTGCTGGGTGAAACCGATCTGCCGGACAAGCTCCATTACGATATTTCTGAGCTGGGGCTGTCTGTGCAGGCGGCAAGGAATCTGTATACGCAAAAGGTGAATCCGCAAGTGGTCAGCGCCCTTTTGGAGAATCCGGAGTTCGCCAACACCACCTATCTGATCGACAGCTATCTAAATGATGAACTTGCCAGAGGCTTTGCCGCCCAGAACCAGCTTTGTGCGACGATTGCCAATCTTGTCAGAGGGACGCCGGAAGTCGCCAATCAGATCAAGAGCGTTCAGACGCCTGTCTATCAGGCAGACCATACCGCCATCACAGATTCGTTCATGCGAGCTGTGAAGTCTGTGAAAGCGGAACGGGGGCATGATCTGAATGCCACCAGAGAATTGACATCCCAATCCGTCAAGAAGATCTTCGACGAACTGACGAAGGGGCAGAGCAAGCCCAAACGGAAGATTACTGCCATGCAGGTCGCAAATGCATTAGCCAAATCTGTATCCGACTTGCCTGGTGTTGACACAGAAATGGTCAAGCAGCTTTTCCTTGCGATGACCGGTACGGTAGTGAATCATGCAAAGGCAACAGCAAACGAATGAGCAGCTCTGTGCATTGGCCCGGCAGGGCGACAGAGATGCACAGAATCTGCTCATAGAGAATAACCTTGGTTTTATCCGGAAGACGGCATACGAAATATGGAGCACCCAGAAAGAACTGAATGATGCCTTTCATATAGACATGGACGATTTGATACAGGAGGGCACCTGGAGCCTGTTTGGCTGCATTGATCGTTTTGACCCTGCAAAGGAGTTTCAGTTTATTACCTATGCCGCCATCGCCGTCCGCAATGCCATGCTGGACTATATCCGCTCACAGGCTACCACCTTTGAGGCAAGGTATCTGAACAGCATCGAATCGCTGGACACAGGAAGCACCCGATATACTTATGCCGGTGACCCGATGCGCCAATCCCCTGAACAGATCTACCTTGCCAAGGAACGGCTGCGGGAGATCCACCATGCGCTGGCTATGATCCCCGACCGGGATCGGCAGTACCTGCACTACCGCTTTGGGTTCCATGATGATCAGGAGCATCCTTTGAACGAGACCGCAAGGCATTTTCATCTGTCAACCAGCCGGGCGGCAAAGACAGAGAAGGATGCACTGAAAAGTGTGCGGGTGGAGTTGAGATGGTAGACCCTGATTGCACAACTTTTTACGCTTTCGGTCGTACGAGCGGACGAAGTTGTGCATTTTGATCCTGTTGGCACATAAAAATGTGATTCGCAGACCAAAAAAACCATATAATAATGTGATTTTTCAAGCAAAATCCCACATAAAAATGTGATTTTGCTTACTATTTCGCTGCGAGAACATGAAATAAAGTGATTTATCACACACAAAAAGCCAATGAACTTAGCTTGGATAAAGCTATTTCAATCTAACCAGTTCTGCTGGTGATCGTTTTTTGCTAAATCACGCAAACCAAAAAGCTCCCTGCGACTGTCGTACAGCCGCAGGGAGCCATATTCTCATCCTACGAAGTAAACCTTTGCCCCAATCATATCCAATGCCGCTTCAATGTGACGTTTATCTCCAATCGTAATGTCATCATTGATTACCACGAGACCGAGGCAAATATGAATATGATCCTTGGGAATAGTATCCATAGACGCGATATGCTCAAGTGCCTTTCGAAGAGCTGTTTCCCACTTAAGGTATGTCCCAACACTTAACACATATATATCATTGTCAGCACTCCGGCATACAGCCACCGGCTTCTTTTCTCCGACAAAGAGTGTATCAACACCAAATACCGTCTGAAAAACAGCCACTGGTTCTATTGCCGCACTCTTACGCTTAACCAAATCCTTGGTATAGTGATTCAGTATAGTATCCTTAATGTACGTTTTGACAGCCTCTTGTGGCATAAACTGTGCCAGTACGCCACCAATCTCGGGATCGTTGACAAGGTTATTCATGAACATTCCGTTATCTGGCCTATTTCGCGTGGCATACCCAAAGGAATCAGCCCGTTCATAGGCAAGTGCAAAAATCTGCGATCTCTTTTCTTCCGGTATATTTACCTTTGCCATTACATTCCCTCCGGAAAAGTTAATTGTGCACTATCGTCGACATTGCCAAGGTCTGCAACATCTTCAAGCCACATCTGAACAAACTCAGCCATACGTTCATTTGTGAATGTTACAACTCCATCTTTTAGGAAAAGCACCTCGCGTTTTGCGCCAGCATCTTTACCCTCATTATTGAAATCTATAACATCGGCAAGACGACGTATATCTGAAACGAAATCAAGAACGATTACTTTTTCCTTATCATCTGCGATACGCAAACCTCTACCAAGCTGCTGAACAAAAATCCTTCGAGAATGCGTAGCGCGCAAAAACACCAGAATATTAACATCAGGAACATCAATACCCTCGTTCATGACATCGACCGCAGTTACAGCGGAATACTTTCCAGTGGAGAAAGCCAGTAATCTACGTCTGCGTTCGATTTTATCACTACATGACAGTGATGTACATGGAATTCCACTACCGCTCAAAAGACTTGCAAAATGTTCACTGTGCTTCAAGGATGGAGAAAAAATGGCGATTCGTGGATTATCAATTCCAGCAGCTACTTTCTTTATTTCTGCAATAACCGCTTCATCCCGTTGGGGTAAAAAAAGCCTTCGATTGAGATCACGCATTGTTACGCGCGTTTTTGCAAGGCGATCAACTTCATCCCAATTTATGTTATCACAAAAGATGCGATAATCGACCTTTGAAAGATAACCCATCGCCATTCCATCCACCAAAGATACCTTTTCAACTGGCTCCCCAAACACTTCGGTTAACTGTTTGCCATCTCCGCGCCATGGAGTGGCAGTCATTCCGATAAGAAATCTTGGTTTCAACGTATCTATACAGCGTCTGAAGCCTTGAGCCATTGCATGATGAGCTTCATCAATGATTATCGCATCAAAACGATCCGGCTCAATACCGGGCAAATAACCCAACAGGCTCTGATACAGACCAAAACATATACCTTCGGTATTCCTTGGGGGAAGTCCCCCGTAAAACACGGATGTCGGTATTTGCTTAACAATCTGTGGCCAGAATCCTTGTTCCAGCTGCAGAGCAAGGTCGGTCGCGTGGCATAACACCAGAATTCGATGACAACCTGCTTCCCATAGCTGCATAGCGATCGAAGCAGCTATGACCGTTTTTCCAAGTCCCGTAGCTACAATGTAAAATGCACGTTTGTCGCCTTTGTTGTATTTTGTCATTACCTTATCAACGATTGTCTGCTGATAAGGTCGTAATGAACGCTGCCTTACCGGTTTATCTGGCATGCGATCAGCGAGCTCGCTTAGAAAAAAACCGTTCCACAGCCGTGTATCAAAACCGCCTGCGCACAGGTTATCTTTTCGCTTGACTGCAGATGCGGTAAACTCGCCATTTGTTGCCACCGCAGCTGTTGAAGCATCATATTGGGATAGGGCATGTATAGCTTCGTCGACAGCGCCCTTTCCCACATAGTTGCTACCTGTTACAGCTTTGCATTGAACAACCCAAGCACGTTCTTGACCAGAATTAGTATCATACTTAGTCCCCAGAACATCTCCGCCTTGATCCCCGGTGCCACCGATTACAGTGACATCATGCCAGCCTAAATGTAGCATGATACGTGCAACCGCACGCTCAAGCCCTCTCCAATTACGCCCCGACGTAATATCTTCTGTCAAAAACGTGCTCACACCAGCGCCTCCGCAAGAAAATCTATACTGATTGCTGCTCTGGCTAATTCGTTTTTATTTGGGACAGTTGTTGTAGTGAGCATACGGGCGCCATCTTTCAAAAACGACAGCATTCTTTCTTTTGCTTCTTCTCTCATACGTTCCGTTGCCTTTTCATCCGATAGCGCTATTTTCATATACACCACCTTCAGTACTTTCCCGTCATAAATGTACTGAGGGAATCGATCAATAAGGCGTAACAGAGTTCTCACAGGAAGAACATCAAATATGTCGTAACCGTCTGTTTGTTTGCTCTGGAATGCCATCAGTCTGTCCGCATCCGTAAGCAATGCGCTAATCGTTTCTTCCACCTCTCCAGCAGATTCATGAATAACAGAGAGGACCTGATCCTTAACTCCAGCAAGTGCGTCGGACATCTTCTCCCGTAAAATTTGGAAGAAAGCATCTGCTTTTTCTTGAAGTGCAGCCTTGTCAATACGGGTCTCGCGCATCATATCCTGAGCAAGCCGGTAATAAATCTGCACTATGTCTCCGCCAAATGATCCATCTCGCAGCTTTATTCTTTCAGCAAGGTACTGCAAAAGAACACCTTTGGCGGTCATTGGGTACTGTGTAAAAGCAGTATGGCGAGGATCATAAATGTAAATACACGACACCCCATCTGCTTCAAAGAAACAAGGCCGCTTTTCGCCATTAGACAGAATATGTCCGCTTTTCAGTTCGTAGGCCTCTACGTTTATCGGGGAAATGGTTGCGTATCCATACTGGCCCGTCAATTGTTCCACACGATTAGCACGTGCGAGCAATTCCTCTTTGCTTGTAGTTAGAGGGACAGGAGCAGGGTTCCTTGGAGTGACAGAAGGCAGCACAGTCGGACTTTGTGGTTGCGATGTACCACCCAAAGGAGCACTGCCCCCATTCAGATAGCTATCAATATCATCCGTAGGACTATGACCTGGATTAACAGCAGACGATTCTCCACCACCACTACGTTTTTGATCTTCTTCCTGTGCAGCTTTCCACCAGAGTTCATCTGAAATATAGTCAGAATTACCACGATGGAATTCGGTAAGAAAACGCTTTGCAACGGCAGAAGGCAATGCTAAACACTTAGTACCAGGATCAGTACGTCGATACGCATTGCAAAGAAGGGGTATTGGTGCCTCTACGGGTTCTGTAATTCCATTAGCTTTTCGAGCCTTTGGCAGATATGGGCCAATACCGCAGATATACTCAATAGTTTGCCTCCATGAGTAGTCGGTTCTGTCAAAATCATTCTTTTGATATGTTGGCAGAAGGAAATCCACATGGAGTTCTCCAACAATTCTACCACCAACCGTTGAACCCAATTCTACCGGATACTGGATTTCTTTAGTGCCCGTCCAAGGGTTCTCATAGTAAAACAGGCTCTTATCAGACATGAGGATCTTTCGTCCATTTCTGATAAAGTCGATGCCATAGTCATCAGGGTTTGAGTATCTCTGAATTCCAATCCATCCACGGAGCCTTTTTTCCCTTGGAACGATATGGCTCGGAATGGACTCACCGTTATTAGTTTCTGAAAGTAGCGTATCAATTTCGTCCTGAGTAAGGTACCTATTTTTTACAAGATCGAAGTGCTGTACTCCAAAGGAATGGTCAATCTGAATATATGCTGGCACAGGACGCTTTTCCCACATAACATATCTGGAATCGCTCCAAACACAATGAGGTTGCGCAACCAACTGCTTTCCTTTTACAAGAATAACAATGTCAGTTGACATAAGCAAAGGTGAATATACTTTTTGCAGTATGCGACGGATATCATTTTCCTTCATGGATAGTGTCTCAGGAATACCACTTTTCAGTTTTGAAACAATGATCTTCGTACCATGCTCAGATTTATCATATTTTTTTTCGTATGTTACCGGCACCTCAAATCTGCCAGATCGAAGGAGCGCATCGAAATCCAAGGTAAGGCTAACCCAATACTCATCACCGGAACGAGTGGACGATATAGATGTTACTTCGCCCAAGCGTGCTGTAGCGATATTGAAGCCCATGCCAAAGAGACCCAGATTGCTAATTGGGTCATTTGAAGAATATCCCGCTCGTACTGCATTTTGCATTTGATCGAGGGTCATTCCCTGTGCGTTATCACATATTTCAAGAGTTCTCTGTTGCGTTGGAACTGTATCCTTCGACCAAGCAACAGTTATTTTCCTTTCAGAGTAATCACCTGTTGCGGCAGGATCTAAAAATGCATCAATCGAGTTATCAATCAATTCCGCGATACACTGCCAAGGCTGAAACGGAATTTCACCAAGCGTGCGAAGAATTCGTGGAGTCGGCGTTATGTCAACACGATTACTCATCTCACTCATGGATTAACCCTCCTGACGTACCAGATACAATGCGATTTGCTGAGCCACGATATATGCGAGGACAGGAGGAACCGCATTACCGATCTGAGATATACTTGTAGTCATAGAATGTGTAAAAACGAAATCATCAGGGAATGTTTGGATACGCGCACATTCTCGAACAGTTAAGCGTCTATCAAGTTCATAATGAAAGTGAACACGGGATTTGGGATTGGCTCGAATTGTATAGGCGGGTTGATTCCGTTGGTTAACCTCGTCACCCTGCCCATTGCCTTTTTTAGCTTTTGCGGCAGCGAAATACTGACTTTGATTCGGCACAGATTCATCAACTACATTGATAAGATCGCCTATCGCCCATTCGATACTACGAAAGTCATCGCTATAAAGTCGCTCTGGACTCGCTGGCATTCCTTTTAGGTCGTTTCTTACGCACACGAAAAATAGACGATTGCGCGTCTGTGGAATCCCGTATTCAGGGCCATATAGCTGCCATACGTTCACTCTATATCCTGCTTTTTCGATGTCGGTAATAATCGTATTGATTACTGTCCCTTCATCCATACGTTTAAGGTTGATTACATTCTCACCCACAACTACACGTGGTTTGTGGTATTCCATATATCGAATCATTGTCTGATATAGCCTACCACGTTCGGAACTCAACCCCCGCTGAGGGCCACATGATGAAAAATCCTGACAAGGGAAACCACCAATGAGAACATCCGCTGCTGGTATATTAGCTGGATCAGCATCGCTCAGATCAGCAACATGACCACCTTTACCAAAGTACCGATTGTATGTTTCGATGCAGGCATTGTTATTATCATACGCCGCAAGAAGGTTGAAAGGCTGGTGAGGGTAATAGTGTCCCTTATACTCAAAGTCGCCACGGAAGCCCAAATCAAGACCGCCGCAACCACAAAAATACGACACAAGCGAGAACATACAAAGACGCCTCCCGAATGAGCATAATTATATAAAATTGTACCACTTTATCACACTATCGTCAATATGAACATCGTTTATGATGTGCGTGATGGTATAATTTGTATGCTGTATGAGTCTGTACGGTACTCTACAACAATTATGCCCCATGATGTTTTCATCATGTAGCCTTGTTAAGTTTCGCTTTTCACTGCCAATTCCGCTTCAAAACCTCACTCTTCAAATACAGCGTATCCTTCCCCGAACGCTTAATAGGATGCAGCTTCCCCGCCTTTGTCAAATAATCAATATTCTGCCTGCTGCAGCCCAAGATCTCCGCAGCTTCAGCCACATTCACGACACGATGCACAACGAAGTTCCGGAAGTCAGAAACACTCAGGGGCACCTTCTTGCCGATGCGGTACAGCGTGGCTGTACTGACGCTCAGGTTCACATCCCACTCCACGCCATGGCCTCCTGGCTGGAGATTGACCGCATAGAAGTAATCCTCGTTCCGGAACAGTACTTGAAAAGACGCTGCATCTTCGTAACGCTCTTTGATGCTGCACTTCTTCACCGTACCATCACGGAAGAACACCAGCAGCGAATGGTCATCAAGAGGAACTACATCCTCGATCAGCTTAGCAAAACGCTTCCGGATGTTGTCGGGCAGCTGCGTTTCCTCGATGGGAACAAGGTAGTAATCATCCTGTGCACACCGTCCCATGGAAAGCATCAGCAGGCCAAACTCATCGTACTCTTTCAGGTTGTTGTCCTTGAGCACCTGTCCAAGGTTCTGACGATCCGTGGGAACAATGCGCTGCTGTACCCACATCATGCTCCAATAAGAGTTGATGGAGGTTTCCCCGTTTTTCACGAAAGAAGAAAGAAGTAGCGGCGTTTCCCATGGATCTGCATTTTCGGGTAGCTCGATATAGAACCGCTTCTCCATCTCGTAGTAAAGCAGGTAAGCAAGATCGATCTGATCAGCAGCAGATTCATCTCGAATGGCAAAGATCTTCATACGCACACCACCTTCTCCAGATCATCTCCCAGATCTTATCTTGCAACGCCTGAGAGATGATACCGTCCAGACCATTCAGCAAAACGGCCTTGTCAGATTCCTTCAGAGGATTCAGCTGCGGCTCCTTCCCTTTCGGGATCAGCTTCAGGTTCTCCCACGTAGAACCGGAGCCGATGTAGTTGTTGACCCGCTTTTCAGACATCACATCGTAGGCTTCTACTGCAGCATCATCCCGGCAATTGAACAGTAGGGACAGCCCGTGATCGAAAAGCGGGGCCAGATGGATGGTCTTCTTGCGGCTGTTTCGCAGCACCACGATGTTCGCTCCGTGCCGGTCACGATTCAAGATCAGGAAGTCCACCACCAGCATCTGATAGATATATTCTTCCCAGCCGTTGCGGATGCAGAAGTCCAAAGCGGACTCGCCATCCTGATGCTCGATATCCCAATAAGCATCCAGCGCCAGTTTGCTTTCGCCCCGCTGCTTGAAATCCTCAGAGGCGCAGAGATAGACCTCATGGGTTTTCCCGGCAATGAGCACATCCGCATGGATCAGCTGATAGTGAAGATGGGGGATACCCAGAATATCCAGCAGCCGGTCCACAATGATCTCATTGACGCATTCGTGACCGATGATGCCGCCCATCTGATCAAAGTTAGAGAGCTTATAGTAGGTTTTCTTACCACCCAGCATGGAGTAAGCCTTCAGAAAAGAACCGGCAGTACCGGATGAATTGCGGATCTTCGACCAGGACAGATAGGTCATATCCTGCTTCTCATGGATGATTCTGTTCATAGCTGTTCACCTCTTCACATTCATTGTACTTACTTACTTGTCATATGTCAAGTGCAGAAACACTTTTCTTTGTCATATGTCAAATTAACGAGGACTCTTATCGTCGATTTTATCGCCGA
>JAFWYA010000057.1 GCA_017517815.1 Clostridia bacterium | reverse complement strand
CGAATGGCAAGCGCAGCGCCTGTACCTGCTGCCTGTCCGATTACGGAACAGGTGGCCATCACGCGGGTGGAACTCATGGCCATATGTGTGGCGCTGATGTTGCGGCCTGCAAACATCAGATTCGGTACATTGACGGAATAAAGACATCTGAACGGAATTTCATAAGGCACCTTGGGCGTGATATGCACGGAGGAATAGCCCATAAATTTCATGCCCTTGGGATTGTGATTGTCCATGGTCCAGCCGCCAAAGGCGACCGCGTCCTCAAAATGTCTGCCTTCCTCCAGGTCGCGCTGACTCAGGATCCACGGGCCTTCGTAGCGGCGGCTTTCCCGTTTGCCGGGCAGGAAACCGATCCATTCCAGCTCCCAGTTTTCCATGCCGTGATCGCCGTGATTCTTGATATGATCCCATACACCATAGGCCATACGCAGCAGTTCCTCATTGATGCGCTGGCCATCCAGAATGGTATCATCCTCGCCGCCCAGTTCGATCCACCAGAAGTTCACGCCCGTGCCTATTATATCATGATTTTTCAGATACATGCTTTCATCATCGGGATAACAACAGGCAAAAGAAGGCGGAGTAAACGGGCAGGCATTATCTGTCTGCCGTGCCTGAATGAGTACGCTGGAACCCATGGTGCACTTGTCCGCGTTTTCCGGCGCGGCATATTCATCAAATTCCGCGCGCGCTTCGCGGCCCATGCGGTATCTGGCTCCTGAAAGAGGGGCCAGAATGCTGTCGCCGGAACAATCCAAAAAGATTTTGGCTTCAATAGTATGAAAGAGATAGGTGTTCAGCTGCCAGCCCGTTACGCTGGCAATCTGTCTGTCCTTCATTTCACACCCTAGGCAGGAGCAATTCAAAAGCAGTGTCAGGTTGGGTTCGTTAATGGCAAGCTCGTACAGCACTGAATCCCACAGATTGTATTTCATGCTGGGATTTCGGTAGATGTTTTCCAGTTCCAGCTCCTGAATAATACCGGTTTCACGGTTTTCCAAGCCTGCCGCGCCGCGCACCCACATGCGGATTTCGCTGGATGCATTGCCGCCCAGCATAGGCCGATCCTGCATGAGCAGCACTTTTGCTCCGTGGCGCGCCGCTGAAACGGCAGCGATCAAGCCAGAAAGGCCGCCGCCCACAACACAAATATCCACCGTGTGCTGCTGCCTGCACTCAGAAATGATCATGTCTTATCGCTCCCTGTTTTGTGATAGTGAAACGCCGCCCTTTCGGACGGCGTAAAGAAGAAATTAACCTTTTACGCCGGAGGTGGCAATACCTTCGACGAAGTAGCGCTGACAGAAAACAAACAGGATAACCACCGGAACAATGGCGCTGGTAGCGGCAGCCATGTTCAGATCGTAACGCTGCAGATCATCCAGCATGTACCAGCGAATGACCTGAGAAATGGTATACATGTTCTTTTTGACCAGGAAGATCAGCGGCGTCATGTATTCATTCCAGCAGCTGATAAAGGAAAGCACCATCAGTGAGATCAGTGCAGGTTTGGTCAGCGGCAGCAGAATACGGGCAAAGATGGTCGGATGCCCCGCACCGTCGATTTTGGCCGCTTCCATCAAATCATCCGGAAGGCCAATGTAGAACTGGCGCAGCATGAAGATGGACGTTGCATTGAAAAAGTGCGGCAGGATAACGGCCCAAAGATTGTTGTACAGACCTACGGTCTTAAAGAGAATAAAGCGCGGAACAATGGTAACTTCGGTAGGCATCATCATGGTTGCCAGGAACATGGTAAACACCACGTTTTTGCCTTGGAATTTGATCTTGGCAAAAGCGTAGGCAGCCATGGAGGCGATCATCAGCTGGCAGGCTGTGCTGATCAGTGTAATGAACGCCGTGTTGCCGTACGCACTGAGCATGCTTACTTCGGGATCCGACCATACGATGGCAAAGTTTTCCCAGTGCCACACGGAAGGCAGCCAGTGCCAGTCGACTGCGAACACCTCGTTGGTGCTCTTGAGAGCAGAGGTGACCATCCAGAACATCGGCAGCAGGAACAGCAGGGAAAAGATCCCCAGCAGAACGGTTTTGATAGCAGCCCACATCAGTTCGTGCCGTTTCATACTTTTGTTCCTCCTCTCAATAGTGGACCCACTTCTTCTGGCCGGCAAAGTTGATGGCCGTGAAGAAGATGATAATCACCAGCAGGATAACGGATTGTGCGGAGGCATAGCCGTGCTGATAGGTGCTGAAGGCCGTGGCGTAGATCTCCTGCACGATCGAGGTGTTGGAGGTGATGGAGGAACCCATCGTAAACACGTTGACAGAGCCGAAGATCTTGAAAACGGCAATCATGCGGATGATCAGCAGATAGAAGGTTGTAGGCGAAACCAAAGGCAGCGTGATCTTCAGGAATTGCTGAACGCCGTTGGCGCCGTCGATGGTTGCGGCTTCATACAGGGTGCGCGGCACATTCTGTAGCGCCGCCATGTATACAATCAACACATAACCAAGCGATGTCCATATGACAAGCAGGCTGATGGGCAGTTTGGTGACTGACGCCTCAACCGTCCATTTTACCGGTGCATTGATCCAGCCCAGATTCATCAGGAAATTATTGACCAGTCCGTCTTCACGGAACAGGAATTTGAAAACCGCACCAAGTGCGACGATAGACGAAATGTAAGGAATGAAAAAAGCAAGACGCAAAAACTTTTTAGCGAAGATTCTGCCGTTGAGCAGATAGGCCAGAATGATACCGATAATAATGGATGCAGGCACGGTGGCGATGGCATATACAAAGGTATTCTTAATACCTGCAACAAAGCGGCGGTCCTTGAAAGCTTCCACGAAGTTTTCAAAACCGATCCAGTCGATGTATTTGCCCAGCTTGGCAAGGGATTTTACTTTCAGGAAGTTGAACTCTGTAAAGGAAAGAATGATTGTCAGGAAGAAAGGAAAGGCAATAAAAAGCAGATAGCAAATCAACGCCGGGGAAATGAATGCATATCCGACGATATTTTCCTTTCTCTGTTGTCTGTTGACCACTTTTTTACTCATGGCGATTCCCTCTTTAACTCAGCGTATCCCGGTCTTTGTTCAGGAAGAAGATGTTCCCGGCGGCGTGAACCGCCGGGAACAATGGGATTAGATTAACGTTCCTTAGCGATGGCTTCGTCGGCGATCTTGGCAGCTTCCAGCATGGCTTCTTCAGCAGTCATGG
>JAFWYA010000056.1 GCA_017517815.1 Clostridia bacterium | reverse complement strand
GCGCGCGATCGTTGCGCAAGCCATCTACTATTTCAACAATGAACGTCCCGTTCGGAAATTGAACGGAAAAACACCAGTCCTGTTTCGAACAGAACTGGTGGCTTAGGTTATTTTCTGTCTACTAACTATTGACTACTTCACGTCAAGGGCGGTCTTTTAATATGGTTTACTGAGCGTTGGCGGCGGCTTCCTGCAGGGCCTTGAGCTGATCGCCGATGTAAATGGTGCAGCCAGCCTTCAGGTCAGCATTGTCAGCGGAGCCGGTCACGACTTCCTCAACAGTTTTGCCGATGCACCAGGCTTCCAGCGCATCCATCTGCTCGAAATATTCCTTGCCGCTGGGAGCATAAGCCTTCATGCCGTAGCTTTCGCCCAGCTCGTTCTTGCTGAGGGACTCGGCGGAGGCGTCAGCATCAGTGGTGGCCTTGGACTCCACAACGTCGAACACAACACCGGCGATTTTGCCTTCGTCGTCCAGGGTCAGAGCGCACAGGGTGGTGGTCACGGCGACGGAACCGGCAGCCTCAGCGGTGGCAGCCTTGACAGAAACGGTGGTGATGGCGCCCAGGCCGGTGGCAGCAAAGGCGGAAGCGGTCAGAGACAGAACCAGAACAGCGGTGAGCAGAGCGGCAAAGAATTTTTTCATGATAAACGATCTCCTTATGATCAATTGGGCATAAAAGGAGGAAAGCCCGCAGCCGGACTTTCCCAAAAGGAATTGGAGGCGGAAATTACTTCTTGGCGGCGTCCAGAATGCCGTTGATGTAGCCCAGGGTGTCCACCAGGGTGCAGCCGGCGACGGCGTCAACCACAGCGGCAGCTTCCTTGCCGGCGATCTCAGCTTCCAGCTCGGCAACGGTCTTGCCGGCAACATAAGCTTCGATGGCAGCATAGTTGGCGTCCAGAGCAACGGTGGAACCGGCCTTGGTCATGTTGTTGCTGTAGTACTCAGCGTTCACGCGCTTGGAAGCCAGCTGCATGTTCTCGCCCAGCTTGTCGGCAAACATGGCCTCAGCATTGGGGACGGGAGTGGTGGCGGTGGAGTCCATGATCTGGAACTCGTCGATGTAAGCGGCAGCGATCTTGTCGCCATCCATGGCAACGGTGATCACGGCGAAGCACTTGGTGCCGTGGGCGGCAAAGATGGACTGCTTGAGGACAACGCCCTCAGCCAGAGCGGGAACCATCAGGGTCAGAACGAGCAGGGCAGCCAGGACGGAAGCAAGGATCTTCTTCATTGTGTCATTCTCCTTTTTGGATGGTTGTTTTATGATGTACCGCCCATCCAAGCAGGAGGAGCGATCAATCACTCATTTGATAGGCGTGCCGGTTGAGAGCGTCCCAGATGGCTGAGATCACCTTTGGGGCACGGATGGTGGCGCCGGAAAAAGCGTCGGCGTCGGTGGCAATGCTGCCGGGCTGATACAGGTCGTTAACGCTGGAAACAGGCTTGCCTTCCAGGTAAGCCAGCAGCTGACTGAACTGGCCGGCAATCTGTGGGATGGGTTCGGACGCATCTGCTGCCAGATAGTCAACGCCCTTATAGGCCAAAGCGCGGTAGCTGATGGAGGCAAAGCAGCCGTCGCGAAGCGTAAACTCCACGGCCACTTCCTCAGTGCCGCCTTCCATGTAGGAGCCGCGGTAGACACCGTCGGAATATTCGGCGGCGGTGGGCAGCTTGCTGGTGTCCAGCAGCTTGAACGGGCGGCGGTTCAGCCCGTCCCACAGGGCGGAAATCAGCTTGGAGGATGGAACGGTAGCCGTTGTAACGGCGTCAACGTCTTCAACGATGTCGTAGGGGAAGTACAGATCATCAATAGCGTCGATGCCCTTGCCCAGCAGATAATCAGCCAGCTGCTGATACTGCCGCATGGTGCCCTTCTGTGCATCGCTGGCATCCTCGCTGAGGTAGTTGCCATCCTTGTATTTCACACCGCGGTAGACAATGCTGTCAAACACTCCGTCGCGGATTTCAAACTGGATGGCGATCTGTTCAATGCCGCCATCGTAATAGAAGCCGCGATAAATCCCGTCGGGGTAAGCGTTTTGCGCAAAGGCACACGAGCAGGTCAGTACCAATAGCGCCAACAGTGCAAGGAAACGTTTCATGGTTCTTCCTCCTGGTTTCCGTTTTTGAGTATAAAAGTGATTTGTGGCAAAAGTATGGCTTTTTCTATTTCATTGATAAATATTTGACATTCATGCAGGAACCTCCTACAATAAACAAAGATTATCCTGTATACCGGGGAGGAACTTGCGGTGAAGCCCATCTTAGTTGTGGACGACAACGAGCAGATCGTTGGAATTCTGTCCAGATACATTCTGCAGCAGGGCTGGCCCTTTTTGACCGCCCAAAGCGGTGAGGAGGCGTTGGCGCTTTTTGAGGCGGCTGATCCGTCGGTGATCCTGTTGGATATCATGCTGCCTGGAATCGACGGGCTGGAAGTGTGCAGGCGTATTCGCGGCATTTCAAAGGTGCCTATTCTGATGATCACCGCGCGCGACGAGGACGCCGACCGCATTCTGGGACTGGATATCGGTGCGGATGACTATATTGTGAAGCCCTTCTCTCCGGGTGAGGTGATGGCGCGCGTGCGGGCGGTGCTGCGCCGCCTGCCGCAGCAGGACGGTGCGGAGGATACGCTGGTCATCGGCAGCCTGAGCATCCATCTGCCGTCGCTGAGCGTGGTGCTGGACGGACATAAGCTGGACCTGACCCGCCGCGAGACGGAGCTTTTGTGGACACTGGCCTCTGCGCCGGGACGAGTGTTTACCCGCGATAATCTGCTTACGCTGGTGTGGGGCTATGAGCATATCGGCAGCTATCGAGCAGTGGACTCGCATATCAAACGTCTGAGGCAAAAGCTGGACGTCTACCCGCATGATTTCTTTTCTATCTCCACTGTGTGGGGGACAGGCTATAAGTTTGAGAGGAATCTGCCATGAAAGCAGCCGGCAAGAGAGGCATTTCCATTACCACACGACTGCTGATCCTGTTCACCAGTCTCATTGTGGCCTTCGCGCTGATCCTGAGCGTGCTGTACAATACCCTCATGCGCACGCAGATGATTCGCCATTACAGCCAGGTGATGCAGCGCGACGCGCACGCTATTGCCCAAAACCTGTCTGAACTGGTGGCTCCGTCCGGCTTTGACGCGCTGGATGAAACACGCATGATCGTCAGCGAGGAGACGCTTGCGCCATATCTTACGCTGACGGAACTTCTGACGGACTGCAATGTATACCTGGTGGACATCAACCACGATGTGACCGGTTCCTTCAGCGGCGTTGTGCAGACGCTGAAAAATCCGCTGCTTCCGCTGTATCTGGAACAGACTATCGCGCTTGGCTTTATGGGCAAGACGCCGTTTATTCAGGCCAATTATCAGGGTGAACTGCACCTGACAGCCAGCATGCCGGTGATGAATGTGCACAGCCAGGTGCTGGGCGTTGTGGTGCTGGAAGCCACACTGCGCGAACTGGGCTATGCACAACTGCCCGACAGCGCGATCCTGATCATGAGCTGTGTGATTGCCTTTAGCGTTGCCGTTGTGCTGGCCATGGTGTTTTCACGTTTGTTCACAAGCCCCATTGCGCGTGTGGAGCATACAGCGCAGCTCTTGGCGGAGGGACGTTATGAAACGCGCATGCACATGCAGCGCGGCGATGAAGTGGGTACGCTTGCCAGTTCGATGGACGTGCTGGCACAGCGGCTGGAAGAGGCGCGTCAAAAGGATCAGGAGCATCGCGAACAGCAGCAGCAGCTTTTTTCCAATATTTCACATGAACTGCGCACGCCTGTGACGGTCATCCGCGGATCGCTTGAGGCGCTGCGCGACGGCGTGGTGGCGCCGGGTGCAGAAACACAGGCCTACTATGACCAGATGATTCGAGAAAGCCAGTGGCTGCAGCGGCTCATCCGCGACCTGCTGGAACTGTCCAGACTGCAGAACAGTGAATTTGTGTTAAGCATCAGCCGCTTTGATCTGTGCGATCTGCTGGGCGATGTAGCCATGAGCGCCCGCGCACTGTGCGAACAGAAGAACCTGCGCTTTGTCTGCGAGGAACCCGTCAATCATTTTGAATTTGAAGGCGACTATACGCGCCTGCGGCAAATGCTTTTGGCTGTGGTCGACAATGCGGTGAAATTCACCCCGGAGGGCAAGCGGGTTTACATCCGTCTGGAAGAAGCCGAACCTGTGATTGTCATCGGGGATGATGGTGTGGGCATTGAGCCTGAAGAACTGAAGTATATTTTTGATCGTTTCCATGCCACACATTCTCCCGCCTACGACAGCACGGGTCTGGGCCTGTCCATCGTGCGGGAAGCGGCGCGCCGTCACGGCATAGTGATCGACGTGCAAAGCACGCCCGGCAAGGGCACGGCATTCCGTTTCACTTTCCCGCAGGCAGCCGTCAAAGGTTGACTTTTCACCATGCCTGTGATATAACTAGATGAACCATGATTCTATAAACCTTTGGAGGTCAAGAATATGAAGCACATCAAGACTCTGGAAACCCGTAACCTGTGCGAGAGCGCCAAGAACGGCGGCTGCGGCGAGTGCCAGACTTCCTGCCAGTCTGCCTGCAAGACCAGCTGCGGTATTGCCAACCAGAAGTGCGAAAGCAAGAAGGAAAGCAAGTAAGCTCCTGAACCGGTTTCCCAATGCCGCCATATGGCGGCATTTTTATTGAAAGGAAGCAACTCAATGATTCACAGATATAAGCTGGGCGGCCTTTTCATCGTGCTGGACGTCTATTCCGGTTCCGTGCATGTGGTGGATGAGGTGGCCTACGAGATCATCGGCCTGTATGAGGATCACAGCCGTGAGGAGATCGTGTCGCAGATCATGGCGCAGTTAGGCAGCCGTGAGGATGTGACCCTTGAAGAAGTGGAAGAGTGTATTGATCAGGTGGGCGAGCTGAAGGAAATGGGCAAGCTGTTTGCACCCGACACCTTCAAGCCCATGGCCGGCGAGCTCAAACAGCGTACCAGCGGCGTGGTGAAGGCCCTGTGCCTGCATGTGGCGCACACCTGCAACCTCAACTGCTCCTACTGCTTTGCCAGTCAGGGCAAGTATCACGGCGACCGCGCGGTGATGAGCTTTGAAGTGGGCAAGCAGGCGCTGGACTTCCTCATCGAGCATTCCGGCAGCCGCCGCAATCTGGAAGTGGACTTCTTTGGCGGCGAGCCGCTGATGAACTTTGATGTGGTCAAGCAGCTGGTGGCCTATGCACGCAGCCGTGAAAAGGAGTGCAACAAAAACTTCCGCTTCACGCTGACCACCAACGGCATGCTCATCGATGACGACGTCATCGACTTTGCCAACCGTGAGTGCAGCAATGTGGTGCTCAGCCTTGACGGCCGAAAGGAAATCCACGACCGTTTCCGTGTGGACTATGCCGGCAAGGGAAGCTGGGAGCAGATCGTTCCCAAGTTCCAGAAGCTGGTGGAGGCCCGCGGCGGTAAGGAATACTATATGCGCGGCACCTTTACCCATGCAAACCCCGATTTTCTCAAGGATATTGAGGTGATGCTGGATCTGGGCTTTGACCAGCTGAGCATGGAGCCTGTGGTCTGTGCGCCCGGCGATCCGTCCGAGCTTACGCAGGAGGATCTGCCCATTGTGATGGAACAGTATGAAAAGCTGGCCGAGCTGATGCTCAAGCGTCACAAGGAAGGCCGTCCCTTTACCTTCTATCACTACATGATCGACCTGACCGGCGGACCGTGCATCTACAAGCGCATTTCTGGCTGCGGTTCCGGCACGGAGTATATGGCCGTCACTCCCTGGGGCGACCTGTATCCCTGCCATCAGTTCGTGGGCGAGGAAAAGTTCCGTCTGGGCGACGTATGGCAGGGCGTGACCAACCCTGAAATTCAGGGCGAGTTTGCCAAGTGCAATGTGTATGCTCATCCTGAGTGCGCTGACTGCTGGGCCAAGCTGTACTGCTCCGGCGGCTGTGCGGCCAATGCCTACCATTCCACCGGCAGCGTTACCGGCGTGTACAAATATGGCTGCGAATTGTTCCGCAAGCGCATGGAGTGCGCCATCATGCTGGAAGCTGCCAAGCTGGCGGAGGACGAATGAGCCGCACGCCGATTTGTGATTTCGTAAAAGCCTATCAGCAGCAAAAGCCGCTTCGGCTGCATATGCCCGGCCATAAGGGACAGGTGTTTACCGGCCCGGAGGCGGCGGATATCACTGAGATTGGCGGGGCGGATGTGCTCTACAGCGCGCGGGGCATCATCTGCGAAAGCGAGCAGAATGCCGGCGAGCTGTTTGAAACCGGGCGCACGCTGTACTCCGCAGAGGGCTCGTCGCTGTGCATCCGCGCCATGCTGTACCTGATCGCTCAGGAGGCGCGCAGGCAGGGCAGACGGCCGCTGATCGCAGCTGCGCGCAATGCGCACAAGGTGTTTATGACTGCTGCAGCGCTATTGGACATTGACATCTGCTGGCTGTTTCCCAAAACGCCCGGCAGTGTGACGACCTGCGAGCTGGATCTGGAAGAAGTCAGCCGCGTGCTGGAAGAACGCAGGCCAACTGCTTTGTATGTGACCAGCCCGGACTATCTGGGCAACTGTGCTGATCTGCATGCGCTGAGTCAACTGTGCCGCAAAAATGGAACGCTGCTGGCGGTGGACAATGCACATGGTGCATATCTGAAATTCCTGCCGGTGTCGAGGCATCCCATCGATCTGGGTGCGGATCTGTGCTGCGACTCGGCGCATAAAACGCTGCCTGTACTCACTGGAGGCGCGTACCTGCATCTGTCGGGAAAAGCGCCTGCGCAGCTGCTTGAGCAGGCCGAGAATGCGCTTTCGCTGTTTGCCTCCACCAGCCCGTCGTATCTGATCCTGCAGTCGCTGGATCAGGCCAACGCCTATCTGGCGGACGGGTATGCCGACAAGCTGGCAGACGCCAGCCTCATGCTCGCCCGTGCACGCGCGGAACTGACGGCAAACGGATACCAGCTCACAGGCGATGAACCGCTGAAATGGAACATCATGCCCAAATGCCGCGGATGGCGCGGCGACGAGCTGGCTGCATGGCTTGCGCAGAAAAACGTTTGGGTTGAATTTGCTGACCCGGATAACGTGGTGATGATGTTTACGCCTGAGGCTTCCGCAGAGGATGTGCAGCAGCTGGTCAAATGGCTGTGCAGCGTGCCTGCGCGCGAAGCCATTAACGAGCAGCCGCCTGTGCTGGCTGAGCCTGTGCAGGCAATGCGTCCACAGGAAGCGCTGTTTGCCCCGCAGGAAACCATCCCTGTAAGGGATGCCGTGGGACGCGTGCTGGCTGCGCCCAGCGTGACCTGCCCGCCTGCCGTGCCTGTTGTGGTATGCGGTGAACAGATCGACGAAAGTGCAGTACGATGCTTTGCGTACTATGGCATTGAAAGCTGCTGCGTGGTCAAAAAATGAATTCAGGACTGCTGCGAAGAAACGCGGCAGTCCTTTTTTGATTACAGGGGACGGGTGATGGTGCGCTGTCCGCTGGTGCGTTCCACACGGTAAAAGCCGATCAGGTTGGATGGCCGCAGCTGATTGTATACCTCCATCACATGCTGGGCGTCGCCAAGGTCAAACTTCACGCTCAGCCCGCAGCCCACCGACACGTCGCGCGGGGTGGTGATCACCTCTACTTTGATGCCGCTGCGCCTGAGAGCGCCTTCGAATTTCAGCACCTGCTGCCTTGAACGGAACGAGGCGATCCCGAAAACTTCCTGCTGCATACGTTCATTTCCTCCTTCCTTCTTCATACAGTATACGCAGGCCCATTGCGGGCGTGAGGGAGGAATAACAATGATCTATCTGGATAATGCAGCAACATCCTGGCCCAAACCGCCCATGGTGGTGCGTGCGATGGCAGGTACTTTGCAAAAACTGGGCGGCAATCCGGGACGTTCCGGTCACAGTCTGTCGCTTTGCAGCGGGCGTATCATTCAAAACTGCCGCGAACTGCTGGCGCAGTCATTCGGAGCGCCGTCGGCGGAAAATGTGATTTTTACATCCAGCTGCACCGAATCGCTCAATCTGGCCATCCGCGGCCTGCTTTATGAGGGCGATGAAGTCATTTGTTCCTATGCGGAGCACAATGCCGTGATGCGTGTGCTGAAAGGAATGGAACGGGAAGGGTCTATCCGCGTGCGCACGCTGCCGCCCAACGCCGCAGGGCTTATCACCCCGGAAAGCGTGAGCGCAGCCGTCACGCCCAAAACGGCGCTTTGCATCATTTGCCATGCCAGCAATGTAACGGGCATTGTACAGCCTGTCAGGCAGATTGCAGATGCGCTGCAGCCCTACGGCATTCCCTTGCTGGTGGATGCGGCACAGACGGCTGGCATACTGGATGTGTCGCTTCAGTCGCTGGGAGCGGATATGATTGCCATGCCGGGACACAAGGGACTGCTTGGGCCGCATGGAACCGGCGTACTGGTGCTTGGCCGCGGCATGCTGCCAACGCCGCTTGTGACCGGCGGCACAGGATCGCAGAGCGAAAGCTTTGAGCAGCCCATGCAGTTGCCCGACCGCTATGAAAGCGGCACGGCGAACCTGCCCGGTATTGCAGGGCTGTTTGTGGGCGCGCGCTTTGCACTGAGTCATCGGGAGCAGATCGAAGAATATGAAAGCCGTCTGGCCGACAGGCTGCGCATGCAGCTGGGAAATATACGGGGATTGCGCGTGCTTGGAAATCTTGCTGCGCCTAAAGTGGGCGTTGTGAGCTTTGTGCCGGAGCAGATGGATTCCGGCGCACTGTGCGATGCGCTTGCCAAAGCGGGTTTTGCCCTGCGGGCCGGGCTGCACTGCGCACCGTCGGTGCATCAGTGGATGGGCACGCTGCACACAGGCGCATGCAGGGCCAGCGTGGGCATCTATAACACAGAGGAGGAAATGGATGCGCTGGCGAATGAAGTGCGGCGTATTCTGGCATGATTTCTCGCTGTGGTTCGCTGCGTTTCCTGATTTAACAACGTTTTCCGCTTTGAACACACTGTAAATTCTGCCTTTTTTCTTTCCTTGCGGGGTGGGTTGTGCTATAATCAAACCAACCGTTTGCCAAAACGGCCCCCGAAGGAGAGGAGAACAAGCTGTGTATATTGAGAAGCGATATATTCAAAAGATCGCCCGGGTGTTTGATACGCTCAGCATTTCTTTGAAGCTGACGGACGCCGAGGGCCAGTGCCTTGTGCCTGACAATGGCGAAGCCATCCGGTTGCCCGCGGGGATGCCCGCGCATGGCATCAACCACCGCGTGGGCGACAGCCTCTTCCGTGCGCTGGATATGAACCCGGTACTGTATCTGGTTGCGCCCGCGGGCGCTGCCGGGGCCGAGGACGTGCTGTGCGTAGCTGACGTCATGCTGATGGGTATGTTCAAGGCCAACCTCTCCATCGCCAGCCATACGGATGTATATCGCCGCATTCTTCGTCAGGAACTCAGCGGCACCGACCTTTCCTCGCATGCTGCCGAGCATCAGATCGCTATGGAAAGCGACCGATGCGTTATGCTTTTTCAGGTGGAACAGGCGGATCACGCCAGCGCCTACAGCGTCATGGGCGAGGTCATCCCGCTTAGCGACAGCGACGTGCTGGTGGAGATGAACCGCCATCTGGTGGCGCTCGTCAAGGATATGGACGGCTTTGACGGCACGGAGGATTTGTTCCAGTATGCCGAGGCTGTGCAGGAAACCCTGATGGAAGAAGCTGTGCAGAATGTGCTGGTTGGCATTGGTGAGACAAAGCATAACCTGGCGCAGCTTGGCGAAAGCTATGCTGAGGCGCGCCGCGCTATGGAAGTGGGCCATGTGTTCCGCCCGGCCGACACCATCCACGTGTTCCGCCGTTTGATGCTGGAACGCTTCCTCATGAATATTCCCCGCGAGGACAGCATGCATTATCACAACCTGCTGTTTAACCGCAAGACGGCCAAGCTGTTCAACGAGGAAATGCTGCAGACCATCGACATGTTCTTCCGCAAGGATCTGAACCTTTCCGATACGGCGCGCCAGCTGTTTATCCACCGCAACACTCTGGTATACCGCCTTGACAAGGTGCAGCGGCAGACCGGGCTGGATTTGCGCCACTTTGACGATGCGGTCACATTCAAAATTCTGTGCGAGCTCAAAAAGTGCGGGCAGGAAAAGCCCAGGCAGATCTACTGATCAGAAAATGAGGTGCTGCTGAATGAAGCATATTCCCAACAGGGGCGTCAGGCTCGCGGCGCTGCTCGTCATGCTTTCCGTGCTTTTGACCGGCTGCGCGCTGCTGCCCACCACTATTACCGAGACCGCTCAGGCCCCTGTGACCGACGGCGAAACCGTGACCATCAGCGTGGAAGAGTACGAGCGCCTGCAAAGCTATGCCGAGCTGGAGGAACTGCGTCAGATCGTTGACCTGTACTATTATCAGGAGCCGGATCAGCAGGCTATGCTTGACGGCGCTGCCATGGGCCTGCTGTACGGTTTGGAGGACCCCTATACCTTCTACTATACCCCCGAAGACTTTGCCGCCATGTGGGAGGACGACGAGGGCGAATACGCCGGTATCGGCATTCAGATTATGGCGGACTACACCACGGGCCTGTGCACCATTAGCCGTGTGTTCCTCGACAGCCCCGCGCTGGAGGTGGGCATGCGCAAGGGAGATATCCTCACCAAGGTGGAGGATTTGGACGTGGTTGCCACCAACCTGCAGGAAGCTGTCGACATCATGCGCGGCGAGGTGGGTAAGCCTGTCAACGTGACCGTTCTGCGCGGCGACCAGCTGCTGGATTTTGTGGTCAACCGTGCCGTTGTGCACGTCAACTGGGTCAACAGCTGTATGCTGGAAGGCGACGTGGGCTATATTTCGCTGTATGAGTTCAGCGGCGATTGCGCGCCTACCTTTGCCGTGCAGCTGGATAATCTGATGGCGCAGGGTGCAAAGTCACTGGTGATCGACCTGCGCGACAACCCCGGCGGCTGGGTGGACGACGCCCAGAAGCTTGCCGACCTGTTCCTGCCCAAGGGCAATCTGGCGTCGCTGAAGTATCGCGACGGCACAACCGAATACTATACTACCACCACCGACGGCAAGGAAAACGACATTCCCATTGTGGTACTCATCAATGAATACTCCGCCTCTGCGTCGGAAATTCTTTCCGGCGCGCTGCAGGATCTGGGCCGCGCTACCATCGTGGGCACGCAGTCCTATGGCAAGGGCGTTGTGCAGTATGTGCTGCCCGTTGGCACCCGCGGCGCGGGCATGCAGGTGACGGTCGCCCAGTACTTCACGCCCAACGGCAACGAGGTGCACAAGGTGGGCATTACCCCCGACGTGATCGCTGAAATGCCGGAAGGCGACACCACCATGTATCAGTTGGGCGATCTGGCGGATGCACAGCTTAAGGCCGCCTATGACATTGCTCTGGAGTTGATTGAAAAGTGAAAAAAGAGCATCCCATTCAGGTTTCTGGATGGGAGAGCGCGAGAGGGAGTTATTCTTTTGCAAAAGAATGACTCCCTCTCGTAAATTACCGTTTTCATTTCATCCAAAATAGGGTATAATACACACGACCGGAGCGGCAAAGCCAAGCGGCAACGTAAGGCGGAGGCGTGCTGGTACAACAAACACTCCCGGTTGCGGGCGCGGAGAGATCCTCGTCCAAGATAAGGAAGGAGGCACTGCCATGCGCAGAAGTGATGCTTTGAAGTCGTAGTCCGGCTGGATGAAAACAGGCTGTGGCTGCGCTTTTTGTATTTCAAAACAAATGAGGGAAAACAAAATGGAACGAATGGGTTTTGTGGGGATCATCATTGAAGAACGCGCTGCTGCTGCAGCGGTGAACGAGATCCTGTCGCAGTTTGGCGATATCATCCGCGGACGCATCGGCGTTCCAGACCAGCAGACGGGTGAGGCGGTCATCGGCCTCATCGTCAAGGGTACCAACGAGCGGCTGGGCGCTATGACAGGCCGACTGGGAAACCTCAGCGGCGTACAGGCCAAAAGCGCGCTGGCTGCATCAGGAAACAAAAAAGAAGAAAAGAAAGGTTGATCCAATTATGAAAAAGATTTTGGCTGCCGTACTGGCACTTTGCATGGTTCTTTCCGTTTGCGCTGTTTCTCTGGCTGAACCCGTGGCCCGCGTGGCCGGCATGAAGGGCCCCACCGCTATGGGTATGGTGAAGATGATGAGCGACGACGCCGGCGCGACCTACGACTTTAACGTGATTGTTGCGATCGACGAGATCAATGCCAAGCTGGTCAAGGGCGAGCTGGATATCGCCGCCGTGCCTGCCAACGTCGCCTCCGTGCTGTACAACAAAACGCAGGGCAAGCTGCAGGTGCTGGCCATCAACACCCTGGGCGTGCTGTACATCGTTGAAAACGGCGACAGCGTGAAGAGCATTGAAGACCTGCGCGGCCGTACCATCTATTCCGCCGGCAAGGGCGCGACCCCTGAATATGCCCTCAACTATGTGCTCAGCGCCAACGGCATCGATCCTGCCAAGGATGTGACCATCGAGTTCAAGAGCGAGCAGGCCGAGTGCCTCAGCGCCCTGCTGGCCAATGAAGGCTCCGTCGCCATGATGCCCCAGCCCTTCGTGACCACCGCTCAGACCAAGGCCGAAGGCATCCGCGTTGCGCTGGACATGACCCAGGAATGGGCCAAACTGCAGGAGAATGCCGAAAACCCCAGCGCCATGCTTACCGGCGTGGTGGTAGCTCGCAAGGAGTTCGTGGAAAACAATCCCGAAGCTGTGAATGCTTTCCTGGACAGCTACAAGGCCAGCGTGGACTTCACCAACGCCAATGTTGAAGAGGCTGCCAAGATCATCGCTTCCTACGACATCATCCCCGAGGGTGTAGCCAAGAAGGCTGTGCCTCACTGCAGCATCGTTTGCATCGAAGGCGCCGAGATGCAGACCAAGCTGAGCGGTTACCTGAACGTGCTGTTTGAGCAGAATCCTGCTGCTGTCGGCGGCGCGCTGCCCAATGACGACTTCTACTACCAGCGTTAAAAAAGCAAAACGTCGTCTGCCCGCATGGGCGGTGATCTTCTGGCTGCTTGTGTGGCAGATCGCCGCCATGTGGGTGGACGACCCCATTTTTCTGGCCTCGCCGCTTGCGGCGCTGAAGCGTCTGGGTCAGCTGATCATGGTGCCTGCCTTCTGGCAGAGCATCCTGTTTTCGCTGGAACATATTCTGCTGGGCTTTGTGCTCAGCGCTCTGCTGGCCGTTGCGTTGGCCGCGCTTTCCTACCGCTTCCGCATCGTGCGCGAACTGTTGTCGCCGGTGATGGCGGCAATCAAGTCCATTCCCGTGGCGTCGTTTGTGATTCTTGTGCTGTTGTGGGTGCCCAGCAGGCAGCTGAGCATCATCATCAGCATATTGATCGGCTTTCCCATCATCTACAGCAACGTGCTCACCGGCCTCGATAGTACAGATCCCAAACTGATCGAAATGGCCAAGGTGTTCCGCGTGCCGTTTTTCAAACAGCTGCGCGCTATCTACCTTTATGAGGTGCTGCCCTTCCTGCGTTCGGGCCTGTCCATCGCCATCGGTCTTTGCTGGAAAAGCGGCATTGCGGCCGAGGTCATCGGCGTACCGAAGGGATCGATCGGCGAAAAGCTGTACCAGTCGAAGATCTATCTGGAAACGGCGGATCTGTTCTGCTGGACGCTGGTGATCGTACTTTTGAGCATTGGCTGTGAAAAGCTGCTGAAGCTGCTGCTTGGACACATCGAAAAGGAGGCGGCGAAATGCTGGAAGCAATAGAGCTTTCCAAGGCGTTTGACGGCAAACAGGTCATCCGCAATTTTTCCGCCTCGTTTGAAAAGGGCGGGCATTACTGTCTGATGGGGCCTTCCGGCTGCGGCAAAACGACGCTGCTGAACCTGCTGATGGGGCTGATCAGGCCGGATACAGGTACGGTTCGCATGCCTGCGGGAACAAAGCTGAGTGCCGTGTTTCAGGAAGACCGGCTGCTGGAGCAGATGACCGCCGCGGCCAATGTGGCGCTGGTGAGCCCTGCACCGCGCGAGCAGATCGAAGCGCTGCTGCTGGAACTGGGCATTGAGGCCGAAAGCCTGAGCATGCCAGTGCGTGCCTACAGCGGCGGCATGAAAAGGCGCGTCGCGCTGTGCCGGGCGCTTTTGGCGGAGTTTGACGTGTTGTTTCTGGACGAACCCTATAAGGGACTGGACAAAGAAACACGCGCACGTGTGATGCAGATCGTCAATCGCTTCACACAGGGCAAAACGGTGCTGCTGGTAACGCACGACAGGGAAGAAACCGAAGGCTATACGCCGATTTCACTGGAATAAAAACGGGACTGCGATGAATGCAGTCCCGTTTTGTTATGATTCGCTTTCCGGCATGCAGTGCATGTGCAGCATACCCAGTACGCGGAAGCCCTCGGCCTGCCCTTTCAGGCTGCGCAGACCAAAGTCGCGTGCGCGCAGCTTGAGGTACTGGGCGATCATTTTGCCGGTGTCGTCTCCGGCGGGAAACTGGCTGAGATGGCAGTCAAACAGCGCGCTCAGCTGCTTTTGAACAAAACCGGTCGTTTTGATGTACTGGTTGGGTCTGGCAGTCATGAAGAATGCAACGGCCTTAAGCTTTGCAGCCTTTGCGCCATACTTTTGCATGATGCCCGGATAATTGGCGAAGCATGCCAGCTTGCGAACTGCATTGCCCACGTTCAGGTGGTCGGTGTGGCCTTCTGTTGCAACGCAGGGATCAGGCGCCAGCACCACGTCCGGCTGGAAATCGCCAATGACTTGCGCGATGCCGCTGGCCAGTTCTTCAGGCGAGTAGAATCCGCCGTCGGACAGGTTCAGAAAACGCACGTCCGTTATGCCCAGCGAAGCAGCGGCGGAAATGGCTTCCTCACGGCGCAGCTGTGCCAGCGCATCGCCGGTCTGCGGCACGTTGCCTTCGCCATAGCGTCCGTCTGTGCAGATGAGGAAGCACACTTTTTTGCCGGCCGCAGCCAGTTTGGCTGCGGTTGCACCCGCGCCGATCTCGATGTCATCCGGGTGCGGGCCAATAAACAGGAAACGGTCAAACTGCTCAATCTTTGGGATGGGCGCGGCAAAACGCAGAATGAATTTCGTCAGACTCATGCTTTAGCCTCCCTTGCGGCAAGCTCGGCGCAGATGCGTTCATATTCCGGCTCGTCCAGCGTGTATTTCTTCTGATAAAGCAAGAAGGAGATGAACATCAGCACAAACGGCAGCAGCGTCATGCACAGGAACAAACCGTTGATCTGTGCGCTGCCTACGCTGGAGATGACCTGTTCAATGCCGGTCAGCTTTTCGGCTTCGGTAATCAGGCCGCTGGCTGCGGCGTTTTCGAGGCTGGAGATCTGGTTGGTGGTGTTGGTCACGCCGCAGATGATATAGGTAAGCGACGTCAGCGCGATCACCAGCGCGGAGGCCAGCTTGGTCAGGAACGGGCGCAGAGAAGCGATGATGGCTTCGTCGCGCACGCCGTGGATGTATTCGTTGTATTCGACGGTGTTGATGATGGAGATCATCATGATGAGATAGAAACTGTACTGTCCGAAATTTGCGGCCATATAGCTCAGCGTCAGCAACCAGAACTTGACGTTGTTTGCAGGCAGCAGGCCGGTCAGCAGCATGATGGTATATCCGACGGCGCTGACGGTCATCATGATGCCCATCAGCTTTTTACGGTGGATCTTGCGGCTGATGGCCGGGTAGAACATCATCATGAATGCCGTGGCCAGCACGCCGATGGTGTTGAACAGCGAGTACAGTCCGCCGCTGTAGCCAAAGTCAAAATAGATGTAGGTGGAGCCAAGGCCTGAAATGACCATGTTGTTGCCGATTTGCTGAATGAGGAAGATGATGGCGATCCACATCAGCTCCCGGTTGCCGGTGATGGTGGACAGCACCTTTTTCAGGCCGATGGAGGGCGCCTGCTGTGTCACAGCCTGTTTGCGCTCGCGTACACCGAAGATGGTGAAGCACAGGAAGGCCGGGCCGATCAGACAGCAGACAAGCGCAATGCGGCTGTAGGCGGTGGCTGCGTTGCCGCCAAGCGTCATGCTGCCGGTGGTAAACATGGGAATAAGCATGCTGGCCAGCGTGCCGCCAACGCCTGCAAACAGCGTTGCGCGGCTGGTGAGCTGATTGCGTGTGTCGGCATTGGAACTGAGCGCGGCGATCATGCCCCAGTAGGAAATGTCGTGCATGGTGTAGGCGATGCTGTACAGGAAATAGATGATACCGAAGAACAGAATAAAGCTCCAGCCCTGCAGACGGCTGCTGAATGCAGCATAGATGACCACGGAGGAAAGCAGAATGCCAATCACCAGCCATGGCTTGAACTTGCCAAAGCGCGTGCGGGTGCGTTCGATAATATTGCCCATAATGGGATCGTTAAGCGCGTCAAAAACGCGTGCAGCCACCATAATGGCAGTAACAGCGCTCAGCTGCGCCGCAGTGAGATTGCGCGTGAACAGCACATAGGTAAGCAGAAAACTGTTGAACAGCGAATACATCATATCGCGGCCAACAGTGCCCAGCGGAAACATCCAAAGGTTGATTTTATTACGCTTTTGTTCATCCATGAGGGGTGCCCTCCGTGTGTGATAATAGCAATATTGTAGCACGAAAGCCTTTGCTTGACAAATGAAAAAAGCCGCCCGGCGGGCGGCAGGTGTTACTTTTCAAATTCTTTGGCGACTTCCTTAAGCAGACTGCGGATCGGTAAATGCTGCGGGCAGATGGATTCGCAGGCTCCGCACTCCACGCAGGCGGATGCTTTGCCGTTTTGCGAAGTATACACGTTGTGGTAATAGAAATCGGTATTCCAGTTCCGGAAGAGCTTTTTGGCGTTCATGCAGGCAAACAGGCTGGGAATGTCAATGCTTGCCGGGCAGCCATCCACACAGTACCGGCAGGCCGTGCAGGCAATGAGATCCTGCTTGCGGAAAATTTCACAGACCTTTTGGATTGCTGCATGTTCCGCCTGTGTGAGCGGGGCGAAGTCCTTCATGGCGTGCAGATTGTCCTGCATCTGTTCCATGCTGCTCATGCCGGAAAGAACCATGATGTTGTTGTCAAAGCTGGCGGCGTAGCGGATGGCGTAGGCAGCATTACTCCAGCCGCCGTTCAGCTCATCCAGCACCTGCTGGGCTTCGGCGGGCAGATTCACCAGGCAGCCGCCCTTCACGGGCTCCATCACGATGACGGGCTTTTGGTACTTCAGGCACATTTCATAGCACTTGCGGCCCTGAACCGATACATCCTCGTAATCCACATAGTTGAACTGCAGCTGCACCACTTCGATTTCGGGATGTTCGATGAGGATCTTTTCCAGCACGTCAGCTGTATCGTGGAACGAAATGCCGACATGGCGGATTTTGCCTTCGTTTTTCAGCTCCTGAGCGATTTCATACGCGCGGCAGCGCTGGCACTTGGCGTAGCTTTCCGCCGTCTGAGAATGCATGAGATAAAAGTCAAAGTAGTCCACGCCGCAGGTGTCCAGCTGCTTTTGGAAAAGAGGGCGGATGTCCTCTTCCTTTTCATACAGATGACCCGACAGTTTATCAGTGAGCACATAACGGTCACGCGGATAGCGCTTTACCAGACACTCACGCACAGCAGGTTCACTTTTTGTGCCGATGTAGCCGTGAGCGGTGTCGAAATAATTGAATCCTGCTTCGAGAAATGCATCGACCATGTCGCGGACCTGCGCAAGATCCACCTCTTCGCCGTTCATGGGCAGGCGCATGCAGCCAAAGCCGAAGTTCTTTTTGATTTCAGGAAACATGTTCATCCCTTCCTTCCTTTTTCTGCGGGGATCAGCACAGTGTCATAACGCTCGATTTTGTAGTTGAGGCGATTGAGCGCCTCCTGCATTTCCAAAATTCGCTTTTCAATCAGGCTGCGCTGGTCTGCGAGGATCTGTCTTCTGGCTTCGGCGGTTGGGCCGGGCTGCTGAAACAGCTTTACATATTCCGTAAGCGCTTCAATCTGCACGCCGGCAGAGCGCATGCATTTCATCAGTTCGATCCAACGGCAGGCTTCCTCATCATAATCACGAATACCGCTTGCTGTGCGCCTGACCGGCGGGATCAGCCCGATGCGTTCATAATAGCGCAGTGTGTCTGGGGTAAGGCCGTATTTTTGACTGGCCTCGGCGATGGTCATGTTCCTCGCCTCCTTCTGAGAAACATTGTAGCACTTGGAGTACACTCAAAGTCAAGAGAAAAAGGCATGGGTCAAACCATGCCTTTTGAGGTTACTGAAAGGGGTTGAAGAAACGGTTGCCGTCCCAAAAGGTAACAACAGCGCTGAAGACCAGCAGGCCGGCGCCGATGGCCAGGGCGATCCAGTCATTGCGTTTGAAGGGGCGCTGTACATACCATGTGCGCTTCTTTTTGTCCTTGCCAAAGCCGCGAAGCTCCATGGCGTTGGAAATGACGTCGATGCGCGACAGGCTGGACATGATCAGCGGCATCAGGATGCTCACGCTGTTTTTCAGGCGGCTTATCAGCTTTTCCTTTTTGCCCAGCTCCACGCCGCGGGCCTGCTGCGCCTGCGAAATGTTGTGGTAGTCGCGCTGAATGTCGGGAATGTAGCGCAGTGCGATGGATACGGCATAGCCGATGCGGTAGCTGACGCCGATTTTGTTCAGGCTGGCGGCGAACTCACTGGGGTTGGTGGCTGAAATGAACAGAATGGCGATGGGCAGCGCAACGAAATATTTGAGCGAAATATTAAACATGTAGAACAACTGCTCCGCCGTTACGTCGTAGCGCCAGAACAGGTGGAACAATACTGTGCGCGTGCCATAGAGATTGGTGCCCTGGTCGGGATCAAACAGGAAGATGAACAGGTTGTTCAAAAACAGAAAGGCCAGCATAAACACCAGCATGAAGCGCACCTCGCGCAGCTGGATTTTGCTGAGACGGAAAACTGCAAAGCTGAACAGCATCAGGCAGATGAGCACGCGCGTGTCGTAGGTGATCATACTGGCGAAGGTAAACAGCAGAAAGAAAGCCAGTTTGGTGGTGCCAGTCAGCTCGTGCACCACGCTTTTGCGGGGCAGGTAATTAAGCACCGTGTTCGCTGCCATGGCTGCGCACCTCCCTGTCGTATTCGATAAAGCGTTCCACAAAAGCCTCGGGCGGCGCAATACCGCAGCGCTGCGCCAGTGTGAACAGGCTGGTTTCTTTCAGAGCAGCCTCTGCGATCAGCTCAGGGTCGCAAAGCACCTCGGCGGCGGAACGGTCGGCAATCAGCTGCGTGTCGCTGAACACCAGCGCGCGGGGCGTGTATTCCAGCATCAGGTGCATGTCATGTGTGATCATGGCAACAGTCACGCCCTGCTGGTTGAGGCCGCGCAGGAATTCCATGATCTCGGTATAGTGGCGGAAATCCTGGCCGGCGGTGGGCTCGTCCAGAATGATGAGCTCCGGCCCCATGACCAGCACGCTTGCAATGGTCACGCGCTTTTTCTGTCCGAAGGACAGCGCCGAGATGGGCCAGTTGCGGAAAGGATACAGGCCGCAGATTTTGAGCGTATCCTCAACACGCGCGCGGATTTCCTCTTCACTCAGGCCGGTGTTGCGAATGCCCAGCGCTACCTCGTCAAAGATCATGTTTTTGGAGATCATCTGGTTGGGGTTTTGCATCACGTAGCCAATGCGCATAGCGCGCTGGCGGATGCTGTCGCCGGCAATATCGCGACCATCCATCAGGATGGCGCCGCTGTCAGGCGTTTCAAAGCCGCAGATCAGCTTGGAAAGGGTAGACTTGCCTGCGCCATTGCGGCCGACGATGGCAACCATTTCGCCCTTGCGGATCTGAAAGGAGATATTCTGCAGGTTTTTCTTTTCCTTTGTGTAACCAAAGCAAAGGTCTTTGACCTCCAGCAGAACCGGACGCTCGTCAGGCTGCGGTGCAGGCGTGCAGGCACTGTACCAGCTGCGTATTTTTTGCGTGTCTTCATCGCTGAGCAGCAGCCTTTGGGCATGATCGGGCTGCTTTTCAGGTGTGACGGCCACGCCTGCGTAGCGCAGCGCCGTCAGGTACAGCGGCTCGCGGATGCCGTTGTCCGTGAGCAACTGAGTGGAAAGCAGTTCGTCGGGAGTGGTATCGGCCAGAATACGACCGTCATTGACCAGAATAATGCGGTCGACATGCCGCCACAGCACGTCCTCCAGACGGTGTTCGATGATGATGACTGTGGTATCGCTCTTTTGCTGGATCTCATCGATCAGTTCGATCGCCTGCTTGCCGGTGGCCGGGTCAAGGTTGGCCAGCGGTTCGTCGAAAAGCAGGATTTTGACCTGATCCACCATTACACCTGCAAGACTGACGCGCTGCTTCTGACCGCCGCTGAGCTCATGCGGCGCATAACCCAGATGGTTTTCCACGCCGACAAGCCCGGCTACGCGGTCAGTAATGGCATGCATTTCATCCTGCGGTACACAATCGTTTTCCAGCGCAAAGGCGATGTCCTCGCCAACGGTCAGGCCGATGAACTGTCCGTCCGGGTCCTGCAGAACCGTTCCAACATGGCGGGAAAGCTCGAAAATGCTGCTTTTAGGGGCATCCACACCGTCCACCGTAAGCGTGCCGGTACATTCGCCCGGGTAGCTGAAGGGGATCAGGCCGTTGATGCAGCTGGCCAGCGTGCTTTTGCCGCTGCCGGAAGGTCCGGCAATGAGGATGCGTTCGCCGGGATAGATATTCAGGTTGATATCATGCAGCGTGGGCTGCTTCTGCGCGCGGTACTGAAAAGAGAAGTTTTGAAAGGAAATGATGGGGGAGCGCAACGAAAAATCACCTCATGTCAGTTCAAACGAAAGCGGAGACAAGGCAAAGCCTTGCCTCCGCGGCAATGGAAAAACTGTGGTTACTCCTTGTCCAGAGAACCCTTCTTGGCGATGGTCTTGCTGTAGGCAATGCACAGCAGAGCGCCCACGACCACAGCAGCGATGCTGTTGATGGCAGCAGCGGTCGCACCCTGAGCGAACACCTTGTTGGCGGGCTCGGCGTAAATGAGGATATCCAGCACGGGAGCAACGCCCACCCAGGCGATCACGTTGGCAACGATGTTGGCGATGGCGAAGGTGATGATTTCCTTCTTGCCGAAGTTACCCTCGTTGAGCTTGATCTTGTTGGCGAACAGGCCCACCACAACGCCCACGAAAGCGCTGGCGATGACCCAGCTCCACCAGGGGCTGCCGCCCCAGCTGAGGTCGATGAGAGTATGGCCGATGAAGCCGATGAGGCCGCCGGCAACAGGGCCATACATCACGGCCAGCAGGGCCAGGATGGCGTACTGCAGGGTGATGTTGGTGTTGGGGATGCCGCTGGGGATGGCCACGAAGCGGCCAAGGACGAAGAACAGCGCAGCGCCGATGCCGATGGCGACGACGGTCTTGATGGAATTCTTCTGCATGATGTGTACACTCCTCTTTCGTTTTCCTCTGTTTCCGGTTTTTTGGCCGGAACAACGCAAGTGTGTTATGCCATTGCACAACAGGCACAGTATACCGCGATTTTCAAGGAATTGTCAACCTTTTATCAGCGTTTGATGTCGTAGTTCATGTTCATGAGGTTGCGGATGCTGGCAACGTCGTCGGTGATGTTGGCATCGCCGTGGATGGTGTGCTTGATCACGCTTGAGGCAACGGCAAAATTGATCATGTCCATGGGTTTGTAGTCGTGCATCATGGCATAGATCAGGCCGCTGGCAAAGGCGTCGCCGCCGCCCACACGGTCGAGAATGTTGAAGGTGAACAGCTTGCTTTCAAAGGTGTGGCCGTCATACCACATGAAAGCCTTCAGGCTGTTTTCACTGCCGCTGTGGGCATAGCGCACATGGCGGCCGATGCATTTCAGGTTGGGATAACGTTCCACGAACGCACGGAAGATCTCGTCCTGCTGCTCATAGCTGGGCTGCATGGGCACGCCGTCCTTCCAGTCGCCCTTGGAATGATCGTTTTCATCTTTCCACAGGTGATAGGGCTCAATGCCCATCAGCACGTCGATATAAGGCAGGCACTGTGTGCAGAAGTCGCGTGCCTCCTCCCACGTCCACAGGCGGCTGCGGAAGTTGCCGTCAAAGGAGATGGTCATGTTTTTAGCTCGGGCCACCTTCAGGCAGTCCATGATGAGCTTGGCGCAGTTGGGCGCAACGGCGGGGGTGATGCCGCTTAAATGCAGCCAGTCAAAGCCGTCCAGCAGGGCGTCAAGGTCGACCTTGCTGAAATCGTATTCGGTAATGGCGCTGTGCTTGCGGTCGTAGGTCACCTTGCTTGCACGGATGCCGTAGCCGGTTTCAAGATAATAGGTTCCCAAGCGATGGGAAGGCACTTCATCCATCGTGGCGAGGATCACCGGCGTACAGTGAACGTCGTTGGACCTGAGCCAGCGCACAGCGCTTTTGCCCAGACTGTTGTTGGGAACAACAGTAAAGAAGGTGCTGTCCACGCCCAGGTTGGCCAGTGCCAGTGCAATGTTGGCCTCGCTGCCGCCGTAGCTGGCCTCAAAATTGGATGCCATACGGATTTTTTCATAGTTGGGAGGTGTGAGGCGCAGCATAATTTCACCAATGGTGATAAATTTTTTGCCGCCTTTGTTTCCCGTCAGCAGAGGATTGTAGTGTTCCATATGAAAGCCTCCTTATGAGAGATGACGAATTCCTTTTATTCATTGTATGTCATTTTCTGCTTTTTTTCAACCAAAACAAGCGCTTTGGGTGTTTTTCTCTTCCTTTTTTCGACAAAATACGGTAGAATAATAAAATCAGTATACTTTGTAAGCCAAAGGAGCTGCAGTCATGATTGAGCTTATCGTCAATCCTACTGCCGGAAACGGTCGGGCCAGCGAAATGGGAGAAAAGGTTGCCCAAAAGCTGAAAGCGTTGAATATTCCCTTTCAAATGCATATAACGGACAGACCCGGGCATGCGACGGAAATTGCCCGTCAGGCAGCGCAGCGCGGTGCTGAAACAGTGATTGCGCTGGGCGGCGACGGCACGCTGACAGAAACGGCTGCCGGTCTTCGCAATACAAAGACGGCGCTGGGCATTATTCCTGCCGGCACAGGCAATGACTTTATCAAATCCGCCGGTATTCCTCAAAACTGGGAAGAGGCGCTGGATTTTATTTTGTCGCATGCCCCCCGTCCGGTCAACAGCGGTATGATCAACGACCAGTTTTTCCTCAACGAGTGCGGAACCGGTCTGGACGTTATGGCGCTGGATTATGCTGCGGATGCCAAGAAATACGTACGCGGCCTGTGGCCCTATCTGTATGGGGTCCTTCGTGCGCTGATTGCGTTTAAACCCATTGAAATGCATATTGAGATCGGCGACGACATCGTTTTGGACGGGAAATATACCGTCTGTGCTGTCGGCAACGGCCGCTATATCGGCGGCGGCATTCCGATTACTCCGCAGGCAGAACTGACCGACGGCTTGTTCGACATCATGGTGGTGGAGGAAGTGCCGCGCTGGATATTGCCGACCTATCTGCCGGCGCTGATGATGGGAACGCTGGAAAAGAAAAAGGCTGCAAAGCGTTACCTGGCATCGAAGTGCTCAATCCGCAGCAAAAACATGCGCATGAATATGGACGGCGAGATCGCGCCGATGGAGGAAGCGCATTTCAGCTGCGAGACGAATGCGCTGCTGCTGCACTGGTAAGAATGAAAACGCAGACCTTTGCAAAATGCGCAGTGATCGTGCGCACAGAGCAGTACTATATATAACAGAAGCATATACAGAAAGGAAGGATTCCATATGGCAGGATTGTTTGGTGAAAGCGTCAAGACCGCGTTTTTGAAGGGTATTGAGGCCATTGGCAAGGGCGCTTCCACGCTGGCGGAAGGTGCTCAGAACAAGCTCAATGAGATCAACCTGGAAACCCGCCGCCGCGAGATTCTCAACGAGATCCCCAAGTGCGTTCAGGAACTCTACGAACAGGGCATTGAACTGCCTGAAAAACTGACTGGCCTGCTCGGAGAACTGAGCGAACTGGACGCCAAGCTGGCCCAAATGCGTCCGCAGCCTGCACCGCAGGAGGAAGCGCCAGCGGAGGAGGAACAGGCTGAAGCGACTGCTGAATGCGAGTGCGATGAATGCTGCGCCTGCGAAGAGCAGCCTGAGGAAGTGCAGGAAGCCCCTGCCGAAGATGCACAGCCCGAAGAAAACAACTGATGAAACGCTCCCCGGCTGCCCGGGGAGTTTTCTTTGCGAAGGAAGGGAAAAGCATGCTGGTCTGCCGTCATGAACTGGGCAGCATTGAGAATGAAAAGCTGGGTTTTTCGGTTTCGGTGGCGCGGCTTGGCAGTAAGTATTTGTTCTGCCGTCACAGTGAACGCACCACATGGGAATGCCCCGGCGGACATATCGAACCCGGTGAAACGCCGCTGGAAGCCGCAAAGAGAGAATTATATGAAGAAACCGGCGCGCTGGAGGCCGATGTGCAGCCGGTGTGCATTTACTCAGTGGACAAAGGCGGCGGAGACGTCAGCTACGGCCTGCTGTGCAGGGCGGACGTTCATGTCTGCGGCCCTTTGTCGGAAGACACGGAAATTGCCGAAGCACGCGTCTTTGACGAGCCGCCCGGAAACTGGACCTATCCCGAGATTGTGCCCGCGCTGCTGAATTACGTCAGCGTCGCGGAAGAAGTGTAAAAAACAGGTCTTGCCACGCTGAAAAAAGTATGGTATACTACACCATACCTGCCGGCGTGATGGAATGGCAGACGTGACGGACTCAAAATCCGTTGGTGGCGACACCGTGTGGGTTCAAGTCCCACCGCCGGCACCACCGAGGAAAGCCTTGAAACATAAGTGTTTCAGGGCTTTTTCTTATGCTCAAAAACACCTTGTTACCACAATTTATACCACAATCAGCGCGTTTTGATGTTGTTTTGGTGCCCGAAAGTGATTTTATGTGAACTTATGTTCGCAAAGTACCAAAAGCCTGAAATGATTTGTACACAATAAAAAAATCGTCCCAAAAGCTGGGACGAAAGGGGACAAAAGTGCATTGATGAGGGACAAAAGGTGCTATTTGATGGATTGGATCAGGCTTTCCATGCGCGCGGCGCTTTCTTTGCGCATGCGCTCGGTGACATGGGCGTAAATATTGGCTGTGGTGGAAATATTGCTGTGCCCCAGGGCGTCGGCTACCGTTTTCAGGTCATCGCCGTTTTGCAGGGAAAGCGTAGCGTATGTATGGCGCAGGTCGTGCAGACGGGCGGTTTCCACACCGATTTTCTTTGCAATCAGTTTGAAACAGTCATATGTGGTTTTGGCTGCAAGGTGGCTGCCGTCTTCATGCGTGAAAACAAGGTTCCATTCGTTTTTCCATTCGGGGCCCATGAACAGGCGGTTGGTTGCCTGCGCCTTCTTTTGGGCTTTAAGAACTTCCACAACGAAGGGCGCCAGCGTCAGCGTGCGCACATTGCTGGTTTTCGTTTCCACAAGTCTGTATTCGCCTCCGCCGCCAGGGACGCGCTCTTTCTGCAGCTGACGGTCAACGCGGATGGTGCCTGCTGACAGATCAACACACGACCAGCGCAGGCCGAGTGCTTCACCCTGACGCATGCCGGTAAATACCATGACCGTAAAGAGACGTTCATATTTGTGGCCGCGGATCGCTTTGAGAAACTTGCCAACCTCTTCACTGGTCAGCGGCTGGATTTCATGCCGTTCGATGCGCGGCAGTTCGCAGGCGTCACAGGGATTGGCTTTGAGATAACCCAGCTTGACGGCACGCTGAAGCGCTTCGTGCAGAACGCTGTGCAGGTTTTTGATGCTCTTGGCGCTCAGACCGGCACGGCCTTTCGGATCTGCAGCGCGCTCCCGCTGCTTTTGATTATAGAGCTTCTGGATCATGGGCGCGGTCAGCCTGTCCAGTTTCACTGCTCCAAAAGCCGGCTTCAGGTGCTGCTCTACCTGAGTACGGTACTGGTCAACCGTGCTTGTTTTGATGCCTCCGGAATACTCGGCGCGCCAGATGTCCAGCCATTGGCCCACGGTCAGTTTGGATGGCTCGGAGAAAATACCGTTATCCACTTCGGCGGAAAAGGCGGTCATCTTCTTTCGCACTTCGGCCTGCGTTTTGCCGTAGAAATATTTCTGCCGGTGCTTGCCTGTGCCGGGGTCACGCCCGATGGAGACACGGCCTTCCCAAGTACCGTCTGCACGCTGGCGGAGGGTTCCCTGACCGTTGGCGGCTTTGCGTTTGGGCATTTAGACGTCGCCCCCTTTGGCTTTGAGATTGCAGAACCATTCCATACCCTGAATATCTAATTGTCCTTGTGTGTCCTTTAAAGCGGCAATCTTACCCAAAGCGCGATAAGCCAGCTTTCTTGACTGGTCGGATACCAGATACTCTCTGTATTCCTTCATTTCATCCGGCGAAAGAAAACCCGGTTTGTTTTGGCTTGCACTGCGCTCAGCGGTTCCGTCTTCTTTCAGCTGCTTATCTGCAAGAACCGCCTCGTCAATCCGCTTGGACAATAGCAGCAGGTCTTCCAGCAGCTCGTCCTGGCTCAGCAACAGATTCAGCATATTAAAAACAGTTTCTTTGCGCTGTTTCCAGTCGGGCAGCCAGGTTTCGTTAGCCTGATAGGAATAGGGATTCTGCCACTTTTCAACGGCATCGGACTTCATATCCATCAATGTTTGAACGGCCTCGCTGGAAAGGCCCGTTTCCTCACAGATGCCCTGCAGCGTTGCTGAGGGACTGCGATAATCCACGCGACATAGCAGATAGTCGGTTGAAACACCGAAGAAATCGGCCAATTGGTGGATGTATGTACCTTTAAGTTCGCGTATGCCCATTTCCCAGGCGTTTATACTTTCTCTCTTTACTCCAAGAAACTGCCCCAATTTTTGCTGGGAGATACCTTTTTGTTCACGTAAATTTTTCAATCGCGTACCAATTTGGCTGGAATCGATCATAAAAAATCACCTCATGCATCTATTTCGTACCACGTCATTGACTTTGATACGAAACAGTGTTACGATCTAATCGTACCAATTATAACATATAGGTACGAAATAGCAAGTAATGGGGGGCAAAAAAATGGATGAAAATAAAAAAGAAAAAATCTTGATCGGAGCAAAAGAGGCAGCTGCTTTGCTGAATGTATCAATGCCGACGTTTTATCAAATGGCTGCATCGGAGGGTTTCCCTTCGCTTCGTGCAGGCAAAAAAATTCTGGTGAGTGTTGATGGACTCAAAGAGTGGGTCAATCAGCACTATGGAAACAACGTTGCTCCCTGACGCCGCCACAGTCGCCCGCAACGCTGGCATTCAACTGCGCGCCAGGGGATCCCGGCAGTGGGCGTGCTGCCCGATCCACAACGAAAAAACGCCGTCCATGTGCTTCTTTCCGGATGGAAAATTCCATTGCTTCGGATGCGGAGCCCATGGGGATGCTGTGGATCTGTATGCGGCTTTGCATGGCGTATCGCTGGGCGAGGCGCTGCGTGTGGTCAGAGGAGGCCCATCCAAGCCCAGACCCAGAAAGGCGACGGCGGAGGATCTGCGCCGGAAGCTGAACGACTGGAAGGGTCAAAAGTGGACGGAGGCATGCCGTCAGCTCCATAAGGCAGAGAAAACCATGATGGAGCTGCAGAGAAGGTATACGCCTGAACAGCTGCAGCAAAGCGAACTCTTCTGGCAGACGGCAGACAGAAAAGCGACAGCCGGCGATACCCTCAATCTGCTGGACAGCGCTACAATGGCGCAGCTGTTAAATATGTATACGGAGGAAAAATGAGCAGATACGATGATGAACTTCAGGAATGCGCAGCTCTGATGGAAACGCCGCAGGCACAGCAGCTGATGGGGGAATATGAACCCATCAGCGCCCGACCGCCGGTTTTTCGTGCAGAATGGCTGCCGGAACCGCTGCGGGCCATGTGTGAAGCACTGGCGGCCAATCTCTCGGTGCCGCTGGACTTGCCGGCCTGCATTGGGCTTGGCGTCGCCTCCGCCTGCGGATGCGGCAAAATCCGCGTAAACATACGCGAAGACTGGACGGAACCCGGGCAGCTGTACATGCTGGTGGTGATGGATTCGGGCAGCGCGAAAACGCCTGCCTTCAAGAAACTGACGGATGTTCTGTTTCAGACGCAGGCGGAGGAGAACCAGCGCCGCGCTGTACAGATTGAGCAGGACAAGGCAGCCAAGGAGGTGCTGCAGGCAGAAAAGGCGGAAGCCGTCCGCAAGAAAAACACAGCGAAAGCCCGTGAAATTGCCGAAAGAATCGCCACTTATCCGGCCATGTACCCCATGCGCCGTTTTATTGGCAGTAATGTAACGCCGGAGGCTTATCCCGATATTATGCTGGAAAACGAGGGCGCTACAGCCATTCTGGACGACGAAGGCGACCTGTTCGAACTGCTGGCGGGACGATATCAGGATTCGCCTACCCTGGACCCCTTTCTAAAAGGCTACAATGCAAGCCCGCTGGAGTCCCACAGGCGCGGCAGGCCGTCCGTGGTAGTGCCCAAAGCAAGTCTGTCCGTGCTGATCCTGGCACAGCCTTTCGTGGTGGACAATGTGTTTGCAGATTCGCGCATGGTGGGCAAGGGACTGGTTCCGCGTTTTGTGATCGCGCGGCCTGAGCCACTTCGCGAATACGGGCCGGAACCGCCGATTCCTGCAAAGGTCAAGGCGGACTATGCCGTTGCTGTCCAACGCATGATGAACACCCAGTCCCACTGCTATACACTCTCGCCGGAGGCACAGCGCCTGTTTATGGCATTCCGCGATGAGATGCGCGAAAAACAGTTTGACGAATGGGAGGGGCTTCGCAAATATGGATTTACAGGCAAGATGCAGTCCAACCTCGCCCGGATCGCCTGCGCGCTGAAACTGTGGTCGGGGCAGATTGACGACGAGATTACCGCCGCACAGATGCGAAACGCCATTGCCATCAACCGGTATTTTATCCGGCATACGCTGCACATGCTGGGGCCGGCCGCCAGGCTTTCAGACCGTGCGCGTATGGTGCTGGATCAATTGGGCAAGGCCGGAAAGCGGATTGTAGGTGAACGCGATTTCAAGAAGAACATGTCCAAGCGGAAGGGTTTCCGCAATGCCTCTGCAGTGGATGACGCTATCGCAGAAGTCGCTGCTGCGGGGCTGGCCAGACGCTTCTCAGAGACCACCGGCGGCCGTCCGGCGTGGTTTATCGAAGTGCTGTTCCATGAGGAGGAACAGTGATGCCCTTTGCAAACGAAGAAAAGGCCGACAGGCGCACCTGTTCTGTGCTGGACGCGCTGGCCATCGGTCAGGCAGTGCGCAGAGGCGAGGCTGTACTGCTGGAACCGGTGATTTTTCATCGGGAGGCTTTGACGGCAACGGTTCTTTTCCGGCCATTGAGGGGGACAGCGGAGGAGACCCTTGCAAAGAATCGCCAGAAGCTGGAATGTACGCTGCGCAAGTTGATGAAAGAGATGGAACAGCATCCGCTTGACGGGATGACAGAAGTGGAAGTTGACCACCTTTTTGAGAAATACAGCCGATACAAATGAATACTTGAGGTGATGAAATGAAGCGGATTTGCCCTTTTAGGGAAATGGAATGCACCGAACGCTGCAAATTGAATTTGCTTGGAAGCTGCGCTTTTGAATCTCTCCGAGGCATTGAGGATTCCCTGATGTTCAGCGGAGAAAAGGTTGAGGATGCACCCAAAGGCGAGGAAAACCCAAAACAGGGAGAATAAAAACCGCCCCCGCATCTGCTGCGAGGACGTGACCTGATTCCATTATAAGGCAGGTGCGGGGCGAATGCAAGACTATGAACGGCTGGCGCGCAGGATCGCGCAGAAGTATCGTGCTTACTGCGGCGGTGCAGTCGATATGGATGACCTGATGCAGGCGGCTGCCATCGGAGCACTGCGGGCGGAGGCAACCTATACGCCCGACAAAGGAACATGGCCTGCATGGGCTGCATATTACATCCGCAACGAAATGCGCGCGGCTGTGGGTAACAGAAGCACAAAGCGCGATCCTTCCGTTGATGCCCTCAGCCTTGACCGTACGCTTACGGAGGATGGTCAGACGCTTGCAGACCTTCTGGAGGATGCCGACCGCATTGTTGTGGAAGAGGCAGAACGGCAGGAACTGCGCAGCGTTGTACGGCAGGAAGTGGCGGCATTGCCGGCACAGCGGCGGCGGGTGATCGAAATGGTGGATCTGCAGGGGAAAACCAAAACGCAGGCAGCCGGATTGCTGAGCTGTACGCCTTACCGGCTGAATGTGATCCGCCATGAGGCATACAGGGACTTGCGGTATAATCCGCGGCTGTGCGCACTGGCCATTGCTCGCGGATACAGTGTGCCGCACAGGCGGCGGAGGATGTGGGGAAGCGGCGGGCAACCGCCTCCGCCGGATCCATACGAAGAAAACGGATAATGAATGCATAAGCCCATGTCAATAAGCCGGCATGGGCTGTATTTGTCACCTGCCATGGAAGAAAGGCAAAAAAAAAACCGCCCGAAGGCGGTAAAATCATTTCTTGTATTGTTCATTCCTGAGCGATTGAGCGAACACCAGCACCATATGAAGATAATCGTCGCACAGTTCGTCCAGTATCTTGTTGATCTCTTCGCGTTCGGTCTGCATGAGGGTTTCTCCTTTCAATCGATGCTTGATAGAAGGGAGGGAAGTTGTTAGAATCGAGATGTCATCAATCGCTTCCGCTCCCGGATGCCTTTGGTATCGCCTTCTGATCTGATACATCAGGAGGCTTTTTCTTTTGCCGCTTGGCTCTCAGCAATGACCAGCACATTGATGGCCTTGATGGCGGAGGCGATCTCCTCGATTGCGTCCATAACGACTCCCATCTTCACTCTGTGGCGGTCGTAGTCGTAGCAGATGAACATGCGGTCGTGCTCCTCGTCCGCGTGGTACTTCTCGAAGTATTCTTCGTGAACATCCTGCCCGATATAGGCGGCGGTTTCTGCGGCTCTGGTGATATCACCAAGCAGATCGAGGATCTGAAACTGGTTTTGGTTCTGCGGCTTGGGCATGAGCTTGGGGTTGTCGGTGATGGCTGCCATTGGTGGATCCTCCTTGCGTTTTATGATGTATATATCATAAAACATTGCTAGCAATATTCAAATAGCAAATGAGAGAAAAAATCCAACCTCATATTACATTGCTAGCCATAACACATGAGCGTATAATGAGCGCGAAAGGCGGTGTGAATGATGACCGAAAAACCAAAGTATTACAATCAGTCCAGAAACAAAGCGTCGCAGAAGTATCAAAAGGAAAACCTTGAGCAAATCGCCATCCGGGTGCCCAAGGGAGACAGGGCCAGCCTTAAGGCGGCGGCGGAACAGGCCGGCGAAAGCATGGCTCAGTATATTGTCAACGCCGTCAATCAAAGAGCGGGACGCAAGGTGATGACGCCATCGTTTCGGGTGAGGATCACAGAACGTTCATCCATTCAGACGCCCAACGGGGAAACCATGACCGATGAGCAGCTGGAGTATATGGACGGGATCTGCACACAGGAAATAACGGTTGAGGCCAATACACCGCAGGAGGCTCTTGCGGCTGCAGCAGCGGCTTATGTTCCCACTCAGAAGGATGGTTTTATCATCAATAATACAACCATAGAGGTTGCACAGAATAATCCCTGACAATTGCGTGATGAAGGAGAGCTCGAAATGGATGCAAATGCTTTCGTGTTGAATTACTGGAAGTTTTTTAAAGGGCTTGAACAGGACCTGCTTTCAACGCAGCGCTATGTTTCCTTTGAGCCGGACAATTATGGCACTTTTTCGGTGGAGTACAACCGCCTGTATCAGGCTGTGTGCAGCGAAGTGGATGTGCTGGCAAAACAACTGTGCGAGCTGTTGGGCAAAAACACGGGAAATATCACTGAGTATTATCACCCCATTGTTTCCGCCTTTCCGTGCATTCTGAACGAAACCGTCACGGTGCAGGGACTTGGAGAATTTCAGCCCTGGAAAGAGTGGACGGCCCCAAAGGGCCCGGAATGGTGGAAGCTGTACAACATGGTGAAGCATAGACGTACTGAAATCTGCTCAAGTGACTTCCCCCGCTGGAAAGAGAAGCCGTATTATAAAGCAGCAACGCTGCAGAACGTGCTTTTGGCAATGGCTGGCTTATATGTGCTGGAGTTTTATGCGTTGCTGCTGATCTGTCATCGGGATTGTGACCCCAAAGCAGACGAAGCACGCTCGGAATATAATCAGCTGGTCAATGTTCTGAACAATCAAATGTTCCGACTGCACAGATGGGATGGATGCTGTTGGAAATCCTTGTTTGGAGGTGCTGAGTACATCAACAAAAGGGTAATCGAACAGTTGATAGAGGAACATAAAGTGTGTTTTTCAGGGTACGGAGAAGTGAAGAAGTGAAACGTCTGTTCGGGCGGATGCGTGAATGAAAGCGTCTTTGTTACAAATTCGCTTGACAAAAACGACGATAGGCGTATGTTAAAACCAACAGATCCCACCACGCCCCTGCTTGCATGCGCAACCCGGTGGGCTTTCTATTGATTCGGGAGTTGAGCATATGAAGGACTGCGGCCCGGTCTCACTGTGGTCGATCTGGAATAAGGCGGAGGTATTACCCTCCGCTTTTTCGATTGACAATATAGGATAAATCCCATATAATATGCATGAAGCAGCACGAAAGGCGGTATACTATGCAGGAGTTTGAAGTGATTTTCTACGATCTGCCCAACGGAGAGGAACCTGCAAAGAAGTTTTTAGAAGGGCTTGACCTGAAAATGCAGGCAAAGATGATCCGAACCATTGAGCTTCTGCAGAAAAATGGAACCGCTCTCCGGATGCCTTATTCAGAACATTTGGATGATGGGATCTTTGAACTTCGCGCCCAAGTTGGCTCTGATATTTCCCGCGTGCTGTATTTCTTCTTTGTCGGGCGTAAGATCATCCTTACCAACGGTTTCATAAAAAAGACGCAGAAAACCCCGCCCGGCGAGATCGAAAAGGCCAAAGCCTACCGCAAAGAGTACACCAACCGAAAGGAGAACCAGAAATGAGTAATTTCAACGACTATCTTTCCCAGAAGATGAAAGATCCTGCTTTTAAGGCTGAATATGATGCACTCGATCCTGAGTTCTCTATCATTCAGGCTATGATCGACGCCCGCAAGGCCAGCGGCCTGACGCAGAAACAGCTTGCCGATAAAACGGGCATTGCTCAGGCAGATATCAGCAAGCTGGAAAACGGCAGCGCGAATCCCTCTTTGCGTACGCTGCGCAGATTGGCGGAAGGAATGGGCATGCAGATCAAACTTGAATTTGTTCCGGCAAAGTAATACAACGGAATTTGAGGGAGGAACGGGCAGCCGTCGCCCTTGTTGGAGATGCGGGAGTGTCGCTCCACCGGATTCCATATCAGCAGGCCTCGGCCTGCTTTTTCTTTGCCTTCAAACTGGTTGACGCTTTGCCTGGCTTGCCCTATAATAATCCTTGCAGGGAGAAGCATTTGCGTTTCGGACGTTCCCCAAGGGCTGAGCGCTCAGCATAAGGAGTTTGCGTAACCTGCGGCACGGGAGCTGGTGCGCTTCCGACTTCCGGCCCCGGTTCGTGACCGAGGGATACGGGGTCGGCAGATACCAGCTCTGTTTTTATTTCTTCCCGAAACCATATTTGAAATCTTAGCAGGTAGTGTTGAAAATTTGCCCCTGATCGGTTACAATGGTTTTGCAGGGAGAAGCATTTTCGTTCTGGACGTTGTGCCCAAGGCTGGTACCGGCATGAGGCGTTTGCGTAACCTGCAAGTCCTCGCCGATAGGCAAGTAGAGCCGTGTAGACCGGGACTATTTGCAGGATGCTTTCCACTGCCAGATGCGGCCTATCCCGCAGCGGTAACGGGGCGGTGAAGTCCTCTGGTTCGAACAGCGGTTTGTGTCCTGTACATACTCCGCCTCCTAAGGCAACGGACGGTTCATCTGTCTGGACGGTAGGTTGAAGGGCGGAGTTTTTTATTGCGCTTTTTGAGAAAGTATGATGCAGCAAATACATTCCTCGACAGTAAACAAATATAGTTGTGCTGACCGGGGATATAGCTTCTTTGCTTCGGGAACTGTGGACGAAATACCCGCACAGTCTCTGCTTTTGATGGGAAAGGAGTTTTTGTTACCCGGCGAATTGGGAAAACGTTGCTGATGTGATCGGCAGAGATTACCAGGAAAGTAAAAAAATAAAGCAGTGCATGTGCGTGGATTGCCCAGGATGTCAATTGAATGCAATGTTATGGGTGTGCAAACGGATACCTGTGCCGGCTTTCCATTGACTGGCCATTGCTTTTTATGTTAAGATAGGAGCGCAGGAAGGCTTTGACTACTTGCCTTTACTGTCCAGCACTACGATGATTAGTGGCGTCGTGGTGCCTTTTTTATTCGAGGAATATTGCATCTGCGTATCGAGAACGTGTCCATATCGAAGCGTTACATTTCTTCAACTTGTATGTATGTCCATGACAAGTCGTGTTTCTTTTTTCTTTGTGTATGATGGTACCCATCCCCGGAACACGGAGGGCGGGGGGACAGGAGGAGTTTGTACCCCTTGATGACGTCAGCACACTGTATATATAGTTATCGCAGGCGTTTGCACATCCCCTGCCCCCCTTGTTTTGAAGGCTTTATTTTTGTTGCGGCGTGCAGAAGTGTGCATGCTTGTTTCACTGGAAAAACATAGGAAGCGTTATTTGATAAGGTGTGTTAAACACGCACGTTTTTGCACGCCCTGCCGGGGGGGACGCAAAATGGGTCCCTCTGTGAAAAAAAGCAGATTTTCCAAAATAAAAAACGGCATAGCCATGTTGCGCTTTCTGTCCATGATGGATCTGATTGGCCGGCATCGCCTGAGGGCGGATGGTGTTGGCGGAGGGGGGATCAGCAATTCAGAGCCTGGTTTTGCTGGGTGCGGCAAAAGGGACTTCTTGCAGGCGACTTCGAACAGATGCAATGAAAGCTGTTTCGATGTGAACACATATGCGGGTATTCATAGTACTGCGCATGGTACACAGTGCCGCCAAAGCTTTGACGTTCTTCTGTTGAGAGGCGGAACTTAATTATCCCCACATGTGAAAAAACAGATTTGATTTGTATTGTGGCGAACCGGCGTTGCATACTGGAAAGCTTTCTGTGCTTTTGGCCATCTTTTGGAAAGGGTTTTGGGGTTGTGCAAATTGTTGTTATACAACAAAAACAGACTTTTGACCCTTTTGGACATGTTCCACATTAATAAAATGAAATTGGTTCCTGCTGGTGTACAGATTTTATACCACAATAAGTACCACAATGATGATTTACATGGGCTTTTTTGCATTGATTAAAATGTATGTGAAAGAGTTGAAATGTATGCATTTCAAGTGTTTCCGTTTTAGGGTGTTTTGCTGTGTTTTATATGGCGTGGTTAATTCAAGTCCCACCGCCGGCACCACCGAGGAAAGCCTCTGACGAAAGTCAGAGGCTTTTTGCAACTCAAGCAGAAGGCGAACTTTTTCACATGCTGATATAGAAAAATCAACGAAAAAACACCGTGAACAAAGTCACGGTGTTTTCAATTTACATCCCATCCTCAAAGCCCACCAGCAGTCCGCCGCGTTCGGCGTAGAAGCTGCATAGCGCACGGCACTCGTCAATGATGATGTCGGCGGAGGGGAAATGGGACAGAATCATATCCTTGAGCTGACGGGCACCTTCCAGGTTGAGGCAGTGGTCAATGCGCACCTTGCCGCCCTTGAAGCCAAGCTCCTTCATTTTATCCACCAGAGCGATCAGCGCGCGTTTTTCACCGCGGCACTTCTGTAGGGGTTCGAGGGTGCCCACATCGCTGGCGCGGCCCATGATGCAAATGCGAAGCACGGTTGCAATTTTAGCCACGGCAGGGCTTACGCGGCCATTGCGTGCCAGGTTGTTGAGCGACTGCAGCGTAAACAGCAGATGAGTGTGCTTCATGTAATTGCGTACAGTCTGCTCGATCTGCTCAAATATGTCGCCGCTCAAGATGCGTTCACGCAGCTTTTCGACGATCAGCTTCATTTCCGGGCCGGTGGACAGCGAGTCCAGAATGCAGACTTTTGCATCGGGCTTCTGGGCGCGGTAGTCATCGGCAGCAACCGAGGCGGCGGAATGGCAGCCTGAAAGGTTGCTGGTGATGGTCACGCCAAACACACCGTCGGCATCGCCAAAGGCATCCAGCCATTCCTGGCTGTTGGGGCAGGAGGAGCCGGTAGGGGTGGTCAGCTTTTCAAGCGCGCAGACCAGTTCTTCCAGATTCAGGCCAGGCTCGTCAACATATTCCTTTTCAGAAGTGATGAGCTTCATGGGAACATGAGCATAGGAAACGTCCTCCAGATGAAAAAGATTGGAGGAAGAATCGGCAACAATTTGATACTGCATAGCACTACACCTCAAAAAACAATTGCTGGCAGTCAGCTCTTCCCATTCTACACTGTTCGTTATATCCCGTCAAGGGTTTTTCAAAAACCGTTAATGGCGTTTGATTGACTTTTGACAGGGTTCGGGCTATACTATTTGCTGGAGGCGAGAAACATGGACATATGCGTCAAACAACGCGTCAGCCGCTGCGTCGAAAACTTCCGCCTGCCCAGATATGACCAGCTGCCTGCAATGGGACTGTATCTGGAACAGGCGACCAAGTACATCAGCGATCAGCTTTCGGCGCTGGCGGGCGTGGAGATCACTTCCAGCATGATCAGCAATTATGTCAAAAAAGGGCTGGTGGACAAGCCCATCCGCAAGCAGTACAGCCGCAGCCAGATCGCTTATCTGATGTACATCGCAGTGATCAAAACGGCGCTGTCGATGGAGGATATCGGGTTGACTGTGCGCATACAGAAGGCAAGCTATTCCGAACAGGTCGCCTACGATTACTTCTGCAGCGAACTGGAAAACGTGCTGGAGTTTGTGTTTGGACTCAAAAATGACATTGCTGTCATCGGTGTGGAAGAAACGGACGAAAAAATCATGCTGCGCAATACCATCATTACCGTTGCGCACAAGGTGTACCTCAATGCTCTCTTTTCGGAGCTTCGTCGGCAGGACGAAGATAATCTTCATTCATAATGCTATTATTTCAGGCCGGCGATCGCCGGCCTTTTTTCATCAAAAAATCGGGGACTTTTCCGTTTGTTTTCGAATTGTCACAGTCCAGGTGCCGTGGTAAGATAATCACAACAATACAAATCCATATGGCTGACAGGCTCTGGGGAGGTAAAACCATGAGAATCACCTATTGCGAAACCGGTCATTTCTTTCATTTAAAGACTTCTGAGATGTCCTATGCCTTCGGCGTGGCGCAGGATGGGCGTATGCTGCACCTGTACTGGGGCCGTGCGCTCAAAGATGACGAAAGCCTTATGCCCATCGCAGCTGAAAAGCTGCTGCCCTCTGAGCGTCTGCGCGGCACGGGCTCGCTCAGATTTGAGGATTTTGAATTGCCTACCCATGAACCGGGTGATTTTACCGAAGCGGTCATCTGGCCGCGCCATGCCGACGGCAGCCGCGGCGTGCGTCTGCGTTATCAGCGCCATGAGATCGCTGATAATGAGCTGACGGTATGGGCAAAGGACAGCGACTATCCTTTTGAAGTGGAACTGCATTATCGCGGCTGGGGCGACTTGCCGCTGCTGGGCCGTTGGATTGTGGTGAAAAATCCCACCGATGCGCCTATCGAACTGCAGGCCATCAAGAGCGCAACGTGGCATCTGCCGCGCGGTTTGGACTGGCGGCTGACGCACATGGCCGGCAGCTGGGGCGCTGAGTACGGCAAAAATCAGCTGATGCTGACGCAGGCGCGTACTGTGCTGCAAAATGACCGCCTCACCTGTGAAGGCGCCCAGCAGACGCCCTTCTTTGCGCTGGATGAAAAGGGAAAGTCCACGCAGCAGACAGGCGAGGTCTATTACGGCCTGCTTCACTGGAGCGGCGACTTCACCATCAATGTGGAACGCCAGTATGGCAAAAACGTATCGGTTACCGGCGGCGTCAACCATTTCGACAGCCGCTGGAATCTCAAACCCGGCGAAAGCATGACTACGCCCATGTTCACCGGCGGCTTCTCTGCCTGCGGTTTTGACCATATGTCTGAAACGCTGTACGACTGGCAGTATGATTACCTGCTGCCGCGCGGCAAAAAGATCAACAAAGCGGCTGCTGAACGCCCTGTGATTTACAATTCGTGGTATCCGTATGAGTTCCGCGTGGATGAGCAGAACTGCACGGGCCTGCTGGAAGAATGCGCCAGGCTGGGTGTGGAGCTGTTTGTGATCGACGATGGCTGGATGCCCGGCCGTGTGGATGAAAAAGCCGGGCTGGGCGACTGGGTGCATGACACCGCACGCTTCCCCAATGGCCTTGCGCCCATTGCACGTGCCTGCCATGAAAAGGGCATGCTGTTTGGCCTGTGGGTGGAGCCGGAAATGGTCAACCCCGACAGTGATCTCTACCGTGCTCATCCGGACTGGGTCATCCGTGATCCAAAGCGCGAAGCAACGCTGCAGCGCAGCCAGCTGATCCTGAATATGGCGCGCGACGACGTGCGCGACTGGGCCATCGAACAGCTGGATCGCGTGATTGAGGAATATGAACTGGATTACCTCAAATGGGACATGAACCGCTACGTCACCGAAAGCGGTTGGCCCGATGCTGCGCTGGAGGATCAGCAGAGCCTGTCCATCCGCTATATTCAGAATATCGAAAAAATCTGGCAGCATATGAACGAGAAGTATCCTGATCTGCTGCTGGAAAACTGCGCCTCTGGCGGCGGACGCAGCGATTTTGGCATGGTGCCCTATGCCGATCGCATCAACCGTTCTGACAATGCCGACCCGGTGGACGTGATGGTGCTGCACGAGGGCTTCACCACGCTGTTCATTCCCAAAACAGCAGGCGGCGCAGGTACGATTGCGCCTGAAATGCATCACATCCACATGCGCAAAACACCGCTGGATTTCCGTATTCGCTGGGGCATGACAGGATCGATGGGCATTGGCATCAACTTGCTCACGGCAAACGAGGAGACCAAGCAGCAGCTGAAGGTCGGCATTGCTGAGTTCAAGCAGCGCCGCGCCGATCTGCAAAACAGCTATGTCTACACGCTGGCTTCTGCGACAGAAAATCCCTATGCGGTGTTCGAATATGTGCGCCGTGACCGCAAGGCTTTCACCGTGTTTGCGTTCTCCCACGGCATGCGCTGCTGGGATCTGCCCATGCCGCATTTCCGTATGCGCGGGCTGATTGCCGATGCGGTGTATGAATGTGAAGACGGCCGCCGCATGACGGGCGAGGTTCTGATGAACTATGGCTTTGAATGCTCGATGAAGGGCGATTATCACAGTATCGTCAGTGCATGGAAAGTGGTTGAATAACAACAAAAAAACCGGCGGGGAAAACCCCGCCGGTTTTTTGTGCCCGAATGATCAGTAGAGCAGCAGATCTTCAACGCTCTTGCTGAAGGCTGCCACGCCGGGAGCGTGCTTGGCGATGAGATCGTCGGCGCTCATGCCCAGACGGTACTCGTCGGTAGCCAGCAGCAGGTCGATGAAATGATCACGGAACTCCAGCTTGTCGGGGAACAGCTCGCGGATGGCTTCCAGAATGTACAGGCCAGCCTTGAACAGCTCGGCATTCTTAGGATCGGTCACATGCATCTGCACGCCCTTGCAAATTTCGCCCACATGCTTGTGGAAGGTGGGCTTGAAGGTGGTGGGGCGGTAAACGATGCCTTCCACGCCGTAGCTGTTGAGTTTTTTGACCAGTGCATACTGGTCGATCCACGGAGCGCCGATCAGCTCAAAGGGCAGGGTGGTGCCGCGGCCTTCGCTTACGTTGGTGCCTTCAAAAACACAGGTGCCCACATAGCACAGCGCAGAGTTGTAGGTGGGGCAGTTGGGGGAGGGGGTGGGCCAGATGACGTCGGTATCGCACAGATGCATGTCGCGGGTCCAGCCGAGCATGGGCACAACGGTCAGATCCAGATCATCCAGCGCGAGATGACGCTTGAAATGGCGGGCCAGTTCGCCGATGGTCAAACCGGTACGGGAGGGCAGACCATAGTTGCCCACAAAGCTGCAGAAGTTTTTGCCGTCATGCAGGGTGCCTTCACGCTTGAGGCCGCCAACGGGGTTGAGGCGGTCCAGAACGATGACGGGCTTGCCGGCCTTTTCGCAGGCCTGCATGGCGTAAGCCAGAGAATACATATAAGTATAGAAACGAACGCCCACGTCCTGCATGTCAAAGACAAACACGTCGAAAGAGTCGGTCATCTCCGCAGTCATCATGCGGCTTTCATCGGTATGACCAAACAGCGAATACACAGTGACGCCGGTGGCAGCGTCTACGTAGGTACCCACGTCGTCGCCTGCCTGCAGGTCGCCGCGCACGCCGTGCTCAACGCCAAACAAGGCGGCCAGATTGTATTTTTCATTGATGATATCAATGGTGGAACGGCCGAAGTGATCCACGCCGTTGGGGTTGGTCATCAGGCCAATGCGTTTGCCTGCAAGAAGCTCGTGTACGGAAGACAGGTTTTCCAGACCGCTGAGAACATGTGCTTTTGTCATAGAATGTTTTCCTCCTCTGAAAGGTAGGGAATTAATATGTAGTTAGAATGATATCAAAGGGAAAAGGGGAAGTCAATCCCGCAAATCGCAGAGTGGTTTTTCCGAAAAAATTTGTTATGTACTCTTTGGTTGAATAGTGGTATAATACTACATCGTTGAAAGTTCGTTGAATAAAAATACCGAAATACTGAAAGAAGGTGTGTTTTTTTATTCGAAAGTTTGAATAAGACGCGAAAAAGTTCGCGCCTGTATTCTGGAAAAAAATAAAATTCAAATTGACTATTGCAAAAACACACGAAGAATGTTATGATGAAATAACGAAAGAATGCATACGCATTTGGTGAATCGTTCTAAATTAATGCACGAACGGCTTGTTTGTGCACACGGAAAGGGGCTTTCTCTTTGAACATCGCGGCGAAAAAGAAAAAGGCGACCGTATTCAACTCTCCGTCGATGCGCAGGCGCGTGCGCTCGAAGATCTGGGGCAACCGTTACATCTATATGATGGTCATCCCGGTTCTGCTTTACATGTTCCTGTTCAAGTACATGCCCATGTACTATCTGCGCGCATCCTTCTACGATTATAAGCTGCTGCGCGGTTTCGACTCCAAGTTTGTCGGCCTGAAGTGGTTTGAGCGCCTGTTGTCCAGCCCCGACCTGTGGCAGTACATCCGCAACACCCTGAGCCTGAACCTGCTGTCTCTGGTTTTTGTGTTCCCGGCTCCGCTGGCATTTGCCATTCTGCTCAACGAGCTGCGCAACTTCCGTTATAAGAAGATCGTGCAGACCGTCAGCTACATGCCCCACTTCGTGTCCACCGTCGTCATGGTCTCCATGATCATGAACATCTGCTCTCCCTCTATCGGTATTATCGCCAAGGTATACAAATCACTTGGCTTGCAGCCCATCAACTTCATGGCCATCCCCAATTATTTCTATGGCATCAACATCGTTTCCGGTCTGTGGCAGAACATCGGTTGGAACGCCGTTATCTACATCTCCGCCATTTCCGGTATCGACCAGGCGCTGTATGAGGCTGCTCACATCGACGGTGCCAACCGCTGGCAGCGTATCCGCAACGTGACCCTGCCGGGTCTGGCTCAGACCTTCGTGCTGCTGCTCATCATGCAGCTGGGCCAGCTGCTCAACTGCGTGTTCGACAAGATCTACCTGCTGCAGAACACGCTGAACCTGCAGGTTTCCGAAATGCTTCCCACCTACATCTACAAGACCGGTATGGTCAGCCAGAAGTACGGTCTGGCTACCGCTGGCGGCCTGATCAACTCTGTGGTTTCTCTGTGCCTTGTTCTGGTTGCCAACACGATCAGCAAGAAGGTTTCCGAGACCGCGCTGTTCTGATGAAAGGAGCGTATTGAAAAATGACTGCTGTTACTGCAAAGGCTCCCAAGCAGAAGAAGCACGTGCCCGCCAACAACTACATCAAGCGTTCCACCGGCGACAAGATCTTCGATACTGCGAACGTGATCGTCATGTTCCTGCTTCTGCTGTTCTTCCTCTACCCGGTTCTCAACGTTGTATCCATCTCCATGTCCGCAGAACGCTACGTGCTGGCTGCCGACGTTACCTTCTACCCCAAGGGATTTGACCCGCAGGCCTACAACGCCATCTTCTCTGATCCCGACATGTGGAACTCCATGTTCAATACCATCTTCATCGCTGGTGTTGGCTGCGTGCTGAGTCTGATTGGCTGCTGCATTGCCGCCTACCCGATCGCTTACGGCGATTTCTACGGCAAGAAGCTCTACACCTACATCATCATCTTCACCATGTGGTTCCAGGCCGGCATCGTGCCCCTGTTCCTCAACATTCAGGGTCTGGGCCTGTACAACAGCCCCTGGGCGCTGATCCTCAACGGCCTGATCACTGCCTACAACGTAACCATTATCCGTTCTTATTTCCAGTCCATTCCCTTCTCCATCATTGAATCCGCCCGCATCGACGGCGCCGGTGACTACCGCATCCTGCTGCAGTTCATCATTCCGCTGTCCAAGCCCGTGCTTGCCACCGTTGCCCTGTGGATCATCGTTGGTCACTGGAATGACTACCTCAATCCCCTGATTCTTCTGTCCGATCAGAAGAAGGAAACCCTGCAGCTCTTCCTCAAGCGTCTGGTTCTGTCGTCCGAAACCTCCACTTCCAACCTCGCCAGCGCGAATGCTGCCAACAACAAGGGCGTTGCTGCCCTCAGCCAGCAGCTGAAGAACGGCGTTTTGGTCGTGTCGATGGTTCCCATGATCATCCTCTACCCCTTCCTGCAGAAGTTCTTCGTTTCCGGCGTTACCCTGGGCGCTGTCAAGGGCTAATCGCCACCCCAAATTGATTTTCCCAGTATCTGCTTGGTACTGAGAGAAGAATAAACAAGGAGGTTCCCCGTATGAAGAAACTGGTATCTCTGGTTCTGGCTCTGGCCATGGTTCTGTCCATGACCTCTGCTCTGGCCACCGCCACCGAGGCCATGGGTGGTCTCGAAGCTAACTGGTGGGTTGACATCGAAATCCCCAAGAGTGAACTGTACTACAACGAAATGACCGTTACCGCTCTGGGCGATCACTACAATCAGTACTCCACCACCTTCGATGGCGGCTTCTACTTCCCCACCATCGAAAAGATGACCGGCGTGCACTTCGACGTCGACTGGCGCGCTGACTACACCTCCACCAACGTTGCCACCGCTCTGGCTCAGGGCGTTGACAATCTGCCTCACATGATCCGCGCTGCGGGCGACTACTCTATCCCCGCCCTGATGAACGAAGGCGCGATCGTTGAGCTGACTCCCTACCTCGATCTCATGCCCAACGTTGTGGAAGCTGTTGGCGAAGATCGTATGGCCATCTGGGCTCAGGCCGACGGCGGCATCTGGAGCCTGCCGGATCTGGTCAACGTTCCTGGTTCCCAGTCCACCGCCGTCCGTAAGGACTGGCTGGACAAGCTGGGCCTGGCTGTTCCCACCAACTGGGAAGAGTGGAAGACCTACTGGTACGGCGTTCGTGATAACGACGTGAACGGCAACGGCGACGCTGCTGACGAGATCCCGCTGGTTCTCGAAATGGGTGCCAACGGCGACTACAGCCTGCATGCCCTGCTGAACGCTTTCGGCATCGCTGCTTCTGGCAATGACCAGTTCTGCATCCTGCCCGACGGCACCTACGGCATGGTCTACGACCATCCCAACTACAAGGCCTTCCTCGAGGAAGTCCGCACCCTGTATGCCGACGGCATCCTGGACCAGGAGTTCGCTACCCGTAAGCTGGCTGACGTGTACAACACCATGTCTGGCAACCTGGCTGGCACCGTGTTCACCTGGGCCGAGCAGTGCGCTGTGCACTCCGAGACCCTGCAGGCCAACGGCGTTGAAGACGGCCTGTACCTGACCTGCGCTCCCATCGTTGGACCCTTCGGCGACAGCATGCTGCAGATCCGCGAAGGTCTGGGCAAGAAGTGGTGCCTGACCGTGAAGGCTGAGCAGGATGGTCTGGTTGAAGAACTCTGCAAGTTCTGGAACTGGCAGTTCGGCCCCGAAGGCACCACCCTGTACAACTACGGCATCGAAGGCTACACCTACGATGTGGTTGACGGCAAGAAGATCCTGAAGCCCGAAATCGTGGCTGCTGGCTTCAACACCTACCGCACCATCGACCTCGAGTTCGCTCCCTTCGGCGGCAACTGGCTGAACGACTCCTTCCTGCAGTGCGTGTTCTCCGGCCTGACCGAGGCTGACCTGACCGTGCCGCGCAAGTCCTTCTACGACGGCCTCCGCGAGGACGGCGTGAACGCTGGCAAGTACTATCAGATGCCCGCTACTCAGGAGACTGACGCTTACAACGAGTACGTTGGCGAGCTGATCCGTGGCGGCGCCGGCATCTGCACCTTCCGCGATCAGTGCATCGCTGGCCAGATCTCCGTTGAGGACTTCTTCGCCCGTTACGAAGAGCTCAAGGGCCGCGGCCTGCAGGATGTCATCGACGAAGGCAACGAAGCTTACCAGATGATCGTTGGCAAGTAAGCTACTTGCGCCTAACAAGCGATAAGTAACATCCGGCCCCATCTCGAAAGAGATGGGGCCTTTTTTGATGCAAAAAATATTGTGCACAATAGAAATTTATGATATGATAAATACAACAAAGCAGCACCGGAGAACGTGTTGAAAACTGAATAAGGAGGCCACCCTATGAAGAAACTGGTATCCCTGGCCCTGGCACTGATCATGACACTGTCTTTGACCTCTGCTTTCGCCACCGCTACTGAAGCAATGGGCGGACTGGAGGCAAACTGGTGGGTTGATCTGGAGATTCCCAAGAGCGAGCTGTACTACAACGAGCTGACCATCACGGCACTGGGCAGCCACTACAATCAGTACTCCACTGATTTTAATGGCGGCTTCTACTTCCCCACCATCGAAAAGATGACCGGCGTACATTTTGATATCGACTGGCGTTCTGATTACAACTCCACCGTGGTTGCCACGGCGCTGGCTCAGGGCGTGGACAAGCTGCCCCACATGATTCAGGCTTCCGGCGACTACTCCATCGCTGCCCTGATCAATGAAGGCGCGATTGTCGATCTGACCGAATACCTCGATCTGATGCCCAACGTTGTGGAAGCGGTTGGCGAGGATCGCATGGCGATTTGGGCCGAGGCCGACGGCGGCATCTGGACCCTGCCCGACCTGGTCAACGTTCCCGGCGCTCAGTCTACTGCTGTTCGCAAGGACTGGCTGGATCAGCTGGGCATGGAAGTACCTGATACCTGGGAAGAGTGGAAGGCCTACTGGTACGGCGTTCGTGACAACGACATGAACGGCAACGGCGACCCCAACGATGAGATTCCGATCTCTCTGGAAATGGGCGATACCGGTGAAAGAAGCCTGCATCAGCTGCTGAATGCCTTCGGCATTGCTGCTTCCAACGATGCGCAGTTCTGCATCCTGCCGGACGGCACCTATGGCATGGTGTACGACCATCCCAACTACAAGGCTTTCCTCGAGGAAGTCCGTGTGCTTCATGCCGACGGCATTCTGGATCAGGAATTCGCAACTCGTAAGGCCACTGATATCCTCAACCTCATGGGCGGCAACCTGGTCGGCACCGTGTTTGCCTATGCTGAGCAGTGCGCTGTGCAGACCGAAACCGTGATTGCCAATGGCGACGAGGATGCGCTGTACCTGTGCGTGGCTCCCATTGTCGGCCCCTTCGGCGACAGCATGCTGCAGATGCGCGAAGGTCTGAGCAAGAAGTGGTGCATCACCGTGAAGGCAGAGCAGGACGGACTGGTAGAAGAACTGTGCAAGTTCTGGAACTGGCAGTACAGCCCTGAAGGCGTAACCCTGTATAACTACGGCATCGAGGGCTATACCTTTGACGTGGTGGACGGCAAGAACGTTCTGCGTCCCGAGGTTGTAGCCAGCGGCTTCAACGTCTACCGTACGATGGACCTTGAGTTTGCTCCCTTCGGCGGCAACTGGCTGACCGACGCTTTCATGCAGTGCGTGTTCTCTGGCATGACTGTGGAAGATCTTACCGTTCCGCGCCGTTCCTTCTATGACGGCCTGCGCGATGACGGCGTGAACATCGGCAAGTATTATCAGATGCCTGCTGTGCAGGGCACCGAAGCTTACAACGAGTATGTGGGCGAGCTGATCCGCGGCGGCAACGGCATTTGCACCTACCGCGACCAGTGCATCGCTGGTCAGATCACCATCGATGAGTTCTTTGCCAAGTATGAAGAGCTCAAGGGCCGCGGCCTGCAGGATGTCATCGACCAGGGCGCTGCCGCTTACGCTGAAATCACCAAGTAAATATCAACCAAAATACGATGCCCGGCTCGAAAGAGCCGGGTTTTCCTTTGCACGAAAACGGAACAAATCACCCATTTGCGAAAGATTTTTCTAAAAAATCGAAAGAGTAGCCCTCTTCCTTCCCGAAAGAGTATGGTATAATGAATCAATCAAAATTGTTTCATAATTCTGCCCAAGGGAGGAATTCTACCCATGAGTCAGGTTCAATTTACCCGCCAGTCCTTCATGATGGCCGATTTTGGCAAGGTGAATCCTTTGCCGGACTTTCAGAATGTTTCCTATGTGCATTCCACCGTTGTGTGGGATGACACCCTCAATGAGGAAGACGTGCGCTACATGCGCTATGGCCGTGTAGGCACCATTCTGCCATACCTGTCCCAGGATCAGTATACGCGTGAAAAGAAGCCTGTTGAAAAGGACGTTGTGGTCATTGAAAACGAACATATTCGTGCGGAAATGCTGCCGTGGATGGGCGGCCGTCTGTGGTCGCTGAAGTATGAAGGCCGTGAGCTGCTCAATCACAACCCTGTGGTACAGCCCTGCAACCTTGCACTGCGCAATGCGTGGTGCTCCAGCGGCGTGGAATGGAACGTGTCCATCCGCGGCCATAACATGCTCACCTGCGAAAATATGTTTACCGAACTCATCAACCTGCCGGACGGTACCAGCGGCGTGCGCCTGTATGAGTATGAGCGCATTCGCGGCATTGTGTACCGTCTGGAGGCTTACCTGCCGCCGGAAAGCCACTTCCTGTATGTACAGGTGCATATTGAAAATCCCAAGGGCAATGGCGAGGTGCCCATGTACTGGTGGAGCAATATCGCAGTGCCTCAGCGTGACGGTACGCGCGTGATCGCTCCTGCCGAGACTGCCATTCTGTCACTGTATGATGCTGGTCAGTATCGCATGCTGCGCCGTCCGCTGCCTGTATTTGAGGGCATGGATCTGTCCAAGCCCTGCGAAATTACCCGTTCGGTGGACGTGTTCTATGATCTGCCCAAGGAAGAACGCCCCTTCGTGACGGCGCTGCAGAGCGACCACAAGGGCCTTGTTCAGATGTCCACTCATCAGATGCGCGGCCGCAAGCTGTTTGTGTGGGGCGTGGGCGAGGGCGGCAAGAACTGGCAGCGCTGGCTCAGTGACGGCGTGGAGAGCTACATTGAAATCCAGTCCGGCATTGCCAAGACGCAGCAGGATCATCTGCCCATGCCCGACGGCGATGTTTGGAACTGGTTGGAGGCATATGGTCAGTTGACCTGCAATGTGGACGGCATGGAATATGCCGATGCAGTCAATGCCTGCCGCAGCGCGCTGGATGATATGATTGCGCAGAAGGATCTGGAGGCCGAGCATCAGGCCCGCGCTAAGGCTATTGCGCAGGCACAGGGCGAGATCGTCTCCATGGGTGCTGGCTGGGGCGCTTTGGAAAATATGCGCCGCGAGAAGAACGGCCTGCAGCCGGTGTCCTCTGTGTGTCGTTTCCCGGAAAGCTCCATCGATCAGCAGCAGGCACCTTGGATCGAACTGCTCAACAACCAGTCCTTCCCCGCACTCGACCCGCTGTGCACGCCTGAAAGCTATATGATTGCTGACTGCTGGCGCAATATGCTGGCGGACGTGGAAGACAAGTCCGCCAACGCCCTGTACCATTTGGGCGTAATGCAGCATGCCGCCAAGGATCCTGAAACGGCGAAGAAAACGCTGGAGGAAAGCATTCGCCTTGCGCCCACCCCCTGGGCATGGCGCGCGCTGGCCCGCATGGCTGTGATCGCCGGAAGTACCGATGAATGCCTGAACGCCTATCACGAGGCTCTTAAACTGCTGCCGGGCGACCGCAACCTCTGCCTCGAATATGCGCAGACGCTGCTCAATGCCGGCCTGCATGCCGAACTGTATGATTACCTGCAGACCCTGCCTGCTGATTATCAGGAACAGCCCAGATTCCTGTACCTGAAGGCCGCTGCGGATGTAACGCTGGGCCGCTATGATGAGGCGGAAGCCATTATGCTGCGCCCGCTGTTTATTCCGGATATGCGCGAGGGCGAACTGTCACTGTGCGACCTGTGGTTCACCCTGTACATGAAGAAGCATGATATCAGCCGTGAAGAGGCCGAGAAGCGTTTCCCGCTGCCGCACGAGCTTGATTTCAGAATGCATGAATAAACTTTTGCTACAGCAAAGGAGCGGTGAAAATGAGCGAAGTTCTGCATCCGTGGCATTCCGTTGAAGCTGTTCAGGACGGCAGTCGGGTGGATGTTGCGTTCTGGGGCCGCAGGGTTACGCAGGATGCATCGCTGTTCCCGGTAAGCATCGAGACGCAGGAGACAGAGCTGCTGTATGCGCCCATTCGTCTGGTTGGCAAGGCAAACGACGAAGAAATCGTGTGGCACGATCAGGGATGCTACCTGATCGATCCCCAAAAGGACAGAGCGGTCGTCAACGGTTATGCCGAAAGCCAGTGCATCATTGCCAATTCCACCCTTGCGTGGGAATACGACGGCGCTGCCCGCTGGGATATAAAGATCATGCCGCGCGGCATCATCGTGCCGCAGCTGTTTGGGCTGGAGCCGCCCAGCGTGACCCGCTGGGACCTGCAAAACCTCAGGCTGGAAATTCCGCTGCGCAAGCAGGCGGTACAGCTGTACGTCAGCTGGCCGGCTGGCGGCGTAAAAGCGCTGAAGGACGGCGCGCCGCTTAGTGAAAATGGACGTATTCCCGAAGGCGGCATGAGCATGCCCTTTAAACCTGCTCTGTGGCTGGGCAATGAGAAACTTGGCCTGCAGCTGGTCAGTGAAACGGACGAGTACTGGCAGGCTGCCGATCAGGAAAAGGCTATCACCATTGAGGATGCCGGCGATCACTGGGTGCTGTGTCTGCACCTGCTGAATTCAGCTCCGCGCATGTGGGAAAACCCCGGTATGACTTCACCGCAGCTCAACTATTCCTTTGGCCTGGTGGCTACGCCCGTCAAGCCGATGGATCCGGCCTTCCTGAAATTAAAGGCGGTTCATATCGACTGCTTTACCAAGATCGTTGGCGACTACTGGCCTTACCTTAACGGCCCCGTCAGCGATGAAAACCCCGAAAAGGTCATCGACCGCCTGAGCCGCGCAGGCGTAAACCTGCTGATTCTGCACGAAAAGTGGAACAAGATTCAGAACTACTGGGAAACTGCCGTGCAGACCAGAGAGGAGATCACCAAGCTGGTGCGCCTGTGCCATAGCCGAGGAATTCGTGTGATTCCGTACTTCGGGTATGAAATTACATCTGCCATGCCGCATTTTGCTGAAGTGCGCGATGAAGTCAGCTGCATCAGTGAAACCGTTGGGGGATATTCCAGCGGCTGGTACCGCGTGCCCTATCAGCGCGCCAACATCGTTTGCTACCGCAGCCAGTGGAAGGACAGGCTGGTGGAAGGTATGCTCAAATGCATTGATGAGTTTGAGTTTGACGGCGTGTATCTGGATGGCACGGCCTGTCCATGGGGCTGCACCAATGCAAAGCACGGCTGCGGCTACGAGGGCGAGGATGGCAAACGCCATGCAACCTACCCCATGTTTGACGTGCGCGACATCATGCGCAAAATCTACACCGGCGTTCATGAGCGCGGCGGTATCGTCAATCCGCATCTCAGCAGCGTTGCGCTGCCCTTTGTTACGGGCTTCAGCGACATGATCTGGGACGGCGAGCATATTCAGATGGATATCTGGCACAAGGGCATCCGTAATTTCTCGCTGGAATATTTCCGCGCGGAATATCTGGGCGTCAATCACGGCATCCCCATGCAGTTCCTTGTGTATGAAGTTCCCGGCAAGTGGAATTTTGACATGGCACTGTCCATCTGTCTGATCCATGGCGTGTACCCGCGGCCCAATTCTGTGTATCATCCGCTGGATGTGATGGAGGAACTGTGGCGCGTGCTGGAACTTTACGGCATTGCCGACGCCAAATTTGAAGGCTACTGGGAAAATGGTGCAGCCTGGCATTGTGACGCTGAACAGGTGAAACTGAGTTACTACCATCGCGAACAGAACGACGGCAGCATCAAACTGCTGGTGTTTGCATCCAACCCGACGGTGGATGCCTGCGAAGGCACGCAGCTGTCCATTCTGCCGCAGGCCTTTGACAGACACAGCGTAAGAAGTGTATATGACGTGCGCGCCAAAGCCTATCTGGATGCGCCGCAGGGCAGCTGGAAGGTGGATATGCCTAACCAGACCTATCAGATCTATGAAGTCACATTGGCATAAGAATGAAAAAAGAGCGTGAAGGCGATTGCCTCCACGCTCTTTTTATGCATCTGTTTTTTCGAAGAAACGCAGTTCTCTGCACATTTCCAGAAAATCCTGAAACTCTGTTCGGGTTTTGCATCCGGCCACGCTCATGATTCGCTTGAGCCGGTAACGCAGCGCGGAGGCGGACAAAAACAGCCGCTCCTCCAGCGCTTCGGTGCTCAGCCCCGCAAGCAGGCCGCGCAAAAAAGCCTGATCGATGTCGTCACAGCTGTCCAGCAGCATTTCGGCGCACATCAGCCGGTCGGCCTCGGGATCGCTGTAGAAATTGACGCTGGTCTCATAATTCGTTTGGGGAAGGGACAGCATATCGCTTTCTTCAAAGGGTATGCCGGCGGTGGAATCGCGCACGATGAGCTTGCTGCGAATACGCACTGACACGCTGGTGGCAGCTTCTTGCTTTTGTAAAAAGGCATACAGGTTGATGGCCTGGCGGCCCAGTTCCTCATGCTCCAGCGTAACGCTGGTAATGGAGGGACTCACATTCGCAGACAGCGCCGAGTTTCCAAAGCTGGTTACAAACAGATCTTCCGGCACGCGCACGCCGTCGGCCCGCAGCCGTCTCAAAAGGGAAACTGCAACGATGTCGTTTGCGCAGATCACCGCGTCAAACCGGCTGCGCTCATGCGAAAATGCCTGATAGCATGCATCCAGCGAGGCTGGATTGTCAAATGCTCGAAAGCTTTGTCCCATCCCGTGGACTGCATTCCATGCATCAAAGCAGTCCTTCTTGATCATGTCGGCGGAGGAATTGGGGTTAAAGCCGTACAGCGCGGCGCGCGGCCTGCCGCAGCGTTCAAGATAGTGCAGAATCATCTGCATGGCCGACACGTGATCCATGCGCACAATGCCCTGAGCGGTGGCCGATTCGGCCGGGTTGAAGCTGATGAGGATGCACTTTACGCCCTTGCGCGTAAAATGATCCAGCACTTTGGGCATCCACGAGATCGACGTGCCGATCACGATAATCAGTCGCTGACGGCTGCCGAACAGCTCATCAGGGTCGATGGTCTGGTAGTCGTCGGCGTCAAGCTGCACAACGGTATATTTTTTGCGGCTGGCCTCGCGCATCAGGCCGTCCACCGTCTGGCGCGCCCAGATGGAATTGCGGTAGTCGGATTCCAGCAAAAATGGTATGAGCATATGCATCCGCTCCTTTGATGGTATGATGATAACACATTGGGCACAGCCGGTCAAATGCTGTGTCACGCAACGTTTTTGCGATTTCTTCGACGGATTTTCACGTTGCAATGCTGCAGCGTTTTGGTACAATGAAAACAACAGAAAAACATTTTGCAAAGGAGGACTTTGATAAGTGAAAAAAATAGTCTCTTTTGAAAATATACTGGTTGAAAACGCGCAGATCGAGCGCGTGAACGATGCGCTGCGTGTAAAGATCGCCAAGGGGAATGCAGTGCTGACCCTGCCGGAGATGACCGGCGATTTTTACGGCGATGCAAAGTATTTTGTGCTGGATGTACTGCCGCATGTGGATTACTGCGAGGGCGTGCAGCTGCATTTGTATGAAAAAAGCGGCCGTAAAATTCACATGCATATCCGCCTGTTCCCCGGGGTGGTGGGACGTATCGTCTTCCGCCTGGATCTGATGGACGGAAGTCTGCTCTTCCCGCCGCTTACACCTGGAACCATGAAAAGCGAGATTCGCGGGCAGGGTATTGTGATGGCGGATGTGGAAAAGACCGAGCTGCACATCGTGGAACCGCGTCAGGAAAACCGTGTGTTTGATATTCTGGGCGGCTGGCTTTGCGATGAATTGCCGGAATTTCCCAAGGCTGAGAAAACCACGGTCGACGTGCTGGGCCAGTGGAAAGGAAAGGAATGGCCGGGCAAGGCCCATTCTGTGGAAGAGATGAAGCAGGCGCTGGCGGCTGATGAAGCTGCGGCGGATGAACCCATCCCGGGCTGGAATGCCTACGGCGGCTGCACAGATAAGCGGTTTGAAGCCACCGGCTGGTTCCGCACACAGAAGGAAGGCGATCGCTGGTATCTGGTCGATCCTGAAGGCTGCGCGTTCTTCTCTTCCGGCGTGTTCGGCGTATATCCCGGCGAGCCCGGCTGGATTCTCGGCGTGGAGGATTACATGGACGAACTGCCCGATCCCAGCGGTGCTTTTGCGCCTGCCTATGATCACGCGGGCGATCTGGAGCTGTACCGCCGCAAGTTCAGCGGCATGTTCCCGGATGAAACGCTGCTGTACGCGCCTGCCACCGGCAACCTGATCCGCGCCTTTGGCGACGAATGGTATGATCGCTGGGCCAAGCTGACAGCCCGCCGTCTGCGCCGCTGGGGCATCAACACCCTGAGCATGTTCTCTGACCCGGAATTCATCAAACGTTCGAAGATGCCCTACGTTATCATGCTCAAGGGTTACCCGGTCACGAAAAAGACCATCTTCCGCGAATTCCCGGACGTGTTCTCCAGGGAATACGACGACCTCAGCCGCAACTTCGCCAGCCAGCTGAAGGACTATGCTGACGATCCGCTGCTGATTGGCTACTTCCTTAACAACGAACCCACCTGGGGATTTGTCAGCGATATTCTGCTGGCAGAAAAGATGCTGGAGGATGCGCCCGAGACGGCTTCGAACGAAGCTTTTATCCAGTGGATCAGCGAGCGCTACAACGGCGATATCGCCGCCTTCAATGCTGCATGGAAGCAGGAACTGACCTGTTTTGAAGACCTCAAGAAGGGCCTGTTCCGTCCGTCAGAGCGCAGTCAGACGGCATGGAATGATCTGATGGACTTCACCATGATCATGGTGGACATGTACGCCGGCATTCCCGCTAAATATGCTCGTGAATATGCGCCGCATCACCTGAACCTGGGCATGCGCTTTGCGCACGCCGAGGGCAATGCAAGCCTGCTGCGCACTGCACAGCACTTTGACGTGTTCTCCCTCAACTGCTATCAGGCCGATCCCGTGGACAAGCTGGACGGGCTTCACAAGGATCTGGATATGCCGATTCTGGTGGGCGAATTCCACTTTGGCGCACTGGATGCAGGCCTGCCGCATCCCAGCCTGTTCTGGGTGAAGAACCAGTATGAGCGCGGCAAGGCCTACGAGCGTTACCAGACCCGCACGGCGGCGCATGAGTGCGGCGTTGGCTCCCATTACTTCGCCTACAACGACCAGCCTGTATGGGGCCGTTATGACGGCGAAAATTACCAATTTGGCTTTGTGGACGTATGCAACAAGCCGTATGAAGTGTTTACCGAGGCGCTGCGCCGTACCAATGAAAAGATCTACGATGTGATGCAGGGCCATATCCCGCCTGAAGACGGCGAAACCCAGCGACTGTAAGAAGCAGGAGGCAATGAAATGAACAAGGTAATCGTGAATGACGAACTTCGCCTGATGATGGCGTATCCCTCTCCCGACGCTGAAGAGCTGCCCATGTTTGCGGAGCACCGCGTGCATCAGCGCTCCAGCGGCAATCCCTACCCCAGCAAGGTCGTTATGAAGGTTGACCGCGAGCATCGCGAGGAAAAGCCCTTCCGCGTCATTACGCTGGAAAACGAGTATATCAGGGTAGAACTTATGCCCGAACTGGGTGGCCGCATCTACTCCGCCTATGACAAGCGCACCGGCTATGACTTCTTCTACAAGCAGCACGTCATCAAGCCCGCGCTGATCGGTCTGCTTGGCAGCTGGATCTCCGGCGGCTGCGAATTCAACTGGCCCTGCCATCATCGTCCCAGCACCTTTATGCCTGTGGACGTGCAGATCGAAGAGCACGAAAACGGCGCCGTGACCGTGTGGATGAGCGAAAATGAGCCTCTCGACCGTATGAAGGGCATGGTGGGCGTGCATCTGGAGCCCGGCGAAGCGCGTTTTGACACCCGTATGAAGGTATACAACCCCACGGCCAGCCGCCACTCCTTCCTGTGGTGGGAGAACGCCGCCGTGCCGGTGAATGAGCAGTACCGTCTGGTGTTCCCGCCGGATGTGAAGTATGTGCAGTTCCACTACCGCAAGAACGTGACTGCCTACCCGGTGGCTTCCGGTGTGTACAACGGCATCCGCATGGGCGACGGTGTGGATATTTCCTACCACAAGAACACCTATCAGCCTACGTCCTATTTCTGCGCCACCTCCAACTATGACTTCTTCGGCGGCTATGACGAAGGCAAGCGCGCCGGCGTTGTGCATGTGGCTGACCGTACCGTGAGCGTTGGCAAGAAGATGTTCACCTGGGCGTACAATCAGCTGTCCCGCAGCTGGGAAAAGGCACTGACCGATACCGACGGCGCTTATGCTGAGCTGATGGCCTCCAGCTATTCGCTCAACCAGCCCGACTTTGCATGGCTGCAGCCCTATGAGAGCAAGGAATTCTCGCAGATGTGGTACCCCATCGGCGATGTGGGCGCTCCGCTGTGCGCCTGCAAGGAAGCCTCTGTCTCTGTTGAAAACAGCAGGCTGAACGTGCAGGCCACCGTGGCCCTGAAGGGTGCGAAGGTCGTGATCAACGGCGTTGAAACCGTGTTTGATGCTGATCCTGAAAATATTTTCAGCGCAGAGCTGAACGGAGAACTGGAAACCTTCCAGCTGATCTCTCCCAAGGGCAAGGTGTGGCTGAGCTATCAGAAGACCGAGCCTCAGCTGCATGAGATGCCTGAGACCATCCCGGATAATCCCTCGCTGGATATGCTCAAGACCGCACAGGAACTGTACCTGCTGGGTGTGCATGCCGAGCAGTACCGCGATCCCGCCGTGCGTCCCGATGGCTACTGGCGCGAGGCGCTGCGTCATGACCCCGATTATGCCCCCGCTTTGACTGCGCTGGCGGCCTGGGAACTGGCTCATTTCCGTCCTGAAAACGCCTATGAACTGGCACAGCATGCCTGGCGTGTGGTCACGGTGCGCAACTTCCATCCCGAAAGCGGCGAACTGCAGTATCTGATGGGCCGCATTCTGGAGGCCCTTGGCCGCGATGAAGAGGCTTGGGACTGGTACATGCAGTCTGCCTGGGCGCAGGACAGCCGCTCCCGTGCCATGACTCGTGTGGCTATGCTGGAAGGTCGCCGCGGCGACTATGACGAAATGCTGCTGCACGCTGAAGAGGCGCTTAAGCAGCATGCCGGAAACGAAACAGCCATGCTGGTGAAGGCAGTTGCACTCCGTCACATCTGCCCTGAAAAGGCGGCGGAGGCTCTTGCACAGGCTGAAAAGTTTGACGCGCTCAACCTGACCCTGCGCGCGCTCAAGTATGGCGCGACCGATGCGCTGTATGCCACGCTGCTCAGCGACGTCTGCCAGTCCGCGCTGGACATCACGGCGGATCTGACAGCGATGGGCGAATGCGAGCTGGCTGTGCAGATCCTTGCAGGCCTGCCTGTCAAGTGTGCGCAGACCGAATACGTGCGCTGGTATCTCAGCGATGACCAGAGTGCGTTGGAAGCTGCCGCCGGACTGGCCTGCGGCGTTGCCTATCCGATGCGCTCCATCGAATATATCGCCCTGAAGGCGGCTGTTGCGGCAAAGCCTGCGGATGCGAATGCGCTCAACCTGCTGGCCTGCATCGAATACGCCAGCGGCAACCATGCTGACGCTGAAGTGCTGTGGGAGCGCGCTGTGAAGGTCGATCCCGACGGCTACATGCCCTACCGCAATCTGGCTGTGGCCCGCTACAGCCATCTGGGCAAGCGCGAAGAGGCGCTGGGCCTGATGCAGATGGCGTTGGAGCGCAAGCCCGGCGACGGCGAGCTGGTATGGGAGACCGCTCATCTGATGACCCGTATGCAGGTCGATCCCAACGAGATTGCTGCGTTCCTGCTGAAGGAAGGCTACAAGCGCGAGGATACCGCCATCGAGCTGTGCCGTGCGCTCAATACTGCAGGCCGCCACGAAGAAGTGCTCGACCTGATGCTTGGCAAGAACTTCACCCCCTGCGAAGGCGGTGAGCACGCCGTGGCTGAGCAGTTCATGTTCGCGCATCATGCCATGGGCCGCAAGCTGTTTAACGCCGGTAAGTTCGAAGAAGCGCTGGACCATTTCCGCAAGGCGCAGGTGCTGCCGGATAACCTTGGCGCAGGTCTGTGGAACGAAGTGCTGCTGGTGCCGCATCAGTACTACGAGGCACAGTGCCTTGAAAAGCTGGGCAAGCCGGAAGAAGCCCGCAAGCTGTATGACCATATCCTCATTCTGAAGATCGACTACTTCTCCAACATGCATCTGCCGGAGCTGGGCTGCTGGCAGGCCATGGCCCTGAAGGCCACCGGCCGTCCCGGCCCTGCGCAGGAGATGGTGGCCGAACATCTGCGCAAGCAGCAGAAGGCCGCCTCTGCCCGCGACGCAGGCTACTACAAGACCACGCCGTTCTTCATTTCCTTCATGGAAGATGCCAAAACGCTGCGCAAGGCTGGCTGCAGCTGGCAGAGCGCCATGGCCCACTGGGCTGCCGGCGACAAGGCTAAAGCTGCAGAACTGGCTGTGCAGTCGCTCAGGGGCGAACCGGCCAATCTGTACGCCGGATTGATCGCAAAGGGCGAATAAAACAAGCCCAAAAAGGACTGTTCCGAAAGGAACAGTCCTTTTTTTGATGTTTACTCAGCAGAGACAATGGCGGTAAATCCAGTGGAATTTTTCGTCAACATGAACAGATCTGTCGCTACTTCTGCGGAGGATTCCAGCATGCGGTGTCCACCGCCGAAGCCACGTCCTCTTCCACCGAACACTTCCAGCATGGTCGGATCAGCATCACCGAAATACTCTGCGATCTGTTCGTCAGTCAGAATATCGGTCAGGCTGAAGCCGGTCAGCAGCTGGTTGAGATCTTTGTCGGCAAGCAGCTCGTTCAGATCGGTATCCTTGAGAATCTCATTGAGATCAACATTCGCAAAGGCCTGCTGCAACGCGCCGAAATCGGGCATTTCGGGCGGCTGCTGGCCGCCCATGTCAGGCCGGGGCATGCCGCCCGCCTGCGCTGCCGTGTCGCCGCCGTGCTGCATGCGCGTGCCGGGTACATAAGAGATGATGGAGGTGTACAGGCCGTTGGTCTGTTCTCCTTCGATCTCTCCGCCCAGATACACGCGGTAAGCGCCTTCCGTCAGTTCAGGGGTGGAGAAGGCAATGTAGGTATAACTGTGGGGGAAATCATAGGCGAAGACAGGCACATCGTGCTCGTCGGTCACAACCACCAGATCATCTGTAGACTGGCCGAATTCCAGCATCATGAACAGCTGGTCGCTGTTTTCATCAATGGGATCGTACATGTTGCCTGCACCAACAACCACGCCGCCGTTGATGCTGCTGCCCATATCGGAGTCGATGCCGCTGTCGCCGCTGGTGGGATGGGCCAGGTTGATGATGGTGCCGCCGTTGAAGATGATGTAACCGTTGGAATCAATGCCGTCGCCCTCACCGCCTTTTTCAGGCTTGACGGCGGAGTAGAGATAACCGTCGTTGACGGTGAGCGTACCTACTCCGTCCTCGCTCACGTTGAGCGGATCGTCGCCGGAGGACACTTCGAACACGCCTCCGTTGATAGTCATGTGGCCGTATTTGACTTCAATGCCCTCGTTGTCAGCATCTACAATCAGCTTGCCGCTGCCCTCAAAACCAAGGGAGACCAGCGAGTCGATCGCTCCGTCGTACTTGACGTCGTCATCGCTGAGCTTTTTGGTGTGGGAGCCGGTCACATTGTTTACGCTGCCTTCGGCCAACTCGATAGTCAGACCGTATTCGCCGGGTACACGGGGATCGTAGGCCTTTTCGCCGATGATGGCGGATGCGGTGCGGCAGGTGATGTCGATGCCGTCGAGGATCAGCCGAACCCGATCAGTTTCTCCGGCGCGTACAACGATCTGCGCGTCGGTTGCTGTGCCGCTCACACGATAGGTGCCGGCAGCGGTGATGGTGATCACACGGTTAGAAAGGTCTTTAAGGTCCTTGGGAACGTCTTCATGCGTTTCGTTTTTGTACGCCAGATATACGCTGGCACTTTCATCTTGCGTAATCGCTTCGCCATTAACGGTAATCACGTCGTCGCTGAGGACAATCGCCGTTTCCACTTCGGCAGCAAAGGCTGGAACCGTCATGCAAAGACAAAGCAGACAAATCAGCAGTTTTTTCAAAATGGATGACACACCTTTCCCTGTTTATGATGGACACCATGATTATCATACACGAAAAGTGAGTCCGGCGCATGATGGAATTGTGTAGAATTGATGAATTTTTTCAAGAGGAAATAAGCGGATATTCGCCGTATATTATCCCACAGAAGGAGATGATCCAAATGAAAAACTGGCCCAAACAGATTGAGTCCGGCATATGGCAAGGCGGTCATTGCCAGGGAATTGCGGTGGATGAAAAGAATGGATGGATGCTGTATTCATTTACCACCATGCTTGTGAAGACTGATCTCAACGGCAGGTTCATCGGCAGCGTCAGGGGACTGCTGGGTCACTTGGGCTGCATTGCGTTTTGCAAAGAGGATGGCAGGCTGTACGGTTCGCTGGAGTACAAGACGGACGCCATCGGCCGGGGCATTCTGGCGCGAGTGGGTTCTGATGCGGAATTGGCCAACGGTTTTTATATTGCTGTGTTTGACGTTTCGCGCATTGACCGGCCGGATATGGATGCATCGGCTGACGGCGTGATGACTGCAGTCTTTCTGCAGGACGTACTTAACGACTATGAAGGAAAGGGCCTCAATGGCGCGCCTCACCGCTATGGATGCAGTGGGATCGACGGCGTGACCTTCGGCCCCATGCCCGGCAGCAGCGATCCTAAACAATATTTATTTGTGGCATACGGCGTGTATAGCGATACGCAGCGTGAAGATAACGACCATCAGGTGCTGCTGTGTTATGACACGCAGGACTGGCGCCGCTACGAACAGCCGCTTGTGCAGACGGCCATGCATAGAAACGGGCCCGCCTGTCCGCTGCATCGCTTTTTTGTGCCGACGGGCAATACCACCTATGGTGTGCAAAACCTTGAATATGATCCGGCTTCAGGGCTTTTTCTGATGGCTGTTTATCCAGGCAAGAAACAGCAGTATCCCAATTACCGTCTTTTTGCGGTGGATGCATCTAAAGCTGCTGAATAGCGTGAACTCTCCGGGCTTGCAGGCGAAAGGGGAGAGGTGCTCAGCCTCTGCGGCGACGGATGGCATTTTGCATGGGGCAGCACCGGGCTTTGCGCGCTGGGCGACGGACTGTTTTATATTTCCCACGACGAAAAAACGCAGCAAGGCTTTGCAAGCTGCGCACGGCTGTATCGCTGGAACGGCGTTGATCCGTTTGAACTGGTTTAAGACGCATTTTTTCGCTCATGCTGCATAAGCTGTTTGTGAGCGAGGTGACCCGGCATGAGAAAATGCTATCCCACGGACCGGTCGGCTGTGTTGCACGTTGCAGGCATCATTCTGCTGGCAGCAGGCGTTGTGCTGCTGTTTGTATGTATCCCATGCTGGGCATGGGCAGCACTGCTGGGCGTGGGTGCAATCGCGCTGGGGTTGCTGCTGCTGAAACTGAGCAGCGCCTGGAGGTGACGGTATGGCTGTAAAAATGGTTTGTGTCAGAGCGCCCAGATTCCTGAGCGGCGTGCTCAGACTGTTGATCCGCCGCAGAAAGGACTGACTTTATTTGCTGTGCGGTTTGAACAGGAAACCCGCAAGCGCGCCAAAAAATACGGCTGCTGCAATACCGCCTGCCGTTGCGGAAAGTCCGCCTGTGAAAGCGCCGATGAGGCCGCTTTCCTCCACGGCGTGCTTTACCCCCTGACAAAGCGCATGTCCAAAGCCGGTAAGCGGCGTTGTAGCACCTGCGCCTGCAAAGGCTGCAAGCGGACCGTACAGGCCCACGGCGCTCAGCGCCACGCCCGCAATAATGAAACACACCAGAATGCGCGCGGGCGTGAGCTTTGTAAAAAGCACCAGCAGTTCGCCGACGGTGCAAATTGCTCCGCCAACGAGAAATACCTTCACATACATCAACCAGTCAAACATGGTATAATCCTCCGATGAAAGCGGCAGCAAAACTGCCGCTTTTTTATGGACTTTCCAATAGCACTGCATGCGCAATGCCGGGAATGCTTTCACCCTGCTGGCTGGATGTAAGCGACATCAGCGCACCTGTAGCCATAAACAACATACGGCGAATCTCACGGCGCTGAAGCATGGGCAGCAGGTAGGCATTGAGCACGCTGGCGCTGCAGCCGCAGCCGCTGCCGCCTGCGTGCACGTCCTGCGCTTTTCGGTCGTAGATCAGCAAGCCGCAGTCTGTGTAACGGTCGCCGGGGAGGGGCCGACGCTGTTCACGCATCAGCTGCATCAGCAGGTCATGTCCTACCTGACCCAGATCCCCGGTGACGATCAGGTCGTAATCATCCGGCTGCGTATGCGTATCAGCAAAGAAGGCCAGCAGCGTATCGGCAGCGGCAGGAGCCATAGCTGCGCCCATGTTATTGGCGTCGGTGATGCCTAAATCGACCACACGTCCCATGCAAATTTGGGTTACATGCGCCAGTACAGGAACGGCAGGAGACAGGCTTAGCAAAGAAGCGCCTGCACCGGTCACCGTCCACTGGGCTGTAGGGGAACGCTGTGTGCCGAATTCCAGCGGATAGCGGTACTGGCGTTCAGCCGTGCAGAAATGACTGCTGGCTGCACATACCACCTGCGAGGCATGCTCGCCGTCCAGCAGCATGCTGCCCAATGCCAGACTTTCCGCCATGGTGGAGCAGGCACCGTACAGGCCGATGAACGGAATGCCCAGGTCGCGTGCAGAAAAAGACGCGGTGATGATCTGGTTAAGCAGGTCTCCGCCCAACAGAAACTGCACTTCTTCAGGGCGTGATCCACCTTTGCGGATGGCTTTGCGGATGGCATCCAGATACAGCTGCTTTTCAGCCAGTTCAAAACTCTCCTGACCAACCATTTCATCTTTGGCGATAAAGTCAAAATGCTCGCCCAGTGGCCCTTCGCCCTCTTTGCGGCCTACACAGGCGGCAGAGCCGGTAATCGCCGGACGAAGCGGCAGTTCAATGGTCTGCAGGCCGATACGTTTGGATGCCATGGATTTCTCCTTTCAGCGTATGAACAGGGCGTAGATCAGCCCGTATACCACGGAAGAACCTACGCCGTACACAAGCACAGGCCCCGCGATGGAAAACAGCTTTGCACCCAGCCCCAGTACCAGACCCTCGCGGCGGAATTCCAGCGCTGGGGATACCATGGCATTTGCAAAGCCAGTGATGGGCACAAAAGTACCGGCTCCGGCATATTTGCCCAGTTTGTCAAACACACCTATGCCTGTCAGCAGCGCCGTGAGAAACACCAGCACAATGCTGGACAGGCTGGACGCGTCGCGTGATGTCAGCTTCAGCCAGTACATCCCTGCATCGGTGATCAGCTGTGCCAGCATGCAGATCACGCCGCCCACCCAGAAAGAGCGCAGCAGGCAGGGCACGACCGGCGATGGGGGAGAAAAACGTTCCGCCAGCCAGGAATAATGTTTCGGATCAGTGTGAATGCGCTGCTTATCCAAGACGATCCTCCTCCATGGGGCGCTCGTTATGACGCAGAGACGGCCCTTTGATCAGGATCTCCTTTTCGGTGGGACGGGGAGCGGCGTCCAGCAAGGCCGGTAAAAAAGATGTGCGCTGCATGTTGCAGCCTCCTTTGGGTTTTGAGGTAAGTATGCTGTTTTCGGGCAGATACTATGCGCGTTTCCATCATTGCCTTGTATGGCGTAGTCGTGCTACAATACAAAAAGAGGTGATTTTTCTTTGAAACTTCTGCTGCATATCTGCTGCGCGCCGTGCGCCATTATGTGCGTTGAAACGCTGCGCGCTGAAGGCATTGAACCCGTTGGCTTCTGGGACAATGCAAACATTCATCCCTATACGGAATACCGCATCCGCCGCGATACGCTGGTGGATTATGCCAGAGCCATCGGTATGGATCTCATTCTTCATGGCGAATACGGACTCAGACCCTTTGTGCGCGCTGTGGCGGAGGATATCGATCATCGCTGTATCCAGTGCTACCGCATCCGCTTTTCGGCTGCGGCTAAATACGCTGCTGAAAACGGCTTTACCCATTTTTCGTCCACACTGTTTGTAAGCCCGTATCAGAACCACGATCTCATGCTGCAGGCTGCGCAGGCCGCGGCGGAGGAATACGGCGTACAGTTTCTGCACCGCGATTTTCGGCCTTATTTTCAGCAAGGGCAGGAACGTGCGCGCGAATTGGGACTGTACATGCAAAAGTACTGTGGATGCATTTTCAGCGAGGAAGACCGTTACAAAAAGCGCAAGCGTCCCAAGGATATTCTTACGCCGGAAAAGATCACGGCCGAGCTTGATACCCGCTGGGCTGGGCGTGGTGAGATCAGCTATGCGCAGGAAATGACATCCACCAACATCCGCGCGAAAGAAATGGGGCGTGAAGGTGCGCCGCACGGCAGCCTGGCCGTTTGTGAAAACCAGACGGCGGGGCGCGGCAGGATGCAGCGTACTTGGGATACGCCTGCCGGACAGGCGCTTACGCAGAGCATGGTGCTCAGACCCCGGCTGTCTGCAGATCAGGCGCAGCTGATCACCCTGGCGGCGGCGGTCGCATCCGCACAGGCCATTCGCGATGTATGTCCGCGGCTGAAACCGGGCATCAAATGGCCCAACGACGTGGTAATCAACGGCAAAAAATGCGTTGGCATACTTTGCGAAATGGCCATGGCAGGCAGTGAGCTGGCCTATGTGGTGCCGGGCGTGGGCATCAATGTCAACCAGCTTTCCTTTGATGGTGAACTGGAGGATAAGGCGACTTCACTTCTGATGGAAATGCGCAGGCTGGAGCCCAAGACCCAGCCTATCAGCCGCCGCAAAGTACTGTGCGCCTATCTTAAGCGCATGGAAGAAGCTGTGGACGCGCTTGAAAAAGAAGGACTGCCGGGCATTTTGCCGGAGTATATCGGCCGCAGCGTCACTTTGGGCAGCAAGGTGCGCGTGGTGGGTCCTGAGTATGAATTTACAGGCACAGCCAAATCCATCGACGAAACCGGCGCGCTCATCGTGACCGATGAAGAAGGCATCGATCGCCGCGTGCTTTGCGGCGACGTGAGTGTGCGCGGCATGATGGGCTATGTGTGACACGAAAGGAGCATCGCGATGAAACAGATGTTTGAAGGCAGCATCACCGACGTAATGGGTATCCGCGTGGGACAGGCCCAAAATGAACAGGCGCGCACCGGCGTGACGGTTGTTCTGGCGGATGACGACGGCGCTGTGGTGGCGGCGGATGTGCGCGGCGCAGCACCCGGCACGAGGGAAACCGATCTGTGCCGCCCTGAAAATACCGTGGAAAAGGCCAATGCCGTGGTGCTTGCTGGAGGCAGCGCTTTTGGCCTGGCGGCAGCGACGGGCGTGATGGACTATCTTGAAAAACAGAATATCGGTGTGGATATGGGTGTGTGTCACGTGCCGATCGTGCCGGCAGCAGTGGTTTTTGATCTGATGGCAGGCGATGCGCATGTACGCCCGGATGCTCAGATGGGCGAGGAAGCCTGCAAAGCGGCAGGCTCTCAAGTGCAGCAGGGCGCATATGGCGCAGGTACGGGCGCTACGGTCGGCAAAATGATCCCCGCAGCGATCCCTGCGCAGGGCGGCGTGGGCACAGCCAGTATCCGTCTGGCCAGCGGCGTTACAGTTGGCGCAATCGCTGTGGTCAATGCCTGCGGCGATGTGTTTGATATCCGCGATGGCCAGCCGCTTGCCTGCGGCCATCTATCGGACGGAACCGCTGTATTGTGCGAGCAGATGATCGCAGCACCTCTGCCGGATATGCCATCCGGTCAGAACACGACCATTGCCGTTGTGGCGACGGATGCGAAGCTCACCAAGGCCCAGGCCCAGCGCATGGCCACCTGCGCACATGACGGGTATGCACGTGCCATTCGCCCTGTGCATACCCAGATGGATGGCGATACCATCTTTGCACTGGCGACCGGCAAGGCCGAAGGCAGTGCGCATCCCGTGCAGCTGTGCGCCGCTGCGGCGGAGGTCATGGCGCGCGCCATCAACAATGCCATTCTTGCGGGGAAACAGGCATGAAGGGCATAGGCATTGATTTGTGCGCCATTGAGCGCATTGAAAAGAGCATGAACGAGCGTTTTCTCACGCGCTATTTTACGCAGGAGGAACGTGATTACATTGCACAGCGCGGCCAGATGGGCGCGCAGAGCGCAGCGGCCATGTTCGCTGCCAAAGAGGCTTTTCTCAAGGCTGTCGGCATCGGTATCGGCCGTGGAATCGAACTTTGTGAAGTGGGCGTGGTTCATACGGACAATGGTGTGCCCGTCTACCATCTTTGCGGAAAAGCGGCTGAAAAAATGGACGAGCTGGGTGCGAAAAGCGCTTTCCTCAGCCTGTCGCATGAGGTGGGCATTGCCGCCGCCGTGTGCGTGATTGAATGATACGGAGGGAGACCGATGCTCAAAACCATTACGCCTGCTGAAATGAAGCGCGTGGAAAATCAGGTGATGGAGCGTACGCCCATTACAGGCGAACAGCTGATGCAGCGTGCGGCCAAACATGTGGCGAATACCGTAGACCGTTTGATTCGTAGTCAAAAGGGCTATGTATTGTGCGTTTGCGGCACGGGCAACAATGGCGGCGACGGTATGGCGGCCATGCGGATGCTTGCACAGGATGATCCGGCATTTCAGGGAGAATGCTGGGTGCTACCCGGAAAACTGTCGGCGGATGCTGTGCGCGAACTGGACAGACTGCGCCGTACCAATGTGATCATCCGATTTGTGGAAGAAGAACTGCCGCCCGTGCCAGAAAAAGTTGGCTGTGTGATCGACGCGCTGTTTGGCACGGGCCTGTGCCGCAATCTGGAAGGATTGGCGCAGGCATGCGTTGGACTGATCAATCAGCTGGGCGTAACGGTCGTTGCGGTGGATATTCCCTCCGGCCTCAATGGTCTTGACGGCAGAGTGATGGGGGAGGCTGTCAGGGCGGATCACACCGTTACCTTTCATCGTCCCAAGCCGGGGCTGTACCTTGGACAGGGCCCGGATTATGCCGGTGAGATCATCGTTGCAGATATCGGTATCCTGCCGGAAATGGACGATGCGGAAGGTTTTCTTGTGCTGGAAAGACAGGATTTTTCGAGGCTTTTGCCCAAACGCTGTCGCGTAAGCCACAAGGGAAACTATGGCCGCGTGCTTTTGTGGGCCGGATCACGCGGAATGGCAGGAGCAGCTGCCATCGCCGCCACGGCTGCATTACGCACAGGCGCGGGGCTGGTGACAGTTGCCTGCCCGGACGCAGTGGTGGATATCGTACAGGTGCTTTGTCCATGTGCAACCTGCATTCCTCTGCCGGAAAATGTGGAACAGGCATGGCCGCTTCTGCAGGATGCCCTTGCCCGCTGCGATGCAGTGGGCGCTGGATGCGGACTGGGCAAAAGTGCGTGGGCAGCGGAACTGCTGAAGCGTCTGGTCAAGGAAGACAAACCCATGGTGCTGGATGCAGATGCCCTTAATCTGCTGGCACAGGAAAAAATCACTGCGCCGGGTGCATTCATTACGCCGCATCCGGCGGAGGCCGCAAGGCTTCTTGAATGCGATACGGCATCCGTCGTCGCAGATGCGCCTGCAGCGGCTTTTCAGCTGGGCAGCATTTATCGTACAGTGCTCAAGGGCGCATGCAGCGTGCTGTGCGCGGATAAAAAAATGGCGATCAATCCCTTCGGTACACCGGCTATGGCCAAGGGTGGAAGCGGCGATGCGCTTACTGGAGTGATGGCTGCACTGCTTGCAGGCCGTGCAGCTGGAACATATGCCATGGATGATCTTTCCCTTATGCAGACTGCATGTGCGCTTCACGGCCTGGCCGGCGAAGCAGCACAGCAGCAGTATGGCCAGCGCGGCGTGCTGGCAACGGATTTGTGTGCATGCCTTGGCAGGGATTTTGCCGAAAAAACGAACGTTCAAATCGGAAGGAAAGATGAACAACAGCCTTTTCTGTTTCGGAGCGTGACGGTGATTGTGGAACACAAAAAAGGAATGCGTGATGAGAAGGATCGTTCGCTGGTTTACCGTCATAACTGCGGCTATGTGCAGGAGGTGCTGGAACAGCAAAATGAATGGCAGGATGCCTGTATCCTGGGCGTTGACGTTGGCGTGGAATGGTTTGAAGGCGATGTTGCTGCTGTATGTTCTGATGGCGAACGCGAACTGTGGATCGTCGCACCGCCGCAGCTGCGTCTGACCCCGGACCAGATCCGCCGTGAAACGTCATGGCTTGGCAAGTGGACAACCATTCGCTGCCGATAATCATGGCATAAAGAATAAGCTACACCCGGTCACATAGCTGATCGGGTGTTTTTATGTATTTTTTATGTAAAATTATTACTTTTGGAATTAAAAATGGCTAACAGAATTACAAATGTTTAAAACATGGGGGTTTTTTCTTTTCAAGACAATATCATGGTGATACAATATGTACAAAATACAACCTATGGTATTTGGAGGAGAAACAAATGACAATTCGGGTGGTTGTAGCTGAGGCGGATGACGAACAACGAAAAGCAATAGTGGATGCACTATTGCAGGAAGATGGCTTTGTGGTGGAAGGCAAAACCGGCAGCGGTCTGGCTGCGATGGAACTGGTGTGGCGGACGAGGCCGGACGTGCTGGTTTGCAGCATGCAGCTGCCGGGCATGGACGGCTTTGACCTACTGCAGGAAATTGCGCAATCTCCTTTGGAAAGCAGGCCGCTGGTCATCATCACGTCGATCATTGCACGAGAAGATCTGGTGCATCGCGCCTTTGACATGGGTGCTGCTGATTATATGGTGAAGCCGTTTGCACCGCAGCTGCTTGTACGCCGCATCCGCAGGGTATTTCTGTACGAAGCATGTGCAGCACATACACCGAGCGAAAACCGCATGGAGCGTAAACTGGCCGGACTGTTGCTGCAGTTGGGCATCCCTGCCCATCTGAGCGGCTATCGCTTTTTGCAGGAAGCCGTGCGCGCTACGCTCAGACAGCCGCAGCTGCTGGATCACCTCATGCACGACCTGTATCCGCGTGTTGCGCAGTCCTGCCATTCAACGACATGCGGTGTGGAAAGGTCCATTCGTCAGGCAATCACGCTGGCATGGGAACGCGGAAGACCGGAGGAGACCAGCAAAGTGCTTGGGCGCAACGTCAATCCCTATTATGAAAAACCGACCAGCGGCGAGTTGATCGCACTGGTCGCGGAAAAGATGCGGGACTATATGTGATGTCAGCTTTGCGGGTTGAGATACTGCAGAATCAGCAGGGTGCCTTCCTGCACAGAAACACGGGCTTCATCGTCCGTATGACAGTTGCTGACACCAAGGGGATAGTCGCTGCTGAGTTTGGCGTCAGACAATGAATATTTCAGTCCCGTCAGCGTAACGCCGCTGGCCTGCTGGCTCATGCAGAACACGCTTACGGTTGTGCCAGCGCTGCGCCGGGGCAATACGAGGGAACCGTTCGTCAATGCATAAGCGTCGTAATCCTGAGCAGCCATGCGGATCTGTGCGCCCATTCGGCTCATGCGGCACATGCTCTGCCAGTTTGCCAGCAGATGGTCTGCACGTCCTCCGCTGCAGCCGTAAAGGGCAAATTGCCTGTATCCCAGCTGCCAGCCATGCGCCAGCGCGATGCCAGTATCAGTATCGTCCTTTTCAACGGGAAACTGCACCAGCGGCAAAGAGGCAGGCAGATCAAATTCGCCCAGCGAATCCAGATCGCCCATCAGCAGATCAGGGGTGATACCCATTGCCAACAGTGGGCGCAGGCCGCCGTCTGCGGCGATGACGCAGTCCTGAGGCAAGGGCATAAAATCGCGCGGGGTAAATTCACCCGCGCCTACGATGAAGCAGGTTCCCATGAGACGCCTCCATTTGGCCAGCTGCGCGGTCTTAAAAAACCACTTGACGGATCGCAGCAAACACGTAGTATACTGTATTGTAGCATGATTGTTTTTGTTGTGCAACGCTATACAGGGAGGAAGAAAAATGCGCAAAAATTTCGGAGCCAAACCCATTCTGTATCCCCAGCCGGTTTTTATTATTGCCACCTATAACGATGACGGTACGGCAGACGCCATGAATGCTGCATGGGGCGGTATCAGTGAAGTCAGCGAAATTTCGATGTGCCTGAGCGAAAATCATCGCACAACGCGCAATGCCATCGCACGCAAGGCTTTTACCGTCAGCATGGGCACCGTGGACTGTATGGCCCAGTGTGATTATGTGGGCATCGTATCCGGCGACGATGTGCCGGATAAGCTGGAACGCTGCGGTTTTCATGCAGTGAAAAGTGAATTTGTCGATGCACCGCTGATTGCTGAATTGCCTATGGCGGTAGAATGCAGGCTGATCAGTTACGACCCGGAAAGCTGCCGTATGGTGGGCGAAGTTGTCAATGTGTGTGCTGATGAAAGCGTGCTGACGGATGGAAAAATCGACCCTGCAAAGCTGAAGCCCATTGTCTTTGACGGCGTACATCAAACCTATCATGCGCTTGGCGAAAAGGTTGGCAATGCCTTCAGCGACGGCGCAAAGTACAAGTAAAAAAAGTTTGTTTTCAAACAGCCGGGGTAAGCTGGCTGTTTTTTAATATTTCTCAAACATTTTTCTGACCAAATGAAAACCTCCCGGTTTTATACTGGCTATCGTTGGTTGAGTAACAATAACGATGCTGCGGAGGTAAGAACAATGACGAAGAAGAATTTTGTGTTTCTGGTTTTGACGGTTGTGGGTGGTCTGCTGTTTTCGCTGGGTATGTGCATGTGCCTGGTGCCTGAATGGAACGCCTTTAAGCCCGGCGTTGTGATTACGGCGCTTGGCGCAGTTGCTCTGCTGGCCATTGCGCTGGTACGCTGGATCATGGCGGGCAAGCCCGTTGCGCACATCAACTGGAACAAGGCCGGCAAAGTGGCCTACTGTGTGGCTGCATTGCTGGTGCTGGGCGCCGGTATGGCGATGATCATGGCTTTTGAAGGACTCATGATTCCCGGTATGCTGGTGGGTATTGTGGGCATCGTTCTGGCTCTTGGTATGATTCCGGTTTTTAAGGGACTGAAGTAAATCGATCCATCATTTTGAGAGGAGAATGCAGAATATGTGCAAGCAGGAAGAATATAAGCAGAAGGCTATCGAGCACGACATGTCCGACATCCCCGCTGTGGATCTTGAAAAGGTGGAAGAAGGCGCAGTAAGCGCTTATCAGAAAATGGAGGACGCTGTGGTTGGCGGTTACAAGAAAATCGAAACCGGCGTTGTGGAAGGCTATAAGAAGATCGAAGACGGCGTAGTCGAGGGCTTTACGAAAATGACCGATAAGTTTGTGGAAAGATTTTTCACCCGCGAAGGCGAAACGGTGGAAGAAGCCAAAAAGCGCATGAACGCCGTCAGGGACAAGTAACACGGCAGGAGCACGGAAAATGGTTCCGTGCTCTTTTACTTGCAGCGCAAAAGAGCGCTGTGTAAACAAAACTTTAACAAATGTGTGGTATGATACCACTGATATCAGTCAGAAAGAGGGACTGCAGCCATGTTTAAAATTCTGGTTGTGGAGGATGACAGGGATCTGAACCGCACGGTATGCACATTTCTGAAGCATTCGGGCTATGAAGCTACGGGCTGTCTGGATGCGATGCAGGCCTATGATGCGATGTACCAGACCATGTTTGACCTGATCGTTTCGGACATTATGATGCCGGGCGTGGATGGGTTTGAATTTGCCAAAAACGTTCGTGCGCTCAACGAGAATATCCCTATTCTGTTCATGACAGCCAAGGATGACATCGCCTCCAAGCAGCGCGGCTTCCGCATTGGCGTGGATGATTACATGGTCAAGCCCATCGATCTGGACGAATTGTTTTTGCGCATTGGAGCACTGCTGCGCCGGGCAAAGATCGCTGCCAGCCGCAAGCTGGAGGTAGGTGGTTTTGTGATGGATGCAGACGAATTCACCGCTGAACTCAATGGCGTAGAGATCCCCATGACGGTGCGCGAGTTCAACATTCTTTACAAACTGCTGTCCTATCCCAAGAAAACCTTCACCCGTCAGCAGTTGATGGATGAATTCTGGGATGCGGAGTCCGAAACTGCACCCAGAGCGGTGGATGTTTATATGACCAAGCTGCGCAGCAAGCTGGCGGACTGTGATGCGTTTGAAATCAAAACCGTCCACGGATTGGGTTATAAGGCGGTGCTGAAATGAAGCGTTTTTGGCGGGGATTGGGCAACTATCTGGTTTTCTTTCTGATGGTGGCTTTTTTGGTGACCTGCTGCATCATGCTTTTTACCCGTTCGCTGATGGGGTCACTGGGAATTGTGCTCACGGGTGAAAACCTGAATGCAGCAGCCAAGCTCACCTTTATCAATGTGCTGCTTCTCAGCCTGTTGTTTACGATGATTGACGAGCTGCGCCGAAAGCTGACGGTGGAACGTACTGCCCGCCGCATTGCTGATGCAGCGCAGAGGATCGTCGCAGGTGATTTCACTGCGCGTGTGGAGCGTCCCAGCCGTTTCAGCAATGACGAGCATTTTGTGGAGATCATCGACTGTTTCAACCGCATGGCGGAGGAACTGTCCGGCGTGGAAACGCTGCGGACGGATTTCATTTCGAATGTATCCCACGAAATGAAAACGCCGCTGGCTGTGATGCAGAACTACGGTACGCTTTTGCAGACGCCGAACCTTTCGGAGGAGAAACGTGTGGAATATGCGCAGGGGGTGACGGATAGCGCGCGGCGGCTTGCGGACATGGTGACCAATATCCTGAAGCTCAATAAGCTGGAAAACCAGCAGATTTTTCCGCATGCTGAGAAATACGACCTGGGCGAGCAGCTCTGCGAGGCGCTACTGCAGTATGAAGGCGTTTGGGAACGCGAAAACATTGAAATTGAAACAGATATCGCAGAAGATGTAGTGATCCATGCCGACCGCGAGCTTCTGTCGCTGGTGTGGAACAACCTGCTGTCCAACGCATTCAAATTTACTCCGTCCTGCGGTACAGTCAGCCTGTCGCTGAGCGCAGAGCCGCGCTATGCTGTGGTAAAGGTGCAGGATACCGGCTGCGGCATGTCGGCGGAAACGGGAGCGCATATCTTTGAAAAGTTTTATCAGGGCGATTCCTCGCATGCCACGCTCGGAAACGGGCTGGGACTTGCACTGGTCAAGCGGGTGATGGATATTGTTCATGGTGAGATCAGCGTTGAAAGTCAGCTGGGGACAGGCACGACGTTCATCGTAAGAATCAGGAGAATATCATGAACTGGAAGAAATGGGGGAAACATCTGCTGTTTCCGCACCCGGTGCTGGCGGCGCTGCTGGGCATTACTGCGGCTGTATTGCTGGCGTATAGCTTTGTAGCACTGGAAACGACAGATTTGCTGAGTATAGTTGCTTATGTACTGTCGTTTTATGCATTGGTGCTCGTGTGCGTACGCACACCACAGATGGTGCGATGGTTCGTACGTTTTCGCACGGAAAATCGCTATTATTTGCGTTATCGAACGGATATACAGCTGAGGGTCAACCTTTCCCTGTATGGCATGGTCGTATTTAACAGTATTTATGCGCTGTTTCAGCTTTGCCTGGGGCTGAAGCACCATTCGGCATGGTTTTACGCCATGGCAGGATATTACCTGCTGCTGGCGCTGATGCGCGTTATACTGGTACGATATACGCGCCAGCATGTTCCCGGCGAGGAAGCTGAACTTGAGTGGCACAAGTACCGCCTGTGCGGCGTATGCCTGCTGATTATGAACCTGGCGCTGGCAGTATTTACGCTGTACTTTGTGTTCCGTATCCGCATATTTGTCCACCATGAAATAACGACCATTGCCATGGCGGTATATACGTTCGCAGCCCTGACAATGGCGATCATCAATGTGATACGCTACCGCAAATATCACAGCCCGGCTTATTCTGCCGTCAGGGATATTTCGCTTGTATGTGCTGCAGTGTCCATACTGACGCTTGAAAATGCCATGCTTACTGCGTTTGGACGGGAAAGCGGAGAAATGTTCCGTCAAATCATGCTGGGCGCAACGGGCGTTGCCGTGATTTGTTTTGTGCAGGGAATTGCATTGTATATGATCATCGGTGCCACAAAGCAGCTCAAACAACTTACAGAGGAGAAAACCAATGGAAAATGACAACACCTTTCAGTATACCTATTCTGCCAAAGAGCAGGCGAAAATCCGCGAGATCCGCAGCAAATATCTGCCCAAAGAGGAAAACAAAATAGAGCAGATTCAACGGCTGGATGCTTCTGTGACGCAAAAGGCCACTATGTATGCCATCATTGTGGGCGTAGTGGGTACGCTGCTTTTCGGTACCGGTTTGAGCTGCTGCATGACCCAAACGGGCAAATGGTTTGCCGTTGGCATTCCCGTCGGGCTCGCCGGACTGCTGGTGCTGGCGGCCGCTTATCCACTGTATAACCATGTGGTTCAGAAAGAACGCAAGCGCATTGCGCCGGAGATTCTGCGCCTGACAGACGAACTGTTGAAATAACCAATCCCCCTGTCGTTGGAGAACGAATGGACAGGGGGATTTGGTTATTTTATCTCAGGACACTGCAAGTCAAAAATCTTTTCCGGCGGATCAAAGGGCAGTTTCATGAACTTGTCGGACTGAAGCGCTTCGCCGCACCGTTCGCGCTGAATGACTTCGATCAGCATGTCAAAGTCTTCCGGCAGATGGGCATGACCGCCGCTGCGCCAGTACCACAGCAGATTTTCTGGCCTGCCGTACATCTTCCACACCTCCAGTGCTGCAAGACTGGTCTGATAGGTGTTGATCGGGCCAGCCCATACGTCGCTGAGGGCTTCTGAATCAAACAGCACACGCGGTGCGATGAGTGCTTTCAGGAAATGCTGATCAAAGGGGAGTTCAGCCTCCCGGTCGAGATAGTCCGCCATTCCGGGACCAAACCAGTCCGGGAAGCGGGTGTAAATGTCCCGCAGCGTTTCGCTGCGCGCCTCAGTGCCATCCTCGTGCAGGGCTTTCATATGAATGCGGTAGCAGCCTGTACCGCCTGCGCCCGATCCCTCGGGGTTGACGATGGTGGCGCGCTCGTCCATTGCACCCGCCAGCAAAGCGGCTTTTCCGCCGCGCGACAGGCCGGTGAATGTAACGCAGGACATATCCGCATATCCCATCTTTTGCAGCGCATCCAGCGTGCGGCTGAACCCCCAGGCCCACGCGGCGAGCGCACCGAAATCAGCCTGTGAATAGGTTTCATACAGGTTGCCGGTGCGGCTGGGATTACGCAGATCGGGCGCCAGTTCGCAGCGGTTGAAGGCAGCCAGCAGGATGCCGCGGCGGACGAATTTTTCAGCAATGGCAGGGTCCTGCATGCTGGCATAGCAAAGATCACCGTCGATTACCACAGGCCAGGGACGCGGCCCTTCCGGTATATGGGCATAAACCGTGAAGCTCACTGGATGGCTGCGTGTGCCTGTATGGATGCGTATGATGTTCATCCTGCCGACGATTTCTGGCAGGGTGAGCGGTTCCACTTCCAGAAATTCCGGTTCAGGCGGAAAGTGTCCATACTGCAGTGTGACGACGGTTTTCATCAGCTCTTTACGCCGTTTTGCCCAGTCATCGATGCAGGCGACTTTTTGCCCGTTGTCAAACGTAAAAAGATCAGGCAGCTTTCCCAACACTTCGTAAGAGGTGATCTTCATGGCGGTATTCTCCTTTTTGCTGACAGGGAGTATGTGCTTATCGTTTTCGACGAAACAGGATTGTTTCCTGTTGACGGCTGTAAAAAAACAACAGGCAGGGTCTTGACACTGCTCTGTCAGCGTCTTATAATACAACCGAACTGAACACACCGCTAGGGGCGCAGAAATGCTGAGATGGCCTGCCTGAGGCCTGTCCCTTTGAACCTGATGTAGTCAATCCTACCGTAGGGAAGCGAACAAAGTCAAACAACGCCTTTGGCGTTTTGCGATACCGCTGTCCATACGGACGGCGGTATTTTATTTGGCAACAGCGCGGTGCGTGCGTTCGAATGATGAAAGGGAGGGATTTCTCCATGGCATTCAAATTCGAGGACGTTACCCTGACCGGATGGATTTTGCTTGTGGTACTGATTGCAGTTGGCGCAGCGCTGATGATGATCGCCCGGAACAAGCAGAAGTGGACGCCGCAGATGCTGGCTAACGCCGCCATCTGCATGGCGCTTAGCTTTGTGCTCAGCTATATCCGCCTGTTCAAGCTGCCGCAGGGCGGCTCTGTCACCCCGGCGTCGCTGCTGCCGATCATCGCATTTGCCTATTATCACGGCTCGATTCCCGGCTTGGTTGTAGGTATCGCTTACGGCTTCCTGCAGATGATCCAGGACCCGTGGATCGTAGGCGCCGTGCAGGCTGCACTGGACTATCCACTGGCTTTTGGCAGCATTGCGCTTGCCGGCCTTGCCGGTGAACTGGCCCGCAGGCAGAAGTGCGGCGAGCTGGTCAGCTGGATCGGCGGCGTGGCCTTTGTGGGCATTGCGCGTTTCATCTGTCATGTGCTCAGCGGCGTGGTGTTCTTTGCGGAATATGCAGAGGGTTCCGGACTGTCGCCGCTGGTATATTCGCTCAGCTACAATTCCTTCGTGTTTGTGGATCTGGCCATCTGCCTTGTGGTGGTGGCATTCCCGCAGGTGCGTAAGGCGCTGAGCCGCATGAATACCGGTAAACGCTAAGAAAGAAACCCGGCAGTCTTTCAGGCAGACTGCCGGGATTTTTTGAATTCAGTCCATGATGTGAATGCCATCCAGTAGGTCCTGCTCCAGCAACGGACGATGTTTGTCGCTGTAAATGCCGGGCAGGCCGCCGGTATGGATCATGATGACCTTTTCGCCGGGGGCGATTTTCTTTGTTTTGACCAGATCAATAATACCGGCAAGTGTTTTGCCTGTGTAGCACGGGTCCACGATGATGGCTTCCTTTTGTGCCATCAGGTACATGGCCTCGCGCGCTTCCTTTGCAGGTACGTTGTATGCACCGAAGCTGTAGTCAGCAATGTCGAAATCCTCCGGCGAGGCATCCATCGTCAGCCCATAAGCATCCTTGACCTGCTGGAAATATTCCATCAGTCGCTGCACCTTGGCTTCGCCAAAGGGAACGATGGAAATGCCGGTCAGCCGCAGGGGCGAGTGCTCGTTTCTCAGTCCGCAGAACAGGCCCATATAGGTGCCCAGACTGGACGAGGTGCAAACGACGCGAGCATCTTCAATGCCCATATCAGCGGCCTGCTCACTCAGTTCAACAGCACAGTCGTAATAGCCCAGCATGCCCAGTTCATCGCTTGCGCCCATGGGGGTGTAGTATACTTTTTCACCGGCCGCCTCATGCATGACCGTCAGTTCTGCAGCAAACGCTTCGTACTGCTCAATAACCGGGCGTTCAGGATCGACCTTGCGGAAGAATACGTCCGCACCCATCATGCGGGCGATAAGCAGGCTGGAGGAAAGCTCGCCGGGGTATGTATCCACATAGGCCAGCGTGCACTTCAGCCCAAGCTTTGCAGCTACGGCCGCAGTGAGACGTCCGTGGTTACTTTGGGCAGCACCCACGGTAAGCAGCCGCGTAGCGCCCTGCTTGAGCGCGGCGGCAGCCACATATTCCAGCTTGCGCAGCTTGTTGCCGCCGAAGCCGAGATTGGTCAGATCATCGCGCTTGATATACAGCTCGATTCCCAGTTCTTTTGAAAGGGACGGCAGATATTCCAATGGAGTAGGAGTGTTAAGAAAATGGACTTTTTCGCGGCCGAATGCCATGCAAAACACCTCCGAAACAAGCTGTGACCAGTATAGCACATTTTTGATGTAAAAAGAAATCGTCCGGCAGTTTTTTGACGTACTGCCGGACGATTTGTTAAATGTCCATAAACTGGCGGAATTCGCGCATGATGCCGATGCCGTCCGGATAATGGGCGGCGAACTGCGGCACGGCGTGACTGGGGAAGCTGTTGCCTTCGATGAACACGGGGCCTTTTTCAGTGATGGCCACATCCCAGGCAACGAAACGCATCTGTGGCACCTTCTGCGAGGCGGCGATACACATGGCCTTGGCTTCTTCAAAGAAGGGAACTTCAAAACCAATGATGGGCGTGCCGGTCATGGGGTGATGGGTAAAGGTGTTGCCCTTCTTGTCGGCTCCCACGGTGAGCAGCTTGCCGCTGGCCAGATCAACGCGCGCGGCCATGCCGCCCTGGTCGACGTTGTCCATTACATTGCCGTTGCCGATGCGCAGAAAGGCATATACGATGCCCTGCTTTTTGTCGCCCAGCAGCGTTGCGATGCGGATGGTGTTAACAGAGGTAGGGCACATTTCAGCCATGCGGGGATGCTGAATGACGCGCTCTTCAATGATGCCGATCTGCTTTTTGAGCAGTTCCTGAAGGAAATCTTCCTCGCGGCCTGCCCAGTGATCAGCGGTAAAGCGTTCGATGCCTACGCCGCTGCTGCCTTCCAGAGGCTTGGCGATGATGTCGGGATAGTCGGCCAGAAAGGCTTTGAACTCTTCCAAAGTGGTCTCTGTGTTGACCTTCATCCAGCCGCGGCCCACTTCATCACGGAACAGCTCATTGAAGGTGGCCTTGTCGTCAAACAGGTACCAGTAGGCCTTGTCGTTCATACGGCGTACGATGGTGTTGCTGAGCCCACGGGTGATCTGCGTTTTGCGCTGGGCGTCGTTGAGCTTGTACATCTGCGCGATTTTGTAGTCCACATAACCGGCGTTGTACTTGACAGCACAGTAAAGCATGTCACACAGCAGCCATGCGCGGCTTTTGCCGCTGCGCTCCTTCAAAAGCTTCGTTGTCTGCCACATGGCTTTCCAGTCCATGCGCACCAGCCGCTTGAAGAAGAAAGAAAGTCGGGACATGAAAATGCCTCCTTACACGTTGAAGCGGAACAGGACGATGTCGCCGTCCTTCATCACATATTCCTTGCCTTCGCTGCGCACCAAGCCCTTTTCCTTGCAGGCGGTCATGTTGCCGTTGGCGATCAGGTCGTCATAGGCCACAACCTCGGCACGGATGAAGCCACGCTCAAAGTCGGTATGGATCTTGCCGGCAGCCTGAGGCGCTTTGGTGCCGCGGGTGATGGTCCAGGCACGGCATTCGTCAGAACCGGAGGTCAGGAAGGAGATCAGGCCAAGCAGGTCGTAGCAGGCGGTGATCAGGCGGTCCAGACCGCTCTGGCCCAGACCCAGCTCGCTGAGGAACTCTTCCTTTTCCTCGGCGTCCATCTGGGCGATTTCCTCTTCGATCTGCGCGCTGACGGTGAACACCTGTGAGCCTTCGCTGTCGGCGATTTCGCGAACAGCCTTGACGTAAGGCAGGTCGTCCATGCCAGGGCCGATGTCGCTGTCGGCGATGTTGGCGGCGTAGATGACAGGCTTGTCCGTCAGCAGGAACCAGCCCTTCACAATCTCCTGCTCGTCCTTGGTCATGGTGAAGGTGCGGGCAGGCTTGCCGGCTTCCAGGTGGGCCTTCAGACGGGTGGCCAGTTCAGCCTCGGCGGCGTGCTTCTTGTCGCCGCCCTTGAACAGCTGCATAGCCTTGGCCGCACGGCGTTCCACGGTTTCGAGGTCGGCAAAGATCAGCTCCAGCTGGATGACGTCAATGTCGCGAGCGGGATCGATGGAGCCGTCCACATGGATGATATTTTCATCCTCAAAACAGCGAACGACGTGCACGATGGCGTCTACCTCGCGGATATGGGACAGGAACTTGTTGCCCAGACCTTCGCCGCGGCTGGCGCCCTTTACCAGACCGGCAATGTCTACAAATTCCACCGTGGCAGGGGTGACCTTCTTGGGCTGGTACATCTGCGCCAGCACGTCCAGACGGGCGTCGGGAACGGGCACAACACCGGTGTTGGGCTCGATGGTACAGAAAGGATAGTTGGCAGCCTGCGCGCCGGCACGGGTGATGGCATTAAACAGCGTGCTCTTGCCTACGTTGGGAAGACCGACAATACCAAGTTTCATCTATACGTACAGCTCCTTTGTTCTGTGGGTCGTAGTCTGAATGTGCACATCTATCAATTTGCTCAGCGATCCGCACAACAATACATTATAACATACTGCGCTTTTTTTCTCAATACAGGCAGGCATTTCCAGAAAGGATCAAAAATGCAGCCCTGACAATTCAGGGCTGCATGGGTGAGATCAGGCACGCTTTTTAAGCAATACGTAACCGATCAGCGAGAACAGAATGAGCTGCATCCACAGCAAAGGCTGATTGGGGTCGCCAGTCTCCGGTACACCGGTATTGGTGATCACAAAGTCATTGCCGTTTTTGGTGATAGAACTGGTGTAGCCAGGTACGTCGACTTCTTCAATCACGTAGTCGTGTATATTCCACTCGGCGTAGAAATACCAGGTATCACCCTCGACCCGCACATTGGGATCATCGACGCTCAATACCTTTGTATATACAAAGTCGGGATCGTCCGAAGCCGTCACACGCAGCGTGATGGAATTGGGCCTTATGCTGCCGCTGTCGATCCAGTGTTTGGTGATGGTGACAGGCGTTGTAGGTATGTAAACCGTGTATGTGTTGGTAAGGCTCACTTCTGCCCGTTCGGTTTCGGTAACGGTTGCCGTCCGCCTGCCGGTAACGCTCAGGCAGTATCCCTCGATGGCAGCGCTGGCCTGGTCTTCCTTAACGGTGTACTTGCCAAGCGGTATATCGTGCAGCACATATTCGCCGTTGGAGAATTCAGCATAGGTAATCACCTTGCTGAAATTGTTGGGACCGGTCACGGTAAAGCGCGCTGCAGGCGGCGTATGTAAGGTGTCGTCCGGGCTGATGGTCAGCTTGGTGATCAGCAAGCTTCCGCGCGGATACAGCGTGTTGATGAACTGCAGCGTGTGTTCTTCGTTCATCACGACAGAGGCGTGCTGTTTGTTTGCTATGGTTCCGCCATCTGCTGAAACGGCTGTGCTATAGTAGGGGGACTTGTCTTCCGTAACAGAGACACTGCAGCCTTCTATGAGACCCAGAAGAAGGGTCTCATCGGCTTTGAGGGTGAAAGCTGCCTGATAGCCATTCTCCACCGGCAGGAAAGTGAGCGCCTTGCTGGTAACGGTTCCGTTTTCATCTGTGACGGATGCAATGCGCTCGCCGCCCTTTTCTTCGTCTACACACACGCCGGTATGGCTGTCGACCCAAATGGTAAAGTTATACTCGACTCCTTCCATTGCGTCGCCGGTGATTGTCTTGGGTACCATCAGAGGAACCAGCTTTAGCGTGTTGGTGAAGTCCACCTTGATAGGTGTACCGTCCAGGACGGCAGATGCATCACGTATGCCGGTGCCCAGTTCCAGGTTGTCATCAGCATTGCTTACCGTGTATTCACCCGTGGAGTCAGTCACCGTATAGGACGCCATGTAATTTTTCACTGCGCCTTCGGTGATCTCGTATTTGGCGTTGACAGGCACATTGGTGAAGCGCTGCGTTTCGCCGTCAACGAGATCACGGTAGAACACGATGACGCCGTCTTTGTCCGCACGCTGCAGACCATTGCTGGAGTAGATCACGGTCTCGTCCGGGGTGAGATTGCTGAAGGTGACCGTAAAGGGGAAGCGCACATTGGGATCGAGGCCATCAGCAACGATCTTGGTCAGGTCGATTTCAACCGTGCGGTTGAGGGTGTTGGTAAAGGTGACGGTGACCTGCTCGCCCGGCTCGGCTTCTTCCCTGCTGGTGGACAGCGCTTCATTTTCAGCTTTGGCGGAACCGCTGTTGCTGATGAGATTTCCGCCTGTGCCGTCGTTGGTGATCTGATAGGAAGCCCTGTAATCGCCTGCCTGTTCGGTGAACAGGTAGGTGGCTCCGTCCAGCGTGCCGTCTTCAGTGGCGGCCGGCAGTCCCTTGAATTCAATCCACCGGTCAGGGGAAATGGTCACATTCACAAATGCGGTACCGTCGGTGCCTGCCTTAAAGCTGGCCTCGGTGTCGCCGCTGGTTTCGTGGATGGTGTACAGGTAGTTTTCGTTGGGGTTGAGGCGGGTAAAGCTGGCAAACACGCTATAGGTACCGGCCTCGGTATAGGCTCCGCGCACCTGCTTTTTCAGCGATACATTTACAGGCTGACGCTCGGAGGGGATATCTGCCGTGTTGACAAAGCCAGCCTGCTTGTTCTTACCTGCTTCGATCTCGCCTGTGATAGTGGTTTTGGAAGCAGTGAAACCAAGGGTTTCCGCTTCGGTCACAGTGTACTGCGTACCTTCGGGAATGCTTTCGAATGTAATGCTTTGATCGTGCTTCAGACGCACGGTGGCTTTGCCGTCGTTGAACACGGTATGGCCAAACGTCTGCATTCCGCTGATCTTTTCGCCGGTCAGCTGCACAGTGAAGGTGAATTCCTCTTCGTACTGGCCTTTGTCCTCCACCCCGTCCGGGAGGATCACCGTCTTGCTGACGGTCAGTTCGCCATACTGTTCGGTGGAGGTGTTGACGATGGTGTAGGGCCCGCGGCCAATGTTGACGGGCGTGACCATATCCGGCGAGGTATAGCCGTCGATGGCGCCTTCCAGCAGGTAGTACTCGGCGTCACCGCCGGGGATTTGAAAGGTGTAGACCCACAGACCATCTTTGTCTTCAGGAATAACCCATTTGGTTTTGTCGAAGGTCAGTACGATGCTGTCTGAGGTTTCGGGCGGCAAAGCGGGGTCGTTTGTTTCAGCCACTGCAAGCGCAGATAGCCATATAGCCATAACGCACAGCAGCAGTACCAGCCATTTTTTTGTTCTTTTGGTCATCGGCATTGCTCCTTTGCGTTAGTTTCCTGCATTTTCAGCAGTGGGGTCATAGTTGGAAATGTAGGTGAATTTGGCTGCGCCCGGGCCGGTATGGCCGATGGTATTTTCGTTTCCATTTGGTTCGGGCATACTGTCGTTGCCCGGAATGGAAAGCGCTTTTTTAAGCATGGGGTTCAGATAAGCCGAACCTCCGCCTGCACCATTGTCAGCAGTTGGAGCCATGCCAGCATACCAGCCGCCACCTCCACCTGCACCATCACGATTTCCGCCAACACGATCGGCACCATTACCGCGCAGCTGGGTACCCTTATCAGGTTCCAGTGTGTTTCCGCCTCTTCCGTAGAGCGAGTTAGTGTTGAAAGGGAGGGAATGACCGGCTACCAGACCGCCGTCGAAGCCGCCTTCCTGATAGCTTGACCATCCGGCGCCTCCGCCGCCACCGGCGACGATCAGCGTATTCGTCGCATCGGGTATCCATTCTTCGCCGTGAACAACAGGATTGGAGATCAGGGAAATATGCGTCATACCGCCGCCGGAACCTGATGTTCCGGAAGAACCCGACGTGCCGCCGCCGTTCCAACCGCCCGGTGTCGCTGTTCCGCAGATACCCTGACCGCCGACCATGACATACAACTGCTGAGCTTCGCTTAAATAGATGTACCCTTCAGAGTAGCCTCCTGGTCCGCCGAGCTTAATATTGTCGTTGCCACCTTCGCCGCCCCATACCTGCAACTTGTACCAGCCTTCACTGGGCACGCTAAATGTCTGAACGGCATTTGTGCAATTGTATGTCTTTTCCAGCTTCCACTGGGCGTAGACGGTCTTGTTCTCCGCTAGTTTCCATGCATCGTTCGGGTCAAAGGCGTTGCCATTTGCATCCTGCCAGCCGATGAAGGTCATGGCAGTCGGTGTGGCAGTGCCGTCGACATAGGCCAGATATTCCGGCTGCAGGTAGGTTCCGCTGGAAAGCTGATTACCGTCGCTGTCAGTATAATAACGCACGACGTTGCGGCTGTATTTGCCGCCGAATGTGCCGCCGTTGGCGACATAGGTAACGGAATAACCAAGCCCGGCAGGCTGCACTGCACCCGTCCATACGGTCAGTTCAGGATTGACGCGTTTGGAAGTGTCGTTATCGACCCACTTTTTGTAAATGATGAGCTCATTGTCGTTGGCAGGCATGTTGTCCATCACGTAGGACAGCAGCGTGTCGTCGTAAGTCATGCCGGTGATGGTCACAAAACCATCCTCGCCAATGGTCACATAGTGGTCGTTTGGATCCAGCTGATAGTTTACACCGTTCAGGGAAGGCGCTTTGGTTTCTTTGAGCAGATAGGTACCGCGTTCCAGACCGGTGAAGCTGACCTTGCCCGTTTCGTCGGAAACGGCAGTTATGTCATAATACGCGCCGGAATCCGCGTTGCCGGTCAGCCTGAACTGTGCGCCCTGCAGGAACTGGTTGCTTGCACCGTCCCTCTTGTAGAAGGCAAAATCCAGATAGCGTCGCTTGTTCCACACGTTGTAGGCTTTGCCGTCCAGATCGACCATATCGTCCTCGGCGATCGTGGCGGCGCCGTAGGTATTCACGCTTACGCTGAGCGTTTTTCCAAGCGGCAGATAGGGGGATTCGCTGGTCCAGCTGCTGGTGAGCTCTTCAAGCGTGTAGTTTGTGCCGTATTCAACATTGGGGAAGCGCACAGCGCCGCTGGCGTCCGAGGTGGCGTACATCTCCACGGTGCTGCCGTAATTGGATATGCCGCTGAGACGGAAGCTGACGCCTTCGATGGGCGCTTCAGCATAGTCGCCTGCTGCACGTGCTCTTTTGTAGAACGTCAGATCGCCGTGGATGCGGGGATCATTTTTCATGACGAAGGAAACGCCGGGCTCATAGGGCACACCGTCAATCGTCAGGTTTCCTGTATGATCGATGACAACACTGTGCTGCGTGGTGTTAAGCAGCCAGTCAGGCGTGGTGGCATATTCAAGCAGCGTATAGCTGCCTTTTTCCAGATCGCGGAAGATGGTGTTGCCGCGCTTGTCCGTTTCCTGCATCATGTCGACAGCGGTACCGTAGTCAGATGTTCCGTACAGGCGGAAGGTGACGCCGGGGATGGTGATGCCGGCATCGACGGAACTTTGTTTGTTGACAGGCACGTCCGACACCACCACATACCGCACGATGGTGGGGCCGATGCTGCGGCACTCGTTTGAGGTGGCACCGGTTTCGATGATGCAGCGTTTGCCCAGGAATTCCACACCGTTGTAGGTTTCGGGATAAACGTTTTTAGTGGCGGAAGAATCGGGCAGTTTGTCGGGCGCTTTCATGAACAGGTTCACGTAAACGGATTCGCCCTCGGCAAGCCGGAAGTCATTGCCGTTTACATCCTTGCGCATGTCGACGGCAACAGCATAGGCTGCCTCGGGAATGGAGGCATTGTCCTGCGACTGCGTCCAGACAGAGGCATCAAACACATAGTTTTCGACGCCTTCTGCAGGCAGAGCGACTGCTTGGGTGGTGTAGTATACCTTGGGTGCGATGCCCATAATGACAAGGTCGCTGGTATCCACTTCGGTAAGACGGCCGTACCATTCGCTCACAGCGCCGTTGTGAGTGTCCTGCTCCAGCGCGTCAAAGAAGATCATATTGGTGTAGCTTACACTGGGGTCGGAGGCAAAGCGCAGGCGGTAGATATAGTCGCCGCCGGCCAGCACGGTGGTTTCATTGCCGTACTGTTCGTCCTCAACGGCCTTGACGCGCTTGCTCAGACCCGTGGAGGCCGAGGTGATGGCATTGATATCATACCGCGCCTGAGCGTAGAGGAAACGATTACCCTCAGAGGTGGGATCCAGGCCGGAAATCAGCGGCCTGCGGTTGGCGGGCAGACTGCCGCCGTCGTCGGGATAGCCCTTGGCAATATCCGCGTTGCCGGTCTGATAGGCAACAATGTTGTCCACGGCGTTGCCGATATCCTTGATGGTATCCCATGCATGGAACGTATCATAAGAAAGGGCATAGCTGGGCGCAGAATCGTGGATTTTTACCACAAGCAGGGTACGGTGGTCACGGTAGTTGGCATGCTGCGTAACGGTGTAGTAATTGGAAGAAAGATATTCTGAACCTACGCGTACTGCAATGGACTTTTCATCCAGCGTTGCACCCAGCGGCAGCAGGTCGTAGAACGTACCGGTATACTGCTCCAGGTTTTCGACAGTGTTGTCCTCGCCGGAGCGGATGGTTTCGATCTGCTGAACGTTCCAGGAAACGATGAAGCGGCGCTGAAGCACGTCGTTGCGTCCGGCTACGACGTTTTTGCTCAAAGAAGATTCTCTGATGGAACTGCGGGCATAATCATATTCTTCACGCCAGTCGGACAGGCGGAACAGGGTATATTCTTTTGTTTCGGGATCCTGACGGTACAGCAGGCCCCGCATCTGGTTGAGAATGGCGATCTGGTTTGCGCCCTTGATATAGTTGAGTACACGCACAGAATTCTTTAATTCCAGCTTGGCCACAACGCCAAAGAGAAACTCGAAGTACTCGTTTTCTGTTTCTACTTTATATGCTGTGGTGCCTTCAGGCAGGTGAACGGTGTGGGTGGCAAGGTCAACCCAAACGCCCTCGGCCAGAGACTCAACCTTCGGCATCACAGGATCCAGCGATACTTTGGCGGCAAGCACATATTCCTCATCTGATCCACTGCGGGTATAGAATGAAAGCACGTCGCTTGCAGAGAGGGATGTTTTGAGAGCGTAGAAGGTCTGGGAATCCTCATCGAAATAATCAGTATAGGGAAGCACGTTATACTGAAGAGAAACAAACTGGAAATCCTCAGGAGTCAGCTCAAGACCCTCTTCCAGTTTCAAACCGCTGTCCACTTTAAACAGCTTGACGCCGTCCGTGCCGTCAGGGGCATTGTCGACCAACACGTATCTGGAACGGAGGCGCTTGAACAACTGCTCAGCCTGCTTGGCAGTCAGGTACTTTTGATCCGGGAGGTTTTCCCAGACTTCCATGTCTTTGTACAGGTTGTTTGCTGTGCTGAAAGACCACACAGCATAGTCGAAGCCGCCAAACGTATCCAGCTTGCCGGACTGAAAATCCTGCAGGTCATAGCGGGTGTATTCGGCTGCTTCAAAACCAAACGAGTTAAACAGAGCGGGGCCGCCGCGGGTCAGCTGCCACAAATCACCATCGCGATAGGCGCCGTCGCCGCGTTTCCAGGCGTTGTAATTGCCATCCGGTTCCCAGAAATCGGGCTTGTGGTAGGTGTATTCAACAGTATCATATACGGTTTGGGACAGATCCATGCCATCAATGGGTTCCAGTGTGACCTCAATACGGTTGGTGGCCGTCCACAGTTCAAGATGGCGCACAGCTGCTGCAGGGATCATGGTGATCACGCTGTCCATACGGTTTTGAGTAAGCGTCTGATTGGAAACGGTCACAGAGTTATCAGTGCTGGCTTGCACAAACTTGCCGCCGGAAAAGAGGTAGCCGCAGATGGTCATATCACAGACATGTTGGCCATCCTTGTCGACGATGGTGCCAAGGGTGTCGGTCAGAGTGAGATGATAGGGCTGCGTGGTCGCGCCGTCGATGGCGGTGGTAACAGGCCAGGCAAGATACCAGCAGTCTGCAGCAGACGCAGGCGGGGTGCCCCACGCGTCCAGCCATTGCTTGGTCATGACCGGATAGCCTTTGTCGGTGCTGATGACGCGTGCGGTGGAATCCATTACGACAGGCGCAGCATGAAGCTGCTTTTCACCGGTAAACTCTTTGCCTTCGTAATAGGCTGTATATTTCATGGTGGTGTAATAGGGTTCAACAGACTGGCCGGGTGTGTAATCAACATAGTTGAAAGTGGTATTTTCCGTGAAATAGGCAATCTGCACATAGCCGGTATAATCGGCGTGGGAAAGATTTTCAAAGTTGTAGATGACAATGTTGTCCCCTTCTTCTCTGAAAGCCAGAAACACTTCCGGGTCAATGTTCTGTGGTTCGGTCTCGGCCTCGTGCTGCGTGGGAATCGACATTTCATAGCCGTCACCGCGTTCGCCGTTACGATTGGTCCAAAGTGATTTGGGGATGGTAAACGTAAGGTCGCCTGGCTTGATGACCGACCCGTTGGGTAGATGGATGTTGTAAGTGAGCTGATAGGTAAAACGATGGCCTGCTGCGCTGCTGACAGGCGTCCAGATGGCGAGCGTTTCATCCTCGTTCAGCTGTGCGCCGCCGGCAAAAAGCGCGTTGAAATCAGCCGTGATGGTCTCTGCATAGCATGCGCTCATCATGGCAAAGATCAGAATGATAAATGCTGCCGCTGCTTTCAGGCAAAAGCTCGTGATCTTCGTCACTACTGTATCCTCCACAAAAAACAATAGATAAAAGAAATAAACCCAATTTTAAAAGTTAACATAATCAACATCTCGTGTCAATATTTGGAAGGACTTTACGACATACAAGAACATAAAAAATGCACCGTTGATGAACGGTGCATGGAAATCAGCGGAATGCAAAGAAACGAAGCTCTCCTTTTGTATCAGTCAGTTCGGCGGTTACGGTTCGGGCAACAGCTTCGCTGATGTATGTCAGCAATTCCACCGGAGGCTGATCTTTTTCGGTAACGAACAGCAGGTTTTCGCTCAGAAAATCTGCTGCGGTGAAATGGTGACCGTCAAAGCCGAGATTCTCAAGCTGCGCATACCAGCTGGGGGTGCGGCAGTTCCAGTCTCCCCAGATCATGATATTTGTCGGTATACCAGCGGATACATCCGGAAGCAGGCGAGTATCGCGCAGAAGATTAGGGGTGCGGAGAATCAGTTTGTCAGGATGCGCAAGGGCATAAACTTCCAAATCGGCTTCACGCGTGGCAGAGACCTGATCGGGCCTGTCTGACAACATGTCCAGCGTGGCGCCTGCATGAAAAACAGTGCACACAGCGCACAGAGCAGCCAATACAACGGCTGTTGTTTTACGCTGGACCGAAGCGTGCGTTAGCTTTTCAGAAGCCGAAACGGCAAGAGTACACAGCAGAACGGCAGCGGGGAACAGCGCACAGTCAGCCGCACGGGAAAGGAAACGTCCCTGGAAAGCCAGATACATCAGCATCAGCAGAGTGAGGCAGATGGTTCCAATCGAGGCGAGCGGAAGCAAAAACTGCCCAGAATTTCGCGATGGAATCAGGATAACGATTAAAGCAAGCAGCAGCAAAAGCAACCCGCACAGGCAGTAACGCGCATTGCTTTGGAAAAACTGCAGCAGCGTCTGTACTCCAGAGGATAACCTGTGAGAAAGAGACTCTTTGGATGAAAGCGCTGCATCCAGCTTTTCGAATGCTTCTGCCGTGATGTTTTCATCCATGAAATACCATTGCTGGACCAACGCTAGTTCGGAACGTGACCATCCAATATCGGCAAGCACGCGGTCATCCACCGAAAGAAGCTGATCCTCGGTATAATCCATCGGGCCGGTGTTTGCTTCCTGAAAATGCATCAGTTCAGCCAGTTTGGGGTCGCGCAATTCCAGCGAACGAATCCCCATCAGTCCGGCGAGCAGAATACAGCCGCAGCATCCTGCAATGAGCAGACGATGCAACTGTGTTCCCTGTGGGCGGCGCAGAAGAATCATACCGGTCAGTGCAAGCAGCCAGAACGGCAGGCAAGCCAGACTGCTCTGCGCACGAATCATGTAACTGCATATTAATAGAAGAAAGGAGCAAATAAGCGATGTAATGATCGACCTGTCCGATAATGCTGCGGATACAAGCAGAGCGGTAGCTGCAGCCCCCAGCATGGCAGCGGTTGTGGTGAAATTGATACGCGCAAAGGCAAATGAAGCAAAAACTGCAGTAAAGATGCCTGAAAGAACAATTCCGCTGAAAACAGAGATCTTTTTGGAAGAGACAGACATCAAACTGCCGCCGATCACAGCCAGAGAAAGCCACAGGCAGCCAATTTGAAAGAGTGAGAACCATGCAACACCAGGAACGAGCACGGTCAGCTGCTTCATTAATAAGGAAAGAAGCGTATGCTGATACAGCTGGAATCCTGCAGGTACTCCTCCTTCGAAACCCATATAGGCTTTTACAATCAAAATATCATCAGAATTCTCGTAACGGAAATAGGTAAAGCTGCCAAGCACCAAAATCAGCGCAGTTGCCAGCACAAAACCATAAAACCATGGCAGCAGTTTTGCAGCTCGTTTCATTCTGTAAACGTCCTTTCTGATCAAAAAATCAGTTCAGAAAGATGATAACAGATAGAGGTTTGCTGCGTCAAGAACTCTACCGACGAACGTATACTCGGAAGCTGTGTTGGAATGTTCGGAATAATACAAGTTGATGAAAACCCTTATAAATTAAAAGATTCGGGAAATACAAAAAAGCCAAAAAAACTTTAAAAAAATGAAAAAAAGGTGTTGACACCCTAAAGGAACTGTGCTAATATATACAAGCTCGCTCGCGAGCAACGAACCTTGAAAACGATACAGAGATAAGAAACGCAAACGACAGTCAATAACTTGAGTTTAGCACTGAAAAGTGTTTAACGGATTAAACATAAGAGTTTGATCCT
>JAFWYA010000004.1 GCA_017517815.1 Clostridia bacterium | reverse complement strand
GCCGCCCACCAGCTTGAAGTCCACTTCCACGCCGGTGGACTTGCCGATCCAGTTGCGCTGGATCTCCTTGGTGGATTCAGGCCAGTCGATGTCATCCAGACCTTCCAGCAGCTTCTCGGCAAAGGCGGGCTGGTCGATGACCCACTGCATCATCATCTTCTTGACCACGGGATAGCCGCCGCGCTCGGATTTGCCGTCAATGACTTCGTCATTGGCAAGCACCGTGCCCAGCGCTTCACACCAGTTGACGGGCATTTCAATGCGCTTGGCATAGCCGGCTTCCCACAGCTTCTTAAAGATCCACTGGGTCCACTTGTAGAACTCGGGATCAGTGGTGGCGATCACCTTGTCCCAGTCATAGTCAAAGCCCAGCTCCTTCAGCTGCTTGGAGAAGGTGGCAATGTTCTTCTGGGTAAAGCCATTGGGATGGTTGCCGGTATCCACGGCATACTGCTCCGCAGGCAGACCGAAGGAGTCATAGCCCATGGGATGCAGCACGTTATAGCCCTGCATGCGCTTCATGCGGGACATGATATCGGTGGCGGTATAGCCCTCGGGATGGCCGGCATGCAGGCCTACGCCGGAGGGATAGGGGAACATATCCAGCACATAGTACTTGGGCTTGGAGAAATCCCACACGTCGGTGGCGAAGGTCTTATTCTCCTCCCAGTATTGCTGCCACTTTTTCTCGATTTTCGAAGGATTATAGACAGGAAGTTCCTGCATACTGCTCTCTCCTTTATCAAAACTTCGTTTACACGATATCATCAGGGGTGATTTCATAACCGCTCATGCTGCTGTCCTGATACACTCTCACAGCATGCGGGTAGTCCTGCTCAAAGTCCTGGGCTGCAGCTGCATCGATGAAAGCAACAATCTTTTCCGGCAGGTTTTTGCGCGCAAATGCCGTACGGGAAGTTCCCCATTTGTACACAGTGATCACCGGTTCGCCCTGCGCGTTGTCATACACCAGCAAAGGCGCCACAGTGATCTCGCCGTCGGCCACTTCCATCATCACATTGGCATACCAGTAGTCGATCATGCCATGCGTATAGCCGTTGTCCTTCATGAAGGTCACATAGTCCTGCACGCTGTCTGCAACGTTCATTTCCGTCAGCGGCAGGCCGTTCCAGTCATCCATATCCCACTGATCCACGCGCAGGAACCATGTGGTATATGCACCCTGAAACAGCAGGCACAGGCAGGTCAGTACGATCAGCAGTTTGCGCACCGCAGATACCGCTGCATTTTTAAGGCAGTCCCATTCCTGTGCGATCACCGGGAACGCCAGGAACAGTACCGGCACATAATACTGCTCGTAGAAGCGGCCGCCCTGCTCAAAAATGAAGACGAACGTCGTGGTGATGAGTGCCAGGCCATATATGCTGCGCAGCATGCGGCGGGCGGTATCCGTTTCTTCCTTCAGACCGCGCAGCGACAGGATGGTCGCATAGCCGAAGCTTACAAGCGCCGCCGCCAGCGAAAGACCTCGCAGGCCGATCAGCGGCAAATCGCTGTTTCGCACGCCGATGGCAATGAGCAGGCCGTTGAAAATATCCGTATACCTGTCCGGGCCATACACAGGCCTGAAATAGACAGAACTGATATTGGTCACGCCATAGTACGGCTGCAGGATCTCAGATCCAAAAACGAAACCCGCCAGAAAGCATATGCAGGAAACGACCATCACCGCCGTGAGCCTGACAGCATCCGTTTGCAGGAAAGGCGTTTCACCCTTCAGCCGTCCGCCTTCCCAGCGATAGCGCCCAAGCGTCTGCAGCAGTTCGATCGCCGTAAAGGCCAGCAGCGGCAGGCCGATGATCATCATGTGGCGGATGCCGTTGATGCCGACGAATGCCCACAGCAGGCACAGGATACAACCTGACACAATGGGCAGACGTTTGGAACGAAGCACCTTTAGCGTCAGCGCAAAGATCCAGAAGGCGTTGGCAAAATACAGGATATAGTACAGATGGTACAGCGCCAGTCTGGCGTACGGTGTGCTGAAGGGCAACAGCAGCAGTCCTGCGCCCACCACGGTGCTTTTCCGGCTGACGCCAGCCTGACGGCACAGATACCAAAACGACAATACATAGTACGCCTGCATCACTACGGTGCCGCAGATCCGCACGATTGTCCAGTTGCTCGTCAGCTTAAAGAACAGTGCAAACACCGTTGCAATGTCCAGAAGCCTGAGTTCCGTGGACAGATACACATCTTTGCTGAAGGGATTGTTCTCCCGGGCGATGGTCAGGCCATGATACACGTCCTCAGAGGTATCGCTGTCCAGCACATTCTGCGCCATGTATACATCCATATACACCGTCAGCAGAATCATCAGCGCCAGAAAGATCCAATGCCAGTTCTTCTTCAGCATACGAAAAACACGGGTCATGGGTCAATCCTCACTCAGCTGAGCTTTTCAATGCCCAGGTCGATGCGGCGCAGGCACTCTTCCTTGCCGATGAGATAGGCGATCTCGGTGGCGCCGCCGGGGGTGGAGGCCAGGCCGGAGATGGCGATGCGCACGGGCCACATCATCTGGCCGGTCTTCATTTCGTTGGCAGCGGCCAGGCTCATCAGCACTTCCTTGACGTTGTCCTCGGTGAAGTCCTCGATGGCGGCGATGGCCGGGCGGGCCAGCTGCAGCGCCTTGAGAGATACCTCGGGGTTGGTCTTCATCTTCTTGTGGGTGTAGATGTCGATGTCGTACTCGGGCAGTTCAGCCAGGAACTTCACCTGCTCCGGCACGTTGCCGAAAATCTCGGTGCGGGTGTGCATCAGCTCAGCCAGACGACGGTAGTCGATGTTCTTGCCGGCCAGTGCCTTGTCAAACCACGGGGTAGCCATGGCCAGATAGTCTTCAAAGTCCATCTTCATGATGTACTCATGGTTGAACCAGTTGAGCTTTTCGGTGTTGAAGATGGCGGGAGACTTGCTCAGGCCGTTCAGGTCAAAGGCTTCGATCAGCTCGTCCATGGTGAAGAATTCCTTTTCGCCGTACTTCTTCACGTCCGGGCACCAGCCCAGCAGCGCGATGAAGTTGATGATGGCGTCCTTCACATAGCCCTGCGCCAGCAGATCCTCAAAGCCGGGATCGCCATGACGCTTGCTGAGCTTGCGGGTGGAGTCCTTCATAACAGGGCTCATGTGGATATAGGTGGGCGGAGTCCAGCCCAGCGCTTCGTACAGCAGGTTGTACTTGGGCGTGGAGCTGAGGTACTCGGTGCCGCGCATAACATGGGTGATGCCCATGAGATGGTCGTCGATGACGTTGGCAAAGTTGTAGGTGGGCAGGCCGTCCTGCTTGATGAGCACATTATCATCCAGCGTGTCGCAGGGCGCTTCGACGTGGCCGTAGAGGGCATCCTCAAAGCTGGCAGTGCCGGTGGTGGGGATGTTCTGACGGATGACGAAGGGCTCGCCGCTTTGCATGCGGCGCAAAGCCTCTTCCTTGGGAATGGACAGGCAGTGCTTGTCATACTTCCACTGGCCGCCGTCGGCAGTGGCGGCAGCGCGGCGCTCATCCAGCTCCTCCTTGGAACAGAAGCAGGGATAAGCAGCGCCGCTCTCCACCAGCTGCATGGCAAAGGGCAGATAGGTGTCCTTGCGCTGGCTCTGGATATAGGGGCCGTAATCGCCGCCTACGTCGGGGCCTTCATCATACTCAAGGCCGGCCAGACGCATGCTGTTGTAGATCTTTTCCACCGCGCCCGGAACCTCGCGTTCCTGATCGGTATCCTCAATGCGCAGGATGAACTTGCCGCCATTCTTTCTGGCGTAAAGATAAGTATACAGAGCGGTGCGCAATCCGCCCAGATGCAGATAGCCCGTGGGACTCGGGGCAAATCGGGTGCGAACGGTCATGGGGCGCCTCCTTAAAAATGCGATGAATGGGTATAGATATACCCAAAATAATATTATAGCCTTTGTTGGGCCGTTTGTCGATATTTTTTTCAAATCCGGTCTTTTTTTCGTATGTTGGCTGTGTTCATGGTTGTGACCGTCGGAGCTTTGTGATATGATGCGTTCAACAACAAATCAATCCGGGAGCGATACATATGCTGCAGCTGTACAAGCCCTGTCTGGATGAACTTTGGTTCCGGGAACAACTGCTCGCCGATCCTGACACCATGGCCTACAACCATGCCTGGGGCGGGACCATTCCATTTCCGCACGACAGATGGCACATATGGTACGACCAGTGGATGCACGCTGATGAAAGCGAACGCTTTTACCGGTATCTTCTGCATGCTGAAACCAGTGAATTTGTGGGTGAAGCCGCCTATCGTCCGGAGGATGGCCGCCCCATGGTCAGCATCATCATATCAGCCAGATACAGAGGGCGCGGCTTTGGCACAGACGCACTTCAGCTGCTGTGTCAGGCTGCAAAAGAACGTGGGCTGACCGTGCTGTATGATTCCATTGCTGCGGATAACCCTGCGGTTCATCTGTTTTTGAAAAATGGTTTTGTTCTTGTCAGTCAGAATGAGGAAGCCATCCTTGTGCAAAAAAGGCTATAGAAAAACCGGGACATCGCGTCCCGGTTTTGTTATTTCTTTTCAGCGGGTTTGTGCTGGCTTTCCGCCACAAAATAGCGGGGCCGGCGCTTGGTCTCCATATAAATACGACCCACATATTCGCCCACACAGCCCAGCGAAATCAGGATCATGCCTGCGATGAGCCAGAGGCTGAGCATGATGGACGTCCATCCGGGAATGGTTTTGCCCTGCAGGAACACTACCAGGTCGTAAACAGCCCATGCAATGCAGAACAGCACGCAGCAGAAGCCAAGCATCATGATAATGCGCAGCGGGCGCACCGAAAACGACGTAATGCCGTCCACTGCCAGCTTGAGCATTTTGGCAGGCGAATACTTTGATTCACCCGCAAAGCGTTCGCTCACTTCAAACTCCACCGTGCAGGAGCGAAAGCCGCAGGTGCGGATCAGTCCGCGCAGGAAGAGGTTGACCTCGGTATACTGGTCCAGCGCCATCAGTACGCGTTTGGACAGCAGCCGGTAATCGGCGTGGTTGCGGATGATATCGGCACCGAAGAACTGCATCAGGCTGTAAAAAGCGCCAGCGGTCAGCTTTTTCATAAAGCCATCGGTATCACGCGAACTGCGCACGCCGTAGACAATGTCGATGCCTTCGGCGTATTTTTCCAGAAAGATATCCATAGCGTTGACGTCCTGCTGCAGATCAGCGTCGATGGTAATCACGCAGTCGGCGTAGTCCTTGGCATACAGCATGCCCGCCAGCAGTGCATTCTGATGCCCACAGTTGGTGGACAGCGACAGAAAAGCTACGCGTTCATCCTGTTCATGCAGCTGCATAAGCATGTCGCGCGTACGGTCGGCCGAGCCGTCGTTGACAAACAGCACACGGCTGTCTTCTGAGCACAGGCCCTTTGCCTGCAGCTGCTCCAGCTTTTTAATCAACTGTGCCGAGCAGACATTGATGCATTCTTCCTCGTTATAGCAGGGAACAACGATGTAGAGCGTATTGTTCATCTTTCGTCTCCTCGTTTACCACGAAAATTTGACCACGCAGGTATCACCGATCATAGCCACGCTGCCCTCGGCAGGATAGTACGGCATAGCGTCCAGCTGTGCCTGTTCTTCAGGCGTTTCAGGGGCCCATCCCTGTCCGTCCGACACAGGCAGACCCACAACCACATTGAGCATATTGGCCGCACAATAGGGCCACATGTAGTCCATCTCCATGCGAATGCCGCCAAACGGCAGATAGCGCGATGCAACGTCATACTCAAAGTACAAAAGTGAATCTTCATGGTTCATATAACCCCATGTCGCAAGCGGCACGCCGGGGTGATAGCCCTCCACCTCTTCAATACGCGCTGCCAGCCGGTTGGCGAAGTGCTCGGCACGCGTAAAGGACTGGTGATGGCGCAGATACACCTGATTGGCCAGCACCACGCCGTTGACGCCGTAGCCCAGATACAGCACTGCCGTTGCCAGCGCAAGGCCACGGCGGATCACTGTATCCTCAGGTACGGCAGGCCGCACCACCGTCAAAGGCGCCAGCAGCATCAGGATGAGCGGATACAGCGTGATGATATGGATCTTGGTGATATCATCGCCCATAAAGTAGATACCACAGCATGCAAGCGGCAGCAGCGCCATGCACACAACGATCAGCAGGCCCTGAAGCGGCGCTTTTTTCGCAAAGCACTTCACCGCACCCCAGCCAAGCCCTGCCACACCCAGCAGGAACATCGGCAGGCGGAACAGCATCATGCGGCTGTTGACATAATCGGGCACATCGGCCACATACTCATTCCATACCGTGCGGTAGGCTTCCACAATCTTTCCGGGAATCAGCGACAGGGTCAGGCTGCCGGTCTGGTTGACACCCTGGTACTCATTGAGCGTAACAAAAGAACCGATCAGCTTCAGCCCCACAAGATACAGTGCAAGGCCCGCAACTGCTGCGGCGGCGCAGCAAACAGCAAAGCCCCATGCTTTGGCGGCGCCGCGGCCTTCCTTCATGCCCTCCACGGTCACATAAACCACATACAGAATTAACAGGCCGATAGCAAGCATCACGTTGATCTGGTAAATACCGGTCGCCACCCACACAGCCAGCGCCGTCCACAGCCAGCGCAGCTTTCCCCCATGCCGCACCAGCCACGGTGCAAAGCACGCGCAGGCGATGCCCAGCATCAGCACATGGGCTTCGTACATGTAGCAGTAAATATCGATATTGGCAGGGAACAGCTGCATGATTACAGCCGCAGCAACCGTCTGCCAGTTTTGCCGCCAGTCAAACGCATCGCACAGGAAAAACGTGCCGAAGCTCATGAAAAACACACCCATCACGCCATTGAGCCACGGCGTGCTCAGGTCGGAAAAGCACTTCCAGAAGAAATGCAGAAAGTACCTTCCTGCGCCAAGCCCCGCGTAGGAAAGATCCATATAAAATTCCAGATCGTCATGGTTGGGCAGCTTATTGGTAAACATAAACGCATGAGCCAACAGCCCCAGCGCCATGCCAAACAGCAGACAGAAACGCAGCAGCTTTTTACGATCCAGCGGCGTGGTCAGCCATTTCAGCGCCGTGCGCACCACAGACATGGGATCACCCTTTCGACAATATGTATCCATTTCAATTATACTAGCAAATCCTGATTTGTCGAGAGCGACGGCATTTTTTTCGCATTTCAGCTCAAACAACATAGGCATGAACAAAAAACCGGCCGTCACTCATTATGGGTGACGGCCGGTTTTTTGTGTTTTACGCGTTGTCGCCGTTTTCACCGTTTTCCGCGGCGTGATAGCGCTCCATGCGCGTTGCGCGGCGGCGGGGTGAGGCGGGCGCATCAGAGGCTGACTGTTCAGCGCCAAGCGGCTTGGGAGCCGTCATCGGCTGAGAAGCGCTCACCGTTCCGATGGGTCTCGCGTAGGGATTGTTGGATACAGGCGCATCCGCCCTGGATGCGTAGGGGTTCACGATCTGCGGCGCATCCTGCACCGGCGCAGCATAGGGATTGGCATTTTCCTGCGTAGAGGCGGAGGGCCTGGGTGCTGCGTAGGGATTGCCATTCTGCTGACTGGCCATGGCTGCGCCTGCCGCACCTGCTGCGCCGTAGCTGCCGGGCCTGCTGTAGGGATTGGCCTGCTGGCTGCCGGTAATGCTGCCGCTGCTGTAGGGGTTACGCGTGTTCTGCGGCGCGCTCATGGGTGCGGCGGTGCGCTGCTGTACCGGCTGCGTCTGCGGACGCTGCTGGGCTGCGGCAGGAGCAGCGGCCACTGCGCGGCGCGCATAGGGGCTGGCATTGCCGCCATTGGCCTGTGCGGCCTGCGCACGCCTTGCGGCGGCTGCACGGGCAGCTGCGGCCTTGCGGCGCTTGTTCTGGTTGAGAGCATAGGCGTACACACCGCCTGCGCCGCCCACCAGCACCACCGCGCCGCCAAGCAGGCCCCACGGCACATTGCTGGTCTGCGTTTCCTTGCTCTCGTCCTCATAGTTGATGGGGATCATGGTGCCGATCACAAACGTGCTGGTCGGCGCGGGCGTGGGCGTTGCGGAAACTTCGCCCAGTTCGTCGGCCTTGATGTAGCCTGTCTTGCCGTCGTAGCTGACCGCATACCACCTGGTGCTGCTCAGGGTGACCGTACCGGTGATTTTGATTTCGGTATTCGCAGGCAGCGTGACACTGCCGGAATTCGTATTCGCCGACTGGTACAGCTTGGTCTGGCTCTGGGTGGTGTAGGTACCGTTGGGCACTGCTGTGGCGGCAGGCGTTGCATAGGGGTTGAAAGGCTGATAGGTGCTCTGGGTGGTCACGCCGGTGTTCTGCCAAGCGCCTACGTTCCAGTCCTCCACGGAGGACACATTGCCCTGCGTGGCCGAGCCGGTGGAGCCGGAGGGCTTTGCGGTTACGCTGGGCGCAGAGGGGGTCGTGTTGTTGGCGATGCCCTGATAGTACTCGTTGCTGCCCATGAAGGAGCTGAACTCGGTCAGGCTCATCTGGTGGAAGTAGTCGCCGTGAATCCAGCCGATCTGACCGGAATAGTTGACGTTGTACCAGGTTACGCCGTTGACTTCCTTGGTGCCGATGATCAGCGCCATGGCGTACTTATTGAGCATCTTGAGGCGGTTGCCGCCGGGAGTGGAGCGGAAGTTGACGCCGTCAGTGCTGACATAGCCGTAGCTGGACGCACCGTTGGGGTCGTACTTGTCGGGGTTGCCGCTGGAGGTGTTGCCGCCGCTGGCGATATAGTCGTCCACCTCTTCGGTGGTCAGCTTGCGCAGCTGACCGTCGCGCACGTAACCGTCCACGCCGTCATAGCTGGTGCGATGCCACAGATAGCCCGCATCATCGTATTCCTGACCGGACACGGTGACGACCACATTGATCTTGAGGTACTTGGCCTCAGAAGCGGTGGTCTTGTAGCGGCGCAGCGGCACGCCGTCCATGATGGTGATGTACAGACCCGGGTTCTGTTCGGGCTCGGAGGATTCCTCCAGCCTTGCTCCGGCCTCTTCGCTGGAGATGCGGCGCACATCGCTGCCGCTGACCCAGCCCAGCTTGCCGCGGCCGCTGCCGTTTTGCACCACTACGCTGTACCATTCGGTGGCACCGCTCATCTGCTGGCCGTTGGTCAACAGCACCGTTTCCACAGGCAGTACCATCTGGCTGGGGCTGCCTGCATTGGCCTGCTGACGCAGCGCCGTCTGGCGGGTGACCAGCAGGTAACCAAGGTAGTGCTCCTGATTGTCGGCGGGTTCGTAGTAGAAGATAACAGTCTGATAATCAGCCTTGCCGGTTTCGCTTACGATAATGCGGCTGTTGGAGTTGTAGGCGCTGCGCTGATAATTGCCCTTGGTTTTGAGCAGTTCCTCATTAGGCGCCAGCTCGTGGGTGCCGGGGGTGAGCTTGCGCACTTCCTCCAGAATGGTTTCACCCGTCAGGCTGTCCAGATACCTCACCGTCACGTCGGCGGTGACGCTTGCATCATAGTAGGTGAAGTACACGCTGTTGGGCTCAGCCACCAGATCGCTGCCGACCTTCACGGTGTAGCTCTGGGTGGTGGCGCTCAGGGCGTAGTTGTTACCGGGCGCATAACCGACATTGGGGGTGATGATATGCTCGCCCACAGGCAGTTCGCGAATCTCGGGAGAGTTGGCGAAGGACTCGCCGATGGCGTTGCGGTAGTGTACCTTAAGCACAGCCTTATCCTTAACAGGCGCGTAGGTGAACGTAACCAGCGCCGGATCGGCCTTGCCTTCGGCAGTGATGGTCACATTCGGGCTGCTGACGGACTGGAAGGTATACTTCTCAGGCGCAGCGGCATACTCCATCACGTCGTGCACGCCTTCAGGCAGCTCGACCGTCACGGGGTCGGCCACCTTGCGGCCGTCAGTGGACAGGTACTCAAAGGTCACCGTCGCCTTGGCGGCGGGCTTGAGGGTGTAGGTAAATTCAATGGCCTGCGGAGTCACGCCGCCGCGCTCGTCCACAGTGATGGTGTCGCTGCTGACTCCGGCATATTCGTAACCGCTGGGCGCGGGCTGCACATAGTCAGCCGTCTGGAACACCTTGCCGAAATCGGCAGCGGTGAACTGAATGCTGGTGCCTTCCATAACCGGATTGCGGTCAGCGTCCAGATAGTACACAGGCACCGTCACGTTTTCCGGCAGGCGGGTGTAAGTGAACAGCACTTCGGAGGGCGTGGCGCCGGTTTCATCCACAATGATCTGCGGTGCGCTCACGCCGCTGTACAGGTAGCCCTGCGGCGCGGTATGGGCGTAGGCGGCAGTGTCATGGGAGCCTTCGCCCAGCGTTTCCACGCGGGCGTCCATACCGGGAATGGCATTGCCCTGATCATCGGCATACAGGAAGGTGACCTGCGCGCTGATGATCTTCTTGGTGTAGGAGAACACAACCTCGCTGCTGTCAGCGCCGGAAGCGCCCACGTTGAGCGTGGCAGGGGCAACGGATGCAAACACATAACCGTCGATGCTCTGCTGATAGTCGGCCATGTTGTGGCTGCCCTCGCCGATGGGGGTGACGGCAGAAGCGGCGATCTCTGCGCCGTTTTCATCCACATAGCGGAAGGTAACATCCGCCGTAACAGGATCGCGCTTGTAATTGAAGGTCACATCCGTCACGTCCGCGCCGGAAGCGCTGACATTCACGGTTTCGGGGGTGACATACTGGAAGGTGTAGCCGGCGATGCTGCGCTGACGTTCCACCATGCCGTGGCTGCCTTCACTCAGCGTAATGACCTCGCCCTCGCTGATATGGCTGCCGTTTTCATCCACAAAGTACAGGTTGACCTTCGCAGTTACCGGGTTGCGGCTGTAGGTAAGCACAATCTCGGTCACATCTGCGCCGGAAGCGGTGATGTTCACCGTTTCTGCGCTGGCGCTGACATAGGTGTAGCCGTCCACGGTGACAATATAGTCGGCAGTGTTATGCACGCCTTCGCTCAGCGTAACGGTATTGTCCGAAAGCAGCTGCGCACCATCGGTATCGACATAGCGGAACGTAATGTCTGCCGTAACGGTATTGCGCTGATAGGTAAAGACAACCTCGGTCACGTCCGCGCCGGAAGCGGTGATATTCACCGTTTCTGCGCTGGCGCTGACATAGGTATGGCCGTCCACAGCAGCAACATAATCTGCCGTGTTATGCACGCCCTCACTCAGTGTAACAGTGTTGTCCGAAAGCAGCTGCGCACCATCGGTATCGACATAGCGGAAAGTGACATCCGCCGTAACGGGTTCGCTGGAGATCAGCTCCAGGAACTCAGCGGAGACATAGCCGGTATCGCTGCCATAGGTGATGCAGTACCAGTCCGCACCGCTGGCATTGCGCACCAGTGCGTGCACATCCACCACCGTACCGGTGACAGAGATCTTGCCATAGGTGCCATAGCTGCGATCCGGACCCTTGCGGAAGTTGAGGCCCTGGCCTGTGGTCTTGCCCTGACAGTTGAACGTTTCCACAATCTGCGCATCTGCAGGCAGACCCGGCAGCGCAGGCTGGTCAGGCGTTTCGGGCTGCTCCGGCTCAGTGGGCGGCTGAGGCACATCAGGCTGCTCTTCTTCGATCTTCGTTACAAAGAAGGTGATCGTTTCAGGGCTGATGGTGCCGTCGGAATAAACAGTGACAGTCTGCTCCAGCTGCTGATCGCTGTTGAGGGTGTAGCCCTCAATTGCATGAGCCGAAACGGTATGGGTGCCCTCGGTATAGGTGAAGTTCTCTTCCAGCACTGCGGAGCCGCTGGCGTCCACGTAATCCACATAGACGGTGGCTTCGGCGGGAGGCGTAGGCTGGTCGGGCTGCTCCTCGCTCTTCGTCACATAGAACATGATCGTGGTGGTGCTGGCGTTGCCGGCAGCGTCGATCACGACTGTGTGTTCCAGCTGCTGACCCTCGTTGAGGGTGTAGCCGTCAATCTGGCGTGCAGCGACGGTATGGCTGCCCTCACCATAGGTAAAGCTTTCCTCCAGCACCGGATACCCGTCTGCGCCTACATAATACACCGTTACGGTCACTTCGACCGGCTCATCAGGCACGTCGGGAATGTCGGGCTCTTCGGGCTGATCAGGTTCTTCGGTCTGGATGGCCTTCAGCGTAAACACAACAGGGTTCGGATCGTAGCTGCCATCATCGTTAACCGTGACGCTGGCTTCCTGATTCAGCAGTTCATAACCCTCGGGAATCAGGTCCCAGTTCGGGTACACAGTCTGATTGCCGGGTGCGTATTCAACGCTTTCGCCGTTGATGTATTCGCCTTCTTCGGTCTGATACTGCACGGTCACCCATGCGTTGCTCACCTGCTTGCGCAGCGTAAACACAACGGGGTTCGGATCGTAGCTGCCGTCATCGTTAACCGTGACGCTGGCTTCCTG
>JAFWYA010000003.1 GCA_017517815.1 Clostridia bacterium | reverse complement strand
TTTACGCTGGGCTTCTCATAATGCTCACGCTTGCGAGCCTCTGCCAAAACACCTGTGCGAGCACATTGACGTTTGAACCGCTTCAGAGCGCTTTCCAGGGATTCGTTTTCGCGGATGCGTACCTCGGACACTGTTATCCCTCCCCTCGCTCATCTCGCCTGACCCTTGTAGGGGTTCGTATGGCGAACATGTATATATTATAGCGCTTATCTGCCGTAGAGTCAACAAGAAAATTTGTTTTCGATGTAATTTTCCTGTCAAGCCATCTTTTCGGACAGTTTTTCGCCGCCAATCACATGATAATGCATATGTTTCACCGTCTGGCATGCATTTTCACCGCAGTTGTTGACCACACGATAACCGCTTTGGGCAATACCGGTCAGCTCAGCCACCTTGGCGCAGGTGCGCAGGCATGCAGCCAGTTCCTGATCACTCAGGTCGGCATTGTGCGCCACGTCAGGAGTATGCTTTTTGCTGATCACCAGCACATGCACCGGCGCCTGAGGCGCGATATCGTGAAATGCATAGGTGAATTCGTCCTCATAAACCTTTTTGGAAGGAATTTCACCAGCCATGATCTTACAGAACAGACAATCCTGCATAAATGAATCCTCGCTTTCTGAAATAATGATCACTCTGCGTACTCGCCCAGCATACCGTCGCCATCGACAGCTGTAAGGCGTACGTTTACAACACTTCCGCTTTCGCCCCCAGGAACGCGCACATGGATATACTCCGGCGTATAACCCACCATACTGCCATCCTCAAGGCTTTCTTCCAATAAGACAGGCACAGTTTTGCCAAGCTGCTGCTCATGATACCTGCATGCCAGGTCATCACCCAGGGCAATCAGCCGCTTTACGCGTTCCGCCTTTACATGTTCAGAAATCTGGTCGGGCATTTCGGCTGCAGGTGTGGTCTCGCGCGGGCTGAAGGGGAACACATGCATGCGGGCAAAGCCGATCTTCTCACTGAATTGCAGCGTTTGGGCAAACTCCTCTTCCGTTTCGCCAGGGAAACCGACGATCACGTCGGTGGTAAATGCCGCGTTGGGCCACGCTTTACGAATGCGTTCAGCCGCTGCAAAAAACTGTGTGGTATTATATCCTCGCTTCATGCGCCTGAGTACCGAATCACTGCCCGACTGCAGCGCCAGATGAAACTGCGGACAGATCTGCGGAAGTTTTGCAATTTCCTCCACAAACGCTTCAGTAGCTACACGCGGTTCCAGCGAACCCAGACGCACGCGGGTCACGCCCTCCACACAGGCTGCCTTCACAGCCTCTGCCAGCGAAGGACGTCCTTCAAGGTCGCGGCCATAGCTGGTGAGATGAATGCCCGTAAGCACCAGTTCCTGAAAACCGGCTTTTGCAAGCGCTTCGGCCTCTTCACGAATCGCCTCAATCGGGCGAGAACGAATTGTTCCGCGCACTGACGGAATGATGCAGTAGGTGCAGCGATTGTCGCAGCCTTCCTGAATTTTCATCACAGCACGGGTGTGACCCTCATGGTTGTGGATGATAAGCGGCTCGTAAGGCACGCCTTCTACGCCGTCTACCGCCACGATCTGCGTGTTTTCAGCAATGGCTTTTTCAAGCAGTTCCACAATTTGCGCACGATACTGTGTGCCCAGCACCAGTCTTGCGCCAGTTTCACGCAGCTTTTCACCCATACGCTGTGCCAGGCAGCCAGTGACCACCAGTTCAGCGCCGGGATTGCGCCTGCGGCAGCGGCGGATGATCTGCATGCTCTTTTTGTCGCCCGTGCCCGTTACCGTGCAGGTATTGACCACATACACGTCAGCGGCAACACCGGGCTCAGAAGCCTTGTAGCCATGCTTTTCAAACTGTTCAAGCATCGCCTGCGTATCATATTGGTTGACCTTGCATCCCAGTGTGGTGAAGCAAACGGTCTTTTGCATTCTGATTTCTCCTCACATTTCACCAAGTGCGGTCCACAGCACGCTCAGTGCGCAAAGGCCTGCCGTCTCAGTGCGTAAGATGCGCGGGCCGAGCGTTACGCTCACCGCGCCTGCGTCGTGCAGCTTCTGCCATTCCGCCTGCGAGATGCCGCCTTCCGGGCCGATCACGATCGCCACGCGGTCAGGAAAGCCATGCTTGTCAACATAAGACTTCACAGCCTGAGACATAGGCAGAGCGTGTTCTTCTTCCCAGGCAACCAGCACCAGATCGATGTCATCCAGCTTTTCAAGCACTTTGGCAAAGGAAATGGTCGAAGCCACCTCCGGCACATGCGCACGCCCACTCTGCTTGGCCGCTTCCATAGCGATACGGCCGAGACGCTCGCGTTTTTTTTCGCCCTTGTCGGCTTTGTCAGCCCTGGCAACACTGCGTTCCATCTCCACCGGCCACAGTTCCCACATACCAAGCTCTGTGCCCTTCTGTGCAATGAGCTCCAGCTTGTCTGCCTTGGGCAGTCCCTGAATCAGTACCGCCTGCGCAGGTGCTTCCGGGGACGCACACTTTTCCATTACAACGACCGATGTTTCCTTCGGATCGACATTATCCAGCGTTGCAGCCCACAGATTCACGCCATCAAGCAGCCGCACTTCCTCGCCAGGGCGCAGACGCAGCACGCGCGCGGCATGGGCGCTTTCTTCCGCTGACAGCACAACCTGCACGCCAGTTTCCGCAATTGGCGTATCAATATAGAAGCGATGCATTTACTTGCCCTCGTTCTTCAGCGCCAGAGCGACCCATTCGCCCTTTTCGATGCGGTCAAACAGGGTATAGCCAGCTTCGGTGGCAGCGTTCATCACATCCTGCTCGCGCTCGCGGATGATGCCGGAGCAGATGAGCAGCCTGTCCTTTTCCAGATGGCGGGTCAAAGGCCCAGCCAGCATGCAGATAGCGTCGGCCACAATATTGGCTACCGCCAGATCGCAGGGCATGGCTTCGCTCTTGCACAGGTCGCCCACAACCACGCGCACATGATCCTGCACGCCGTTGAGTTCCACATTCTCAATAGCAACCTTCACCGCATCGGGGTCAATGTCAATGGCGAGGATGTTCTTCGCGCCCAGACGGGCCGCCGCAATGGCCAGGATGCCGCTGCCGGTGCCAACATCCATCACGCGCATGCCATCCTGCAGATGTTTCTCCAGCAACTGCATGCACATGTTGGTGGTCTCGTGCGTGCCGGTACCGAAAGCCATACCGGGATCCAGCTCAATGATCAGGTCATCCGCCTGCGCCTCATAGGGCTCCCAGGTGGGCTTAACCACCAGATGGCTGCCGATGCGGAAGGGCTTGTAATACTTTTTCCAGTTTTCGGCCCAGTCTTCGTCGGCCACATTCTGCATTTCCAGTTCGAGCGTGCCCATATCAATGAAGGCATCGTTTTTCAGCTCGCCCAAACGCTGACGCACATTATTGAGCACGTCCATGGTGTGCTCGTTGAGTTCAAACCAGCCCTTGACCAGCACGTCCTCGGGCATTTCATCCAGCATTTTGGGGTCATACAGCTCCCAGTGCACGCCCGGGTTGCGGGGATCGGGCACGTCTGCACGGTCGATGATCTCAGTGCCGGCAGCACCCAGCATCATCAGTTCCTCGCTGATGATATCGCTGCCGATGGTAGTGGTATGAACCACCGCTTCGCACCATTGCATGTTGGAAAACCTCCTTGTGTACAGAACGCCGAAAAGCGTACTGTGAAAAGTACGCTTCGGCTTCGAAAATCAATCGAAGAAATCCTTGATCTTGTCCATGAAGGACTTGCGTCCCTCGTATTCCTTGCCGCCCATACTCTCGTCCAGCTGGCGCAGCAGATCCTTCTGCTTTTCGTTCAGCTTGCGCGGCACTTCCACGTTGACCGTCACGATCAGGTCGCCCTTGACGCCGTTTTTCAGCGACGGGAAACCCTGGCCCTTGATGCGGAATTCCGTGCCGGTCTGCGTGCCTTCGGGAATGCGCTGCCTGACCGGCTTTTCCAGCGTGGGAATGTCGATCTCGGCACCCAGAGCTGCCTGCGTGAAAGTGATGGGCATCTCCAGCAGGATGTTGTTGCCGTCGCGCTTGAATACCTTGTGAGGCTTTACGCTGACGGTGATATACAAATCGCCTGCAGGGCCGCCGCGCATGCCCGGCTCGCCCTCGCCGCGCTTGACAAGGCTGACGCCGTCCTGAATACCGGCAGGAATGCGCAGCTTCAGATTGCGCTTGCGGCGGATGCGCCCCGTGCCGTTGCAGCTGGTGCACTTTTCTTTGATGATCTTGCCCTCGCCGCCGCAGGTGGGACAGGTGCGGACTGTGACCATGAAGCCGCCGCCCGTGCGCACCTGACCGCTGCCCTTACAGGTGGGACAGGTCTGAGGCTGCGTGCCAGGCTTTGCTCCGGAACCGGAACAGGTATCGCAGTTTTCGTAGCGGAAGAAGTCGATGCTCTTCTCGCAGCCGAAAGCCGCCTCTTCAAAGGTAATGGTAATGCGATGCTGCACGTCGTTGCCCTGAACAGGGCCGTTGCGCCGCGAGCCGCCCATACCGCCGCCAAAGAAGCTGGAGAAAATATCCTCAAAGCCGCCCATGCCGCCAAAGCCATTGAAATCAAAGCCGCCTGCGCCGCCCATATTGGGACCGTCAAAACCAAACTGATCATACTGCTGGCGCTTCTGAGGGTCGCTTAATACCTCATTAGCCTCGTTAAGCTCCTTGAAACGCTCCTCAGCCTGCTTGTCGTCCGGATGCAGATCAGGGTGGCACTCCTTGGCCTTTCTGCGGTATGCGCTCTTGATCTCGGCGTCGGTGGCTTCCTTGCTTACGCCCAGCACCTCGTAATAATCGCGCTTTGCCAAAAGCTTACACCTCTTTACGTAAGGGTTTGCAGGGCTCTGCCCTGCACCCGCTTAAGGGCTTCGCCCTTAAGAATCCCACAGCTGACCGCGTTTTACGCGGTCAGAAGGGAACTGCTTAACAGAACTTGAGCCCCTTTCCATATTTGTCGGGAAGGGGTTCAAGCAACATTTATATCCTTTGTCAGCGCTTGCGCTGACAAGCCCCGGGATTCCTAAGGGCTTTCAGCCCTTAGGCGGGATCCAAGGGCAGCGCCCTTGGTTACTGTACGTCGGCGTCGGCGTCGATGGTGCCGTCGTCGTTGACCTGGGGACCTTCGCCCTGAGCCTGCTCCTGCTGGTAGAGCTTGCCAAAGATGGCGTACACCTTCTGAGTCATCTCTTCCATGGCGGTCTTGAGGGCCTCGGCATCAGCGGTCTCGCGAACCTTCTTGAGGTTGTCGATCTCGGTCTGCACGGTCTCCTTGTCAGCGGCGTCGAGCTTGTCGCCGTTTTCACGCAGCTGCTTCTCCATCTCGTAGATGAGGGTATCAGCGCGATTCTGGATTTCAACCTCTTCCTTGCGCTTCTTGTCAGCCTCAGCAAACTGCTCGGCTTCCTTCACGCGCTGGTTGATCTCTTCCTCAGTCATGTTGGTGGAGGCGGTGATGGTGATCTTCTGCTCATTGCCGGTGCCCTTGTCCTTGGCGGAAACGTTCACGATGCCGTTGCGGTCGATGTTGAAGGTAACCTCGATCTGGGGCACGCCACGGGGAGCAGCGGGGATGCCGGTGAGCTGGAAGCGGCCGAGGGTCTTGTTGTCGTAAGCCATGGGACGCTCGCCCTGCAGCACGTGAATTTCAACAGCAGTCTGGCCGTCGGCAGCAGTGGAGAACACCTGAGACTTGCTGGTGGGGATGGTGGTGTTGCGCTCAATGAGCTTGGTGAAGATATGGCCTTCGGTCTCCAGGCCCAGAGACAGGGGGGTCACGTCGAGGAGCAGAACGTCCTTGACTTCGCCGCCCAGCACGCCGCCCTGGATGGCAGCGCCCACAGCCACGCACTCGTCGGGGTTGATGCCCTTGAAGGGGTCCTTGTTGGTGATCTTCTTAACCGCAGCCTGCACAGCGGGGATGCGGGTGGAGCCGCCCACGAGGATCACACGGTCGATCTGGCTGGCGGTCAGGCCGGCGTCCTTGAGAGCCTTGTTGACAGGATCGATGGTGCGCTCAACCAGATCAGCAGTCAGTTCGTCGAACTTGGCGCGGGTCAGGGTCATGTCGAGGTGCTTGGGGCCGGTGGCGTCAGAGGTGATGAAGGGCAGGTTGATGTTAGTGCTCATCACGCCAGACAGGTCAATCTTGGCCTTTTCGGAAGCTTCCTTCAGGCGCTGATAGGCCATCTTGTCCTGACGCAGGTCGATGCCGTTCTCGCGCTTGAACTGGTCAGCCACATAGTTGATGATGCGCTCGTCGAAGTCGTCGCCGCCCAGACGGGTGTCGCCGTTGGTGGCCAGCACTTCGAACACGCCGTCGCCGATCTCGAGGATGGAAACGTCGAAGGTGCCGCCGC